>CAZLQR010000004.1:83099-134086 GCA_964561915.1 uncultured Gammaproteobacteria bacterium | reverse complement strand
GCCCGGAGAGGCCAAGGGGCTGTACTGTGTGGCGCACAAGCACGACGGCATGGTCGACGTGAAAAGCCAACGGTGTGCCCAGCCCGGATGCGCCATACGACCCGTCTTTAACCGGATTGGAGAAGACAAGGGATTGTACTGTGCGGCACATAAGCACGACGACATGGTCAACGTGAAAAACAAACGGTGTGCCAAGCCTGGATGCAAAACATGTGCATGGTATGGACTGGTTGGTATGGCTCCAACACATTGTGCCAAACATGCCGGGATCAACATGATGGCACGGCCCAAACGCAGATGCGAAGTGGATGGGTGCAAAGGCTATGCCCACTGGGGCACCCAAGGTGCGCTCCCGGAACGGTGCGAACCACACCGTATTCCCTCTGACGTGGACCGGGTCTTGCAACGGTGTGATACGTGTTTTCTTCCCAAAGTCGTCGACCACACCCAACTGTGTGCCGACTGCGGTTCGCAATTCCTGAGTTACCGACTGTGCAAACAACGCCGCGTCAAGGCCTTCATTGATGGAACGCCAGATTTGAGCCACTACACGTACTATGACGAAATCATCGACGATGGACAGTGTGGCAAGAAGCGTCCCGACTTTGCGTGGGACTGCGGTACCCACTGGGTGGTGCTGGAGGTAGACGAAGATGCGCACCGAGACCGCGTGCAATGCACGTCCGAAGAAACGCGGATGGTCGATGTGACCCTGTCGTTCGGCATGCCGACCATTTTCATCCGCTACAACCCGGACAAGTTCAAAGGCCAGCGCGATTCGTTGCGTGAAAAGGATCGGCTGCAAGTGGTGCACAACACACTGTTGGCAGCATTCAAAGCAGCCCCAACTGGTGCGTCGGAGATGTTGCGGGTCCGCTACCTGTTTTATGACAACCATCACGCAGGAGAGTGGCCAGCCCATGTGCAAACCATTCCATGTGTTCCCAAGCCATGACTCGTTATTTCATCTGGAATATATCAACTTCTGCATATCATCATGGCTACCATCAAGATTTCACACCCTTCATTTCTTCAATGAACGTCCACGTGCCGGGGCAAGCGTTGCGGGTTCTGAAGTGGGGCGCCAGTCTGATGGCCGCTGGTGCCATTGGCACGGGGATGCGCGTGGCAACGGACCCGCTGCAAAACCACACGCATCGAACGTATCCCATTGATAAGTCGGCTGAAATTTACCGTCGTGAGAAATGGTCTTTGTTTTGGCCCTACACCTATGTCGGCCTGATCACAGTCGAAGGCCAATGCTGCATGGAGTGTGGTTACGTCACCAAACTCGAGCACAAGACCCAACAACCCGTTCAACGCGTAGGACACCAATTTAACATTCATAATCCGTGGCTGTTGACGACAGACTTGGAGACGGTGTACCAAGGCTCGCCCAAACCCGAGAATGAATAAAAAAATCTCATGTCCAAATCAAACGACTTGCCATGTTTGTGCGTGCCAAACCGTGCAAGGACTTTTTGAAAGCCAGTGGTGCCTCGTACTCGAACGAGGCTGAATTCAACGCGGCCCTGGCGTCGGCAGTGGGCGGTGTCAACCAGACGTTGACGCAAAAGTGCCCCACGTTCATGCCCGAGTACACTGCGGCGGTGAAATCCGGTGACTTTTCGTCCCTGTCCGCTGGGGCCGAACAATGCGCCCACAATTCAGTGCCAGCATGGAAGGACTTCAAGAGGTGTATTTCGTGCGGGAACAAGGCCGCTGGCAAATGCGCCAACTCACCCACGGCACACTGCCTCTACGAGCAATGCGGCAACAAGTCGGTGCAATTCACCCCCTTGTATTGGGCGGCGGTGGCACTGGCCGCCGTTTTGGTGCTGGCTTTGGTCCTGTACGTTGCGCGTCGCAACAAACATTAAAACAGATTCACTTTGACACCTTGAAGCATACGGATCTCGATCCAGATTGGTTTCAATTGTTGAAGCACTTGGTGCATCCGAAATCCGTTCTGACACATGGCGGCAATGACTTGTTCGAGATCTGCAGGTGTATTCAGAGTCAAGTTCTTTTCTTTTGCAAACTGGATGATCCTATCGCACGCCTCGTTTGGCTTTACCAGTCGGGACATCTGCTTGACAACCAGACCTTTGTTATCAACACCACGAAAAAAGAGGCACAATCTGTTCGTCGTCATTGACGTAGTAGGGAATCATAGGCACGCGCCGGGCCACGGGTTTGCCGGCATTGAGTGCGTCGTACACATTTTGCACGTGAACGTCAAACAGTTGCTCCCCAGCCTCATCGTTCAAGAAATCGGAAGGGTTGTACAGCACGGCCACGAATTGAACGTTGTCGGGGCGCAACGGTCCAATCCAAAACCCGCCGTTGTGTTCCACCCACTGGCGATTGTCATCCAGCAAACGAAACACAAAGATAAACGTTTCGCCTTCGAAGATTTTGCCTTGCGTAAACGAGCGTTCACCACCAAAGAACTTTTTCATGACATCGCCATCGCGTTGGATGCCCACGTACCGTGCAAACAAGGTCTCGTCGAACGTGTCAGGCGATACCGCGTTGATGTCCGCCTCACCGTGGCAGGGCACATGAATCACTTCGTTGGCTCCGTAAAACACGGCCATAGGGGTGAACTGGTGGTAGCGAGCGGCTCCAGGTTTGTCACGCTGGTTCACCCGGGCGGCGTACTCAGCCAGCCAATCGTCAGGGTCCGATTCGCGAAATTGCTTGGCCATGGTTGGGTTTACTCCGAACTCACCGAAATCCGCGTTGGTCTCACAGGCAATGTTTCATTCAAATGCTGTAGGGCGCAAACGAGCGGGCACTGCCGTAAGTGCCATAGTTCTGCCGACACGTGCCATAGGATTCCGCACCCTGTTTGATGGTCTCGTCGGTGGGTGCCATCCGCGTCTGCATGTTGCCGTTGACGCCAAAGTACGGTCCGGTGTAGCCCTGTTCAAAGGCACCAGGCATCATCCAGTACTGTGACGTGTCCACTTCCTCCAACCCGTTGCACGACCGCCGCATGCGGGTTTGGAGCGGCTCCAAATCGGTACGCTCACACGCCGGCAGTTGGTTGTGCGCGGTTTGGTTGGGGAACAGGGTTTCTGGCAGCCAAATGACGTCGCAATCGGGACAGTCAGCCAACGTCTGGCCACGGCCTTGCAAGAAGGACTCTTGCGTCACCAGTGACCCACGGAGCGGACCCCAGGTGGTAGGCTGGTTGACCACGGACAACGGACGAATGGGCGCCTCACCTTGCCGGTACACGGCGTTCAAGTTCATGGTGTAGTCACTGGCCGCCTGCGCCTTGTACGTGTCAAAGTCATTGGCGCAGGAGTCAAACCCCAACCTGTTGTAGTACCCAGCCATCGGCTTTGATTTCTGTTCCCATCGGTGGTGGAAGACCGGTGGGGGTGTACTTCCAGTAGGGTTGGTAGACCTGGACGTAGTACTGGGCTAAACGTTGCGCCAAGACGTCAGCCGACAGGGGTCTGGTCCGAACGCGCGCCAACTCCAACACGGCTCGGCGCTCGGTGGGTAGCACGTGTTTTTCCAGATCCACTCGGCTGGTGGGATCGCTGCGCCGAATGTCCGAACGATCGCCGGGTTGTACGTAGGCCACAAACGGCACAACCAAGTATTTGTGGCGCACCGCAACATTCAACACGTGGTCATACGGCACTACCTGGTTGTCGGCCAGCAGGGCCCGGATGGTGTGACGCAAGTCCGGCACACAGTCCCGACGATACAAGACACAGTGACTGCCCGTAAATCGAAAGATTCGCAAGGCCAACGGCGACGCTGCCGAAACGGTGATGGCGTCCACCCACGAGGCGCTACCCGCGACCAGTTGCCAATCCGCAGGAAGGGTCGCGAACGCCGTGCGCCACCGCATCTCGCTGGTGGCATCAAACACAACGTCGTCTTCCAAAATGAAAAACTCAGGCCACTGGCACTCCCACGCCGTTTCGAGAGCCCGCGCAAAACTCACCAAACAGCCCCGGCACCCGTCACTGGCATCGTACTGCGCCTCGACGCGGCGCACGTCCTGGATGAAACCACGGGCGTGCGTCGCCAGGTTGGCAGTCACGTGGGCCCATCGGTCGGTGCGTTGCGCCAAATTGATGACCAGTGCGGGCCAACCAGACTGGGCTGCCATTTGTGTGTGAGAGTCGCTTTATTCCCCTCTACACTTTCAAAACACACCGGGGCCAATGTCGCGATGTGCCACCAAGACCTTGCTGTGGAGAACGGCACTGGTGGTTGCAGTTTGTGGCATAGTGTACTGGATAGTGCTCAGTGTCCAAGCGTGGAAGACAGCCATCGGGGGCGACGACGACACGTGTGCGACGTATCCCTGTTCCAAGCAACCCGTCAATGGATTGTCGCCAGGCAACTTGACCACCGCATCGTCCCACTACGACGCGAAGACAGCACGCTTTGGTGCCGATTTGATTGTGCGTCAACTGCAAGGCGTGCCTGTGGAGCAGTTGACTCCGGACGGCTGGGACTTGAAGGCCCTCTTGGATGCACACACGGGACAGCCCGTGGGTGCCGTGTATGCCATGCACACCGATCCCACCATTCTGATGGTGGCTCTGCGAGGCACCGAACACTTGAAAGAGTTCATTTTGGATCTTTCCACCAATCAAGATCTGTTTGCCCCCTTCCACATGTTGGTGACGGTGTTTCCGCGGTTGGACACCATCTTTGCGCCGTGGCGCATGTGGCAACGTCGCAAACACCGGCCTGTTCGTGTACCCCAGTTGTTGGAGTCCCAACCCACTGCCGTGCAACATTCCAGTGGCATTCGAGTGCACCGGGGCTTTTACGAGTTGTACCAGCGTATTCGTGACCAGTTAACTCCCTACTTGGCGACAGCCCAGACAGTGGTGTTTGTGGGGCATTCGATGGGTGGCGCACTGGCCAATATTGCGGCACTGGACACAGCGTTAAACCTGCCCCTGGTGAAAGACGTACGGGTGTACACGTTCGGCGCCCCGCGCACGGGCAACGTGGAGTTTGCCAACGCTCTGGACCAAGCACCAGTGCTCACGCAATTCTTTGAAATGCAAAACACCAGCGACGTCATTCCCACGTTGCCGTTTTCTGTGATGCCCAACACGGCCGATCCCAATCACCCGCATTACTACGAGCACGGTGGCACGCCTCTGGCGTACAATTTGAACTGGGGATCGTTCACCAACAACCACGTCCTTCCCAACTACATCTATGCGCTGGACCAGGGCTTGGTGAAAGCCGGGGTCTAGAGGGCAAGTGGCCAGTCTCGCGTTTATGAGTTGGGTGTTTGACGAACTCGAGTACGTGGTGTTTTCGGGCGGTGGGGTGCGTGGCCTGGCGTTCCTCGGCGTGTGGCGTGTCTTGGAGCAAGCCTTTGCCAAACGGCCGCGACCTCTTTACGACCAGTTGCAAGGGTTTGCCGGCACGTCTGCTGGGGCCTTCATCGCGCTCATGGCCTCGGTGGGTTGCTCCGAGGCGCAAATGCAAGAAGAGTGTTCGGTGTTGGATGGCATGGATATCTTGCGGCACGTGGACTTACTCAACGTCTCGGAACAGTGGGGCTTTCACGACAAGCGCACTGTGGCCGACCGGATCCGACAGATCTTGCTCAAATATGCCGGCCATGCCGACATCACGTTTCGCGATTTGTTTCTTCACACACACAAGACGTTTGTAACCACCGCCACCCGGGTCAACGACGGCACCGAAGTGTATTACTCGCACACCTCCACACCCGACCTAGAGGTGTGGCGTGCTGTCACAGCAAGCATGTCCATTCCAGTCTTGTTCACGCCCAGTCGCATCGGCGACGAGATTTTGGTGGACGGAGGCATGCTGGTCAATTTGCCTTTGGATGTGTTTCCCTTGCACAAAACGTTGGCGTTGCTGTTGACACGGACGCTGCCCTTTCGCGTGGCCTCGTTTCGCGACTACATGATGCGCGTGCTCTACGTGGCCATGGACGGCATCGAGCGTGCGCGTTTGTCGCAACTGCCTCGGCACTTGCAGCACCATGTGGTCAAGATCGACACCAAGACGTTTAGTTCGGTTGAGTTTGCTTTGAAACCAGAGCAGCGCCGTGCCTTGATGGATCTCGGTGCGGAAAGTTTGTCGTTGTGGTGGTCTCAACAGTTTGCCGAGCAAGCGGGGCGACTGGTGCTGCTGTCCTCGACCCTCAAGAGCCCCCGGTCCGAGTTGCCGCCGACACCTTGCGCAGAGTCGCAAACATCGTAACCAATACACCGGCAAAAAGCACCACCATAACTGTGATGAGCAATTCCGTGGTTCGTTTGTTGCCACTGCCACTTCCGCTGGGAGACTGTGCCGCCGAGTTGGCTTGCTGCTGCTTTTGCTGCTGGAGATGGGTTACCAGTGCATTCAACTGGCTGCGGAGGTAAGCATTGTCGCGCTGAAGGTGTTGCATGGGAGTCATGGGTGCCGACTGCTGGGGCTGTGCATGCTGAGGCGGTTGACCGCCGCCTTGTTCCAAGGGGGTGAACATGCGCGATCCGGTGAGTTGTTGTGGGGCATTTTCCAGAGCAGGGAATTGGGGCCCAGGCGCGTTTTCCATTTGTGGCCGGCCCGACTTTTCCCAATACGCGCTGGTCTCGGGACTGGGTCCACTGCCCCCCGCAAACGGCCGTGCGGGCTGTTGCAAGTCACTCAGGAACGAGTACGCCGCCATTTGTCTTTGACCAGTGGATTTTTTATTGCCCACACGGGTGCCAGTTTTTTTGGGCTGTGCTCACATGTCCTCCACATCGCGGCGGTCGTCCCGGTCTGCGTCTTCGTGTGCTTCAGCCCCTTCTTCTTCCTCTTCGGGAATTTGCTCGGGGATGGCCAAGAGGTTGACACTGGCTGACACCTCGGGCAACTCGTGTGACCTGTCTTCTGCCACCGTCAAAGGTTTCATCGGGGTAGGTGGCACATGGATGCTCAACGTCTGGCTCTGCGACACCGGGCGCCGTGGAGCCACCAGCGGAGGTGGCAACGCCGTAATGGTCGGAAGTGGCGGTGACACCAGCCGTGACACGCCACTCAAGTTGGTGGCAGTTCGTTGTGGCATCTGTGGTTCACGCGGATCGTCTGATGGGACGGACTGGTGTTGCGCCATGGAGGGTTGTGGCGAGAACGCTGGTTGTGGTGCTGACGCCGGCTGTGGCGAGAACGCTGGTTGCGGTGCCAGTGCCGGCTGCGTGGGCGCAAACATGCCATGCGATGGGGGGCGCAACTTTTTGCGACCACTGCTGGGAACCGCCGCTGGCGCGGACGAAAGGTTGGGCCGGATGGGCGGGACCGTGGCTGGAGGAATTGGAGGCTGTTCCATCATGGGTGGGGGAAATATGTTGCCGGAAGGTGGCGGCTGGGGACGTACACTGGATCCGATGTTGTTGTCGGGCACCACCCCGGTGTTCATGGGCTCGCTGTAAAACTGGCGAGGCGGCTCGGGGGAAACCGATGCGGCAGCGCCACCTCCCGAAGTGGCAGATGGGCCGGGCCCTTTGTCAAACCCACGGAACAACTTCTTGCGGGCGACGTACAAGAAGAACGGCGCGATAAACACCCACACAAACTCCATCGCTGGTGTCATGCTGCCCTTGCGCCAATACCTTCGGTACATGCGCTCCAACACATAATTGTAGCGCTGGGGGTCCTTGTTCATCTTTTCCAGCAGTTCGTCCGTGAACCCTTGGATGGGCAAAAACGGCCCCCATTTGTTGTTGGCCATTTCCAGGACGTTGTAAACCAGCGGAATGCCGTCGCGGATGAAGTTGACGGCCTGTTTCATCTCCATGGCGCTGTTGCCATGGTCAATCTCAAACTGAATCTCTTCCACCGTGTCCTCCAGCGTGGGCCGGCGTGGAAACTTGTAGCCCTTTTGTTCCAGATCGGCCACTTCAATCAGCAGGCGTTGTTTGATGCGCTGCATGTCGTCGTGGTCCCCCGGAAACGACGCGTTGGCGTGTGCCGAGCGCATCTCGTCCTCTGACATTTGCGCCTGGGCGCCATAGGGCTGGGGCGGTGGAGCGGCGTATTTGGGAGCCGGTTGGGCCAGCGGCGGCATCGTCAACGGCCGTGCATCTTGGGGCGCCACCCTCGATGCGGTGGGACGGTTGGAAGAGAACAACTTGGGACTTGTTTGGCGCAGTTCTTCTTGCACCCGGTCGGCAAACCTACTCTGGCGTGGGACAGACGTTCGTTCTCGACCGGAAGGTGGGCGCGCTGGGGCTTCGGACTGCACGTACGCAAACCGCTGCGGAGGGGACCTGTCCTGTACCGGATACTGGGGTGGCACCGACTGTGGATATCGAGGCTGGTCCTCTTCGTCGGGAAACAAACCCACCGGGATGTGCAAGGCGTCGGGCGAGCCTCCGCGTGCATCGTCTGCATGCGACCTGTTGTTGTGCTCCTGTGGTTCTTCGCCCCGCCCCTGAGGCTCAGGGTCGTAACCTTGTGGCTCACGGCGTTGCGATTCGGGCGGATGTCCATACGGCGGCGAGGGTGCCTCTTCCATCTCCATGATGGGCGGACGGGGTGCAAACCGGTAGGGCGGCCGCGCCGCGCCCCGACTTGGTGCAGGTGGCGGTGCATGGCCTGGGGTGCCCTTTTTTTTGTTGCGCGGACGGCTGAAATCCACGCGTTTCGGATTGGCCAGATGTTGAAAGATGGCCAAGTCCGTGTCGGACGTGTCGCTGGGTACGGTCATGTTTGTTTTGCCCGGACCACAAGTTTGGGTTGGCAAATAAACGAGTCATCGCAAACAGCACAATGTTTATTTTAAGGAGAGCCGCGCATCACGGCTATTCGTTGGCTTTGGGTGGTTTGACCGGCACTTTGTCCAGAGACACATAGGTCTCGGGCTTCTTGTGGTCCACCTGGAACTTGGTGAATTGTTGTTTCAGAATCTCAACCAAATTGGCTTTGATTGCGTCGGAGCACGCTGTGGCAAAAGACTTCAACTCGTTGGCATGGTCCTTGCGTAACGTTTCCAGCGAATGCGCAATGTAGGGCTTGAAGGCCGTGATGCGCACGGGCACACTGGCGTGACTTTCTTTCTTGCGCAGCATGTACGGCCGCGACTCGGATTTGTACGTCAACATGACTTCCTGGCACTTGTCGACGGGGTGTGCCTTCTCCAAGTACGCCGCCACAGCGGCCTCTTCTTTGGCCAGCACAGCCTTGGAGTTTTCCAGTGCTGCACTCTTGGCTTTGGACAGAGCGGCCAACTTTTCGTTCAGGCTGGTCCATTCTTGGGCCAACTTGCATATGGCATCAGGGGCCACGGCGTCAGCGTGTCCCTTTTTGCCCCGTTCGGACGCGGCATCCAGGATCAACGAGTCTGTTTGGCGCAAGTGCTCCTCGCGCACCTTCACCGCAATGACCGCATCCCACACAGCCAACATGGTGATTTCGCCGCTGTCAGTCGACGTGTCTTTCTTGGCACGCTTGGCGGCCGGCTTCTTGGTGGCCTCTTTGGCCTTTTTGTCTTGCAAAATCTTGTACTGTGCCTTGAGGTCGTCGGGCGTGACACGCAGGACAGCCCGCTCGATGCCTTCGAGATTCAAGGTGCCAATGGTGGACGTGTGCTTGACGCGAAGGTACATGCGCCCCATTTGGGTTTGACCACTGTCGGCATCCACTTCGGGCCAGTCTAGAGCCAAGCATGTCAACTTGTGGTCGTCCAGGTACTGTCGCAATTGGGTACGTATCTCTGCTGCTCGATCAGCCAGTGGTTTGCGCCGGGCCGCAAAGTCTTCTTCGGTGTGCATGGCCCGGGTTTGGGCCACGCAAAACGCGGTCACAGCCTTCGACGAGTCGGCGCCACTCATGGTGGTTTGCTCTAGTTCAGGCAGAGTATGACTGACCCCCACGCTACCGCAGTATGACACAAATACTGCTGAGTGTAACAGAAAGGTCACATGCCACTCATCGCGAGCACAGAGTACAACTTGGATTTGGGGGCGGTGCTCACGGATCCAGTCTATTTGCAACAGACCACAGCCATGGCCACTGTGTGCATCACTGGCGTGCCAGTCACCAAGCAATCGTTTGAAGTGCAAACCAATGCCTATGGCATCTTTTGGTTGGTGCACAATGCTTTGGTGACGTACCGTGGTGCGCTGTACTTGCCTCCCAATTCGACCACCACTTTCAGCGTGTGTCCCGATCCCAGTGTGGCGCAACATTGGATTCTGACCAGCCAACGTTCTTACGACGTGACGTATTCACCGTGTTTGGCGTGGCTCAGCGCCGCGGCGGATTACGTCGCCGGTGCCTTTCCACCGCCCCGGGCGGCCCGGTATCTGGCCGATGTGGCTTTGTGCATTTACCAGGCCATTGTCACGCACACCACCATGTACGACCGTGCCACCTCGAACGAAGCCGCCAACCATGCCTGTTTCTTGTCGTTACCCTCCATGCCCGGCACAGCGGCCATTTTCAATGCCTACCCCAAACTGGATGGTCAACAGTCTACAGACATACAGGCTTACGTGACGTCGTTGCTGGGTGTCTTGGCTTACGACACAGGCGCCAACAACCCAGTGGCACCCTCTCCACCTGAAGACGCCTGTACTGGAGACACCTTTTGGACCGGCAGCAACCCGGTCTTGCCCAATTGGAATTTGGTGACCTACCTCGGCAACACGTACACCACTGCGACGACTGAACCGTGCTCCACGATGGCTGACGATGCCGAGAACTTGTTAGCCATCACAGCCGCGCGCACGGTGGCCCAGGAACAGATCGCCTATTACTTTGCGGATGCACCGCCCACACACTTGACGCACATCGTGGCCGGGTTGTTGGCACCCAAGAACCAGGCCGAGGCCAACATCGCCCAGTTGATGGCCTTGGTGACAGTGGCGTTGAGCGACGCAGGTGTGTATGCTTGGACCGCCAAGTTTACGTATTGGGGTGCCCGTCCCGACCAGTACATTCCGGGCTACATCCCGCTGATCACCACGCCCAACTTCCCGGGTTACGTCAGTGGACACAGCACATTCAGCGCCGCGGCAGCCCAGATGGTGAGTTTGGCCCTGCCAGAGGATGGCGCCTTTATGCAACACGTGGCTGATGTTTCGGGCATATCGCGGCTTTACGGCGGCATTCATTTTGCCAGTGACAACACGGTTGGTTTGAGCAGTGGACGGTCCGTGGCCGAAAGCATCTTTTATGCTTGGCTGGCCCACATCAAACTGATGGAACCATTTATTGCAGTCAACTAGTTCACTGGCAGGACTTGCGAGTGCTGGTCCATGCGTCCGTCGCTGTGAATGACGCGTGCCCGTGCCGTGGCATTGAACCTGACTTGCCGACGGGGTTCTGTGGTTCCCATCTCAGTGCGAGCGTGCGAGGGACGCAGTTTCGCCTTCAACAGGATACAGCCCACCATAAAGCCAGTGACACCCAGTGTAATCCAAAACAAAGTCCAGGGAAATGTTCGGCGGCGCGTGACTGCGCTGGGGGGTACGCTCATGCGTGCTTTTTATTCTTGAAGGCAGAAATCAATCGGAGAAGGATTTGGGCGCTTTCTTCGGGCCTGGGTTCACATCTAGGTCGCCACCCGCGTAGCCACCGTACCGGCCATACGAGTTGGCTGCGTAGTAGGTGCCACATTGGCGACGGCAAGCCTGTGCCGAATCGTGCAATGGAAAGTTGGGGTCGTAGGTCACTGTGGTGACGGGCATACAAAGGCCCCGGCTGGGTACACACTGGTAACCCATCCACGCTGGTCCAGCCGTCGAGAAACTGGGAGGAGGGTCCGATGCCGACAGTTGCACAAACACACCCGGTGGAGTGGCCATTTACTTGGACACGGCACAGTTTTACACGTGTCACATGCACGACCGCCAAACATTCCAAGCATGGTCGTGTGCCACCAACCCCAAAGCCCGTGCGGGACCCACTCGAAGCACCGAAAACGCGGCGTCCGACGGAGGCCGGCCACTCACGGCACTGGGCAACTGCGCCACATACGACAGTTGGGCGTCTTGGGGCGGACCGCCCACCACTGCATCGCACGAGTACACGAGCGGTGCTGGCGCACGCACCGAAAATACGTACGCCCGCACGTGCGATGGATCGCCAATGGCAAACAACGATCCATCGGCGGAAAATTGAAACCGACCTTCCGGTGTGAAATCCTGGGGCACTGCCACCGTGACGCTGGGGTGAAGGATTTGCCGCACAGTGCCAGTGCCCGAGTAGATGTAAATGCTGCTGGGTGAGCCTGGGGTTGAGTAAGCCACGGCCCATGTGGTGCCGTCTGGTGACACGGCCACGCCTGCCACCGACGACGTGGCACCGGGTTTGGCCAGCGGCGCACCAAACGAGTAAGTCTGAAACTGATCGGCGGTGGTCAAAGGCCGGACCACTGTGGTTGACCCACTGGACTGCAGCGTGCACAGCACCAGCGTGAAATCCGAGTTGGCCGAGGTCAGCGGCCCGCCGAGGTGCGTGTAGCCCGGAGGCGACAAGACTTCAGTCGGAAACAACAACGTCACCCAACCGTCTACGGTGCCCGCATTGTAAAATTCCAACGTGCCGTTGCCGTAAAAAGGGGCGCCCGTCATCATTTGCGTGCCGCCAGGGTTGACTTGAACCCACTGCCCAAAGCCATTGTTGGTGTCACTGCGCACGGCGTACGTGGCCAGCAAATCGTACTCGCCCACGACTGGAGTGGCCTTGTACACATTGATGCTGTCGTCTATGGGAAACCCAAATGCCGTGATGACTCCCGTGCTACTTGTGGCGCAGGTGGAGAGTTCGAATCCCACGTTGGCTTCGTAGTTGCCCAGCGTAGCCAAATCATAGTAAATGCGTTGTTGGTACGCAGACGTCACCGGCATGACTGTTCCTGCCGCAGAACAGGCCACACTTTGGCTAAACAGCGGCAACGCCGACGGCGGGCTCAAGTTGTCCACGATGGGACTGTCGATGATGTCTTCCAGGGCAGTCAACCACAGGTCCGTTGTGCTGTAAATGTGAACTTGACCGTCGCCAGAAGACGGAGCATTGACAAACACCCGGTCCCCCGCGGCTGTCACCGCCACTTGTTCGCCAAAGTTGTTGGACGGGCTGCCTCCATTGCCAGGCACAAGTGTGGCCACCAAAGCAAACGAAGTGGCCATAACCCTGCTTTGTTTGGCAACGCAGATCAGTTTGGTGAGAGGACCACGGTTGGTCGGTGACCATTCTATCGTGATTCCATGCGGCTGCAGGACCTTCGAACCTGGCGCCACGTACCCACCGCTCTAGTCCGTGGTGTAGTGGCCCATGCGTTGCGGTGCCAGCGATATTTGAGTTGGCACCCCACCAAGTTGGTAGTGTACGCACAAGCCACATATGCCGGCGATTTAATATACGTTGACCGCTCGACCAAACAACATGTTGCCTGCCACCGTGGATTGCGATACGAGTGGGACGCCCGTGTGTTCGAGTACCAAAAAGTGCTGCTCCATACACAACCGGATGGAGCCGTTGAGGCTGTGGTGCTGCGAATGTACCGAGTCGAGGTGTATGCATTGCCTTCGGTGAATGAAACCTCTGCTCCGTTGTGGACGTGGGATGTTCCATTCCGTACCCTGTCCATGTGTTTGTGCCAAGACGGACGATTGTTGATCCTGGGGTACAACCCGGCCGATCCCGATCTGACCTCCAGGGCGTGCACTGTGAATTTGCTCACCTGTGAAATGGAGCACAGTTGGCAATTACCATGGGCCAGGATGGTTGTGGTGCGTCGGGCCCAGGACGAGCGCCTGGCATTGATGATGGTGGCGCGAGACACACCAGAGGTACACTACGTGACACTGGACACGGTGACAGGTACAGTTGTCGAACATGGCCCACGGCTCCAAGCGAATTTGGATTCCATGTGGGATGTCATACAAGTGGGGTCCAATGCGGTGGCTATGGTGGAGCACGAACAAATCAGTTTGGTGCGTTGGTCGGATTCACGTGTGTTGAACGTGATGGAGTTTGATCCACTCAAGTTTGTTTACGACAAGGTGTGCTGGCTGGCTAACAGCCGCGAGTTGGTGCTGCAACGCAATGGTTACTTTGGCGTGATGGTTGCAAGTCCGTAAAAAGAAACTGTGACGCATGCGTTTCATTGACTTTGTCGCGGTTAGCAAGTAGTGCTGCTGGGGTAGCGACCCAGTTGGCGGAAGATCGTGTCTTGCCGGAAGGAACTGTCGTTGAAGACAATTTCCTCGGCAGCCAGGGGCATCGGGGGTTGTTGGCGGAGCAAATCGGGCAAACCCACTTGACGCGCCAAGGGGTTGCGGGTGTTGAGCGACAACCGCGCGCTGCCTTGCGCCGTGATGTAACGGTCAAACGCCTCCTTGGTGGGCGCATACTTGGTCCACTGCGACCCATCCACCGCCGCCGAGTCGCCGCACTGGCTGTTGCCACGCCACGACGCGGGCATCAACGTGTTGACGTTGAGGGCATAGCCCGCCTGTTGCGACGACGGACAGCCACGTGGCTGCTGGCTGGACATGTCGGCTTCGTTGGGGTAGGCGCTGTCAAAGGCCGCGGCGCCCTGGCCACCGCTGTACGGATAGTACGCCGACGGTTCGGGGTTGATGGCACAGGCCGGACGGGCCGCCATTCCGCAGCCCTGTACGGCCGGCAACTGCGGCAGCCCACACGACGCACCCGTGGTGCCGCCCATGGCGTAGGCCGCCGCCGCGGGTTGCGTCTGGTACCTCAAGTCATAGGGCTGGTACTGCTGATGTCCAGCCCACTGCTGCTGCGCATACTCTTGGCCCGAAACCACGTTGGTGTACGATCCAGACATGGCACCTGGCTCCGTTTGTTTGTTAGAATACATTCTTTTCCGTTGGTCCAGCACTCTGGCTGAACTCGCTGGGCTGGGCGCGGACGGCGACGAACTATGCTCGTTGGCCCACTTGGCCAGAGCCACCACACCCAACACCAGTGCACACGACACCACCACGATCCCCACCAAACGCGGCCAACTCGGTGAGCGGTGCAACTGCGCTTGCAAATCACGTGCTTGCTGGAATGACATGTTCCGTTTATTGGTGGACGTGCCAAATTTTTGTGGTCGTGTCGCCTCACTCCATCGGGGCTGGTCCCGTCTCGTCGCCGTTGAGTCCCTCGTCGGCCTCGTCCGGCTGTGCGGCGTCACCTTCGCCAGCATCCGAAGCGTTCGGTGCATCGGTACCGCTGTCGTCGCGCGATTGGCAGGCCGGCCGCGGGGCACTGCTGCTGCCGCCACCGCGGCCTTGCTCTTCGGAGGGCACAATCTCCATGTCGTCTGCCGCGGCTGCGGGTGCACCCTGCACCACCTTGGGCACGGTGCCACCAAAGTTGAACAGGCCGGGCTGGCGGCGGCTCTTGGGGAACACCACCACGTCGGTGGTGGTCAGTGACAACCCGTACTGCTTGGACATGAACCACATGCCCACCACCTCAATGATAGGCACCACTTCGGCGAACTTGGTGATGTCGTTGAGGTTGCCCTCGGCGACCACGGGCTGGCCCTGTTCGTCCAGCCCCCGGGCCACGTACACGCGGACCTTGTTGGGGCCCGAGATGATCACTTTGGTGCGGAACATGTCGCCATAGCCCTTGGACTCGTCGCCCTCTTGGATAAGCGGGCGGTACATGCTGGCAATGGCATCGGGGCTGATGGTCTTCTTCTTCTTCTTGTCATCGCCGCCAAACCACGTGTCGTAGTTCTCGATGGCCTTTTGCACCGTGACCTTGTCCAAGGTCTCCAGGAAGGTGCGCAGTGCCGGCGAGTGCAGGTTCAACTCAAAGTTGCGCTTGTTGCTGTCCTCCTTGGTGGCATCGTAGGGCTCGCTGATGCCAAACGGAGCCACGCAGCGGGGCTCGCCGTCCTGCGCCGTCGCCTGGAAGCAAATGCGGTCGAAGTCACCCTTCTTGCGAACAATGAAATTGGAAAAGCCACCCTTCTGGTTGCGCTGGGGCTCCTTGTAGTACCAGGACGCCACCTCGTCCACCAGTTCAATGGCCAACGGAGTCGGTGCTTTGTTGGCGGCCATGGCAGTTGATTTGATGGGAAAGTTTGCAGTGGCTTGCAATGAAACGGCGGTTGACGCTTTGATCGTAGCGCTGGAGTTTGTCACCCACACCCGTCAACGCACGTGCTGCAGCGTTTGTGCTGCGGACGCAGCGTTCGTGCTGCAGTGGCGAATCCGCAGTTACGTACGCGTGAGTGGACTGTAGGGACAGGCTCCAGGTGCATTGGATGGGCAAGGTGGAGTGGCCAGCGGACCGATGTGCAACACATCCTGCAAGAAATTGCCAAAGTTGTTCTTCCAGGGGCTGGTCAAAGTGTAGCCCGACGTGTCAATGACCACTTCGCCCTTCATCGTGCGGTCGGACGGCGGATACGGCATCACCAACTGGCGGTCTTCTTTCAAAAAGTACTGTTCGTAGCGTTTTTGCTGCCGGATGGACACGTACTGGATGCGGGCCTCCCACTCCAAAAACATCTCGTTGAGTTGGTTCAGCCCAGTTTGTCCCAAGTACGCCAAGCCACCGTTCTGCGAAGCAATGTCGTACATGGACTGTGTGAACTCCTCGTTGACCGCCACCTTGACCGGCTGGCCTACCATCAAGGTCAAGGCCCGCTCCAATTGCTGCTGGAGAAAGACCACGTTTTCTGGTGCAAAGAACCGATTGCTCACTGGACTGTGTGGCATCTCGTCGTAGGCGTTGTAAAACCGACCGATGGACGACAGCGAGCAATTGTCTCCGTTTTCGTAGGCTGGAGTCATGGCCGTCCCTTTAGTGTGGTACGTTGGAATTTGTTGGCCAAAGTTTGGCACTTGTCTGGCAAAGAACTCAACTGTGGGTATGCGGGTGTTGAGTTTTGACGTGGGGTTGCGCAACTTGGCGTATGCGTTGGTGACGTACAATCGCCCCGAGGCCGCGTCAAATTCCAGCAGCACATCCTGGTCACAGTTTCACGTGGAGGCTTGGGAACACTTTGATGTACTGAAAGAGTGCGGCTGCACCGCAAAAGACAGCAAAAAGGTGGGTATCGAGCGGTGCATCAAGATGGTGTTCCAATGTCTGGACCGTCGACCGCAACTGTTTGACCAGCCAGTTGATTTCATCATCATCGAGAAGCAGATGCGACGGTCTCCGCGTAACTTGATGACGTCAGTGGCGCTGCTGTCGTACTTTGTCATCAAATCGCCCGACACCCAGGTGGATATGATTTCCTCCACCGGCAAGTTGAAAATCAACCTCGAGCCCGAAGCGTTTGCCTTTTCTGACGCCACGCCATCCGTTTTGCATCACACCAACGATCCGGCCTTGACTGCTGCCCAGAACAAGACCCGACGCAAAAACAAGGCCATTCAACTGTGTACTCAACTGTTATCCACCCAAGGCCAGCACCTCCAACCGTGGTCGAAAAGGTTCACTAGCAAGGAACTGGCGAAGAAACGTGACGACTTGGCCGATTGCCTTCTGCAAGCCGTGTACTTTTTGCAAGACAAGTTGCAAGTCACCAAACCCAAGAAACGCAAGGGTGCGGCCGGCAAGAAAACGGCCAGCGCTGAGGCAGCCGAGCCACAGTCCACTCCGCCGAAGAAACGGAAAGGAGGTGCGGCAAGCACGGACGAGGTCGAGTCCACGCCCAAGAAACCAAGGGCCAGCGTGGCTGGTGTTGAGGAGAAGACGCCCTCCGAACAGGCTGAAGCCCTGCCGAAGAAACGCAAACAAAGTGCAGCCAGTACCAAAGAGAAGTCACAGCCTGTCCGGTCCAAAACACAAAAGGCCGTGGCCATCACCGTTACTGCTGCATCACCCTAGTGTGCCAAGGCAGCCACCGAAAAAAAGGTGCCCAGTGAAATAAAGTCCATGAGCGCTGTTAAACGACGCCGTGACGGGGCTGGGGCAGAGGCGGCAAGCCAGCCCCTCGCAGGTGGTGACAATTTTGCGCCACTTCCGGCACTTCCAGAGGACGAGTTTGACAACCCCGCCATGGATGTTGAGAACCCTGCCGGAGCGGCTGCTGCTGCCGACGCTGCCGCCGCCGAGATTTTGGGAGCACCGCCTGCTCCGCAGGAAGAGAAGAAGGATGTAACCAACGATGCGCTGGCTCTTCTGGAGGCTGCGGCGCGCGGAGCGGGTGCTGGCGGCGATGGACCCCGCAAGCGTGTGCGCTCGGCTGACCAAGAAATCAACGAATTGCAATCGCGGGTGGATTTGCTGGTGCAAGCCGCCGACAGCATCGAAGCATCTTTGGACGACAACGACGCCCAAGCCATTTACGGCGAGTACCAAAACACCAAACGCCAGTTGTCATCCAGTGCGGCACAACTCAACCAGTTGCGAAACCGACTGGAAACCGCACAACGGGATTTGCTTGCGGTTCAACTGCAACGGGACCAAGCCTTGTTGGAAAAGGGTGCGGAATCGGAAGCCAAGACAGCAGCCAATGCCGAGTTGGAAGCACGGCAACGAGAACTGGACCAAGTCACGCAAGGCCTCAATGGCTTGCGCGCCCGCATCGACACGTTGCAACGCAAGATGGACAGCATCCAAACACGATTGACACAAACCAAAACACTGCGCGGGTTGTTTGGCGTGCCTCAAGAACAGGCGGTGGGGGCCACGACCATGTCCAACTACTTTGGCGTGTACACCTACAACGAAATGTTGGGTGCGGCACGAAAGGCACTGGCCCAGGTGCAACAGCAACCACTGGACCAGAGACCTGTGTTTGTGTCAGCCGAGGACGTATTCGACAATGTCGTGCGGCCTGCCTTGACTGCAGTGCGGGAGCAAGAAGTGGCCACGCAAACGGAATACGCAGCCCAAGTACAGTCGATTTTGGATGAGGCGCCCGAAGGTAAGGATGCCGACCAAGCCCGGTGGGTGGCCGAATTGGCGGTGGTCAAGGCCCGGTATGAGCCCAACGGCGGGTCCATTGGCCAAGCGTTTGAGTTGGCACTCACCGAGGCCCGACGCGACCCCCGGATGCTGGCCGCCGAACAAGACTTGGTGGCGCAAGCCGCTAACTTCCCCGTGGGCGTTGGCACCAATTATGTGTTGCAAGGCATCGCCAACACGCGAATGTTTGAAAACGACATCCTGCCCGAGCAAGCCACGGCGGGACAGCAAGAATCGGTGCGCCCTGGCATTGGCCAGGACACGGCGGAATTTGCCACCATGCGCGCCTCTCTGGATGGGGACAAGCGCTGGCGCGTGACGTCTGCGGCCGACAAACAAGCCTTGCTGAACCAAGCCCTGGCGTGGGCCGACGACGCTAAGGTGCCACCTGCCCGCAACGTTAAGGATACATTGGTGCGCATGCTGGAGGGCGTGGCGGCCAAACTGGGCTTGCGGTTTTTCCAGTATGCACCAACGGAGTTGCGGAGCCCTGATCTGGTGGCGGCAGCGGCTCAATGGGATGCGGAAACCATGACTTTGCAAATGCAATCGGCCTGCCGTGAGAATCCCGGCACGCGAGAGCCCCAGAAAGTCATCAAACGCAAAACCTGGAACCAGGAAATGTTGGCGGTGGCGGCGGGCAAAAATCGTGCAGTGCCAGGTGTCATTGCATGGCTGCTTATGGAGCGCACTGCAACTCCTACCAAACTGTTTGGCATCGTGCAAGGCCGAGACGCACGTCGCATTCCGGATGTTACGACAGGGTTTCGGTTGGAAACGACTGAGGTCGGACGCAGTCAAGGTGTACCCGAGTTGTCCCCGGATACGTTGCAACAATCGGTCGACTTGACCTTTTTGTGCGCGCAACGGTTGCGGTCACTCAATGGCATTGACTACAGCATCAATGGGCAGTCTCCCAATCAACTGGGAACGCTTATGGTGCTGTGGTTTCTGGTCAACTTGGTGGATGCCGGGTACCTGGGTGCCATTCTGGAAGTGGTGGGAAAGTCTGGCAACACCGAAGGCGTGAGCAATGCACCAGCCAACTCGGCCGTGGCGGCCTACTACCACCGCTATTTCAAGTTTCAGCGCAGCGACAGTTTGCAATTCTTTGCGCAGGACCCGTCGTTGTTGGCCTTTCACAACGAGCCCGAGTGGAATGCGTACCGTGCCGTGTCAACCACGGGCAAGGAGTTGGACTTGGAGATCATGTACCGGCCCTACCCCACCGTGGCCGACCTGCGAGACATGATTGCCCGGCTGGTGCAAAAGGTTGTGCAATATTATCGATTCTAAAACATCAAACTGTGCGCTTGCGTGTGGCTTCGCCGCCCTCATTTTTTCTCAAAAAAGCCATGGCCACTGAAATCCGTAACATGAACCAACTGGCCAACGTTTTGATTGACAAAACCCCCCACGATCTCACTGTAATCAAGTTTTACTTCACGTGGTGTGGGCACTGCCGAGATATCGAAAAGTGGTACGACGACTTGAGCGCAGTGCCACAGTTGGGAGACGTCACCTTTCTCAGTGTGGATATCGACCAGAACAGCAGACTCGCCAAAGAAGTGTTTCAGGTTTCGGCCGGCCCTACGTTTTTGTTCTTGCACGGCGACGACGTGGTGGATCGCGTCGAGGGTGCCGACCGTGCCAAGATCCTCAAGGCCATTGTGGCCAACCTCTAGGATCGGCGCAGCATCATCTGCGCGGCCACAGAGCCGTGCACACTGCCGTCCACTTGCACCATGCTACCGGAGACAGAACCGTGCACGCTGCCCTTTACTTCCAGACGTGCCTGGGACCCAGTCATGTTGATGGGCCCGTCGACATTGCCTTGCACCACCACGGTAACGTGCAGGGGGCCGCCCGCGGAATTCACTGCTCCCTGTGGTACGCCATCGATGCAAACTGTCTGACCATCCACTGTGATGGTGTGTGCGCTGCCGATGGTGATGACAGTGCCGGAATGGGCCATGTTTGGGCCAGCCACGTGGGTTGGTTGAAAGCCGACACGTTCGTCGCACGGGAAGAAAATGTGTTCGGTCCTCTGTAAATTGGGCCATGTCTGTGCACTTGAACAGCGATGACGAATTCACCACTCTGGTCGAACAGGGAGTCCGAGGCCAGAAACCCATTGTCCTCAAGTTTGGGGCCACCTGGTGCGGGCCCTGCAAACACATTGCCCCCAAATTTGAACAACTCGCCAAGCAACACGCCGCCACAGCCATCTTTGCCTCGGTTGACATCGACGAATTGGACAGCGTTGCCGCCGCCTTCAAAGTCAGTTCCGTGCCGGCTTTCTTCGTCCTGAAGGGCCACGACGTGGTCGATCGCTGCGTGGGTGGAGACCCAGCCCGATTGGAGCACATGGTGAAGAAGCACTGTGCGGAGATGCAGAACCAATGAAAGTTAGCCTCGCAGAATCGAATCCAACCCGTGACGTAGCACACGTTCCATCATTGTTTCGTTGGCGAGCATCGGCATGGCAACAAACCCCGATGCTCTGGCGCATCTGCGGGATGCGCTGGCCACTGTTCATGCCCTCTACGTGGACTGTTGCAACAATGTTGCGACACGGTTGAAAGACTACCACCGGCAACTCATGAACCAACACCTGCGGGAGTGTTTGGCCATGGATACGCAGCCAGAACTGGAACTGCTGGAAGCCCTGATTGAGGCGGGTGCAGATGATGTCAAGTCTGCCATCAAGAGCCTCGTGGAGAGACCCAACCCCAACATACATGTGGCGTGCCGCTGGGCCGAAAAGTACCAACATTTGGGCTTGAATCGGGTTCAAGTACTGGAAGTTCCCTTTGCCAAGAACCCAACGTTGGTGCTGAACATTTTGTCGGACATGGGGGACTTTGACATGTTCCGGGCTTTGGTGAATAATGATTTCACCCAACCTGCGGTGACCAATGAGTTGTTGCAAACCATGTTGTGGAACATGGCAAAATGGAACAAGTTCAACGTTTTGGGACCAGTTATCGAGGCCAGGCGCGCCCGAGGCCTCCCGAGCAGCAATGTGGCTCTTCAATGCGTACTCCGCAATGCAGCCCTGTGCAATGACGAGATGGCTGTGGAGTTGGCCCTGAACGCCGGAACGGACACGCCTCTGGACTTGAGTGCAGCACTGGCGATGTATTGCCGGTTGCGGCACGAAGGCAAGATTCTTGCGCTGCTGGCGCAGGGTGCCTTTCCCACTAAATCCATGTTGGACGATCTGGTGGTGCACCACGAATTCTTGGGCCCTACTCGCGAAGCCCACGAAAACATGCTGGTCCGAGTCATCCCCTACCTGGTGATGCATGGGGTTGCGCTGCCCAAGTCAGGCTCTCGCACCGAATGCATCGTGCGCGAGTTGGCTGCACGATTGAATGCAACAGACTATGGTGACCCGGCCAAGACCAAGTTTTGGGTTCACACCTGCCTGTGTGAGGAACCACAGCCGGCTGTTGCGGATGGAGACGCCACCCTGGAGTTGGGGTCCAACTGCCACTTCCGACCCAATGTGGTTCTCAGCAACCCTTCGGTAACACGATGAGTTGAAATGTGTTTTGCGTGACAGTTGCCAGGAGACCGTGGTGGTGAACACGGGTGCCTATCTGATGGTGTCTGAGGACACCGCCTCGACCGGGAGTGCGTCTGACTGGACCGTGGTGCCGCCTCCGGAAGACGTGTTCACTGCAATACTCGAGCCACAACTGGTATACAACACGCATTACTACACGGGCACAGTGGTGCAGAGTACCACACTCTAGTCAAATCAGAACTCAATACACCACGAGCACGCCAATTGCGTTCGAAGCGTTTTAAAAGAAGATGGCTGCGCTGAGAGCAAACGATGAGCGCTGCCGCCGCCAGCAAACCCAAGAAGAAGCGCAAGCCCGCGAGCAAACGGCGCGTCGACGCCGAGGGCAAGATATGGATCCGTGACGACGCCGGCGAGTGGATCCAATTGGGCGACGACGGCTGCGAAGCCCGGTCCGATGACGAGAAGGATGCAGGCGAAGACCTGCGCGACTTTGTGGTGGACGAAGACGATGATCTGTCGATTCAAGAACGAGAGCGCCTGGAATTGGCCCACGCTGAGGCCGAGCAACGCAACCCCCACATTGACGTGGACCCCAGCAACATTGTCACCGGCAAACGACAGCGCAAACGGGCCACGCGCTACGAAGAAACGGAAGAGTTCAAGCAACAGTACCTGAAGTTGATGCAAAAGGAACTGGACCGCGAACGACGCGCTACCGCCGCGCTGTTGATAGCACCAGATTTTGTAGATCCCACCACTGATCTAGCATTGCTGGGCTGCGAATCCAGACCGGAGGCAAACGACGGCGTGGATACTGAGGATGCAGCCGAGGGTGAGGGCGACGAGGACAGGGGTGCACAAGAAGAGGAGGAACCAGACGAAGCAGAGGAAGGTGACGAAGACGACGACAGTGAGGACGACGAGGACAGCGAAGACGACGACGAGGAAGAAGACGAGGACGATGACGACGACTATGTGCCACCTGAAGAGGAGGAGGAGGACGCCGAAGACGACACCGAGGAAGAAGATGTCGAACCCACAGCCAAGCCGCAGTCCAAGACACTCCCCAAAGCCAGCATAGCGCTGACATCCGAGTCTGAATCCGAGAGCGACTCGGACGACTCCGAGGAGGACGTACAAGAAGACGGAGTCAACGAACTTGCAGAATGAAGTGTGATGCCAAGACACCATGAACGTGGCATCCACCCACAATGGCGCAACCTTGGTTGCCGCAACAGATTTTGGCTTACACGCTGGCTGTGAACGAAAAAAAATCCTGCGTGTTGGTGGGACCTGCCGGCACGGGAAAACGAACTTCATTGAATCATATCCATCGTTCGCTGTGTTTGGAGAAACGGTCAGTGAGTCGGTGGTCCTCCACGCACTGGCGTCATTGGGATCCGACCCTGGCGGATGTACACGTAGCGTTTCTGGCGACCCTGGACAAACCGTGCGCACCAACCTTTCGCTCGCGCCAGGTGGTGGTGGCCACCGAACACTTGTCGAACGAGACGCGCACGACACTGAGCCAAGAACTGGGTTTTCACGTGATCGACTTTGTGCAACCCTATGTCCAGCCGACTATTCCGGACAACTGCATGTGAGGCGTGCCCGAACTTCCGCCGCGCGAATACGACTGGACAGGGAAGGTTGTTGCACGGGCGATGACGGCGGCGGACAGCACGCCTCGTGGTTGCCCCCTTGTGTGCCGTGGGTCATAAGTTGCGCGGCCAGGGGCAAATTACGACTGCCACACATGTACCCGGAGCCCGACAGATTCGTGTCCATGATCGCTGGGATGCCGAATTCACGGTTTTTCACGTTGCTGTAGATCATGGCGCCGTTGAAGCCATAGTAAAACACGTTCGAGTACGACGGGTACATGCACCGCGTAAACATGCCGCGTTGTGCGCCTCTGCGCAGGGCTTGCTCTACCTGTGCTTGGGTGTACGTACTGTCAGGGTAAAGCGTTTGGTACAAGGCCCACACTTGCTCCACGCTGGCGCCAGGAAACGGCGTGTGCCGCAGTTGAAACACAACTTGCAACACTTGGTTGAGCAGGACGTTTTTGGTGGTGGGCCCAGTGCACGACATTTGTTTGACGAAAGCGAAAAATGACCCCAGTTTCATCAAATGGCGTGCCGTTTTCCCAAAGGACCGTGCTTGCCCAACCCGTACTCGTCGCCGTATGCGCGCCAAGACTTGGTGGACTTGGCCAAACACTGCGGTTTGAAACTCACGCGCGACAAACCGGGCAAAGGGCCCAAGAACATGGTGGAATTGTGCGACGAGTTGTCGAAAGTGATTGGTGACGGTGGTGGCAGCATCCCCGTTGCTCCTCCAGTCCCGCGCGCACATCGTGGCGTGTCCGCCGAGGACCAAAAGGATTTGGCCGAATTGTTGGCCGTGGCGGCCCAGTCGGCTCCCAGGCGCATCAGCGGTGCGTCGGCCTTCTTTGAAGTGGGCGGTGCCAAACATGTAGCCAAGCCGACCTATGCACGGGTGCCACCCCAAGCGATTCCCTCGGCCGCGGACAGTCCATCGTGCATCAAGGACGTCACGTACCCACCGGTGGGAACAACTGGCCGGTTCCGTGCCATCGAGCGCGATGCGTCGGGCACGTTTGAAGTGCTGGAATCGAACTCGGCCCCTGGACGACGTGAAATCCGCATCGAGTGTCGCGCCGATGACATCTTGCGGGGCCGGCCGCAAGCCCACACCTACCAAATGACCTTGCGCCCCCATTTCAAATTGGGGGACGCCCGAAAGCGCTGTTACACTGGGCGCTGGGTGGATACTTCTTCCAAGTTTCCCAATACTGTGGTCTTGGAGTATTGAACGTCCTTTTCTGTGAATACATGCAGAACCCAAATACATCGTGTACCACATGCGTCAACGTTCGGCACACACACATCTCATCTTGGTTGGCTCAATTGGCATTGATGGCGCAACTTCTGGAACCCACAAACGTGGAATGGGCGCAAGTTCACTTTTGCCTGGACGAGTACGGCCGAACGATCAAGGGCATTCCCGATGATAAACGCTCGGTGTACCTTCGCACGCTGGCCAACGAGGCCAAGGACAAGTCGGCCACGCACGATGCGGATGTCTACACGGGCATGGCGTGGCTGGCACAACTCATCGCCTCTAACGACGACATGAACTATTCCCGTCGGCTGGGCGATGCACGCGTCAAGGCTTTTATCGCTCGGAAAAACCGCGCAGGTTCCAGCGCGGACCCGGCCTTTGGCAAACTGTGCGAAGCCTTGTCCGTCGACTTGTTTGATCTGGGTCTGAATGATGCTGACAAACAAGTCGTGTCCAACATGTTGCGCGACATTGCCAATCAAACTTGGGGCGACTCGTACCCGAGTCACTTCAAACACTACACCCAACGGGCCATGGACACCACTGCTTCGCCCGAAGAACGCCGCAAGGCCAACCTTTGCATGTCGCTGATGCTGGCCATGGACGCGTCCCCGCTGGGCAACAACCAGGCCAGGGCTTTGCTGGTGAAGGTGTTTGAAAACCGCAACGCCGGTGATTCGGATGAAGAGTCGTCGGCCGAAGAAGACGCGGTCACCAAGAAGCCGTCTGGTGCACCTGTGCCACGCCTGGATTTGAACATGGAGCAGTTCTCGAATGCGGCCTTTGGTCGTGCGCTGCTGGAAACAGTCACGTTTGCTGCAGGCTTGCGCATGCGTCCTCGCAAGCGTCGCCAGGCACCGGCGACCTCTTCTCCGCCACGTGGACCGCGGCGCATGGGCAATGATCCCAACCTTGAGGCCTGCCGTCAACAGTAAAGAACCTTAAGACAACTTGTGTGTAGTTTGTTTCATTTTACAAAACGCAAGATTAGACTGTACGTTTCAGGGTCAAGCGACTCCACATAGTGCAACCACCCGGCGGGAATGAACACCCACGAACCAGGGTTTAACACAAGTTCCCAACCGCGGGCGTGTCGCAGTGTGGTGGAGCGCACGACTTCTGGGGTCAGTCGTCCATCGATACGAGACCGGCGTGCCAACGGATGTCCGCGCGGGTACATCTCCGCATACGCGATGTCGCGTGCGGGGAAGACATACACCCGTTTGCGGCCCTTCAATTGGACAATGGCTCCGGATTTGCCGTCCACGTGCAAGTTGGTCACTATGCCTTGGCCGCTGGCGTAAAAGTTCAAGTGTTCTAGCCAGCCTGCATCACAAGGCAAACACGTAGGCAACCAGGCGCGAAACAGGTCGAGAAATTGGTTCTGGGTATCCAGTGTACGAAAATAGTACCGCTCACTGGGCGTGAGGAAATACTGGGTCTTGGCAGGATTGGCATCTTCTTTCAAATACACGTCCAGTGCATTCGGATCGTAATCGTGTTGCAAATGAGGCACGCGGAAGGGGGCGTGTGGACCTTCGTGAACCCACAGTTCATGGTCGGACGTTGCGGTAGGACGAACCGACCGTGGGTCATACCAGCCCACGACGCCGGTGGGTGTCACCATGAGTCGCAAGCCTATGCCGCGGCGACGAAACTCCTGTGCCAAGTCCACCAGAGCCAGTTGACTCCACGGATGGGTTTGGACACCAGATTCACACTGCTGGACAAACACCAATGCAGACTGTTGTGCAAGGCACGCTTGCATTTTGTGCAAGGATGGAGGTTGACGCCTGGGCCGCAACATGACACAATTCGGCAGCGTGGCTTTGGTCCTGCGTCGATACAACAACACGCAACCAAGACAAACGCCAACCAACAACAACACCAGCAAGCATGGGGACCAACCACGCATGGTTTACTGTTGCGTGTTCTTTTCTGGCTCAGTGGCGTCACCTCCCCCAAACTTGTAACATGGGCCGAGGCACAGCCACTGTGCCATGTCCTCGCCATGCACCTCCAGGTGTGGCTTCAAGGCCTCGAGAACTTGAAACGTAAACGTGTTTCTCTCCGGAAACGGGACTCCGCGTTGCACCAGCCGGTTGATAATGCGTGTCACTTGACGCAGACACCCCGGCTCCGTGGTGGGCACAGTCCGCGGATGGAGGTTTCTGAGCAAATTGTCGAGGCAAGCCGCTGTGGGTTTGACGTTGCGCCACAGCAAATCATAAATCATGACTTCTCGATCGTAGTGGTCGCAAAACAACTCGAGTGCCGGCGCGTAGTTAGTGGCGCCGGCTTCGATCAAACGATAAGCCATGTCAACCCGTTTCGACTCGCAGGCCCGTGCCAGTGCCGCGTTGAGCACGTGCACGTCTTTGACATGCATGGCCACTGCATCCAACAGCCGAGACACGTTGCAAGCCACTGCATTTTGCAGCAAGACCCCGTAATCTACCGTGGGCAGGGTACCCTCCGCCTGGTACACGTCCAGAATGGAGCACACCACACCGTAGCGGCCGGTCTTGAGCGCCGCATCCATCACTTGCGTGCGATCCAGACCAGCATGGGTTTGGACCAACGCTTGGATCATGTCGATGTGGGAATACATGACTGAACGTTCCGCACTCGACGTCAACAACGTCACGATGGCTTCCGTCACGCACGTGGCACCCATGTCAATCACCGTGGTAATGGACTTTGCATTGCCGTGCTCCCGGCACAGCCGAAGGAGGTAGCGATTTAACTCTGCTGTGTGGTACTCTTCACACACGCGTTGCTGCGTGTCCAAGGCCACCGCCTTGACTCGATCCAACAACACATGGAGGGTTTCTGCCCCGTCCGCGGTGGCGTGAGTGGCACTCATGTCGGAAAAGCAGAATGAATTGTGACCTACAAGACCACGATCACGGGTTGGCGTTTGTGGCACATTCTGCATTTTATTCATTCTGGATGGCTACGCATGCCACGTTGAGTTCTTCACACAGCACACCATGTGCGGATCATGGTTTGGTATCAACCGCAACACGAGGCGGGCGAAGAAAATCAGTCCAATCGGCGCGCGCAGGAAACAATTCTTCCGACAACATCACGACGATGCTGCGTGCGTGCGTGTCCGGCTCGGGCAACGGCAAGCCTCGATCCACAAACCAGGAGACAATGCGTGCCAGTTTGAGGCGTGTTTCCCATTCTGCCGCTATCTTGTCCGCACGGTAAGGACTGACCAAAGCATTCAGACAGTCGGCTGTGGGCTTGACACCACGAATCAACAAGTCATGGATGTCGCCCGCGTAGTCTGGACCCGCTGAACAAAAAAACACCAAGGCTGCATCCAAGCGCGTGGCACCGGCTCGCACCAGACGGGTCACCATCGGCGCATCCCGGTATGTAAACGCCACGTGCAGCGTGTCATTCAGTGTGTCGGCGTCTTGCACGTACGGCACCAACATCCGGATCCAGTCAGTAGCGGAGGCCTTGTTGGCAATTTGCAACAAGCGCAGGCAATCCAGGGCGGCCACGGCTTGCTTGTTTTTGCTTTGCAACACGCCAAACACGTTGGCCGCCAAATCGTATCGGTTAAGGCTCGTGGCTTGGATCAACACGCGCATCCAGTCGATGTCAACCTCGGAGCGCGCCATTTGCCAAAACATGGCCATGTGCGGATCTATGGCGGACGAAGGGGCGTAGGCATTTAACAGTTCCAGGAGCCCCTCCGTCACAGCCGTGGCACCCATCGTGATCAACGTTTCGATGATACACGCAGAGGCACGTTCTCGACACAGGCGCAACAAATGCCGATTCAATTCTGACGTGTGGTACGACTGTTGCGTTTCCACTGCCATGGCTTTAATCCGTTCCAACAGGTGTTGCAACGTCTCATCGTGCTTGGCACTCATGTTGAAATTGAACCAATGATGTGTGTGTAGCCGCCGTGAGTGGTTTAGCCGTTAACACGTGACATTCTGCGTCTCATACACTCTGCATTTTATTTCGGGCTTGGCTGTGTTGTAGAACTGTTTCAGCAAACGTGGACAGGAATTTGTTTCATTTCACAGGCTCGTCTGGTGCATCCAGAAACATTTGAAACACACTGTACGTGTGGGCATTGTCGGCTGGAGTAGGCCTTGGTGCCTGGTAGAGCCGCAGTGTTTGAACAATGCGGTCCAACCGGGCAAAGTCCGCCGAGTCCCGCAGTGGCAACAATTGCCACTTGTACTTGCGGAACAACGAGTCGAAGCAGGCCAGGGTCGGTTGAACCTTGCGTGTCGCCAACATCACCGCGATGTCATCTTCCTTTTCGGCCGCGCACAAGTATTTGAGCACCAGCACGCAGTTGGTAGCGCCGGCTTCCAGCAGACGATACATTAGCGTCTGGCAAGGCAGTTCAACGGCGAGTTCCAAAGCCGTGTTGAGTAGGGCTGCGTTGGCTCTGACATAAGGCAGCATCAAGTCCACCAACGGTACCATCCGAAAGGTCACCGCGTGGTGGAACAATTCAGTGAGATCCATTGAGTTTTGGATCCGGTGATGCACCGTGTAAAACAAAGTGGTGGCCAACTCACAGTGGCGGCCTTTGACCACCAGCAGAAGAACATCCATGCATTGGGCCATGGGCAGGTCTCGAACCAATTTGGCGAGCCAGGTTTCGTGTGCGTCAGTGGGTTGGAACCGTCCACGCTCATAGTCGGAGCGGAACAACTCTTCCAGTGCCTCTACCACACAGGTGGCGCCCATGCCAATCACAGTAGCCAAAGAGTCCGCAGACGCCCGCGCGCGACACAACCGCATGAGATGGCGGTTGAGTTGCGCAATGTAGTAGGCCTCGCATTGTTGTTGCGCCGACACTTTGACTTGCTCAAAGAGAGCCTTCAGCGGTTGCATTTGATCGTCAGGCTGTGTCGTGCTCATGCTGGCCGCAATGGATCCTCAACCCCAATGAATGTGTGGCACCACATTGCAACCCAAAAGTTACGGTGCCACGTTCTGGATTTATCAAATTTCTGGATCGCTGAGTTGCAAGCGCATGCTGATGTGGCAACCAGCCATCTCCTGGATGAACAACTTGAAGGCATAGGGCATCATGACGGGCCGCACGTGTTCGCCCGACCGACAGTTCCGACAAAAGTATTCGTTGACATGGCTGACAACTTCGCTGTACCGCCGCTGGTTTTTGGCCTGTCCATCTTCGGCCAAGAGGCCGCACCTGGTGCATGCCACCGTGTTGAACACGTCGGACTGCAAGAACATGCGGTCTTCCAACAAGGCCGCAGCACCATGCGAAATGGCCATGTCGCGCTCCATTTCGCCCTGTACACCACGTAAGTTTCGCATTCACCACCCAGTCACTCACAAAGCGCAGGCCTCCGTCGCGGGACCGTCCTTCGTTGGGCTGGCGGGTCACGGCTTGGCGCGGCCCACGGGCGCGCGCATGCACCTTGTCCCACGTTTGGTGGCGCAACTTCTGGTAAAAGCACGTCCCCACAAACATGCAATTGGCCATCAATGCGCCCGTGGTGCCGTTGTACACGGCTTCGTTGCCGTACCGGTCACGGCCGAGCCGGTGCAGCGCAAACGCAATTTGTTCGATGCTGGTGTAGCGAAACGGCGTGCCGTCGCCCCGTCGCCCTTCCAGAGCACACAGATTGCCCAGCAACATCTCCATGAGATGGGCGATGGTCATGCGTGACGGCAAACAGTGGGGGTTGATGATGAGGTCAGGTTGGGTGCCATCGCTTAAGAACGGCATGTCTTCCGCGCGCAACAGGGCCCCAATGACACCCTTTTGGCCATGGCGACTGCTGAACTTGTCGCCCAGACCAGGCACGCGCTCCACCCGGGTGCGCACTTGCACCATGCGGATATCCTCCTTGGCCACCCCGGACGTCAACATGACCTGGTCCACCACGCCATGCTCAAACGAATGCCACAGCGTGGACCGGTCGCGATAAACCAGATCCTGGTGTTTCTTCTTCTTGTGCGCATCGCCCGAAACCATGACCTTGCCGATCAGAGCGTCGGTGTCTTCGACGCTCTGGCCCACGTCAATGATGCCATCCAAGGGGTTGAGTTTCTCATAGTTGCCGTGTTGCATGCTCTCGGTGGGGCGTTTGGGGTCGGGCTTTTCAAAGACGTCCCGGTCGGTGGTGCCGCCGTGCTTTTCGCTGTCACGGAACAGCGTAAACACCGTGCTGCGAAACAGCCCCCGGTCCACCGACGCCTGGTTCATGATGACGCTGTCTTCTTGGTTGTACCCCGTAAAGCAGCCAATCATGACCCGCACGTTCTGGCCAGCCGGCATTTCGTCGTGTTGCAGCAACGAGGCCAGGTGCGTAGTCACCAGTGGCTTTTGTGGGTAGTAAAGCAGTTGCATCTTGGTGTCGGTACGGTTGAAGTAATTGGTAGCGGGAACACCGATGGCCTGTTTGCCCATCGCAGACTGGTACATGTTGCGGGGTGCTTGGTTGTGGTCGGGAAAAGGGATGATCGCGGCACAGACACCAAACATCAACGTCGGATGGATTTGGGCGTGCGTGTACGGCATGACGTCGGTAGGCAGCGTCTGGTCGGTGACGCGCATGGCCACGCGGTACGTGTACTCCTCCTCCTTGTCCATGAATTCGATGACGCCCTCCACCATGAGTGCATTCCAAAACGTGGCGGGGTAGTGCCCGTACTGTTCGTACAGGCCTGGCAACTTGCCCAGATGCTCCAAGCAAAAGACTGGATGGAGGAAGGCACCCGGATCGGTATTGACCACAATTTGGTTGCGGTCTTGGATCCACGCCAGCGACGTGTCAAACGGAATGTCCTGGTACCGTCTGGCCAGTCGCAACTTGGCATGCAGGCCCGCTGGATCGTCTGTTGTGCCCACCCAGACGCCGTTCACCATGACCTTGCACGAATGGCGCAACTCGTGGGCCGTGCATTCCAGCAGCGGCTTGACTTGCACCAGCGACCGCATCAACGCCACGATGGGTTCGGTGGGTGCGCCAATGCGAATGTGGGCCCCCATCGCCAAATTCGTGATCAAGCCACAGGGCGCTCCTTCGGGTGTCTCCACCGGGCAGACTAGCATCATGGTGGACGTGTGCAACTGGCGGGGTTCGGGGGCCTTGCCTTCCCGGTTGAGTGGTGTGTTGAGCCGCCGCAAGTGCGCAAACCCAGCCAACGATGTCATCCGCGTCAGCAATTGCGCCACGTTCTTCATGGTGCCGCCGCCTTTGTTTTGTCCCCAGTTGCCTGTGGACAGCGCATACTTGAAGCCCGACGTGATGCGCTTGTGGGAGATGATCTCGTGCACGTTGAAGAATTTGCCCGATTCGACCGCACGGTGCACCACGATGTTGAGGGCCTTCAAAAACGTGCGCCACTGCTGGCGGAATTGCAAGCCACATAGCATGCCGGGCGTCAAAATGCGTCGGTTGGAAATGTGGTCACGGTCGTCGGCCTTCATGATGCCCGTGTACACCAACAGGAGTTTCAACACAGCGTGCCCCAAGTAGAGGGCCTTGGCACGGCGCACCTCGGGAGTCCGCGACAACCCCATGTGGGGCAAAAACTCGCCGTGAAAGATGTGAGTTACGTAGCGCAGCCGTTTGTCCACGGTAGGCTCTTGCGTACCCTTTTTGCCAATCTTTTCCGACAAGTCCGCCAGTGACAAATCCAGGTCGGGATCGTCCAGAACTGCATTCACCAAGTACTCCAACTCGGGGTACTGGTTTTCGTTCATGATGAACTGGTACATGTCGCGCACCGACTCCACCCCGATCAGTCGGAACACCGAAGCCAGCGTCACCGGGCAGCGGATGAAGGGTACGTTCACCAAAATTTGCGGCGTCTTGTCCGGTTTGACGCGGGTCATCCGGATGTACAGCGTGGACGTAGACCGCACCTTGTACTCATGGCTCGAGCGAATCTCACAGGTCAACACGTAGCGTGGGTTGCGCTTCTCGTAGCACACGTAAGGGAAGTTGTTGCGCAAAGTCACTTGCGGCAGCAACACCTTTTCGCTGCCGTTCACGATGAAGTAGCCGCCTTGGTCGTACAAATCCTCATCGTTTTGCACAGGGTCGCGGTCTTCAGGCAGATAACACAGACTGCTGTGAAGCATCACAGGCAACTCACACAGCAACACTTCGCGATACACACGCGACGACATCAAGCGACCGTAGTGCACGTGCCCAGCGTTCACCACCTCGCCCCCGACACGCAGGTCGTTTTCGTCGGCGTGCTCGCCGTTGCTCGTGTCGTAGATCTCGTGCGTCACGTCCACGTAGACGTCCGAGGCATACGTCAACCGCCGCTTGCGGCATTCGTGTGGCTTGATAGGCACCACCGTACCCTGCGGCGTCTTGATGGTGGGCTTGTACATGGTCACTGCGCCAAACTTGATCACGTGGCACCGCTTGGTCTTTTTGGACTTGATAACAGTCACGTTGTTTTCCCGTACAATGCTGGGCACCATCACCAACATGAACTGGTCCATGGTATCAATTTGGTGCGCCACGCGGCTGTAGGTGTCAAACATGCCGCGGATCACCGTGCGGATCATGGGCTCCGTAATCGGCCCGACCACGGGCGGGTCCCCCGCAGCCGCGCTCATCGCGGGAGAGTATGCACCTTTGCCACACACGCCGGCGCCATGTTACGATGACCCCAAACGCTGCAGTGAATCTGGAGGTGCAGCATTGCTGCATCCCTGGACAGGCTGTCATGGGCTTTTGGTTGACGCATTTTTTGGTGCCCCCATGGAAGAGGAACGCCAACGCCTGCGCAAAGTAGCGCAACGTCAGTTTCTAGAGACCCGTGCACACCGGCTGGCTCTTCAATTGGAGCGGCTTGACCCCAGTGCGAGACCCGTGGAGGAGGAAGAGGATTTGAAGGACCGCGAGGCTCCACCTGAAAACATGCCCGATTTTTCCAAGGAAGAGCGCATGGAAGTGACGCTGGTGCAGCCGCCAGTCGCCACGACGTTGGAAGAAGAAGCCGCTGACGAAATGTTGGGCAACGCACCCGACGAAGACGAAGTGGACGCAGCGCTGAAAAACCTCGAGGAGGACGACGAAGAGGCGGCGGCCGACAAGGGCGAGGGTGACGAAGAAGGCGACGAGGGCGACGAAGACGAGGAGGAGGACGAAGAAGAACCCGAAGGCGACGAAGACGACGGAGACCAAAACGACGAGGAAGACGTGGACGACGGAGACGACCTGGTGGACAATGACTTGGATGAAGACGTGGAATTGAATTTGGACAGTGTGGACGCCAACAGTATGGACGGCGAGTTTGGAGACGACGGAGACGACGACGGAGTGAGTCGCCCTGCCCGAAAACGCCGGGCGGTCAAGGCTGCGCCCAAGAAGAAAAAGGCTACTCCGGGCGCCGGTGCTTCGACCAAAAAGAAGACAACCCCCGCAGCAGCAGTGACGGTCACGGAACGGCCAGCCTTTGTGGCATACGAGCGACGCATTCGCACCTATCCAGCCTCTCAATACGCCTGCCTGGACGACTCGTATCTGTCTGACTATGGTTTGACTGCGGCGTTGGCCAAGTGGGAGAAGCGAAAAACCAAAACGGGCGATGCCACTGCGGTGCATCACGCCCAAGTGTTGGCGCGCGTGGCCACGGAACACAACATCCGCATCAAAGGGTTCACTTCGGAAAACAAAAAGCAAGGGGCCTACGAAAAATTGCCTTGCGGCAACGTACGAGAAAGCGAAGGCGGAACCGCCCGCGTGGTGTACATTGGAAAACTGCGCAAGACCTCCACGGGCCCAGCGGCACTGTTTTGCTTGCGTCAGGACGAGGAGGAAGCCCCGCCGGCTGCTGCCGCCACCAAGTGAGCCGACAGCGAGACGTTGGGCACGATGCAAGGCAACACGTCGGGGTGAGGCACACTGTTGGGTACCAAGCCCAAGTATTGCGAAGCCGACTGGAACCACAATTGGTTCATTTCGTCGATTAAATGGCGCGCGTCGGACGTGGTGCCGTATTTGCGTCCCATTTGTTTTTGGACTGTGTCAAAGATTTGTCGCAGCACCCGCTCGCCCACAGCACGCGGCAGCAACAGACACGGACACGTGTGACGCAACACGTGTTCGCCATGCGGATAGTATTGCGGAGAACAAGACAGCACAGTGTTACGGTATTGCGACAAAATGCGCTGCCAGTCCCGTTCCCAGCGGCGCCGCTTGCGCTCCAAGCGTTGTGCAGCAAATGCCATGCGGTGGGCCGACGGCATCAACGCCACCTCGGCTTCTTGCATGGCCCGGCGCATGCTCGCTTGGTCCTGCCGGTCCTGTTCGTATTCTTGAATGATACTGCGGCGGAAGTCGTCGTGCATGTCCGCCACCACCTGCCGGGTCTCGTCTTCGTCTTCTTCGTCGTCATGGTCCAACGACTGCCTTTCGGTGTGACGTCGCTGCATGGCTTTCTTTGCAAGGGGTCTAGTTTTTGCACCACCGAAACATCAACGCGGAGAAGGTGCGGCGCTGGCACCAAACAAAAGGCGGTTGAGTGCAGTGGGGACACAGAACAACTTGTGGAGCAAAATCGCGACCAGCCACAAGATGGCAAAGATGACGAGTGCCATGTACAGTGGACACTTCATCGCCAACGTCAACAGCACCGCCACTCCGGCCGTGGCTGCCAAATCCACTACAGCCAACCCATTTCGACTGCCCTTGGGTGCACCCAAACGCCACGCATGAGCGCCCTCGGACGGCTGGCCCAACGCGTGTGAAAACCGACACAAATTCACCATGCCGAAAGCGCCCCCTTTACTTTCTTCACACACCAAGATTTTCTTGTTACGGAGACACGGCGGTGGAAGATCCGCAACAACTCCAGCCCTTGGACTGGGCTGCTTGCGTCACGAATTGGTACGCACCCTGCGCCGCAGAAACCAAGTGGTCAATGGCCGGGGACACGAGTACATCCACGGCAACCAATAGTTCCACCTTTTCCGCAGCCTCCACCAAGGGGTGGTTCCGAATGGATTGACGCAACACGGACAAGACCCATTGCTTCTTTTGGCTGCCCGACATCGTCGACACCAACGCCGCGGCCTCCATGCAACGGATGGCAACAGGCAACAACGATTCCTTCGACAAAGGTGTCTGGTAAATGCTCTGCACCAGTTCCGTCAACAGTGGATCCACCACACTGGGCAATGGAACTTCGACCTGCGGTGTAGCCACCGGAGCGGCGGCTGCTGAGGCTCCTGCGTCACTCGACATGACTCCCTCTTGACTTGGCACCCGCGATTATTTTTGCGGGCCGGTGAGGAAGATAGCCACTGCCAAGATGACAAAGCCCAGGGCGTAGTTGAGGAACACACGTTGCGAACTTTGAAGCACCGTGGAGGCTGTCGATGGCTCATGGTCATCTCCCGTCAAATCTCCCAGAGGCAAAATGAAGGCTATGGACAGCATCACCGCATACATCAGCATTTTGATGACGGCTTGCTTGTTGCCTTTGGCTTCAGTGGGCCAGGCTGAAATCAACAACGTAGCCAGAGACAAAACCACGCTGATGATGATGCCCGTGTCTTTGTACGTGGAGGGCACGATCGGCAGGTGGTCGTCGGTCAAGTCCACCCGGTCCGATTTCAATTGTGTCAACAGAATCGCCATGGGCCACAACAAGCCAAACAAAGTTGCTGGCTGCTTTAGCATCTGTTGAAACCCCACAAAGTGGTTGAACACCAAGGGCCACGCCACCACGCCCAGTGTGGAAATCAACGACGAATAATACCGAATCTGGTCTTCGCGGTCGTTCGCGTGGTTGGTGCGAATGGCGCGGCCACCCCAGAGTCCGGCCACCACTACTGTTCCCGTCAACGTCAGAAACAGTGCATTGGCAATCACATTGGGCGCCGGGGCATGCATGAAACGACACACGCACTGGCACTCCGCCTTTGCCTTGTTACCCGCGAAATAATCCTAGGCTGGTATGTTACAATAACGTTTTTTGGGCACAACACAACAAACCACCCATGGCTCGTCAGCGCGATTTCGCCATGCTCATGGCTCTGGATCAGCGTTTGCAAGAGGCCAGTGACTTTGACCCTAACGTGGTGCGCATGATTTTTGACGATCTGGCCTGCGCCGAGGTGGGTCACAGTGGCGCCACCAAAGAGCAGTTGATTGATGAATTGGCTCAGAACTCACAAGTGCTGGCCAACATTCACGCCACTGCCCTTGACATGGACATGCGACGTGTGTTGCAATTGCCCTTGGAACGATGGCTCAATGCGCTGTCCATGGAACAACTGCGTGACATACTCGATGAAGAAGAGGTACCCCGTGCCAAAGCAGACCTTGTCGCCCTGGTAGCCGACCAGATAAGACACACCGATTCTTCTCCGCTGTTGGCCTTGAACCAAGTTGTTCGTGGTCTACCAGAACTTGTGTCGTCTCTGCTTGCGGTGCTCACGAAAGCCGAACTGTGCAGAATTGCAAGCGTAGAAAAGGCACGTGCATTGGTACTGAATGCGCGGCCGGTACACAGAGGAAGACACCAGCCTGTTCCATTCTACGCGCCGGCGCCCATGATGCGTGACGTTGTGCGATTTTCACGCAAATCGGTGCAGCCGCGAAATCCGCGTGCCACAAAGTTCGCAAAGTTGACGGAAATGGAGTTTTGATAAAGTCGTGGCGACGCCAACACGTGTTGACTCTTCGGTGTGTTTTGTAGGGTCTGTTGAAACAAATGGCACTGGTGTACGGTGGGTTGGCATCGGCCGCCCTCATGGGCACTGTGGCCCTGTTGGTGCTGCATCGTCGGTACCTCCACATCCAAAGCAACGTGGCGCGCAAGGATGCACTCGAGGCGTTGGTCGACGATTTGGTAGCCCGGGGTGCCACAGTGAGCAACAGCCAATGTCCCGAAGAGGCCATGTGTCTCTTTGAATTGGACGACGATGCCAACGTTCTGGCCCATCAAGGCTCGTGGTTGGGTCCCGTTCTGGAGTCCCACAAGGCTCGACTGGCCCACAGCATTCGCACCGGTGCTGTGCAGCGTGGGGACTACGTGTACGTACACGACAGTGCCACCAAAACAGGATTGGCCCTGTACATGAAATCACGTCCAGATCACAAATCTGCGGTCGGCGTGGCCATTGACTCCAAATGCAGAGTTCGAGCCAAAAAGTGACTCGGTTCCTTGTAAAGCGAGCGGTTCATATCTGCATTTTTTCCGGAGGGGTGTCATGGATGCCTTGGGTGGACTGGATGCAGACACATTGGCGTCGCTGCGCGAAGCCGGCTTGAGCGACGCCGACATCGTCAAAGCCATTATGGACGTGGCGTTGGAAGGCGAACACAAGGGCGATGCCCCGCCCCCTGTCATTACGTTCCCTCCACCCGTGCTTCCCGAAGAAGACCATGGTGATGAAGGCGAAGGGGAGGATTACGGAGACACGTCCAGTATGTTCAATGGCGGCGGCTCATCGTGGGGCGAGGGCTCAAGCACCGAGATCAAAGATTTCATGGGACTGGGAGAGGATCCGCCCAAGAAATACAAATTCGCCACTGGGTGTCGGGGCGATTGGACCAGTTTGATTGCGACCAGCCATGCTTGGCGCACGCGATTCCAAACCGGTGACTTTCCAGGCTTGGCCAACGTGTGTACCCGCGAGTGTGGTGGTGGCGGCGACTGCCTGTTTCACGCCATCGCCCGCGGGTTTCATATGTACATGCACCCCGGAGACGAGTTGCCGCAGGTGTTGGTGACTCCGGCCATGATGGACGTGCGGCGGTGGGCCGCCTCGTTCCTCACGGCCGACAACATCGAGGACATTCTGAAAGTGTACGGCCGCGAATGGTTCACCGATCTGCAATGGAAGACCCAGTTGAAGCGCCGCTACCCGTATGAATCGTGGTCGCAAAGTCCAGACTCGTGGAGTCCCAGTGCCTTTGGTGGCACGCACGAGTACAAGTTTCCCTCGGATGAGAGCATCCCGGCGGAATGGCGCGGCAAAACAGTCACCCAAACCTTTCCGTTTACTGCCAAAAGCGCTCCCTTTTTGGACGTGACCCATCCCGATTTTCAACTGTTTCAACCCGAAACCATCCCCGCCCACATTACCGCCGAGGCCGACCGGCGCAACTATTCGGCACGCCATTTCAAGGCGTGGGTGTTGCGCCAGGCCGTGATGACCCGTGGCGAAAAGTTCCGCGGCGACGATCGCACACTCGAATGGCTGGTGAATGGCAACACACCCCTTCGGGATCGCGACATGGGGTTTATCGTACTGAGCAGTTTGGGACAAGTCAATTGCTCACTGTACCCCAGTCGCATTGTCAGCCGGTACATGCTGTTGTACAGCATGCACAATGCACACTTTCAATTGCTGGGCGTCTCCAGTGATGTACCCGGCGAGCCGGTACAATGCGTGTTTGAAGCCGATGCCATTCCTTTGGTGATTCAACAACTGTGGGTGGCCGATTGTGTCCATTCCGCGGCGGAAGTGGCCGAAATGGAGCGGGACATGGTGCGGCCCCATCCCATGCTGCGCATGGCCCGCGAGAAATATAGCAAAACGTGAGTAAAGGGTGTCCATGTCCAAAAAGGGGTCGGGTGGTAAGAGTCAGGCCCTGAGTCCAGCCGAACTGGATGCAGCCTTGTTGGCCATTGCCGCCATGGAATCCCAGTGCGACGAAACTGACGGCGAATCGTGTGGCACGGCCGTCGATTCGGTGGCCACTGCCACCACACTGGAAAACAAACAGGCACCAGGCGCCATCGCTGGCAGCATGTGCGGCCCAACACCTTGGGTCTCCATCACCCAAGCCAATCCGTTGTGGAAGGCACGCAATGCCGCCACGCACGGCCACAACACCTACGGCAACGTGTGCGTGCGCGAGTGTGGCGGCGGTGGGGACTGTATGTTCCATGCCATTGCCACGGCCATGTTCATTGCCTTTGGCGCGGCCGAGCCGCACCTGTTTCCCAACAACACTGTCCAAGGACGTATGCAAACCGTGCGCGGCTGGATGGCCGACAGTGTCACTGTGGACAACGTCCGCGACTTCTTGCACGGCTACCAGCAAGAAAAGTTTTCCAGCGAGATGAACCGGGCCCGTGGGTTGCCTGGATCGTGGCCGACCGAGCCGGAGACCTGGAATCCTGATGTGTTTGGCACGTCGCGCCCCTTGGTCTACCACGATTCCAAATCCAAGAAGGACATACACCGCACGTTTTCGTCGCCACAACATGCCAAACTCATGGATCCGCAACATCCCCAGTTCAGATTGGCCGATGGGGTCCAGTTTCCAGACTGGCTGCCGGCAGAGATGCGTCCCGAATACTCAGCCAACTGGTTGCGTATGATGGTCGTGCAGGCCCTGATCAAGAGTACGGGTTACACGTTCCAAGGCGACACCCAGGCTCTGGAACACCTGGTAAAGAGCCGTCACACCCCCTTGTGGCGGCACAGCGTTGGATTCCTGGTCCTTACAGCCGCCGGCACCATCGACTGCCTCATCTACCCTCACGACGAAACACGCGAGTACTACGCCATTTTGTACTGGCTGGGCAACCACTGGATTCTGGGCGGCATCGCGGTCGCGCCCAACAAAGTGCAAAGTTTGTTTCCCCGCCGGGCTTTGCCCGATGTGATTCGCCAACTTTTCAACGAAGACTGCGGTGCTTTGCCTGAAAAACTTCAATGAACGTTGGAATGTGCCCGCGCGTTTGGGCACCCCTGCAACTCTTGCCCACAGTCCAAGTAAACGAGACGGCAGAACATGTCGAACTTTTTCGGGTTCCATGGCGAGCGACCTTCGGACCGCGGTGGCGGTGGTGCGGCCCCCGGCGGCAAATCCGGCGCGCGGCGCAAGCGCATTGGTGGCAATTCCGCCACGCTGCCCAACCCCATGATTCCGAATCCCATGATGAAACCCAACCAAAACTCCATGACTTACAACGGCATGTACAACGTCGCCACGGTGGCGCCCCCACCGATCAACCAACGGCCCGCACGGCGCTCCACCCGATCCAGCCAGTCTGCGTCCTCACAACAGTCCATGATGTTTCCCAACGGGGGCGTACAACATGCCATCCTGCCGCCCCAGCCCGTAAATGCACCTGTTCAGCCCCGCAATGTGGCAGTGCCACTGCTGGCTCCCGCTCCTGGTTCCAGTACGGCCATGAGCGACCTGCAAGCCAAAGTGGCCCAGTGGAAACAAAAGCGGTTGCAACAACGCCAACAACCGGTGTTGTTCGAACAAGCGCAGCCCGAGGTCCAGCCGCACCCAGACGTGGACGGAGACGACGATGGCCCCGAGGACAGCCATCCGTACGAGGCCGCCGGATCACAACGCCCGGTTCCTATGGACACCGACAGCATGGGCTCCACCGCCGCACCCGGACGCAACCCACTGGACCGGTACAAGACCGAAGTCAATCGCACGGTGGACAGTGTGCGCGAGGAAGTGTCAACGTTGCGTCGCGACATTGCCCTGTTGGCTGACACCGTCAAGGCCACCAACTCCAGCAACCCAACGGACAAACTGCGCATGGTGGAGCAACAGGTGCAAAAGGTGGTCATGGACCAGAACCGAGCCATGGATGTGGTGGAGCAGGTGCAACTCATCGGCAAATCCCACCAAGAGCAATTGGATCAACTGGCTGCCGCCCACACCCAAACCAATTTCCCCACCCACCAAGAACTGGATGAGATTCTGGATGGCTTCAGCGACGACATCAAGAAACGCATGGACGAACTCCAAGCCCGCATGGACGCGTTGCAAGAGGAGGTTAAGTCCGCCCTGCAATCCGTATCTGACCGTTCGCACTGGATGTACGGCCTAGTCTTGCAAGACCAGGTCTCACTGTTCGAATCACACGAGTTGAACAGTCGAGTCCGGTTCACAGCCGAGAAGGGCACCCGCTTGCTCTTGTGCTACCCCATGAAGAAGACCCGCGAAGGAGTGTGGTTGAAGGCACGCCTCGTGTCCGAAGACGGCCAGATGAACGTATCGTGGGTGCCCATTTGGACCTACACGTCCGAAGTGCTGGCCAAGTTCGGAGATGCGTTCCCCCCGGCCGACCAAGAGCGCGTCATCCACATCGGCGGCTTTACTTTGCACTGAATGAATAACCCATGACCTCGTGTCGCATTCGCACGCTGATCCGCAAGTGCGTGCACTGGGCCGACAAGGCGTTGGAACAGTCACCGAAAGAGTATTACAAAACACCCGAGTGGAAGAAAGCCGTCCAATATGCGCGCAATGCCCAGACATTGGCACGGTCCACCACTGAAACATGCCACTGGACTCCATTGGAACAGCAAATCTTGACCCGTGGGTATCCCACGTTTCGCAACCAAGTGCTTTGGGATGCCACCGAACACCCCAGAACTGACCTGGATGCGCCTGCTTTTGTGGATCCGCTCGAGGCCCTGCAAGAACAGTACACCCAGTTACAGCGCCGCCACGAAGAAACCGTGTCAAAATTGGAATGCGAACGGCACGCCGCCAACGATCGCAACGTCAGACTCCAAGCCGAACACGAGGCCAAAACGAAACTGATGCAAGACCGCATCAGCCAACTCTCGGCCCAATGTTCCGACTTGCAAGAAGAATTGGAGTTTGAGCGCAAAGCACACCTTCGCCAGTGTGAGGTCTTGCGGGCACGGCTGGCCAGTTTGCAAGCCGACAACACCGACCAACAAACCCAACTGGCCCACTTCAAACACGTGTGCGAGCGGGCTGTCAGCCTGATGACCGATACTCAGCGTAACGAGTTGCATTCGTTTGTCGACGACGCGGCGTTCACACCAGATCGTTAAACAATATGATGATGCAGTTGACAAAATGAAGCGGCATGCCGAGGCTGTCGATGCCTCACGCGAAGCCAAACGATGCAATCGAACTACACGATGTGCACAACTGGGATGCACCAAACAACCAGTTTTCAACCAGCAAGGAAAAACGAAGGGTTTGTTTTGCGCGGCGCATAAACAAAGTGGCATGGTCGATGTGAAGAGCAAACGGTGTGCCCATCCAGGATGCCCCACGCATCCAGTTTTTAATCAACCCAACGAGACCAAAGGGTTGTACTGTGCAACCCACAAAAACGATGGCATGATCGACGTCGTGACAAAAAGATGTGCCCAGCCTGGCTGCACGAAACTGAATCCATGTTTCAACCATCCCGGAAAGGCTAAGGGTCTCTACTGTGCAATGCACAAACACGACGGCATGATCAACGTGAAGAGCAAACGGTGTGCCCATCCAGGATGCACCACACATCCAGTATTTAATTGGGCCGGCGAGGCTAAGGGTCTGTACTGCACAGTGCACAAACACGAAGGCATGGTCGACATAAAAAACAAACGGTGTGCCCAACCGGGATGCAGCAAACTTCAGCCTTCTTTCAACCAGCCCGGAAAGGCCAAGGGTTTGTATTGTGCGGATCACAAACATGATGGTATGGTCAATGTGATTGCCAAGCGATGTGCCCAACGTGGCTGTACCAAGCAGCCCAATTTCAATCATCCCAAAGAATCGCACGGTTTGTACTGTGCGGTTCACAAGCATGATGGCATGGTCGACGTGAAACACCAACGGTGTGCCCATCCCGGATGCACCACACGGCCCAATTTTAATCAACCCGGCGAGACCAAAGGACTGTACTGTGCGGCACACAAGCATGACGGCATGATCAACGTAGTGCACAAACGCTGCGTTTATCCCGGATGTGCCAAAGGTCCGGTTTTCAACCAGCCTGGCGAGGCTCAGGGGCTATACTGTGCAACGCACAAGCACAACGGTATGGTCGACGTCTCAAACAAACGATGTGTTTGGCCCGGATGCACCAAACTCAACCCAACTTTCAACCAACCCGGTAAACCCAAGGGTGTGTATTGTGCGACGCACAAACACGATGGCATGATCAATGTGATAAGCCAACGGTGTGCCCAGCCGGGATGCACAAAAGGTGCAATCTTCAACCAGCCTGGAAAGGAGAAGGGTTTGTACTGCGCGAAGCACAAGCATGACAGCATGGTCGACGTGAAAAGCCAACGGTGTGCGCATCCAGGATGCACCACACGTCCTGTTTACAACCAGAACGGAGAGGTCAAGGGGTTGTACTGTGAGGCGCACAAACATGACGGTATGGTCAACGTGAGAAGTCAACGCTGTGCTTATCCAGGATGCGTCACACGGCCTAACTTCAACCAACTCAGCGAGACAAAAGGACTGTATTGTGCGGCGCACAAGCACGACGGCATGGTTGACGTAGTGCACAAACGATGTGCCCACCCCGGATGCGCCAAACTTGGTCCGGTCTTCAACCAGCAAGGAGAGGTCAAGGGGCTGTACTGTGCAACACACAAGCATGACGGTATGGTCAACGTTGTGTCCAAACGATGTACGCAACCCGGATGTACTACACGTGCTTGGTACGGATTGGTTGGCATGGCGACAACCCACTGTTCTCGGCATGCCGAGGCCAACATGATCGCACGGCCTAGACGAAAGTGTGAAGTTGACGGATGCAAGGGTTTTGCACACTGGGGTACCAGGGGTGCCGTGCCAGAACGGTGTGAACTACACCGTCTTTCATCTGACGCGGATCGGGTCTTGCAACGGTGCAATACGTGTTTTCTTCCCAAAGTCGTCGACCACACCCAACTCTGTGCCGACTGTGGATCACAATTCCTGAGTTACCGCCTGTGCAAGCAACGCCGGGTCAAGGCTTACATTGACGGCGCACCCGATCTCAAGCACTACACCTATTACGACGAAATTGTCGACGAAGGGAAATGCGGCAAGAAACGACCCGACTTTGCATGGGATTGTGGTACCCATTGGGTGGTGCTGGAGGTGGACGAAGATGCCCATCGCGACCGGGTGCAGTGCCTCTCAGAGGAAACCCGCATGGTGGATGTGACACTGTCGTTTGGCATGTCCACCATCTTCATCCGCTACAACCCGGACCGTTTCCGTGGCCAACGTGATTCGTTGCGGGAAAAGGATCGACTGCAAGTAGTGCACCACACGCTACTTGCGGCATTCCGAGCAACTCCGGCCGACGCATCCGAGATGTTGCGCGTGCGTTACCTGTACTACGACGACCACCGTGTGGGCGAGTGGCCTCTGCATGTGCAAACTATCTCATGCGTGGTTTAATGCGACACAGAATGGTCAATGAAACAATCAATTTTCGTGTTCGTGACACACCATGTTGAGGCACGTCGGCGCATGGCGGGCTGTTTCCAGCGAGTTGGCCAAGGCTGTGGTGGAGTGGCACACACTGCCGCGCTTTCGCCGGAAATGCGTGTCCAGCCGACACAGCCCGGTGGCGGTGCACCGCATGGTGTGTTATTGCAACGAAATATTGGCCCTCAACACGAAGCAATGCACCGTGTATGTGTTTCGAGCCGACTTGACTCTGGTCCGTCAATGGAACTGTTATGCATCACACCGTGAGGATGTGTGGGACTTGGCCGTTTCACAGGACGGTCGTGTGTTTCTCCTAGCCAACGATGGTCACATCTGTGTCTTTCGTGTGGACGGTACATTTGTGTGCGATTGGCAAGTGGATTGGGACGGAACCACCCAGTTGGATTGCATTGCAGTGCACCGAACCCGTGCGTTTGTTACCTGGGATCGTGGCAATGCAGTTCACGTGTTAGACCTTGACGGTGCGGGTTCAGTGCTACGGTCTTGGAAGATGAACGTTCGAACGAGTTGCCTGTGTGTCACTGACCTGGGCCTCGTGGTATTCGTGACCGATTCTTGGGCACGAGCCGAGATTCGCATCCAGGTACGGGACGAATGGGGTGTGCTGTTGCATTCGTGGTTGGTGGGCCAATGTGCCACGCTGTACCCACGTCCGATGCATGTAGCCCTGCGTGGCTCTCACATATTCTTGTCCCTGGCCGATTTTCATTGCATCGTGGAGTATCACATAACTGGCACCAAGTTGTCAGTGTGGGACGGTGAGCAATCAGACTATGCGATAACGGGAACGCGAGAGGGCCATCTCATTTTGGCTAATTCCAGACACATGTACGTGTATGCCTAATCCCAGCAAAGGTTCATTCAGAAAGGCCAAGGCTTACAGAACAACCCATAAACCACCCCCATTCAACCGTTCGCACGCACAAACCTGCAACATGCTATGTTGGCCCACATCAATGCGTGGCGTGCGGTTCCCTTCAACCTGGCCAACACCATCCTCCGATGGCATAGATTGCCGCCGTTTCGCTATCAAGAGGTTGGTCGCAAAGAGCAACCGGAGATTTTGCATCATCTGGTGTGCCACGAAGGCGAAATATTTGCATTGAACACGGCGCTATGCCGGGTGTATGTGTTCCGAGAAGACCTCACCCCCGTTCGTCGATGGAGTGTATCGGCCCTGGGGTTGGCGAGCATTGCTTTGGATCTGGCCCTTTCGCACGATGGCCATGTTCTGGTCCTAACCAACAATGGCCATATCCGTCAATTTCACAAAGACGGCACCTTTGTGTGTGACTGGACGGTTCCATGGTTGGGTTGTGCCGAGTTGAACTGCATTGCTGTGTACCAGACCCACGTGTTTGTCACGGAGGATTACAACACCAATGTTTACGTCTTGAGCCTGTCCGATGGATCAGTGGTGCGGACGTGGCAATCGAACGCCATCGCGGCTCGCATGTGTATCACCGCTTCGGGCGCCGTGGTCTTGGCGACCCAACCACCCATAGTGCCCCATGTTGACATTGGTGTGGAGGTGCGCAATGAATGGGGTGTGCTGCTCTACGCGTGGTTGGTGGGTCAAAGTTGCTCGTATTTTTCACAACCTGTGGACCTAGCCCTGCGCGGGTCAACCCTTTTTTTGGCCCGATCCGACACCAATGTCATCGTCACGTATGACATAACTGGCAGGGAACTTGGTTCTTGGGGAACAGGTGAAGTTCGGCAGTCGATCGCGGCGACAAGAGAGGGTCGCATTGTGGTGGCCAGTACGATAGCGATATCTGTGTACAAATGACACACTCATCAAGTCAACGTGCCTTCATAAAGTGTGTTCCATGTCCGGTGTGTTGCGTCGTACACGCGCCTGGCGCCGGGTTCCCAGTCACGTGGTAGATGCCATGATGAGTATGATTCAGTTGAAACCCTTTCGGCGCCGGCACTTGTTTCGTCGGCGCCAAACGCGCGAGGCGATCGTGTGCCTGGCCTGTCATCGCGACGAGGTGTTTTGGGTGGCGGAGCGCAACACCGTGTGTGTGTTTCAGGCCGATGGGCTGGGCCTCATGCGTCAATGGAGTTGCGGCGCTGATGTGACACTTGTTTCGGACTTGGTGGTGTCGGATCAAGGCCAGGTACTGTTGGCTGTGGATGATGGGGTGTATTCCGTGGCCCTCCGCATTCGTGTGTTTCAAACCAACGGCTCGTTCCAATGCGACTGGCGTATCAACCCCCAATGGATCAATTGCGAATCTGCACGTCCGTTTGCCGGACACAAGTTGGCCGTGATCAAAAACCAACTGTTTGTGAGCACGCCTGCGGCGCGCCACATCTACGTGGTGGCACTTGACGACGGACGTCTGCAAACGCACTGGGATTGCGGCATGAGACCAGTGGCCCTGTGTGTTACGCCCCATGGTCACTTGGTTTTTATGACCAAGTCTACCACACCGGGCACGTTGGGCGTAGAGGTGCGAACTCCAGACGGCGTTTTGCTTCAAGCGTGGTGCACCCAGTCACAACGACTTTATTGGAAAGAGTGGTGCAGCGTGGCGGTGCGTGGCGACGAAATCCTGGTTACGCATGGCGTCCAACGCGGCATTTGGGTGTATCGCTTGGACGGCACGTTGCTAAGCGCGTGGACGGGCCTCGGGGAGTGTCCCGTGACCCTAGCCACCACACGTCGGGGTCATGTCATCGTGGCCAACTGGAATTACATTGACATGTTTGATTGAGGGTGCCACGGGGGTGTTCCTTCACAAGGAGTAGGTGGTGCCATTGGTGGCCATAAGGTAGGGGAACAGGACGTTGAATGTGTGAAGGTGCTGTGGCATTTGCACGGTGGAGTGAACAACGTTGGGGTCGTCCGCATCCACTTCTGTTTTCAACACCACAGCCTCCTCATTGGGCCACTGCGCCGGGGACGCCTGGCACCACAAATCAATGACAGCCTGTCTTGTCGCCTCCATGGCGTAGTTGCTACTACCTTACGAGAAAACGAACCAACCCGGCTAACGCATTCAATGTTTCGACGTTTTGTGGGCTGTACCGCGACCACGATTCGCAGGCTCCGTGGTTCGCGCAGGCACCGCACGAGGCTTGGCCTGGTCCAGGCCCGAAACACGCAACAACTCGACGGCCGTTGCGGTGACCGCACTGACCATTCGGTCCGAAGGCAAGACGTCTAACAACTTCAAATCGGCGCGCAGATGGGTGTGAAACACCTCAAAGATCGCGCAGTACAACGCCTCGCGACAGTAGCCTCCCCAGGACGTCTGCTCGAAGATTTCGTTGTCGTCGTCATACACAGTGCCCAACGTCGCGTCCTGCCACACCAGTTCCAACCACAATGATCCGGAAGAAACGTAAAATCCAACGTGCTTCAAGCCGGCGCGTGCCAACGGCTCGTCCACGGGTGGATCGGTCATCCGCACGTGAACCATGCCGCACCCATCCAGTTTTACCACCTGCCAACCACCGGCGGCCATGTGAGTTGTAAGATACAACTACGCCTGGAAAGCAAACCCACAGGCTACCAACGCATGACTGCTTATGTATGTTCATTGCTTGTCTTTCAATGGGTGCGCACGGTGAGTGCGCGTAGCATCCACGGTGCGGAAATAAAAGTAACACATGTTTTTGGCATACGAGCCCTTGGCTACCACTTGCAACTTGGCGTAGCCGTAAGTGGTTGCTGCGTCCACCACCCACCGGGCTACGTTGCGCAAGGTTTCACGCACCCGGTAGGTCCGTGACGACACGGTCAGCCACAGCACGCCGTTGTGACGCGCGAGTAGTTTCCGGGCGAACAAGAGCGTCAAGTCGGCCCGCGGTTTTGTCACTCCATTGGACCAGAAGGTACAGCAATAGTCCAACCCAAAGTCGTATTCGGTGTGCGGCAGTCGATCTTCGTATAGGTCTCGCATCCACTCATACACCGACGCAAAGTAATACGTGGCTTTGGTGCGAAACTTGGCTCCAGCGCGCCGCAAGAAATTCCGGTCCAAGTTGGGCACGTGAATGGCCTTTAAGTCCAGTTCGGCGCGGTGCGCATCGAGTGTGTTGGTGCTCAAGCAACTGCCGGGCGCATCTAGCACTACGACTTCGCGTTGTGAGCGCCGGAACTTGCGGAGAAACTCAACAAACTGCCGGTTGCGCACGTGCTTCTCTGGGCCCGGCGCGTCAAACTTGTCGGTGGAACAGGTGGGACGGCGATATTCGTTAAAGTCCACCACCCACTCCTCCAGCGCACTGTCGCTCGGGCCCACCCACAGTTTCCAGGCTGGCTTCAGCCCGGAAGGAACGGCGGCGTCTTCGTTGGGGCACACGACAACTGTGTCGGTGGTGTCGACGTACACCATTTCGGCCATGCGAATCGGATCTTGCACCCACTCCCAAGACGGTACCCAGTACTGGTCGGCGTAGGCTTGATGCGGATCCAAAACCATAAACTCCGGATGCGGTTGGCCCTTGTCCAAGACCGTATGTACGCCATCAAAGCCCCCCGCGGCATGGGGGCACTGCCACGCCACCCCGCACTCACACGCGCCCAACGTGGGCCCGTCTGGTGTCTTGCGCTTGGTCATGTTGCGACGAAACAATGCGTGCGTGTTCCGAGCCGTTGATGCCGCGTGTGAACCGTTACGTTGCGACGGTTACGGAACTGGCGGCATGTTGTGTTTGCAGAATGGACACCCCATTTCTTGATGGTCCGGTGGGGTGGAAGGTACATTGATTTACATGGCGGAACCCCCCTCTAAACGGCGTCAAGTAGTGCATACCGAACTGTGGCGAGCAGTTAGGGATGCCGTGCCTTGCTTTTATGACGATCTGTGGTCTATCGTGAGGGCCTACGTTGAGTTTTCCGGCGTGCCTGTGAGGGACCTGAGGTTGCTGCCAGACCATTTGCTGCCCTTCAGTTTGGCGGCGAATGCAACGGCATTGTTTGTGTTGGCAAACTCTGCCCGGGAGGGGTGGATGTTGCGGGATGGGACCCTGGCTTCCGACGACGACTTGTGCACCGAGGGTGAGGGCATGTACTTGTGCACCTCGGGTGAAGGCTTGTGGACGGGCCAGATTGATGGAACAGTCTCGGCATTGTTTTGTTGCGACGTCGTGACCGGCGAATTCCAACGCTGGTTCCCACTCTCCGAAGTTCCACGGCAAGTGCTGTGTGTCGGTCCGTATGTGTTTGTGTGGACACGAGCGGGTCGATTGTTTGGTGTCGATCCTGTCACTGGAACCGAACAATACGGCTTGCGAGCATGGGATGCGGGACGACACGTAGTGTGCATCGGAGGTTCCGACCACCAGTTGTATTATTTCGTCACCGATGGTCAGGGTGGCACGTTTTTTGAATTCACACCGGCTACCCAGAAACTGCGTGAATTGCAAATGGACCTTTGGGTTTGGGAAAGTCTTACCGTCCGTGGTCCTTTCGCAACGTTCGTGGATGACAACGACGTGTTGCGGTATCGACAGTTCCGCATTTCCGATCT
>CAZLQR010000004.1:59736-83089 GCA_964561915.1 uncultured Gammaproteobacteria bacterium | reverse complement strand
CACGTACCGTCCACAGTGTGTCACGGTTCATAGTTCCGGCCCTGCTTTGTTCAGACGTACGTTTTTCTCGAACGTGGTGGGCTCGACCCAGTCTGGCACACATCTGTTTGTGGCACTCCGCCATCGCAGCCAGGTGCACGTTTGGTTGCAGGGTACACCAGTGGTTCATTGGACTCTGGAGATTCCGGGCGTGACCAGTGTAGTTTGGATCAAGGACCGGCTGTTGGTGGCTTCGGGCGTGCCTGAAGTGTCAATGTGGCAATGAACTTTCATTCTTGGAAGGGTAGCCAACTGGTTGCGACGGGCAAATGGCATTGCCACACGCCCCATCCCAGATCACGGGGTGGCAATGGACAGTCATGGTCGTTGCAAAACCGTTCCAGGTTGCGTGGTGCCATGTCGGTGGCCACCACCCATTCGTCCACGTTGGTTCGCACGTCGGGCCGCCAGTCGAGGTAGTAGGGCTGAACACTGACAATAAACACGCGATGGTGACGTGCGTTGAGAAACAGTCGTCTGACCGTGGGATGAGCGATTTCTCTGGCACTCAAGTGGTCCAAAACAAGGCCCAAGGTCCCATTTGAACCCCGTGACAACGAAAGCCACGTTTCCACACGCTTGACAAACGCGTCAAAGCATAGCATCGTGCTGGCGTTGTGATACACGTTGTCGTTCCCGCAGACCGTTTGCCACCAGGACAAACGCTCTTTGACGACGCCTGGTGAGACAGACCGGGGATCCAGTCCCACATACGCTCCAACAGAAGTGGCGTGGAAGGATTTCAGGCGCGCGGACGCCGTCCTCGCCGAGGGGAACTCTTGTCCCAGCAAACCAACGGTGTGTACTTGGGCACACATGCCTTTGGTTTTCTACCCACACCTTTCTCCCGCCCGGCACAACGCAAGATTGAAACGGGTGCATTCATTGTGACACTTCCACCCAACTCGGATCGTGTTCGGTGCTGGCTGAACCGTCACCAGTAGCACCCTCTTCCGTGGTCTTGTTTTCACGGACCAGAGGTGGTGCCGATGCGGGCGTAGCGATCTGGGGAGGCGGTTGCGTTGCCCTGGCGTGGCTGTCCACCAAACGACTGATGTGCTCGTTGCTCAATTTCAATATGAACTCGTGCAAAGACTCTTTGCTGGTTTCGCTGTCAAGGTGTTTCACCTTTTTGTCCACGTGGACCAAAAGCGTCATGCAGTGTGCAGGCGTCAACGTTTTAAAGGCGCGATTCATCAGGTCCACCAGATCCTCCTTGTAAAACTCGGAATCCATCAACAAATCCACCGCACATTTGAACATGTGCAAGGCGACGTCGGGTGCAGGTAAAGTCGCCATTGGGGGGGGGAGAGGAGAGATGAAGGGCTGTGAATCCTCTTTCGATGAGATTGTGGTGAAACCGTGGCCACGCATGTGAGTGGGTGTGAGTGATTTAATTGCAGAACCAACACACTGGAGTCCACAACTTGAACCTTTAGGGCCGCGCAGTGGATCGAGACTGGAGAACATTGGGTTGGTTCAGATTTTGACACAATTTGCAGTATGCGACGTAGTACGGCGCCACCAACAGAGCCGGGTGTACGGCGTGGCCTCCCTCATTGACATCCACTCCAGTGTGTTCTTGCACCAGGTCACGATAAATCCCACCCCATTCTAAAAACTGGTGCAGGTCGTGGCTCGCTGCCAAAACCAGTTGCACCCGGTCTGGAAATTCGTCAACAAACCGTTGCGCCGTGGAGCGGTGTGTCATTTTTCTCGGATTTGTGGCCACTCTCACGCGTCTGAATGTTGCACGGGGTCTGTGCTTGGCAATGCGTGTCCCTTGCAGTATTGAAGTGTGTAGACCAGTTTCGGGCGGTGCGCATGCGACGGCTTCACTCCACCGTGTTGCCCAGCCAGTCGTCAACGTTATCCAAGTTGGCCTGTGTGACTGAATTCCAAGGTCGTCTGTTTATCACCCAGTGGCAATGCCATCACATTTTGGTGATATTCAACTGCGCTACCGACCGCAACCCCATCACCACACGGTGGGGATCACAGGGGCAATCGGAGGGCGAATTTCACAATCCCCGCGGCCTGGCTGTGCACGAGCCCACCCAAACTTTGCTGGTCTGTGACTATCACAATCGGCGGATTCAAGTGTGGGATGCTACTCACGGAACGTTTCTGCGCCTATGGAGAACACACCTGTACCCCGACCTCGTGTGCGTGGCACCCACAAGCGAGGTGTTGGTCAGCGACGCGAACGGCACAGTGGATGTGTTTGACTTTGCGTCGGGACAGTTGTTGCGTTCTCTCGTCAAGCACTGCAACCCCACGCCGGTGTGTGCCTCTCCGTCGCTGATTGGCGTGCGCGGCGACGTGTTGTTGATGGTGGGAAAACTGGCCGCACACTTCAATGCCCACACGGGTGAGTTTCTTCGCAACCGCCCGGCCATGAACAACGTCGCCTGCCTCGTGCGGGACACGCAGATTGTATCCACATTCGATTGGTTGCACACCATTCACGTGTGGCGCGCGGCGGACTTGGCGACGGTCAGTGTGTGTCCAGGCACAGCACGCCTGCGTCTGGCCACAACGGCCTCACGCGACGGAAATTACTGGTTTGTACTGTGGCAACAGAATGGACTCACGGGCCTGTACACTGGTGTGGACGTGTGGCGCATTGTCTGAACGGCCATGCCGCCGCGGCGCGTGCCCTTCAGAAAATGCGCCGCCTGGAGTTACGTACCGCCGCCTTTGCATGACGCGCTCCTGCAATACAAACCGCCTCACTTCCGGGGTCTCCATAGATTTAGCACGAGACGTGCCGTCCACTCGATGCATGTTGACCAAGGCATAATCTACCTCACCGACAAGTTCAACCACTGTGTGGTAGAGATTTCGCTGGCGGGCCAGTATTTGCAAAGTTGGGGCTCCAAAGGGACGAAGCCGGGACAATCTTGGGATCCCGGAGCGCTGACGACGGCGTCGCTGCGTGGCGAAAGCCAACGGTTGGTGGTGGTGGGCGACAACACCGGCAACCGGGTGCAAGTGTTTGGTCCGGGTGGAGTGTTCCGGTGGAGTTGGACCCACTTCCTCAGCGTTACCGACGTGACCGCCGTGTCGGACGCCCACGGCGATGCTTTGTTGCTGGTGGGGGATGCAGGCCGCGACCGTATCGAAGTCCTGCGTCTCAACGAGCGTACAGTGCTATTCGAATGGCCCCTTACGCAACCCACCAATCTCAGTGCCATGCGGGGGCCGTTCGGTTGCGTGTTGGCCTTGTCAGACTGGCACGGCCACCACACTTGGAACCTGACGACTTGGCCTTTCCAAACACGTACACTGTTGTTGCCTTCAAACACTGGAACGATTGACGAAGTGGACCACGACATCGGTTTGCCCATGCGGGACGTGGAAAGCCTGGCCATCACTCACAACGGATGTGTTGTGTTGGCCGGTGGGTACGAGGCGTGCTTGTGGGTGTTTCGGTGGGACGGGACCTACATGGACACGTGGGCCTGCCGAACCAGCAGCACCATTCGGTGCGTGGCAGTGGATCCCGTGGGACGAACCCTGACCACGTATGACGATGACGAGTTTCTGTTTGAAACGCATGCCTACGAATAAACTGCAATATGAAACGCCATTGTTCCGTGGATGGCACGTTTTCGGGTACGGTTGTGGCATCTGGTGCCGCGGCATCTCATCCACGCCGTGGCGGTGCACAAAGTGCCCCTGCCACGTTTGGTGCGCACGATCGCGCCACGGATTACCAACATCAACAACTACACCATGGTGGCGGGAAGCCAACATGCCATTTACTGGGCCGACCCCTGGAGCACACACGTCACGTCGGCGTTTGCAGACGGCACCATCACCGAGTTTGCCATAAAAGCGACCGGAACCAACATGATCCGAGGCCTGGATATCACTGTGGACGGAGAAGTGGTGGTGTTTTTCACGGAAGAGATTGAATTTTACCAGCCACGAAGCGGCTTGTTGGTTGTGGCCTGGCCAAAATGGCACGAACACATGCCGTGGTTCACTGGACCCTTTGCCGCCAACGAGACCCACGTGGCGTTTGTGTGCCAAAATCTGGCGGCAACCATGTTTCTCATGGCGATGGACGTGCACACCGGACTTTGGACATTGGTACGCAAGGGGCCGTTTTCTTCGTCCAACAAACTCAGCCTGACTGCGACCGAGGTAAGGCTGTGCTCTAGAAACCAACGCCCACTCGTGGCTCCACAGGTATTTGTCATGGACGTCAACGTGGTGCCGTTTCGGGTACGTTGCTTTGCCTGTGATGACCATGGTATGAACCATGGTGCGAACCATGGTATGGACCGTGAGTTTGTCCTGGCCGAACCATTGCCCCGACATCCACCGTGTTCGTTGGCCGCTGTGGATGGCATTCTGTTCATTGGCTTGAAGTCGACCGTGTGGGCCTTTCGTTCCGCAGATGGGGCTTTGTTGGGACAGTGGTTTGAGTTGCACAGAAATGCGGGCTACTTACAAGGCCTGGTCGCTGCCCGCCCACACCACATTCTGGCCTGGGACGCTTCGGGCCGAATTTATTTGGTCACCACGGAAGGCCCAAGATGACGCATTCCAGTAGGCCTTCTGTGTTCGTGCACATTGAACGTGTTTTAACCCGCGGGTTCATGGGTCCACACCGCCACATGACCCGCCGTTGTGTGCATGCCTGGCGCAAGGTGCCACCGGCCGTGTGCCACAGCATAAACGCTTGTTTGTCTGTCTTTTTGTACGGCACGCAATGTGATTTTCACGTGGCGTGGATGCACCGGCACCGTATTCGGGCTGCGGCCGTGGGGCCCGACGATGAGGTTTTCATGTGCCTCGACAACGTGCCCAATGTCTTGGTCTATTCGTCCACTGGCACCTTTTTGCGTCAATGGAGTGTCACCGGTCGGCGCATTCTCGTGAGCATCGTGGTGGTGTGGGGCTTCCAGGCCGACGCTGTGTTTGTTGTGGTGCTAGACATCATGACGTCCAAAGCGCTGGTGTTTCAACCAGACGGTACCTTTTTGCACTACTTGGGTGACTCAACTACGTGCTGCGTCGAAGACTTGGCCGTATCCGGACCCGACGAAGTCACCGTGAACGATGGACTGGGCCACATGCAAGTCTTCCGCGTGTCTGACGGAACGCTGTCGCGCACGTGGCGCCCCACGCCGGCTCCCAGTTGGACTGGGCGCATGGTGGGTCTGTATGGCGGCCCGGGCCAGTCTGGCGTAGCCCTGGCCGAAGACCGGGACATCCGACTGTTTGACTCTGACGGGACACTGCTTCACACTGTGGCGTGCAAATCCGACCAGACCTGCCGCCGGCCAGTGGCCTTTGTGCAACACTGCAGCGTAACCATGCCCAACGAATCCATTTTGGACGTGCGCCGCGTCGCCGATGGGGTTCGCCTAGCCAAAATCTGGACGCCCCGCCATTTTGACGAATCCGTAGCGATTGTGTTGGTGTCGCCACAGGGTACCATACTGATTGGCGATCGAACCAATTTTCGTGTTCTGCGGCCGAAACGTTTGTGTTGATATCACAGAATGAAGCGTGCACGTGGTTTACGTTGGAGTTCTCGTGGCACACCGGGCGCGCCGTGTCGCAATGTGGCGCTCTGTGCCACCGTCGGCACGCCATGCCGTGGAGTCGTTTCGACTCGCGTTTCCCCGTGGGCCACGGCATACGTTTGCGCAATCCAGGGACGAGTATGGCACGATAACACATGTAGCCCTTGGTCCAGGTGACACCATGTTCGCCATTGCACGCAACAGTGCCGGGGTGATCTGGGTGTACCAGAAAGACGGAACGTTGACCCAGACCTGGGACCTCCACGTCCAATTCCCGGCCAAGTACGTGTGCCTGTTGATGGATATTGCCGTGGCCTGGCAATGTGATGGCAGTGCCCACGTTTTGGTTGCGGATGCAAGCAACGATCGTGTGTTTGTGTTGCGTGAAGACGGAACGCTAGTGCGTGTGCTGGAAACTTGGCGTCCCACAGCCTTGGCCGTGACGGCTCCTGGCATGGTGACAGTACATCATTGCAGTTTGGTGGTGAGCGTGTTCAATATAACCGAGGGCACGTTGTTACACACCTGGCGCCTGGTGTCCTCGGCGCCCTATCCCCGCATGACGACTGTTTACAACAATCACAACAAACCCATTGGTCTGGCGCTTTGGGGCGCTCTGGCCCGGGTCATGATGTACGACACCGAGCACACGTTGGTTCAAAGTGTGGGCGACGGAATGGTATGCACGTGGTGTCCAGTCGCCAGTGTGCCCGGGTGTGTGCTGTGTGTGCAACACGGTGGCACGCAATTGGTGGTGTATCGCGTGGACGACGGAGCGAAAGTAGTCACGTTGGACTTGCCCCGCGTTGCGGATGACACGGCGTGTAGCGTGGCCACCTCACCCCTGGGCACGGTCGTCGTGGGCTTTTCCAACGGGATGCACGTGTTTCAGCCGCGTGCCTGAGCCCGAGGCTGCCAGTCAAACACGCCCACGCAGTGCCGATTCATGTCAGAGATCCACAACTGCCCCTTGTGTGTGACCAAGAGGTGGTTGGCACGTGACAAACCCAGCGCTTGTGTAGACAACTGGTACAAACACGTTTCATCTTGCTTGCGAAACACATGTAGTTGATCCAGATCTGTCACGAACAGGTAATCTTGCCAGAGCATAACATTTTGCGGAATGCGAAACTTGCCCCAGCGGCGTGCCACTTGGCCGTCGGACATCCGTATCACGTCAATGTGATGAAATTGCCAATTGGGGATCATAACTTCCGTGCCAGACGCCACGATGCACAAGCACGAATTGCTTTCGTCGTTGTAGCGACGACAGGGCCATCGTGCCAAACACACTCCGTCAGACAGGCGAAGCACATGGACGCGTTGTTCGTCCGAAACCAACACTTGTCCGTCGGCCGTGATGGCCAACGACACCGGATACGGCTCAAAACACTGCTGTCCCATCGCCCGAACCACCGTGCCATCGGTGCGAAACACCTTCACACAACGCTCGCGTGCGTCCAAAACCACCAACTCTCCCGTGGGGGATGCGGCCAGGCCATAGGGATTCACCCATTCGGGTGTGTACCGGTCGGGTTGCCACGAGCGCAAGTGCTGCGCGTCCTCACTGAACACGTGGATCACCCAGTGATCCTCGATGCCCACATACACGCACGCGTCAATTTGCGCCATGTGCGCATCGTGCTCACAAAAGTGGGTTGGGTCGGTGCAACATTCCGTAAAGAGCCGTTTCGTCAAACGCGGCTTGCGTGTGATCCACTGTTGCACTACACGGCGTAAGTCCGTGGACACCAGGTTCCAAGCGTGGCACGACCGCATTGGTTTCCCAAAGTGCGCTTTACTTTTGGGTTCTACACATTGCATTCAGGATCTTGTTCGCAGACTGTACACACGTATGCACGATGAGGTACAGTCAGAAACCCACAACAATTGCTTTCGGTTGGTCACGATCACCCCATGGGGACGAGAGTCCAGTAGAAATCGCTCAAACAAGAGTGCACCATCACTTTGCCGAGTGAAACTCACCCACTTCATGTTGGCTACCACCAAGCACCCCTTCCACACAAACACGTCGTTGGGAGAAGAGAAGATTTTGCGGTCGGCCGAGTTGTTCCAGCGGTGTACAAAACTGCCATCAGACACCCGGAACAGATCAATGCAACCGTGGTACCAATTGGCGGCGAGGAAAAACTGACCACAAGGTGTCAAGCGCACGTTGGAGATCTGCGAAGCAGGTTTGAACGGGCGTTGGTGCAACAAGTGTCCGTCGCACAGCCGAAACGTAAACAAAGTGCGTTGGCCCACCACGATGACGTGCCCCGTTGAAGTTACAACCAGGCAGCCATGCCGAAGTTCAAAATGAGACTCCCCAAACCTGCGCAGCCAAGTGCCGTCGGGGCGATACACGTCGACACCAAACGCATTGTTGGCGTCCAACACAACCACTTCGCCCGTGGGTGCTTCCGCAATGTCGCTGGCCTTTACAGGTTCTTTATTTTCCGCTGGTCGCCACACGCAAACTTGGTGGCCGTCTTCGTCGTAAACAAACATGCCCAACTGGGCCACGCCCACCAACACATGGGCCCCGATTTGTGTCATGTGCATGGGTGAATGGAACGTGTTTATGGTTTTGATGAGCCGTGGCGTACCCGGCACCCATTGGTCCACAGTACGACGCAATCCCAGTGGCACGGGCCTCCAGGCTTGACAGGGCGGCATCACGGCGATATAGCACGCACCTCGGAGGATCGCAAAGCCCACAAAAACACGCGAGGTCCACAAAGTCTGCGGAACCCAGACAGATCCGCTCTGTGTCACGTTGCCAGTCGCAAATCAAAAATGCTTAATTCCCAACTCGAACCTGACACCCACAGTCGATTTTGACGCGTCACCAAACCTCGACGTGGATAGGACATCTTGATAGAAGACGGATTCATGAACAACAAAGGTTTGTGGTCGCCCCATCGAAACACGCCGATCCAATCAAACCCTATCACCACCACACGGTTGCGCCACACCGCCGCATCATTGGGCATTTCGAGTAACGTGTTGTTGTCAAACTCTCCGTTCTGCCACCGGTGTATGAGTTGACCATCGGACACGCGAAACACGTTGATGTAATTGTTGTCCCAGTTGACTGCCAACACCATTTGGCCACCGGGAGCCACACACAGGCTGATGCATCGATACAGTGGTCTGTGTTGCCGCCACTCATGTACACACTGCCCATCAGACAGTTGAAATACAACCATCGCGCGGTCACACATGACGATGACGTAACCCTCGGGTGTGGCCACCATGCCGCAGGCTGGACCATTGCCAAAATTTTGGCTGATGTACAACGCTCCAAAGGTGCGCACGAACGTTCCATCTGTGCGAAGTACCTTGATGCAATGCCGAGCGTGCAACACTACCAGTTCTCCGGTGGGCGCTGCCGCCAAGTCAAACGGTTCCACAAATTCGGGAGCGTGGCTGGGTGGCCTCCATGAGGCGACGTGGCACCCGTCTTCGTCATACACACTTATGCCCACGTGTTCCAAAGCCACAAACACGCACGATCCGATTTGAGCCATGCAGGCTACAGTTGATACGGTGCGCAGGGCTTTGACCAAGCGTGGGATTCGCGTCCACCATTCCCCCACGGCACAGCGCACTGACACCGGCACCCGACTCCACGCTCGGCATGTTCGCATGAAGTTTTAACCAATTCTGAATGCTCTATTGGCTGGCACCATCAGTGTGTTTGCAGAAAAAATCAAGAGCCCCGACGCAAGTCAGACACAGCCAGGGTTTGGCTGCCAAAGAGCCACATTCGTCCCCGGCGTGTAACCAGCAGTTTTTGTGGATAGTGAACCCCGCACAACGTCAATCCATCCAACTTTTGCAACGTCTCTCTGTCCTGCATGCGAAACAGGTGCACCCGCAAAAAATGGACCACAAAAATACGATTTTGCCACACAACTACATCATAGGGCAGTTGGAACAATCTGGCGTGGCATGGGGGGCGCCAGCAACGCACCAGTTGGTGGTTGTCCAGACAATACATGTCAAGGCAGTCTTCGTCCCAATTTGGACACAACAAATGCTTCCCTTCAGGCATGATGCACATGCTGAAAATCACCCGTCGCAGATGGGGCCATGTGCGCACACACACTCCATCCGACAGTCGAAATGTGAATATTTGGTTGCCACAGGCCACCAACACCTCGTCGTGTGCCGTCACAGCCATGCAACTAGGCAAGGTCTCGGTGAAACAGGCTTGTCCAAATTCACGCACAAATGTTCCGTGGGGTTGAAACACGTGAACCAACGAATGGCTCAACACCACCAATTCACCCCGGGATGATTCAGCCAACCCGACAGGCAGATTGATTTCGCGCGTGGGGCTCATCAACCGCCACGAAGTGACGCAGCGTCCGTCCTCGTCGTACACGAAGATGCCCTGTTCCGCCATACCCACAAAGATCTGTATTCCGATTTGTGTCATACACGTTACCGTGGTGTCGGTCTTCATGATGGCTATCACTTTGGGCGTGCGTGTCAGCCATTGCCACACAAGGTGACCGAGATGGCTGGGCACCGTCCTCCATGCCCTACACCAGTGCATAGGCTGGTGTTGCGTGTGTTGCACGGCCTAGTGGTCACATGTGCCGTTGACCCGCTCTTTTTTTGTTGACACTTGGTTCTGGTCAAGTTTTTCTTTATGTCTCCCGCAGATCAAACACAAATATTCCTGAACAGTCCGAGGCTGCCACCCATAACTGGCCAGCACGCGTAATCAAAAGTGTGGTGGGAAAGAACAAACCAAACGGCAACGGCAAGTCCAACATCAGCAACGGTTTCCCATCGCACAGCCGCAACACATCAACCGAAGCCGCGTTGGCCACAAACAGACGGTCCTGCCATAGGAGCACATCCTGTGGCGACTGAAAAGTCCGTGGACCGCACGTGTCATTGTTCCACCGGTGCACCAACTGGCCGTCAGACACCCGCAAGGCGTCAATCCCATCGGGATTCCACATGGAAACCAACACCAGATCTAGTTCTGGGACCAAACAGAGTCCAGTGTTCTGCATGCTCAAGTCAAGAGGCCAGGTGTGTAGACGCACCCCATCTGACTGCCGCAACACATACATCCGTGTCCCAGTGCCCACCACCACCCGGTCGTCGTGGGGCGCCGTGCACAAACACTCCAACTCGGTGACAAAGCATCCAAATTTTCGGCGGAGAGTACCCTGGACATCCAACACCTTGATGCATTGCTCGGCATAGTCCAGTACCAGCAACTCATCCCGGGACGATACTGCCAACCCGAAGGGCCGTATGTAGCCAGGGGTGTCAATGATGTCTGGTGACTGGTACCAAGTTTCCCAACGTTGCTCCGCTTCGTCAAACACTTGAATTGCATTGTTGAGTCCGGCAAAGATGCGTGATCCAATCTGCGCCAAGCACATCGCCGTACCGCCTTGGATGGGCCAGTTTTGGATCAGTCGCGGCCGTTTGCACAGCCACCGACCCACCACACGGCGCAACCCTAGCGGTACCCGACCCCAAGTCCCACACTGGTGCATGGTGGTATGTGCGGCCGCACCCGTGCTTTCATTGACGATAACACATTGCAGAACTCAGCGTCATCACAGTGACAATCTCATATCACAAATAGCCGCAGAGGAATTTCCCAGCACCCACAACCGGTTTTGGGCTGTGACCAACACATGGTGGGGGTACTCGATGCCGCACATCTCCACCGCATTCCACACCAGCAGAGGTTGGGTGTCATGGAGTCGAAACATACGGATGTGCAACAGATCCACCACAAACAAACGATTCTGCCACACCCTCACCTGACTGGGCAATTCGAGTGCCGACAACGACGCATTCGACTTGACCCCTTTGGTTTTCCATCGGCGCACCAGTGTGCCATCGCACAACCGGTACACGTCGATGCAATCCGAGTCCCAATTGGCACACATCACACCAAGGCCATCCGGCGCCATACACAGGCCGCCGATGTGGCCCAGATTTTGCAACGACCAGCGATGCACACATTGTCCGTCTGCCCATCGGAACACAAACAATTGTTCGCCAGCCACCACAATTTGGCCTTGTGGGGTTACAGTCAGGGCCGTAAGAGAACCCCGCAAATGGTCCCGTCCCAAAACACGAACCAACGTTCCATCGGTCCGAAACACTTTGATGCACCGGTCGTGCAGGTCCAACACCACCAGTTCTCCAGTCAGCGAGGCTGCCAACGCCGCCGCATCTACATATTCCGGCGATTTCGGAGCCGGCCTCCACGAAGCCACGCATTGTCCCTCCTCGTTGTAGACGTCAACGCCCTGGTGTAGCAATCCCACAAAAATAAGCGGTCCAATTTGCGCCATGCCGGTTGGGGGAATATGCATCGGCATAACTTTCATCAACCGCGGCGTATGCGGCCTCCATTGCCACACTACGCGACACAGTGCCACTGGCGTCTTCCTCCAAGCCACAGATTGGCACATGGCAATGAAAGGTTTGCGGCACAATGAAGGTTTGCCTATGTGTGCCACGAGTGGTTGGGGAATCTGGGTAGGTCTATGCCACCCGCAGGTCAAACACAAGCACCCCGTGATAGTGCGGTGCCACCACCCACAAGTGTCCTGCACGTGTAATCAACAGGTCACTGGGAAAGAATCTGTCAAACACTGGCGAATCCAACACGAAGAGTGGTTTGCCATCGCACTGCCGCAACACCGTGACTCGCCTGGCATTGGCTACAAACAGGCAATCTTGCCACGGCACCACCCCCTGTGGTGATTGAAAGGCCGATTCGCCCGACGTGTCATTGTTCCACCGGTGCACCAACTGGCCATCCGACACCCGCACGGCATCAATCCCATCGGGATTCCACTTGGAAATCAACACAGTCTCTCCGTCTGGTGCCAGGCACAGGCCGGAACTTTGCAAGTCAAACGGCCACGTCTGCAACCACAATCCATCTGATTGTCGGAATGCGTGCACGCGAGTGCTGTCCACCACCAGGACCTTATCGTCACGGGGCACTGTGCACACCCATCCCATGGTGTTAAAATGTCCAAATTTTCGACGCAACGTGCCATCGGCGTAAAACACTTTGATGCATTGATCGGCATAGTCCAGGACCATCAACTCGCCATCGGCCGATACTGCCAAACTCAAAGGCTCCGTGTATTCCGGGGTGTGTTTGGGTGACTGCCACGTGGTCAACCTTTGCCCCGCCTCGTCGTACACCCCAATTCCGGTCACAAACCCCACAAAAATGCGTGGTCCCATTTGTGCCAAACATGGAGTCGTGCCAATTTGAATGGGCAAGGTTCCCACGAAGCGTGGTTTTTTGCACAACCACCGCCCCACCACCCTGCACAATGCCCTTGGCGTTTTCTTCCAGGCCACAGATTGGCACATGGCAACGGAAATTGTTTTCGATTTGTGTGGATTTATTCTACCCGCAAGTCAAACACAAACACCTCTGAAGAGTGCGCCGCAGCCACCCACAAATGTCCCGCGCGTGTAATGAACAATTCGCAGGGAAAAAATTGGTTAAACTCCGGCAGAGTCAACACGAGCAGTCGTCTTCCATCACACTGCCGCAACACAGTTATTTTCCTGGCATTGGACACCACCAGGCAATCTCTCCACAGCATTATCCCCTGCGGCAACTCAAAGGTCCGTGGACCACACGTTGCGTTGTCCCACCAGTGCACTAACCGACCGTCCGCCACCCGCCAGGCGCTGATCCCATCCGGATTCCAAGTGGAAACCAAAGCGGTTTTTCCGTCTGGTGCCAGGCACAAACCAGCACTTTGCAAGTCCAGGGTCCAAGTCTGCAAACACACTCCGTCTGACTGTCGGAACACGTGCATTCGAGCGCCTTCCACCACCAAGACCCGGTCGTTGTGCGGCACTGTGCACATCCACCCCATGGTGTCAAAATGTCCAAACCTGCGGAGCAACGTACCATCAGTGCGAAACACTTTGATGCGCCGCTCGGCATAATCCAAAACCATCAACTCGTCGTTTGCCGACACTGCCAAACTGAAAGGCTCCGTGTATTCTGGGGTGTGTCGAGGGAACCGCCACGTTGCCAATCTCTGGCCTGTTTCGTCGTACACTCCAATCATCATGCTCTTCAACACCATGAAAATGCGTGGTCCAATTTGCGCCAAACACGGGGACATGCCACATTGGACGGGTACGGTTCGGATCAACCGCGGCGTCTTGCACAGCCAGCGCCCCACCACACGGCGCAACCCCAGTGGCACCCCGTGCCAGGCCACACCCATCCCTCGCCCCCTTCACTTGCGAATGTGTCCCATCGATGCCGTGCGGTCTTGCGAGAACGCTCCGACACCTGTTTTGGGTTGTGCAGAATGGGTCGCGGTCACAGCCAACACGCGCACCCGCGCTGCACTCGGCTGGTGATGGGGCAAACTCGTAGCCAGCAACGTCTTGTACCGGGCCAACCGGTCCGACAGCGGTGCCACCATGGCATCGTTGAGGCAGTACAAGTGGTACGGACGCTCGTGCAACTGCGCAAACAAAGACACCAACGGCGTACGGTCGTCCACCGACACGACTCGCGAAGCCAACCGTCCGTGGTGCGTTACTCCCTGGTCGGTCTTCCAGTGCAAGAGAAATCCCACTGGTTCCAAATCTTGCGCACTGCGAAACCGGGACTGGGACGTTGTTTCCAAGCGCGGGCCAATCACCGGATGGTGCCACGCCTCTTCAAAGTACGCCCGCCGTAGGGCCCGAATCTGATGGATCCACTCGTACCGCTCCACACCCATCCGCGACCGAGCCAACTTGTCCAACAATTGCGCGTTGTTCACCCGTGACCAGGCCCACGATTCGTGCGTACCCAGCACCAACGCCCGGCTGCGCAACAACAGATCTTTGGACGGAAACACGTACGGATGGCCATCGGCGTGAAAGAATTGATCCGGCGTCACGGTGGCACCGAAAAACGTATCGTCGTTGGCGTACAAAAATTGCTCCGAGAGTCCCGGAATGGCAAACAGGTGCGTCTCGATCGAGTGGGAGTTAAACACCGGCAAGTGGTCCGCATCCCACTGGTAAATGGCACTGTGGGGCACCACCGACACCCGGCCCGGCCACTCGGACACGTCCAACCGGCTCTGCTGCGTGTCATCCACCACGACGTAAATGTGCCGCAACCACGGCGCAAAGTGCCACGCTGAGCGAATGGACTCGTAAATCTCGCCACACGACCGAAACCGGTTCGCGTTCGAGGCATCGCCACGGACACTTCCCGCGGCTCTTTGGCGGTAAATTCGCCGCAGCGCCGCATGGGCTGGATCATCGCCATCCACCCATGTGTACACCAGATCAATGGGTATTGCCATTCTGCACGGGTTTGATTTGACACACTATCACTGCGTGTTGCCGCGTGCCAACGCGTGTAAGTGCACACGCACATTTTACCATGGGCAACTGCTGTCAGTCGCGCACACGCTCCCTCGTTCGCGACATTGCCGCCTCGTTTCCCGACCCCGGGCGGTGGTTCCGCGATGCCTTTGTCGGGGACCGCAAGCATCTAGTCGACCAGTGGTTTTTGACGGGGTTTGCATGGAACGCCGTGTTCTCCACCACCGACTTGCAAACCATCCCCAAGCATTGGATCCGAGCCCAGCATGCCACCCTCGTGGATGTGTTTCGGATCTGCGGCGAGGACGCACTGATGGCGTGTGCCTCGCATCTGGATCCCCACCTGGACATCAATGCGCAGTTGCATCTGGCGCAACAACTCGAGCGGAGCCTGGCGGCACACGTCGTGGATGACACCCAAATCTTGATGCCACATCCCCATCGCATTGGGTTTTTGACTACGTTGCCCTTGAGTGGTACCACACTCTTGGCTTGGGGCAACACAGTGTACGCCGACGACGTTACTGCCATGTGGCGCAACCTCATTCGATCTGTCGTTACGAAACTGGTGTCTTATCCACCCGACCACGTCTGTTATCTTGTAACCATGCGCGATTCTGCAATCATTTGAATGCATTCGTGATTTTTCCATTGGCGTCGTTGGTCTATTGTTTCGCACATTGTGGCGTGTGCACGCGTTGGTCGCACATGGCGCTGCTGCAACAGTTGCGTGTTGCGTTTGCGACCGATCCAGACCAGATTCAAGCGTTCGCAGGCCATGAAATTGTGTTGTGGAAACCTGAAGACGACATCTACCAACATTTGTCCGAAGTGTTCAGCAATATGGGTCGGCCTACGTCTGTGCAACTGTCAAGTTTGATGCGTGCCCTGGCCAAGGGTGGACCCGTCGTGCAAGTGCACGCCGACCATTGGTTTCGACGCAAGTGTCCAGACTACCTCAAGCGTCATCCTGTTCCCGCCGAATCGCCTCCGCCTCAAGCCCGCGCGGACAATGCGGCCCAAGAAAACATGCTGGAAGACGTGCGCAACAATGTAGAAGATGTGTTGCTTCTGTGCAAGCAACTTGTGGCCCGTGCCGAACCCGAACGGGTTGTCCCGTGACTTTATAAACGTGATGTGTTTTATCAAACATGGCCGCGTTGCCTGGGTTGTTTCGTACCTACCGGTCGTGTCGGCAGTGTGACACAGTCGCAAGTTACAACGTGCCATCCGAGATGCGTGCCGTATGTTGCAAACAGCATGCGACCGACGACATGGTCGATGTAGTGAGCCGTCGCTGTGCGCGCGTGGGTTGCCCCTCGCAGCCATCGTATTGGCAAAAAGATGACCCTAGCAAACGAATGTATTGTGCTGAACACCGTCTTCCTAACATGGTTCGTCGGTGGCCGCGGAAACGCAAACCGACCCGCACCAAATGTCAACATTGCCCATCCATGGCAACGATGGCCTTTCCCAACGAACTCGAGTACGCCGTGTGCAAGGGCCATGCCTCGCCCGGTATGGTTGCCATCAAACTGCCTCCAAAGCCCACTCCCAAGCGTGCGAGTCGAGCCGTGCCAATCATGCAAGAGGAAGATTCGGGTGAACCCATAATCGACGAAGCGTTGCAACAGGATTTGTTTCATTGAACCGGCGTGCATGCAATCGTTTGGACGTAGGTGGGCCATTCGCCGGCACGGTGGTGGTCGTAGAACAAATACCGCACGCGCAACATTTCAGATTCGTCCACCGGTGAAGAGGCAAACGCCACCACCAACGTGTTGTGCATGACTTGCAACCGATCCTTCTCACGCAAAGAATCGCGCTGGCCCTTGAACTTGTCCGGGTTGTAGCGGAGGAAAATGGTCGGCATGCCGAGGGACAGAGTCACATCCACCATCCGTGTTTCTTCGGAGGTGCACTGCACCCGGTCGCGGTGGGCATCTTCGTCCACCTCCAACACAACCCAGTGGGTACTGCAATCCCACGCAAAGTCGGGCCGCTTTTTGCCACATTGTCCTTCGTCGATGATTTCGTCGTAATACGTGTAGCGGTTCAAATCCGGTGCTGCATCGATATACGCCTTGACGCGGCGTTGCTTGCACAATCGGTAACTCAAAAACTGGGACCCGCAGTCTGCACACAGTTGGGTGTGGTCCACCACTTTGGGAAGAAAACACGTATTGCACCGTTGCAAAACACGATCTATGTCGGATGGAATACGATGCGACTCACAGCGTTCTGGCATTGCGCCCACAGTGCCCCAATGTGCATTGCCTTTGCACCCGCCGACTTCGCATCGGCGTTTGGGCCGTGCCATCATGTTAATTTCGGCATGTTGCGCACAGCGAGTCGCAGCCATGCCAACCAATCCATATGAAGCCCGTGTAGTGCACCCGGGTTGGACACACCGTTGGTGTTTCACATCAACCATGCCGTCGTACTTGTGCGACACACAGTACAGCCCCTTGGCCTCTCCGGGAAAATTGTAGGCCGGTTGTTTGGTGCAGCCAGGCCGGGCACACCGTTGGTGTTTGACATCAACCATGCCGTCATGTTTGTGCGTCACACAGTACAGCCCTTTGGCCTCTCCGGGCTGGTTGAACACTGGGGAGATTTTGGTGCATCCAGGCTCGGCACACCGTTTGTTCTTTACGTTGACCATGCCGTCATGTTTGTGCGTCACACAGTACAGCCCCTTGGCCTCTCCGGGCTGGTTGAACGAAGGCTGGAGTATGGTGCATCCAGGCTGGGCACACCGTTTCGTTTTCACGTCAACCATGTCGTCGTGCTTGTGCGCCGCACAGTACATCCCCTTGGCCTTTCCGGGCTGGTTGAAGACTGGACTGAGTTTGGTGCATCCGGGCTTGGCACACCGTTTAGACACAACGTCGACCATGCCGTCGTGCTTGTGCGCCGCACAGTACAGTCCCTTGGCCTTTCCGGGCTGGTTGTAAGTGGGACGTGTAATGCATCCCGGTTGGGCACACCGTTTGTTCTTCACGTCAACCATGCCGTCGTGCTTGTGCGCCGCACAGTACAAACCCATGTCCCTCCCAGGTTTGTTGAAATTGGCTCGCTTCATGCAATCAGCATGGTTACACGTTCGTTTTGGCTTGCAAACACCGTCCAAAGTACGTTTCATCGTGTTACACATACCCGTTGATTCCAAAAAATTTACACGTTGCATGAAACGCGCGTTCACGAGAACGACCGGAGACCGTACTTACAGTGGCGCTCGGTTTCGTCCGCATTGGGACTTAACCCCAGTCTTGCGTGCTGAGTTGACGTCCGGTGAGTCAAATCGAGTCCAACGTGTTCCTGGAACTGCAGCAGGGATCGCACAATGCCCAAACCATACGGCGCCTCGATCGGTTCGCCACGAAGCAACCGGTGCATGCGCAGGTTGCCTTCTCGCTCCAGGGCCTTTCGTTGCAGGCGCACATCTTCAGGCACCAGAGATTGTCCTTTGCGTTTGTAAACAAGGTCCCAGAACGTAGGGCGGTACGTGCGGGACGCGTGGTGGAAGACGATGTTGGACATCGGCGCAAACGTGTCGTAACCGTGAGTGTACAACCGGGCCGCCATGCAAATCTCTTCGCCCAAGAACGTGTACTGGACGTTCAAATCGTAGGGTACGACTCGTGCCACTTCCCCCAACCCAAACGAAAACCCAGCGGCCCAAAACAGTGACGGTTGGGGTTGGGGCGGCGGATGCTTGAAACGAACAGGATCTTGCTGAGCAAACCCAAGACGCGGATGGAAATCACGGTGTTTCAAAAACACTGGATGTTGCTGGCTCGGCAATTCACGCGTTTCCAGATCGAATTCGGGTGGGTAGCACGTCAACACGGGTTTGTCCGAGTTGCACAGCGCCAGTTGTTGGATGCACTGGATGTCCCAGCCCGGAACAAAGAGTGTGTGGCTGTCGATGACGAGGTAGTAGTCTTCGTCTGCGAACAAATTTTGTTCAATGAGGGCGCGGGCGTAGGCGGGTCCTTTGGCCTCGTGGTGCGGCAGACGCATGACGCGGATGTTGGGCATAAACCGTTGGGCGGTGGCGGAGGCCAGGCAATCCACGTCGGCTGTGTCGTTTTGCTGGCACACACCGACAAACACGCGGCCCGGGTAGGTGGCCTTGTCGAAGCAATCAGCCACAGTTCGGGGGCACTCGGAATCGCGGTAGGATGCCACGGACACAAAGATGGTGCCATGTTGCTTTTCGGATTCGAGGGGTGTGTACGTCTCGACCTCGGGTTCCAGTGGGCCTTCGGTACCTTCAAATGACGGTGCCGCGTCTTCGGTGTCTCCGCCACGAGACACACGGCGCCGATGTCTGTTCTTCTTGAGTTGTTGTTTCCATACCAGTTCTTGGGTGCGAATGAGTTCGTGTTGCCGGCTGAAGGCCATGGCCAGGTCTTCGTTTGTTTAACGAGGTGTCAATTTCGAGCCCTGTCGCGTAACGCAAATTTGCAGATGCTACATTAAAGGTCACAGCGGGTCGTGGGGTGAGTGATTGAGCCTTATGGATCCTGGTGACAAGGTCGACTGGTCTTTGTATGATTTCAGGGCGCCACTTGTCGGGACCCCGAATCCGGCGGATGCCAAGTTGAGTGAAGAAATGGATCCGGAACTGCAATTCGCGATGGAGATGGAACCCAGCGAGTTTTACGCCGCCGTTGCTGCAGCCGAATCGCCGCCACAGCCCGTGCCTGCTGCGGCTCCGCAGCCGACTACTCTGGAGCGCAAGCAAAAACTCGCTGAAGACTTGGCGAAACTCAAGTATCTGTTGGCGCTGAAGCAAGAAATGGAAGCCAAGGCGGCGCTGGCTGCCGCACAACAGCCACCGGCCGCCGCGCCAAACGTGGAGTCGGCAACTCAGGACGCGGCGGCAGCCATTTCCGCCGCGGCGGTTGAAGCGGCGGCGAGCATGTTGCCAGCGAGGTCGAAAAAACGAGCCGAGCCGGCGAGCGTGGAAGTGGTTCCGCGTCCCCCCAAGCGACCGCCGCGGGTAGGCTGTCGGTTGGAAAGTGCGCCTTCGCGACACACTGCAGTGTTTCGCGGCTGGCAACGCAACATCGCACCACCGAATGCAGAGGCCTTGGAGACCTTTGTGCAGTGGCGTGTCAACCTGAGTGATCTGGTGCGTGCCACGTTGAAGGACAAGCCGGCCCGGACCTGCTTTTCGCAAATTCGAGTCAATTCGTCCAGTCTCATCAACAAGGGCACGTATGCCCAGGTCATGCGGGTGATGTTGCCCAGTGTTCCCTTCCCCGTGGCCGCCAAAGTGGCGACCATCTTGGAACCCGATTCCGACCAGACCATTCTGGAGGAAAAGATGGCCGAAGTGACGGCCATGGTGCACTTGAACGAACTGGTCTCTCTGGGCGTGTGCCCGCATTTTCCGCTGCTGTACGAGACGTTCTTGTGTTTGCCACGCGAGGGCCGGGACCAAGGCGAAATGACCCTGTTCCAAGAGTTGGCCTCGGGCACCATCCACGAGTGGATGTCGACACGACGCACCAAAGTGGAGTTGTACCATGCCATCTTCCAGTTGTTTCTTTCGATTGTGACCTACCAATCGCTGTTGGGCATCGTGAACAACGACATCAAGGCGGACAACGTGTTGTTCAGTACCATCCAGAAGCGCACACTGTTCAAGTACCAAGTGTACGGCAAAACGTTTTGTGTGACCACAGATGTGTTGTTTATGGTGGCAGATTGGGGATTGGTGACCGGTGACCTGGTGAGTGTGGATCACGACTTGCCGCCAACGTTTGTCACCGAGTCCAATCTGGTGGCACTGCCGTCGTGGCACGACAAGGCCGCCTGGGACTCGCGCAATTATGGCAAACACCCACTGGCCTACCGCGTCAACAAACTGCCTGCCTTGCACTTCAAACGGGATTACTTGGCCCTGGTCTACATGCTGTTGAATGTGCGGCCCGACGTTCAACCCGACATGCCACGGGATTTTTTGGTCATGGTAGCCAAAACTGTGGATGCGAACAAGACCTTGAACACGCCGTCGGCGCACCGCAACTTGCTCTTTGAGGTCTTCAGCGAACGGTTCATCAGCACGTTTGATCCCAGTCTGGGCAAAATGTTCTGGCCCGAATCACAGCCGGCGGATCCCGAAAGCACACATACCTTCACGGTGGATGATCAGATTCTGGTGCCGCGAGAGACACGGAAAGTCGTTGACCACAACGCACGGCGCAATTTGCCCACGTTGAAGTGTTGAGCCTTCATTGAGAGGCTTCTTGTTGCCAGCACCGGAGGTATTCGCGGTGGTACCGGGACAGGTCAAAGACAAAGGGCTGTTTGGCTTTGCCTTCGTAGGGTACGCAGGGTGTCTGCGCCAATAGCAGTGCATTAAGCGACACCAGTGTTGGGTCGTCGTGACGCACCGCCGCCGACGAGACGTGCAGGTCGGTGGCCGAATGCAAGGCCATCACGCGACTGTCCACGCGTCCCGGCAAATACAGTTCCCCCAACAAACGGCCGTACTTGTCCAATGACCCGGCACGCAATACACAGTACTTTCCCACAATCAAGTGTTCCACCAAGGCTTTGCAGGCCCGTGCGTGGCGCCGGTGCTCGGGTTCGGGCGACTTCAATTCTGGGCTGTCGAGGTGGGCCAACCGCACATGGAACTCGAAGACGCCGAGTTTGGTGCGAACGTTGAAGACCGCCGTGTCGGCATCGATGACGCGCACGCAATAGGCCAAGCACACTTCGTCACGCAGGGCGTGCTTCCAGTCCGTGTAAGTTTGGGTTAGGTTGGGGGCTGGCACAACCGACGCGGATGGAGGTCGCACCGGTGCTGGCTCGGCCCAAGTTGGGGCGGTTGCCAAGACCGGTGGTGTGCTGCAACAGGCACCCATTGTTCCCAGCCCGCTGGGTAACGTTGTCTTGTCCACGGAGAGGGGGACATTCAAAGGGGTGTGTTGGCCGCACACATTGGCACTTGGTGCCGTGCAAGTTAAATTTGTCTCTGTCTCATAGTAAAGGGCCATGGTAAGTCGTTTGGCGCCGTTGGCCGCCGCGGGCCTGGCGGCGTTGTCTGGAGCCTATGACCCCAATCGGTACTCCAACCGCCGGCTTCGGGCCCAGATGAAACAACAGAACTACTTGCAACAGTGGCGCGATCCAGCCGAGTTTGGACCGCCGCCACCGGTGGTGGTGCCACCCGCACCACCCCTGGTTCCGGCCGAAGTGTATGCGGCGGGTCCACCCACGCAGAAAATGGGCTCGCTGGAGTGGCGCAAGTTGCCCACTCCGGGCTGGAACGAACCCGTGTACCCCTTCGACAAGACGGGCTACCAAAACCAAAATCCAGGGCCACCCCCACCCCAGGCCAAGTCGTTTGCCGAAGCGGTGGAGCGGTCGCGCGCCGAATGCAAGACGTGCCAAGTGGCCCAAGGGGATTTGGTGCCTCTGGGCTGTGGCGTGGCCGTGCCGGACGGTGAAGACCTGTGGGTCAATGGGCGGCACAATGTGGCAGACTGGCGCCGACCCCCGGGCTACACCTCCTTGCCCCAGGGCCAAAACCCAGTGTTTGTGACCGAACCCAACTACAAGACGTCCAAGGCCAACAACACCTTCAACAATGCGACACCGCTGTTCAATGCGTACAACGCCGACATGTACAAAACGCCGCTGGACCGCTCCGAAAACATGGTGTCCACTGGACTGATGACCAACACGTGGACGGGACAGACGTTCGAAACGTTTGAAAAGCAGATGCCACCGCCCACCACCAGCAAATACGCCATCGACCCCGATTCGTTGAAACGCACCAGCCCTTGGCTCATCTGGGCCAACGGTGGCATCGATCCCAACGCGCCGCTGCCGTCGAAGCGGGAGGTGTGTTTGGATCTGCCGGGTCCCGACGGCGGACCCAATGTCTGGGGCACCCAGTTGTACACGGAACAAATCAGCCGCCGCGTCAAGGAGATGGTGGAAAGCCAAGTGTACAACAACCGCAACGGCATCTACTCCACCGAAGCGGCCTTCCCCAAGGAAAAGCCGGCGGGCTACGTGGGGCTGGTGCCAGCGCTGCGGGCCATTCCCTACTTGCCGCCCACGCAGCGGGCGTCCATCGACTGGAAGGGATGGACCGGTCAGGCCAATGGCATCGACGGCGTGTACAACCAAGGCGACAGTCCCATCGAACAGCATGGTATTGTCGAAACCCACAAGGTGGATTTGACGGCCTGTGGTGGCGACCGCGCCTTTGCCCCCGATGGGTTTGCCGGCAACGTGGCGCCACCGATTGTGCCAGTCATGGACCCCAAACCCACGTGGCGCGGGCGCACCGACGGGTGGGTCACGGCTGCCGTGGATGGCAACGCCGTCGACCCCAATGTCGGCGGTTACGTTGTGACCGACACCACCGT
>CAZLQR010000004.1:0-59636 GCA_964561915.1 uncultured Gammaproteobacteria bacterium | reverse complement strand
ATGGCAACGCCGTCGACCCCAATGTCGGCGGTTACGTTGTGACCGACACCACCGTGCGCGACACGCTGAAGGGCCTCAACGAGCAACAGTTCCGTTTGGCGGCTACCACCCAAGAGGTGCAAAACATCGGTGGCCACGTGATCACCGATCCCACGGTGCGGGACACCCTGAAGGGCTTGAACGAGGAGCAGTTCCCCATATTCAATGGTGCTCCCGACATGCCGCACTCGATTTTGTCGGTGACGGATCCCACGGTGCGCGCCACGCTGAAGGGGTTGAATGAGGAGCAGTTCCCCGTGTTCAACGCCGCGCCCGAGATGCCAGGGTTGATCCAGTCGGTGACCGATCCGACGGTGCGCGACACGCTCAAGGGCCTTAACGAGCAACAGTTCCGCGTGGGCGACACCAGTCCCGATGTGGACAACATGGGTGGCTACGTGCTGTTGGACCCAACGGTGCGCGACACGCTGAAGGGCCTCAACGAGCAACAGTTCCGCGTGGGTGACACCAGTCCGGACGTGGACAACATGAGTGGCTACGTGTTGATTGACCCCACTGTCCGGGACACGCTGAAGGGCCTGAATGAGGTGCAGTTGCAAACGGCACCCGCGTCGGAGGAGGACACGGGTTCGTGGGTGTCGTTCCAAGGTCCGTTGCGCATTGGTGCGCGGCGCGAACAGTATGCCACGGACACGCGGCCTGGACCCATGCTGTACGCGCCCGACCTGAGTGGACCCAACATTGGACCGGCTGCTGTCACGTCGCGTCAAAACCGCGGCCAGGATGAACTGTACTGGGTAGAGCCGTCGCAGATCGTGGCCGAGGCCGGCGACTCGATGACGCGGTGGCTGGGCTTGCAGACCCGGGATACCAAGCGCGAAATGGGCCCGTCTGTCCCCGTGGCCAACTTCACCCAGGACAATGGCGTCTTCTTCACCACCGACCGGATGTACCCGTTGACCTTTCCCAAGTGCCGCCGGCCCGACGATCTGGACGACGAGTTCCTTACGATCCGACCCGATCATTTCCGGCAGGGTACCATTTTCAACAATTGAAAGCCTGGCATGTGTGTGTGCAGAAACTCCATGAAATCTGCGTTAGTGCAGAGGGTGTGGGTTTTCGGGCACACCGAAAGCAAAGTGAACGGTGTTTTCATTCCGTCAAGTGTTTGTGTGCCTTCTGACTCATGTCTGCCGCTGCTTCCGCCTCGAACCCGTCCTCTGCTGTCGCCACCACGGAAGGGTGTGCCAATGCCACGTGTACTGCCGGCGCGTGTGCCGACAAAGGCGCCTGCCCCAACCAAGACGCGGCGAGCGAGGCCGTGACGCTGCCCAAGTTGGACGTGCACGTGGTGGGGATGAAGGCCAAGGAGTCCCGCACCGCCGACAACGAGGGCGACATGGAGGCGGAAGCCATGCGCTTCGTCAAGGCACTGAAATCGATGCTGGGCAATGCCGTGGTGGTGTCCCATGGCAATTTGCGAAACGACGAGGACGACGACGACGCGCCCTGGTACGCGTACACCGAAGCACTCAACCGCACGGACGACGACCTCGTCACGCGGTTTGACACGCTGACGCCCGACGAACTGCGTCACATTGCCAACTACGTATCCACCAGCCGGAAGCAGAACATGGTTCGCGGCAGCGTGTTTGCGGCCCTGGTGCAAGCCAATGCCTTGCGCCCGCTCAAGCATTTGTTGAGCCGGTGCGGCATGGACGTGGCCGACTTGCCGCAATGCCGCGGCATGAACGAATTGCTGTTGGCCGTCCAGTGTCACAGCAACGACACGGCCGTGTTTCTCATGGAGTCGCGTGTGTGTCGCTTTGATCCCACGATACTGCACGAGGTGGCCTCCAACAACACCGAGTTGTCGGATGCCTTGCGCACGGCCGTGCTGGCCGACAACACGGAACTGGCACTCCGCGTGTTGCCCAAGTTCACCGTGGGCATGCTGATCAACTCCAAGCGCTATGGACGCCTGGCCGATGGCCGTCCTTGCAAGTCCATTGCCCTGCTGGCCATCGTTCACAACAACGTGACGCTCATCAAGGCTCTGGAAGACCGCGGCGTGGATTTCTCGCAAGTCTGTGACTCCTCGGGCGAGACCGCCGTGCAGTGGGCGGCCTTCCACGGCTCCAACGCCGCACTCATCTACCTGGTGCGCAAGTACAACATCGACGTCAATGCCCCGCAAGGCCAGGCTGGGCGGCGGCTGGCGGGTGAACTCGTGGTGTGCCGCAACACCAATCCCAACAAGCCCAGCACACTTGCCACGTTGTTGTATCTCAAAGCCGATTTGATGCTGTCCATGTATGGACAGGCGACCTTCGGCAACGGCGAAACGCTACTGGGTGAACTGCTTGATTGCAACCACAAGCCCGACAGCGAGTGGCTGCCGCTCGCCACCGTTGCCTTGTCGATGCGCGCGGATTGGTTGGATGTGCCCCAAAACGATGTGTTTTGCGACCGCATGCTGACGCACATCACCCTCCGCCAGGCCCTGTGCCAACGCAATCGGAAGTTTGAAACATTGCTGGAGCAGCAACGCGAACTGAATCGTGAAGTCCGCGAGAACCTTGACCGCATGGCACGCGACATGTGAGGAAGACACACTGACGAATACAGTCCATCGTGTAGTTTCGTTGTTGTTTATGGCTGTTTTGGTGTGCACGCAACCGTTTGCACATGCAGGGGCCACTCGCCAACACGATGATCGTCGTAGAACAAGTAACGCACGCGCAACATCTCGGACTCGTCCGCTGGTGGCGAGGCAAACGCCGCCAGTAGCGTGTGGTGCACCACTTGCAACCGATCCTTCTCACGCAACGAGACTTTTTGTCCTGTGAACTTGTCCGGATTGTAGCGAATGAAGATCGTGGGCATGCCAAATGACAGCGTCACGTCGACCATCCGCGTTTCTTCGGAGGCGCACTGCACGCGGTCGCGGTGCGCATCCTCGTCTACCTCCAACACCACCCAATGGGTGCCACAGTCCCACGCAAAGTCGGGCCGCTTCTTGCCGCACTGTCCTTCGTCGATGATCTCGTCGTAGTACGTGTAGTGCTTCAAATCCGATGTGCCATCGATGTACGCCTTGACGCGGCGTTGCTTGCACAGTCGATAACTCAGGAATTGCGAACCGCAGTCGGCACACAGTTGCGTGTAGTCTACTACTTTGGGTAAAAAGCAGGTGTTGCACCGTTGCAACACACGATCGATGTCGGAAGGCAGACGATGTGATTCGCACCGTTCTGGTGGTGCACCCACGGTGCCCCAGTGTGCATGGCCTTTGCACTTGTCAACCTCACACTTGCGTTTGGACCGTGCAATCATGTTAATCTCGGCATGTTTGGCACAATGGGTTGGAGCCATGCCAACTAACCCATACGACGCCCTTGTTGTGCATCTGGGTTGGGCACACCGTTGGTTTTTCACGTCGACCATGCCATCGTGTTTGTGTGTTGCACAGTACAGCCCCTTGGCTTCTCCGGGCTGGTTGTAGATGGGTCGTGTGGTGCATCCAGGCTTGGCACACCGTTGGTTTTTCACGTCGACCATGCCATCGTGTTTGTGTGCCGCACAGTACAGACCCTTAGCCTCTCCGGGCTTGTTGCACGTTGGCTGTGTGGTGCATCCGGACTGGGCACACCGTTGACTCTTCACATCGACCATGCCGTCATGCTTGTGCGCCGCACAGTACATGCCCTTGGCTTTTCCGGGTAAGTTGAAGACTGGGGTGATTTTGGTGCATCCAGGCTCGGCACACCGTTTGCTTCTCACATTGACCATGTCGTCGTATTTGTGCGCCGCGCAGTACAGACCCTTGGCCTCTCCAGGCTGGTTGAAGGTGGGACGTGTGGTGCATCCGGACTGGGCGCACCGTCTGTCTTTCACATTAACCATGCCGTTGTGCTTGTGCGCCGCACAGAACAGCCCCTTGGCCTCTCCGGGCTGGTTGAAGGATGGACCAAGTTTGGTGCATCCGGGTTGGGCACACCGTTGGTTTTTCACATCGACCATGCCATCGTGCTTGTGCACGGCACAGTACATCCCTGTGGCCTCTTCAGGTTGGTTAAAACCCGGATTGAGTTTGGTGCACCCGGGGTGGGCACACCGTTTGTTCTTCACATCGACCATGCCGTCGTGCTTGTGTGCCGCACAGTACAGCCCCTTGGCCTCTCCGGGCCGGTTAAAGGTTGGACCAAGTTTGGTCCACCCACGCCCAGAACTCCGCAGGCTAAGCCACTCTTCCCCGACGCGGTGTTCGTGCGCCGTACAGTACAGCCCCGTGGCCTCTCCGGGATGGTTGAAGACTGGTTGTTTGGTGCACCCGGGCTGAGCACACCGTTTGTTCACCACGTCGGCCATGCCGTCGTGCTTGTGTGTCACACAGTACAGCCCCTGGGTCTCTCCGGTCTGGTTGTAAGTGGGTCGTGTGGTGCATCCGGGCTGGGCACATGTTTGTCGCGCCCTCTTGCAGATCTTTGTGACGCAATCGCTATCTGCACGGCGCTTCATTCTGGCAGTGTGTTGACGCCTTTGCATACAAAACACAACCTTGGTCAACAAACGACATCATGGCGAGTCAGCGTGTTGTTGTGTACACCGATGGCAGTTGCGTCGGCAATGGATACCACGGCGCTCGGGCTGGCGCGGGGGTGTACTTTGGAGAGGATGATCCACGAAATCTGGCTTGTGGCGTGCCTGGACTTCAAACGAATAACCGCGGCGAAGTGTTTGCCATACTAAAGGCACTGGAGAGAGAGCCTGTGGCGCCATTGGACATTCTCACGGACTCACAATGGGCCATCAATTGCATCACACGCAAATGGAAGGCCACCGCCAACCTGGATATGCTTAAGCAAGTGTGGACTGCACTGGAGGGACGCGATGTCGTGTTCACGTGGGTACGTGGGCACGCCAAAAATCCGGGCAACGAGGCGGCAGATGAACTGGCAAGACAGGGCGCATCCATCACAGAGAATGGCAGTTAACAATGAATCTGCATTCGTTCGTTGACGTGTTTGCAACTCGCTCTTATGTCAGAGTGTATCATGGCGAACGACGTGGTGCCTTTCGAAGTCATGGACGGGCCACTGAATGCATACGACACACCTGAGAGTGCTGGACGAGAACTAACCCAACTGTCGGCGACGCACATCATGGACCTGGCAGATCCAGAACAAAGTGCCGCCTTGATTTCACGTGCACGTGCCTTGCGCAACGTGGTGCGGTTGCACAATGAGGCTTGGGAGCACCAAATCAAAAGGCTAGAGCCCTATTACATGGCGTGCTTTGCGGTGATGGGTTGTGTCCTTCTTGCCATAATCCTCTGCGGCACGCAACTCCTGGGCTATGGGTTGAAATACACGTATTTGCCGGAAGATCTGGCCGCCGAGCGCAATGCCACGTTGGCGTGGTGCTTCTCGGCGCCGTGCACGACAGAGCGTGGCTGTGTGGCGTTTCATGCGCTGATGGAAAACGACGATACTTTGGATTTGTCAACCAAGTGTGGCGGACGTGCCTGTGCCTCGCCGTTTTGCTTGTTGCCCGAGTGGACGACGTGTCATCGGCAATGTGTAGACCGGTGGACCCACTTGCAGTACGTGGAACAGCACACCGCGTCGGATGGTCCGCAGCGGCGTCGCGAGGGCGTGATCGTGATGATCGTAGTGTGCACGATGTTTTTGCTATCTGGTTTGGCGCTGGTGGGGTTGTGGGTGCGTCGTGACTTGTACGAGCGGCGCATGATACGTGTAAACAACAGGCATTTGATGTTGCTTTTGGATGTGAAGGAACAGTTGGAGTTTGATCGCTTGGCGCGTCAAAACCAAAATACAGAATGATGTTGTTGTTTGCATGGGTTGAGTGTGGACGCATTGGTCCGATGGAGCGTACGGTTGCATGGCAAAGAGCAAGGCCTCATGTGGTGGCTAGAGTTACCCTGTACTGGAGTTGCTTTCGTGGCAAAAAGACTGTGCGCCAGATAAAACTACGCGGCTGTCATAGCCGTTCCGCCTTTGTCTCGGTGCCTGGGGGTAACATTTTGGCGGTGAGAGACACGGCCCGGGTGCAACTCTACTCGGGGCACAATGGGTGCCTTCTTCGCGTGGGACACTTTGGCGCCAAAGTTTGGTTGTTGTCCGTGGCACCGGGCAGTACTGAGGATGAATTGCGAATGTGCGCAGTGTACGGTGGACCAATGTCATGTTACGTGCATCTGGCTACGTGGAAGAGTGCCGAATCGTTAACGGTCACTGGCTACGTGGGTCCTATGCTTAACGGCATGCAACACATGGTGATTTCAGCCACGGGAACCATGTATTTTTGTGACACGTACAACTGTCGCGTGATGGCGGTAACTGTGCCACACACGGGAATGTTTGACATGCGGCAACTGTATGTGATTCGAAGGCCTTGCCTGGGTCTGTTGGCCTGTCATGACACGGTGCTCGTGATAGTACTGGAGCCTCAAAGTTTGTTTGGGTTTGACATGTGCGGGTTCGACTTAATTTCGGGCCAGGCTCGTTGGAATACCTTTGTTTCTGCTGCAACGACCCATAACATGGTTAATCCCTGTGTGGTGACGGATCAAAGTCAAGAAATCGTGGTGTTGGCGGCATCCAGGCGGTTGTTGGTGTACAGTGGCGCGGATGGAAGGTTGCGTCGCACGATTCCACTGGACCACAGCGTGGAAACCATCTTTGCGGCTCCCCACAACCAGATTGGGCTGGTGAGTCGAATCAAGGGCAAGAAAATGGGCAGCGTGGTAACGTTTTGTGAATGAACCAGATTGCAGTCAAGGTCATGCAGATGTATTGTTGGGCGTGCTTGGTGGATCAGTCGTCACTTTGTCACGATGGCAATTGTGTTGGAATTTCCAACGTGTATCACTGCGGTTGAGTTTTCCCCCAGAGCCGAAACCTTTTCGAATCTGGCGCGGAGTTCTCCTGTGATCCTGCTGCTGCTCACTGTGGGACACATTTGTGTGGCGTATATTCGTCCTGATTTGTACCCTTGGTTGGCCGTCAATGCCGTAAAGCATGCCTGGCTCTATGGGAAGGCGTGGGTGTCCCCCACACCGCCATCGTCCGGCGTGTTGACCTTGCTTGCTGGCATCAACCGAGGCTTGATGGCTTACCTCATTTTTCTTCGTTCACCGGTTTACTCTGCCATTTTTGTGGCGTCGTACGGCGTGAGATGGTACTTGAAACGACGCGGGGGTTGGGTGGCACTCCTGTGTGCCGAAGTGACCGAAATCGCGACTTTGGTGGCGCTCATTGCGCTGGAGCCATTTCCGGATGTCTGGTTGCTTATGCTCTTGGTGCCAACAGGCACCATGGTGCGCAAATGAATGAATCTGCATACTTCCAGATTGATGTGTGTCTGTTGTAGTTCCGACTCACGCTCGTTGTGTCACGCTCAAACCGCCATGGCCGCGCCTCCAACGTCCCCTCCTTTGCCGGCACCAGAGGCATTGGTGCCAGTGGTGATGCCGGCCGACACGCGAGCGCGCAAGCCAGCGAATTTGTGTGTGTACGGCGAGTGCCGCAAGAATGCATCGTACAACCACTTGGGCTTGAAGCCGCGGTTTTGCGCCGCGCACATGGAGGACGACATGTACGACGTCAAGCACGACACGATGTGCATCCACGCGGGGTGCCAGGAGCAAGCCACGTACAACACGGCGGGCCACCGGTCTATGCTCTGTGCCGAGCACAAGAAGGAGGGTATGGTTTGGACCAGCAAACCGGTGTGCTCCACTCCCAATTGCTACTATGCGGCGTTTTATGCCGTCCACGTCAATGCGCCAGTCGCCACGGCGTGTCGGTTCCACAAGACAGACCAGATGTACATCATCCGTTCGCGGTGGTGCCGCGTGTGTGGTTGCACGCGGCGGTCGACGTACGGGATCCCAGGCACCACGACGCCGTTGGTATGCAAAAAGCACAACCGTGCCGAATTCGGGTTTACGGACGTGGCCAACCGCCGGTGTGCCCATGAGGGGTGTTCCAGCCAGCCGCGGTTCATGCCCGAAGGGACGACCAAGGCCACCCATTGCAGCGTTCACAAGACTCCGGACATGCAAAGTTACCGCAGCCGGGCCTTGGCCAAAGAGCCAACCCGCAAGCGCGCGTTGGCCGAAAGCGACGCAGCAGTCGTTGGCGCCGACACGGAACCGACGACGGACGGCACGACCGACGCGGCCCCAACTGTGGCCAAGCGGCGGTTTGTCCGGCGTACCATACACCGGTGTTTGGTCGATGAATGCAACCGCGTTGCCAACCAAAACTTTCCAGGCTGCCACGTGCCCATGTATTGTGTGGAGCACCGGCACGAAGGCATGGTGGCTTTGGATTTGCGCCGCAAGTGCTGTGCCGTGGGGTGCAACCGGTTGGCGGCGTGTTACTTTATGGGCGAGTGCCTGTCACGTTGTCTCGAACACTGCCAGCCAGGCATGCGCGTGCTGTCCCACAAGTACGTGTGTCTGGAGCCCAATTGCGACCGTGCGCCCAAGTACAACGAGTCCAATGTTTTGGTGCCTTTGTATTGCAAGCACCACCGCAAGGATGGCATGGTGGATGTGTTTGAAGAGAGCGTGAGCACGGGTCGAACCCGTCGTGACCGGCCGCCGCCGGAACCGACCCCCGAATGTCCGGTGCCGCCACGGTCGCAGCGCAGGATGTACCGCAACGAATTGCAACGTCGCCGTTATGCCAACGGAGACATGGTATCCATGGATTGAAAGATCGTGTCCTCGGCTTGTGTCACTTGCTCTTCAGTGGTCTCGGGCGGGAACCGAAGGGCAAAGTACCACAGTCCAATGATGGGCACGATGCCAGTGGCGGCGGTGCAAGGAATAAAACCATACAGACCCATAGTCATTTTGCGTGCCAGTTGTTCGCCCAGGGCAGCCGTGCGCAACACGGCCCACCGCCGGCCCGCCCGGGTGCGGATGTGGGTTTCCAGCGTTTGCAGCAAGGGCTCCACAGACTGGCCCGTACCCAAATGAACCAACTGTTGGTAGGCGGGGTGGTCTTTGAGTTGCGGCGCACCGTAGGTGCAAAACACGATGACGTAGCGTTGGGTGCTGTGGGTGGTGGGGTCGGTGATGTGAAGGGTTTCGGTGCCTTGGATGTGTTGGCACGCCTGCGAGGCATTGAGTTGGCGCCACGCGAGCATGGCCCGCTCCAACAGCACGTCGTGTGGGTGGGCCGATTGGTCCACGCGGTCGATGAATTGGTCGAGGGACTGTTGCGCTTCGGCCTCGGTGGGAAATTCATACAGTTTGGTTTCCATCTGGTCGTACACGCCCGAGGCTGCGTCCACAAACACGGCCCACTTCCACGACTGGGTCACGGCGTCTTGCCACACCAAGGGCGAGAACTTCAGGTGCAACCCTTCTTCTTGCATAGCGTTGGACACATCGTCCACGACGTCGTGCGCCTCCAGTTCCTCCACTTCAACCTCGGGCTGTTCACGGGCGTGACGTCCGGCACCCGGCACCAAGCGTTTGCGGGGTGGGGCCTTTTCGTCCTCGTCGTCTTCGTCGAGTGTCGGTTCCAGTGGCACTGGAACAGCGGCCGCGGGTTCGTCGAGCATGGATTGCAGGGCGAGGGCGGCGTGGGTGTGTGTGTCGAGGGCTTTCAATACGCCTTCCAGTTGTTGGCGTGCCAATTGCGCCAGTTGGTTCAATATGGTGGGAGTGAGTGGCACGTGCGAGGGCCGGAGCAAGTCGAGGGCCTTGCGCTCCCGACTGTCTGGATCATACAGAGCCACGGCCTGGCCCAAACTCTGGCGAAACGATGCCACGCCCTCGGCTTGGGCGCGGCCCTGGGCCAAGCGTTCCAAACTGTCGACAATCCAGCGTGACGCATCCAGCAACCGTCGGGCTGGTGCCAGACTTTGTGAGGTGTCGGCGGCAGAGGGAGCCGACTCGACCTGGCGCCAACGGTCTTCGGTGCGCCGCAACAAACGCGGCAACGACTCTGGTTCGGCACGCGACATGCGACCCCTTTTCTTTACAGGACACACGTTTTCAGATGAACCGTTCGGTCGAAGGTTGGATGGGGCGACTGGAGCACAACTGCGGAATTTGGGAATACTGGTTGCGTTTCAAGAACGCGCGGCAACTTTCCACCACGTGCTCCACGGTGGTGGCATAGCCAAAGGCATTCCAGGCTTCCTCCAGCGATACAGTCAAGGCACCGCGCCAGCCCTTGCGACGTTCCAGGTTGTAAGCCGACGCCGACGTTTGGTCGTCGCGGCAGCCACTGAGTGTGATGACGCTGGCCGCACACGGCGCCGGTTTGTCGGGATTGGCTTTCATGGTGTGGTCGGCGGCATACAAGTACGGCAAATCATACAGCGTGCCACTGTTGCAACTGTCGGCAATGAGAGTGCACTTGACGTTGGCCGGCAACAACGACAGCAACGAAGAGTTCAACGTGTCGTCGGTGAGAAAGCCTTGGCTCAAAAAGTCGCACGGCACCAAGCATTCGTCCTTGCCGTCACGTTCATCGCTGTTGGTGTCTCGTACCTGTGTGCCGTGGCCTGAGTAGTACACAACCAGTCGCGTGGCCCCGGCTTTGGCCTTTTGAACCACGGTGGCCAACGCCGCCAGGATGTTGGCGCGGGTGGGCGTTTGGTACAAACTGGACGCATCCGACAACACGTAAATTTGAGAGGCGTCAAACCCCAGTTTCTGGGTGAGCAAGTCACGCATGACAAACATATCATTGTGGCAGCCAGGCAAACGATCGAGTTGGCCCGATTGGGCGTACGCCACGTACTCAATGCCGATCAACAGCGCATATTGGTTGGGTTGCGGTGGTGCAGGCGCAGGTCGTGCCGGCGGCGCGGGAGGGGCTGGGGGTCGCGGCGGAGCCGGACGGCGGCGTGGCGGACGGGGCCGCACCCGAATGGCGCGCACGGGGGGTTGCACGTGTGGTCCACGTCCACCGACGTACACAAAGTGAGGCATACTCGCACAAGAAACCGGAAGGGGTTTATTCACGTCGAGTCAATTTTACAGTGGCTCTGCCGAGGGCAGGAGAGAACATTGTTGCGTGCACTGGTCTGACAAATGGCGTCGCAATTCACAGGGTGCATCGCGTGAGGCGGCTTGAGTGGACAGGCCTACGCTGGTACTGGTGCATTCGGTCAAGTAGGCAGCGCGCGCGGGCTCTCCTCCACCGGTGGCCAGGTCTTGAAACAACTTTTGCAGCCGTTGGATGTCACTCAACAGTCCCACACCCACGGGATGTTGCTCCAGATGCTCGTCATGAATGCGCTGTTTGAGTGGTTCCAACCCCTCGTCGGAGGCCGTGCGGGCACACGCGTTGATGATCCGCTGTCCGTCGGCGCGCAACAATTGGACTGCCACGTCGGGGTGACGGTGTCGCCCCGCCGGCGTGACACTGGTGCGCGGCACGCGGCATCTGCGCTCCAACGTGGTGGGCACGCCCGTGGACGAGTCGGTAAAGCGCACGCGCACGACAAACCACTGGACTGTGCCAGGGAACTCCACCAAAACGGATCGCAGTTCGCCCTCGTAAATGGAGCCCACGATGAATTCGATTTGGCGTTGGCTGATCGGTGTCGCGTCCAGGGTAGACCGCGACTGTAGGGCGCAAGACGAGGCCGTTGGTGCGCCTTCGGTATTGTACCGAGAGGTGGCCTGGCGCAAGGCATCGGCTTCCTGTTCCGCTTCCACTTCGATGGCCATGCGGGTAGCACTCAGGGTCAACAGTGTGCCCAAGCAGTCGCCAAACGCCATGGGCAAATCGTCCACAGATTGAATGTGGTACATGCGGCCGTGGGTTTGTACGGCGAGGGTGCCCAGCAACTCACGGTCGATTTGACTGCCCAGTGCCATGGCCATGACGTGCACGTGGGCAAAGCAAGGGTGCTGCCGGCAGACCTCCAGAATGGCCTCGGCTGTTTTTGGCCCGTGGGTGGCCATGCCGTCGCTGAGCAATACCAGTACGCGTTGCACGGCCCTTTCCGCCGCGGGATCGGAAAACTGTTCGAGGCCCTGGTACAACCCCTGGGACAAATTGGTATACCCCATGCAATCCAGCGGTGCGCGGTGTTTGAGTTGTTGTTTGGCGTCGGCGGTCATGGTGCGTCGACTCCAGTAGACTTCGGCCTCTTGGGCAAACGTAACGATGGCGACCGAATGGTGTTCGGGAGTGCTTTGGCATACGAACTGGAGGGCGGCATTGACACAGGGCATCGCATGGAGCATGCTGTCTGAAGTGTCAATGACGTACACGACTTCGGTGGTGATGCGACCCCGCGCTGCCGCCGCGACCCGAGGCAGTTTGCCTTGTACTTCGATCAGTGCCACGGCCGAAGCGTCCGGGGCATACTGGGCGAATTCGGTGGCCACTTTGAGTGAGACTGGGTAGGCATCGCCGTGGACCCACACCAAGTTGGGAGCGGCTGAAGAGGCCATGGCGCGTTTGGTTTGAAGCAAGGCAAATCCGGCGGACTCTGAACAAACGGCGTCTGCCGACCCAGAGGAAACAATGGCTTACTCGAGTTCCATTCCACACGCGACGCTGGAAAATCCTGCCACGTCCGCCAGTGTGCAGTTGGAGCGGATGCACCACGACCTGCAGCAAACGCAACAGATGGTGAGGATGCTGTCTGACCAATTGATGGCCATCGGATCGTTGGTGCAAGGCCGCGGCGGCAAGGGCGAGGCCCTGGACGAGTGGGTGTGTGATCGTGTCAAGTGTTTGGACGAAGACAAAGCCGCGCCCTCAGAACCGAGGGCCGCCGCTCCGCCGGTTGTGTTGGCCGAGTCCAAGGCTGCGCCTGTGGAACTCAAAGTCACACCTCCGGAGCCCGTGGCCCTACCTCCCGCGACGGTGGCGGACCCAGAACCAGTGGAGCCGGAGGACTTGGCGCTGTTTGACGAGGCTGACGACTGGCCTCTCGATGCCACCCGCGGGCGTTAAATCGAGCACTGGAACATGAGAAAATAAAACAGTCCCAGAAACGACAGCGCCAGGGCCGGCGTGGTGAACGCCCAGGCTACCACAGACAGGTGCGTCCGACACAACAATTCGACAATGACGGCCATGACCAGGGCTTGCACAATGTAGTCGAGGCCGGACAATGCGTCCCGGCGGTGCTTGTCACACAGTTGTTGGGTGAGGTGGGTGCCACCAATGGCCAAGTACACCAAGGTTGGGGCGGAGAGCATCACTGCTGATACGCTTCGTCGTCGGGCGTCGCGTGTTTACCGTGGTACGCGAAAGTGCACCCCGTCTCGTCGGCCGCATACGCCGTGTCGTCGGGGTCGGGATCAAGTTCAGCCGGTTCGTCGTCGAAGGGCTCGTGGGCCGCGGGCTGTTGGGTGGCCGATTCGTTGGGACAGTTCAAGCGACGCCTCCAATTCTTCATGGAGCGATACGGTGGGGTCAAGGTGTGGTTGCCTTGGGACCACTGGTCAAACCAAAGGTCGCAAGCCCAATGCAACAGGTTTCGTTCCGAGTAGGGATCGGGGTCTTCATCTGACCCGTACCCCGGGGCCGCCTCTTCTGGATCGCGACACGTGTAGTTCAGGCCAGGGTGGGGCCAAGTGGCAGGTGCACCTTGTGTTTGGCGCACTTCACGCTGCCGTTGTGCAAAATTCACTTGGGGTCTCAGGGCCAAAGCCATGGTTTATTGTTTCCACCAGAGACCTTCTACTAGGGTGCGCTAACCGCAGTGATCGAAGCCACCGCCAAGGCCTTCTCCAAATGGTACGCCGCCTGTTCCAAACTGGTCAAGAACAGCGAGGCCTCGCGTAGTGCAAACTGGTTTTCGGTCAAGCGCAGTGCATTCCTGGACAGACCCCAACACGCCAGAGACTGTGCGATGCTGTGTACTTCCACTTGCGTCGCGTGGGGGCTCGGGGCTTCGAGGTCGCGCAACGCCAGCGTCACAAAGATGTCGTTGGTTTTGGTGTGGGCCCGTGGGTACGTGGCCTCGATTTGGCGCAGCAAGTTTTCGCACCGCACCGAACAGTTGACTTGCATGTTGCGTGCGTGCGTCTGCGGTTGTTGGGGGATGGGTTGCGAGGCGGGAATGGAGGGTTGGGGTGGAACGTACACCGACCCGTGTCCCACGGGCTCGTCCACTGGAGGGGGCACCGCGTAGGATGCTGCGCTGGCTGCTGCCATGATGCCTCTTTGATTTGAGCCCACCACATTTCGCAGGCAGGAATGTGGAACGCAGGTGTGCCTGTGGTGGTTTACGAGGGTTCCACGTAAGAAATGAGACTGGGGTCAATCTCCTGGACAAACAAGGTCCAGCCGATGATGATGATGAGGCCGATGGTGGTCACAAACAACGCATACTGGAGGTTGCGTCGTTTGGAATTTTTGGCGCTGGTGGTGTAGCGTTGCAAGGCTTCGGCTTTGGCTTGCGCGGTGACAGACGGATCGCTGGACGTGGCGATCTGGGCGGTCAAATGCTCGATCGAGTCATCAAAGTCCGATTGCATGACGTTGGTCCAAGCGCCACCAATGATGGACGCGAGCGTGGCCGACAAGAACAGTCCAATTTGGATGACTGCAATGGTGCCCAGCCTCTGTTTGCGCCCGCCCCGGTGGGTCGTGGGCAAAATGCCGGCGTTGGTGCTGACTAGCAAGGCTGGCGTAGACTTGGCTGCGCCACTCATCTCACCTGTCCGTTTACTTGGAGCACACAAACAAACTGGAAGCGTGCAGACTCGTTCATTCAAACAATTTTACACCAAAAATGTCGCCCACCAACACGTGTCCCGTCCGCGTCACGGCCAGTCCCAACGGTTGCTTGAGTGAGCCATCACGCCGCGACCCCCATCTGCGCACGTACGTGCCGTCCACGCGAAACACTTGCACGTGGTCGTTGTGGTGGTCGGAGATGAGCACTTCATCGCCGCGCACCGCCACACTTCGTGGAAGGATCAACCGGCCGGGGTCCCTGCCGTGCAAGCCCCACTTGCAAACGAACGTGCCGCCGAGAGAAAACACCTGCACACGGTGGTTGTGTAAGTCAGCCACGAGCACCTGTGTCGGTGTAAGACGCAATTCAAGATAAACCCCCCGGCGATACACACCATTTCAGTCGATGTGACACACACAGCCACGGGATTATCAAATTGTCCGTCCGTGGATCCGCGCGAGCCCCACTTGCGCACGAACGCGCCGTCGGACAGCCGAAACACTTGGACGCGGTCGCCGTATTCAGTCACGACCACCTCGGCTCCTGACGGCGTCACCGCCACGCCATGAGGGCACGTGAATTGGCCGTCGCCGGTGCCCTCCGAGCCCCACATCCGCAGAAACGTGCCATCGGGTGCAAACACTTGCACGCGGTGGTTGTTGCAGTCAACGACCACCACCTGTCCATCCTTCGCCACCGCAATACCGTGGGGACCGTCGAATTGTCCTGCGGCGTTGCCCCGCGAGCCCCATTTGCGCAGGAACGCGCCGTCGGCCGAGAACACATGCACGCAGTCGTTGTCCCAGTCTCTCACGAACATTTGGTTGTCGGAAGACACAGCCATGTAACGTGGCTGAAAAGACAACGACCAATTTGCCACTAGGCGATTGCGGAACTGGGGCAACTCACGGTAGGCCCGGATGGTGTTGGTCAAATGGGCAGGCACATGGCGAAAGGCAAGGTTCATGGATACAATGTTGGCACTTGCCGAACGAAAAAAGGCTATGCCATTGTATTCTGTGTTTCATCCTATCACTGCCACCATACTTAGAGTATCGGAACTGATCAGACTTTGCTCTTGTTTGGTTACAGCCAGACCCATGGGAAAAAGCAAATCCGTTGGGCGTGGCCAACATGTGCACCCAAGTGCCGTCTGGGCGATAAACTTTTAGGCAATGGTTGCCGCAGTCGGCACACTTTCAATCCATGCGTTTTACTCAAACATTTGCATACGCTTGTCGTCGGTAATGATGACTTGGCCTCGTTGGGTCAACAGCAGACCTGACGGTGAACGAAATGTGTCCATGTACTTGTTCTTGGAGTCGAACGTGTCCCATAGACGAAGAAGAGTGCCAGTTCGCCCAAAGAGTTGCAAATGATGCAGGGGAACATCCACCACAAGTAGTTCATCCCCTCGGACTAATACGGTCGACGGGTAGCCCATGGAACGTGATGTGTACGACGCCCATATGCGCACAAAGGTCCCATCCGTGCGGAACACTTGCACGCGACGGTTTCCGCTGTCTGCAATCACAACCTCGCTGCCGTTGGGTGCCATGCAAATTCCGCTGGGATCCCTCAACTGCCCGCCCGCAGTTCCCAAAGCACCAAACACACGCAAAAACGTGCCGTCCGACAAACGAAACACTTGAACGCGGCAGTTTTTCTGATCGGTCACGAGCACTTCACCATTTGGTGTCACCGCCACGCCTCGAGGCCAATCGAATTGGCCGTCGCCCGAACCTTTGGACCCCCACATCCGCACAAAGGTGCCATCCGTGCGAAACACTTGCACGCGGCTGTTGCCGAGGTCGCAGACCACCACCTCTCCCGCTCGGGTCACCGCAATGCCAATAGGCTGCTCAAACTGTCCAGCCGCGTTGCCCCTAGAACCCCATTGGCGTACAAACGTGCCGTTGAGAGTCACCACGTGTACGGTGTGGGTCTTCCAGTCGGTGGCAAAGACTTCGCCGGCTTCAGAGAGGGCTACGTACCCGGGTAGAAAGGTCAGTGGCCAACTGGCTACCAAGTGCCTACGGAGAGGTGGCAATCGATGGTAGTCCCGGACGGCGGTTGTCAAATGGGCGGGCACGTGGCGCCACGCCATGTTAGCGCAATCAATGCATAGAATCCGACACCCCGTCCGTGCCACGTTCGTTCTGCACCAATCCATGCGTTTTTGCTCCAACACTTGCACCCGGTTGTTGAGCATGTCGCACCCCAACACCTGGTCTTGTGTGGATACCACCAGGTGCGTGCTGGCTCACGAACGATTGATCCACCCAAGATTTATTCAAAGATCTGTATGCGTGTGTTGCCGCTGTCACCCACGAGTACTTGGCCCATGCGTGTCACAGCCAGTCCAAACGGATTGTTAAACTGGCCGCGGCCCGTGCCATAGGTCCCCCACTGGCGCACGAATGTGCCGTCAAGTTGAAACACTTGTACGCGGTTGTTGCTGTGGTCAGCGACCAGGACCTCGTCGCCACGCATCGCCACATCGCATGGAAACATAAACTGGCCGTGGCCAGAGCCGTACGAGCCCCACTTGCGCACGAACGCTCCGTCCGCTAGCCGAAACACTTGTATGCGGTGGTTGCCGTAATCAGCGACCAGCACCTGCGTTGATGTTAAAGGCCAAGTACAAGTGGTGGTGCACACCATTCCAGACAAAGTAACACATACACCCATGGCGTTCGTGAATGCTCCGTCTTGAGACCCCCACGAGCCCCATTTTTTGAGAAACGCGCCGTCCGCCAGCCGAAACACTTGGACACGGGAGTTGCCCTGGTCCACTACGACTGCTTCACCAGTTTTTGTTATGGCCACACCTCGAGGGTAACTGAACTGGCCGTTACCATGACCTCCAGAACCCCACATCCTCACAAAGGTACCATCCGGTTTGAACACTTGGATGCGGTGATTGTTGCGGTCAACCACCACCACTTCGCCGTCTTTCGTCATGGCTATGCCACTGGGATGACGAAACTGTCCTGCCGCATTGCCACTCGAACCCCATTTGCGCAAAGATGTTCCATCAGCCGTGAATACGTTCACGCAGTCGTTGTCGCCGTTATCAATGGAAAATGGACTCTCAAAGTCGTTGTGCACGTTGGTGACAAACACGGTGTGGTCTTGGGGCGACACGGCCAGGCTCATAAAAGAAAAGGACAACGACCAACACGACGCCACGTGTCCACGTAGCGGTGGCAGTCGGTACGCCCGTATGGCATTCTTTAAGTGGGTGGGCACGTGACGCAACGCCATGTTGTGAGTTTTGTCGCTCGCCAACGCAAGCCAAGGCAAAGTTCTGCAGAACCATGTTTATTCGAACACTTGCACGCGTTGGATGTACCAGTCGGATACCAGCACTTGGCCCCGCTTCGTCACGGCCACTCCAGCAGGAAAGTCGAATTGGTTGGCACCCGCACCTGCCGACCCCCACATGCGCACAAACGCGCCGTCCGCCAGACGGAACATCTGGACGCGGTGGTTGTGATAGTCGGCAACCAGCACCGCGTCGCCGCGCACTGCCAAGCCAAAGGGGTAATTGAACTGGCCGTAGCCACGTCCTTCACACCCCCACTTATGCAATAAGGCACCGTCAGAAAGCCGAAACACTTGCACGCGGTGGTTGCTTCCATCCGTAACGATCACCTGCACACGCGCACTGAACCAAACCGAGCGACACTGGTTGGCACCTGGCCCGTCACGGTGACTGACACATCTACGGGATACTTGAATTGTCCCTGAGCCTGACCTTGCGAGCCCCATCTTCTAAGGAATGTCCCATCCGACAGCCGAAACACCTGCACGCGGTGGCTGCCCTGGTCAATCACGACCACTTCGCCCTCCTGGGTCACGGCCACGGCACGAGGCCACTGAAATTGGCCTTCCCCATTGCCTTCAGAGCCCCACGCCCGCAAAAACGTGCCGTGTACGTTGAACACTTGTATGCGGTGGTTGTAACAGTCAGCAACCAGCACTTCGTCTCCGGACGGTGTCACATCCAGGCCACAGGGGCCAATGAACTGCCCTTCTTGGCTGCCCCATGAGCCCCATTGGCGCAGCCTCGTACCATCCAGCGAGTACACGTGTATGTTATGCTGATCTTCGTTGCTCAAAAACACTTCCTGGTCGCTTGACACGGCCATGTAGCGTGGTCTGAACGCCGGCGTCCATTGCTGACGGAACCGTACCGGTGCACAGTAGGCTCGGATGGTGTGCCAGAGATGCATCGGGACGTGACGAGACGTCATCGATTTTTTGGTGTGGTGCTTTTACATCGTGTCAAACAAACGTGCCACACTTCTGCGCGTTTACTCCAACACTTCTGTTTGCGCGTAGCCACACACCAGCACATGGCCCGAATGCATTGTGGCCAACCCAAACTCGTGTCCAGTGTCGTCGGCCGGCTGCGACGTTAAGGTGCGCACCAGCGTACCATCGAGTTGAAACACTTGTATGTCCTTGATGAGAAGGCCGATGACCAGCACCTCATTGCCGCGTACTGTCACGCCACGCAGAGCCTGGATGTAAGACCACTCTGGCGTTCGCCACTGTTGCACAAAGGTGCCATCGAGCCGAAACACTTGGATCCGTACGTTATTGTAGTCCACCACCACAATGTCGTTGGATTGGGTGACGTGCACTGCCACTGGAGTGTCTAATTGTCCTTCGCGACTTCCCCACCGACCCCATGCTCTCAGAAACGTCCCGTCCGACAGCCGGAACACCTGGATGCGGTGGTTTCCACCATCGGCTACTACCACCTCGCCTGCCTTTGTTACTGCGACGCCACGAGGTTCTCGAAATTGGCCGTCGCCTGACCCGTAGGAGCCCCACGTTCGCAAAAACTTGCCGTTGCTCTGAAACACTTGCACACGGTGATTCAGGCAGTCGGCGACGACGACTTCGTCTCCAGATGGTGTCACCGCAATGCCAGTGGGAAATTGGAACTGGTTGACTTTTTTCCCCCGTGAGCCCCATTGGTGCAGCAATGAACCGCTGGTCAAACACACACGTATGCAATGGTTGTACGGATCACTTACAAATATTGCGCCCTGGCGGGATGCGGCTACACAGGAGAGGGATATCGGCAACGTCAAGGTGGCACAAACGTGGCCACGGAATGGAGCCAGTTGGCGGTAGGCCCGGATGGCATGCCACAGGTGGAACGGGACGTGGCGTTTCATGGGGTGTGTTATGCCAACCAACGTGGGTTCCGTGAGCCTCCTTCTGCAGTTCATTTCAACATCTGTATGCGGGTGATGTCAGCGACCAGCACGTGGCCTTGTCTGGTCACAGCCAGACCATAGGGTCCATTAAATCCACTGCGTGGCCGCCAGGTTCGCAGCAACGTGCCGTCCAGATGAAACACTTGTATTTGGTGGTTGTGATGGTCGGCGACAAATACTTCGTTGCCGCGCACCACCACACCACGTGGACCCGGGTCATGGCCCCAGTTCTGCGCGCGCCACTGTCGCACGAATGCGCCGTCGAGCCGAAACACCTGGATGCGGTGGTTGCCACGGTCTGCGATTACAACCTCGCTGTCCAAAGTGACGCACACGGAAAAGGGATATTGAAACTGTCCATCCACATGTCCATGCGTGCCCCATTGCCGCAAAAAGGCACCCTGGCGAGAAAGCACTTGCACGCGGTGATTGCCGTAGTCCACAACAATGACTAGGTCCTCTTTCGTCACAGCGAGGCCTTGAGGGTACCAAAACTCGCCTGCGCCTGTGCCTCTGGAGCCCCACGTGCGCAAAAAGGTGCCATCGAGAGAAAACACTTGCACACGGTGGTTGCTACTGTCGGCAACCATTACCTCGCTCCCATCGTTGGTGACCGCGAGACCACTGGGGCAATCAAACAATCCTTCTTGGCAGCCCCACGAGCCCCATTGGCGTAGCCTCGTGCCGTCAGCCGAAAATACAAGCACACAGTGTTTGTCAAAGTCGCTGACCAATATTTCGCCGTGCGGAGACGAGGCGATATGGGCGGAAAGGCCCGGCAAGGGTATGGTTACAGTAACGCAGTTCTCAAACGGGGCCAGTTGGCGATACCCTCGGATTACGGCTTTCAAATGGGCGGGGACATCGCACAACGCCATTGGGTAATAAGCAGGAAACTCACGAACCAACGTTGGAGCACGTTGCTCTTGCTTCTGCAAGTCTTTTCATTCCAACACCAGTACTTTGTGGTTGTGTTTGTCGTACACGAGCACTTGGCCCGTGCGCGTCACGGCCAGCCCAGCCGGACCGCTTGGCAATGTCTTGGGGTCGTCGTCTGGAAATCTCCACGAACACACCAACGTGCCGTCCAATTGGAACACTTGTACGTGACGGGTGTACTCCTTGGACACCAACACCTGGTACAAATCCCGAGACAAGCCGTTGCTTGATTCCCACTGGTGCAAAAAAGTACCATCCAATTGAAACACTTGCACCCGGCTGCCCTTGTCGCAGATCATCACCTAGGCACAGATGTCCACGATCAACAATGCTGGTCAAGAATACCTGGTTGGTTGCGGTGACGCACACCGCATTGGGAGTGTGGAAGTTTCCTGGTTCATAGCCTTCCGCCCCCCACGTGCGGAGGAAGACGCCGTCGGACAGTCGAAACACTTGTACGCGGTGGTTGTTCAATTCGGTCACCACCACCTCGGTTCCAGACGGCGTCACCGCCACGCCTGCAGGGTCATCAAACTCGCCTTCGCGAAACCCGGGTTTGCCCCATTGGCGCAAGAACATGCCGTCCGTACGGAACACTTGGATGCGGTCGTTGTAGCAGTCGGCAACCAACACTTCGCCTGCCTTGGTCACTGCGATGCCCCAAGGCCCACAAAATTCTCCCGCTGCGCTGCCGTCGTTGCCCCAGGTGCGTAGCAACGTGCCGTCCTTCAAAAACACATGGATGCAATCCCGGTCAAAATCGGTGACAAACACTGTGTGGTCTGAGGGGGACACGGCCATGCCCTGGGGAGGAAAAGGCACCGACCAACACGACGCCACGTGTCCACGAAGCGGTGGCAGCAGTCGGTATGCCCGAATGGCACCCTTCAAATGGGCGGGTACGTGACGAAACGCCATGTTGTGCGGGTTGTAAGCACGTTACCGACGCAACACAAGGTTCTGCAGGGCCATGTTCATTCAAACACTAGCACTTGGCGATTGCCACTGTCGCACACCAGCACTTGGCCCATTCTGGTCACTCCCACGCCTTGTGGCGTCTGGAATCCTCCATTGCGGGAGCCACAAGAACCCCAGGAACCCACGAATGCACCGTTGGGTTGGAACACTTGTACGCGCACATTGTTTGTGTCGACCACTAAAACCCGATCGCCGTGCACCGCCACACCCGAGGGGCTTATGAATTGACCATAATCTTCGCCAGGTGAACCCCATTGGCACACTAACGCACCATCCACAGTGAACACTTGTACACAGTGGTTGCCCTCGTCGGCGATTATGACCTGCATGAAACTGAGATATGGTAAGACGGGGATTAGCACCTGCCCATCCCGGGAAATGCACGCCGCAACAAAATGACAAAAAGTAGCATTTTTTTGGCCACTGTAATGCCACATGTGCAAAAATGCACCGTCAGACAGTCGAAACACTTGCACGCGGTTGCTCTCCGCGTCAGTTACTACGACGTAATCCTCTTTTGTTACAGCCACGGCGCAGGGCCACAGAAATTGGCCCTCCCCAGAACCTTTGGAGCCCCACGCACGCACAAACGTGCCGTCGGGCCGAAACACTTGCACACAACTGTTGCCTTGATCTGCAACCACCACCTCGCCTCGTTTTGTCACAGCAATGCCGTGTGGGCATATCAACTGTCCCGGGTCAGTGCCCTGCACACCCCACGTGCGCACAAAGGTACCGTCCGTCAAAAACACATGGATGCAATGATTAAAATCGGTGATAAAGACAGTGTTGTCCGGAGACACGGCCAAGTACCAAGGAGTGAAGGAAAGAGTCCAACTGGACACGCAACGTCCACGCAGCCGTGGCAATCTGGCGTACGCACGAATGGCTTGAGTCAAGTGGACTGGCACGTGACGGAACGCCATGGCTTAGGGTTGTGGCGTGTCACCAACACTCAACCCAAGGCGTGGGTTCTGCACGACCAATTTCATTCAAACACTTGCACACACTGGGTGTACCAGTCAGTTACCAGCACTTGGTTCATTCGGGTCACAGCCAATCCCATAGGACAAAAATAGCCAGACCTCGGCCAACCCCAGGCATGCACAAATGTACCGTCCAGGCGAAACACTTGCACGCGGTGGTTGTTTTTGTCGGTGATAAGCACTTCGTTGCTTCGCACAACGGCTACGGCGCACGGATTGTCGAACTGGCTGGAGCCAAACCCGTATGAGCCAAACTTGTGCAAACGCACGCCATCCGGAGTAAACATTTTCACACAGTGGTTGTTTTCATCAACTGCCAATACCTGCATCAATGTCAAACAAAAAATGACCAGCAGCGGAACACACCAGCCCAGTAGAAGAAACGCACACAGCCACCAAATTGCTAGATGCTAGGTCTGTAGAGTCTTGTGCGTTCCATTTGCACACGAAGGCTGCGTCGGACACCCGAAACACCTGGATGTGGGGGCTGTTACATTCAGTGACCACGACTTGGTCGTTCTGGGTCACTGCCACGGCATGAGGGAATCGTAACTGGCCGTCGCCCGGGCCCTCTGAACCCCACATTCGTACCAACGTGCCATCCAAAGAAAACACCTGCAAGCGATGGTTCCAACTGTCGCAAATCACCACCTCTCCTCCGGGTGTTACCGCAATGCCATTGGGATAATCAAATTGTCCTGCTTCGTTACCCCGCGAACCCCATTTTCGCAAAAGTACGCCGTCAGTTTGGTACACGTAAACGCAATGGTGGCACGTGGCGGACAAAAAGATGTGGTGGTCAGGGGATACGGCAATCCAACGAAGCCAAACGGGCGCCTGCCATGAACATTTGGTGTGACCCCGGAACGGACGGTAGGCCCGAATGGCGTTGATCAAATGGGCAGGTACACGGCAAAAAGCCATGTGGAGAACGCACCAATGGCTTGAGTCAAGTAAATCGGCTCGCCAAGACGTTCAAAAAGTCAAACATTCTGCATCTGGATTTAGTCCAACACTTGCAAGTGTGGTTCAAACACCTCACCCAACAGTAACTGGCCGTGTCTGGTGACAGCCAGCCGATGCGGCAAAATCAATTGACGACTACTGCCACGCGGTGGCCCCCAAGCCGACACAAACGTGCCGTCGAGGCGGAACACTTGCAGACGATTGTTGTGACAGTCGGCCACCAGCACTTCGTCGCCTCGCACCGCTACCCCACAGGGATAGTTAAATTCACCCCGACCCGAACCTCTACAGCCCCATGTGTGCAAGCAAACCCCAGTAAGTTCAAACACGCGCACGCAACAGTTATCGGTGTCCACGATCACCACCTAAACACCAGTGAGATTGAGCCCCGCTCACGTGCCACACATACTTGATTAGATGGAGTTACGCTCACAAACATATCTTGGAAACTGGTTTCAACGGGCCTGCCCGTTGCCCACTGGCGTAGAAACGCTCCATCAGCCAACCGGAACACTTGGATGTGATCGTGTCCGTCGACGACGATCACCTCGCCGCCCGCCGTCACCGCCACGTCAGTGGGGTACTTGAATTGGCCTTTACCCTCACCCTCGGAGCCCCACATGCGCACGAAGGTGCCGTCTGTGCGAAACACCTGCACGCGGTGGTTGTAGCAGTCAGCAACCACGACTTCGCCGGTCTTGGCCACGGCAATACCGCGGGGACTGTGCAATTCCCCGGCGCCGCGACCGCCAGACATAGGCCCCCACTTGTGTAGCAACGTTCCGGAAGGCGAATACACAGTCACACCGTCGTAAAAATGGTGAGTCAAAAACACTTCGTTGTTCTCCGACACGGCTATGCCATGGAACCGAAACGGCAGTGTCAAGGCCGCGACTACATGTCCCCGAAACGGTGGTGGTTGGCGGTAAGCGCGAATGACTCGTTTCAAGTGATCCGGTACAGAGCGAAGCGCCATAGAGTTGAGGTTGTGCCCGTTAAAACCAGTCAACGCCCAAGCAACATGTCTTTTTTCTGCACATTTGGGTTTATTCAAAGATATGCACGCAGTTGTTGGCGCTGTCGCACAGCAGCACTTGACCTTTTCGTGTCACGGCCACAGCAACCGGAACCGTAATGTGGCTGTAACTGGGAAGGTACGTATCCCACACACGTACCAAGGTACCATCCAGTCGGAACACTTGCACACAGCCATTGTCTTTGTCAATCACTATGACCTCCTGGCCACGCATGGCCACAGCACTGGGCCGAAACAATTGCCCCACGCCTAACCACCGCCGGATTGTGCCATAGCGTCCAATCACTTTGATGCAACGGTGCCTCTCGTCAGCGACCAACACCTGACTCGACTCAATGCAATGCCAACACACACTTGGCATGCCTGCCCTGTCGATGTGGCACACACGCCCGCAGCCCGAGCATTGGTAAACCACGCCTGCAGCAACGCACCGTCGTTGATCCGGAACACCTGAAACCGTAGTCTGTCCTCTTCGGTTACCACCACTGCTTCGCCATCGTTCGTAACCGCCACGCAAGTCGGCCACCGCAGTCGGCCACCACCCTTTCGGCCAGTCGTCCCCAATTCGCGCACGAAGGTGCCGTCCGGTTGAAAAACTTGCAAGCGGTTGTTGCAATAATCCGCCACTACTACCTGGTTACGTTTGGTCACGGCAATGCCGCCGGGCCCGTCGAACTGACCCTTCCCTGCGCCCCGCGACCCCCATTGGCGTACAAATGCACCCTCCACGGAAAACACATGTATGGAATCCTGGGTAAACTCGGTGATGTACACGGTGTTGTCCAACGATACAGTTATGCACCCAGGGGTGAACGACAGGGGCCAACTCGCAACCCAGCGGCCTTGGAGCGGGGGCAACCAGTGGTAGGACCGGATGGTGTTCTTCAAGTGCACAGGCACATGGCCAAAGGCCATTTTTGCACAATGAAGGCAATAGGCTCAAACTTTGTGCGGCCCTGCAGGGGGCTTGTTCTGCATGACTGCCACGTTTATTCCAACACATGCAAACACTTGTTGTTGCTCATTATCACTTGGCCTTGTTTGGTTAGCGCCAAACTGAAGTAGTCGTAGTAGGCGTTGGTGTGGCTTTGGATGTCATACAAACGCCATCTACGGACGGGGGTGCCATCAAGCAAAAACAGTTGCACCATGTAGTTTCTGGAATCAGCCACCAGCACCTCATTCCCGCGCACCAGCACATCCCACGGAGCACCATTGTCAGAGCCTGCGTTCCACTTGCGCAGGAACGTTCCACAGGGACCGAACACTTGCACGCGCCTGTTGCCAGTGTCTGAGATGAAAACCTGAAGCCAACCTGAAGGAACCGAACCAAAGACACCCTTACCTCACCCCCTTGCGTAACACAAACTGCGGCGGGGTGTTGTACCTGTCCGGCTAACTGTCCTTTGGTGCCAAACTGTCGCAAAAACGCGCCATCCGAAAGGCGAAACACTTGGACACGGTCCCTTTTGTCGATCACCATAACCTCGCCAGTTTTTGTTATCGCCACCCCTGAAGGGCTAAAAAACTTGTTGGGCTCATCCAAGCCCATTGAACCCCACATCCGCACAAAGGTTCCGTCGATCCGAAACACTTGTACGCGGTGGTTCAGGGTGTCGGCCACAACCACCTCGCCTTCCTTGGTCACCGCGATCCCGCTGGGGTAACAAAACTGCCCCGCCGCATGGCCCCGAGAGCCCCATTGGCGCACACGAGTGCCACCGAGTGTGAATACTTGTACGCAGTGATTTTCGATGTCGGTGGCCAAGACTTCGTCGGCGTCGGACACCACCATACACTGGGGCCGAAAGGGTAAGCGCCAAGTTGCTTTGAAGTGGCCACGCAGTGGTGGCCATCTACGGTAGACCTGAACGGCTTCTCTCAAGTGTTGCGGTACATGGCGAAAGGCCATGATGTTTTGCGTGAATTTTACTCAAACACGTGCAAGTTTCCATTGGGTGTGTTGCATACCAGAATTTGGCCCTGTCTGGTTACACCCATCGCAGACAAATGTTTGGCTTGCCCCAGGCCGGCACCTTCGATGTTCCACACGCGTACCAACGTGCCGTCGAATCGAAACACACGCACACAAGACTCGTTTGCATCGACGAGGAACAGTTCGTCGCCGCGCACCGCTACACCAAATGGACAACAGAATTTGCCAAAGGGCATACTGCCCGTGCTGAACTGGCGCACAAAGGTCCCATCCGGGCGAAACAGGTGCACACGTGACATTTCTGCGATGAGTACCTACGCCTGCTTGACACACACCGTCGAAAGCCACGTGTACATACCTCGTTTTCATCGGTTACTGCCACACCCACTGGGTATCCCGAATCTAGAAACCACCCGGTGCACACCCACCGGCGCAAAAACGCGCCGTCGGACAGACGAAACACTTGCACAAGGTGCTTCAGTTGTTCGGTGACCACCACTTCGTTCGTTTTGGTCACGGCCACGCACTGCGGCGCGGTGAACTGGCCATCGCCTTCACCCCAGGTGCCCCACTGGCGCACAAACGTGCCGTCGGCGCGGAACACTTGCACGCGGTGGTTGCCGCCATCCGCCACCACTACTTCGTCGTTAGCACTCACCGCGATGCCAGCCGGGCAATTGAACTGGCCTGCGGCATGTCCGAAGCCACCCCACAAATGGCTCAACGCAAAATTGGGTGCAAACGCGTACACGTAATGGCCGCTGGATTCCGTCATGAAGACTTGGTTGCGTGAAGACACCGCCAGCGCCAAGGGGCGCAACGGCAGGTTCAACGTCAAGACCAGATGTCCGCGCAGTGGAGGTGCTTTGCGATACGCCCGAATCAGTCTCACCAGGTGCGTGGGTATGTGGCGAAGCGCCATGCTTTTGTGCATCATTCTCTGATCAAAAAAGAAAGGGACACGCTGGTTTCTGCATGCCAACCTTCATTCAAACACTTGCACGCGACTGTTGTACCGGTCGCACACCAGCACCCGGCCTGTGCGTGTCACTGCCAAGCCGCCGGGAAACGAAAACTGTCGGGGACCCGAGCCCTCCGACCCCCACGCGCACACGAACGTGCCGTCCAAAAGAAGCACTTGCACGCGGTGGTTGTCGCTGTCAGACACCACCACCCTGTTACCCCGCATGACCACGTGCCAAGGACTACGAAATTTGGCCTTGCGCGAGCCTCGAGAGCCCCATTTGTGTTCCAGTGTGCCGTCTTGAGAAAACACTAGCACGCAGTGGTTGTCCTCGTCTGCAACCACCACCTGCAGCCCAGTCAACACAAAAACAGTGTTGTGTTTACCTGTCCAGCCGCAGAGACACACACTGCATCAAAATTCACGAAGCGCTCGTTCAAAGATTGCCTCCTGCCCCATTTGCGAACAAAGGCACCGTCAGAAAGCCGAAACACTTGCAGGCGGTGGTTGCCATCTTCGGTCACTAGCACCTCGCCTCGATTGGTCACCGCCACGCCGGATAAGAAACTAAATTCGCCGTCGCTGTCGCCCTCAGAACCCCACTGGCGCAAAAACGTTCCATCGGGCTGAAACACTTGCACGCGATCGTTGCCGCGGTCCGTCACCACCACTTCACCACTTCTGGCTACGGCGATGCCATGCGGGTTGTTGAATTGACCCGGACCATGGCCACACGATCCCCACTTGTGCAAAAAGACACCCTCCATGGAGTACACGTACACGTGGTCATGGTCATAGTCAGTGATGTACACGTGGGTGTCGTTGGGAGACACGGCAATGAACCACGGAAGAAAGGGCACAGACCAAGACGCTACCAGTTCCCCACGCAGCGGTGGGCATTGGCGGTAGGTACGGACCACTTGCTTCAAGTGGGCCGGCACGTGGCCAAAGGCTTGGCTGCTCATGAAACGTGGCGGTAACAAAACGCAAAGAAAAAAAAAACCTAACCCGTGGGTCACTCTGCATGTCATGTTATTCAAACACATTCACGGCAGCGTTATTGATCTTGCCAGTTTCGTTGCACACCAGTATGTGTCCGGTCCGTGCCACAGACAGTCCGTTGGGACACCGAACGTTCGACTTCCACACCCGTGAAAGTGTGCCATCCAGGCGGAAAATGTGCACGTGTGGGTCGCCATAGTCGGCTACCAACAACTCGTGGCCGCGGACGGCCACATCGCACACGCATTGAAACCGGCCTGGGCCAGTGCCTTTGGAGCCAAACCGGTGCAGGAACACACCCTGTGGGGAAAAGGTTTGAATGGAGTTGGTGTCCTCGTCGGCGACCACCACCACCCCGGACGAACAGACACACACCGCCGCAATCTGTCGGAATTGTCCGTCCGCAGAGCCCAACGAGCCCCATTGGCGTAGGAAGGCGCCGTCGGAGAGCCGAAACACTTGCACGCGGCGGCTGTGATCGGAGACGATGACTTCGGTGCCCGATGGCGTCACCGCCACGTATTGCGGCCATTTGAGTTGGCCGTGCCCTTCGCCCCACGTGCCCCACATTCGTAAAAATTTGCCATCGGGGCGAAACACTTGCACGCGGTGGTTGTGCTCGTCGGCGACGATGACTTCGTCTCCGGACGGTGTCACTGCGAGGCCACAGGGACCAAACAATTTCCCCGCAGCATTGCCTTGTTCGCCCCATTGACGCACCAGCCTGCCGTCCAGCGTGAACACGTACACGCAATCCTTGTGGTTGGCGCTGACAAACACGTGGTTGTTGGGGGCCACTGCCACGTAGCACAGCCGAACGTCCAAGCCCCAGGCGGCGACGGGGCGTCCGCGGAGAGGGGGCATCTCACGGTAGGCCCGTATGGCCTCAACCAAGTGGGCCGCCACGGGGCCGAAGGCCTGCATGGCAAAAAAAAGAGGGTTTCCACACTTTGTCTTGACAACGTGGTTCATTCATACATTCGCATTTGGTTCTGTTCGCAAACCAGAACGTGGCCCGAGCACGTGACTGCAAGTCCAATGTACGCAAAATTCTGGCGATCCAGAGCCTCCGATCTCCACTGAGACACAAACGTGCCGTTGGGTTGAAACACTTGTATCCGGTTGAGTTCGTCGACAACCCACACTTCGTGACCACGCACAGTCACAATCCGTGGACACTGGCTGTGCCATTGGTGCAAAAAGTTCCCACCAAGCCCAAACACTTGGACTCGGTCGTTGCACTCGTCTGCGACGATCACCCGGTCATCCGGGGTGACACACACTGCGACAGGATTGTCGAATTGTCCTGTTCCAGAGCCTCGCACCCCCCACTGCCGCAAAAACGCACCGTCGGAAAGTTGGAACACTTGGATGCGATGGTTGAGGCGGTCTGCGACCACCACCTCGCCTGTCTTGGTCACCGCCACACCACGTGGACAGTGCAACTGACCATCGCGCCAGCCCCTGGAGCCCAGCACACGTACCAAGGTACCGTCGGCACGAAACACCTGCACCCGATGGTTGTCGGTGTCCGTGACCAACACCTCTCCGGACGGCGTCACCGCAACGTTGGAGGGGAAACGGAATTGGCCCGCAGCACTACCTGCCGAGCCCCAAGTGTGCAGCCGTGTGCCATCCGTCGCAAAGGCGTGCACGCAGTGGTTGTAAAACTCACTCATGAAGATATCTCCTTGGCGAGACACAGCCACGTAAGAACATGAAAAAGGCAGCGTTATGGTGGACCTGAGACAGCCACGAAACAGCGGCCATTGACGGTAGGCCTGGATGATCTTAATCAAAGGCGCCGTGACGTAGGCAAAGGCCTTCATCGAGGGTCTGGCTTGGCAATCGTGCGCTACGTGCGGCTTGGCATTCTGCAATGTTTTGCTTCATTGAAAAACCTGCACTCGGTTGTTGAGGTAGTCGGCTACCAGCACTAAGCCCACCCGTGTCACAGCCAGTCCCGATGGACCTTGGAACTGGCCGTGGCCCTTCCCGTGTGAGCCCCACATGCACACAAATTTGCCATCGGGCTGAAAGACTTGCACGCGGTGGTTGCAGTCACCAACGAGTATTTTGCCGTCTTCACACACGGCTACACTACATGGCATGTTGAATTTGCCAGGCGTTGAGCCCAATGAGCCCCATTGGCGCAAAACGACGCCTTCCAATGACACTACTTTTACACAGTGATGGATCTCGTCGGCCATCACCATCTGTCCCTTAGGGATCGCACACAAAACACCCGGGCTTGTGTTATGTCCCAAGGCTTTCCACTGGCGCACAAATCCGCCATCGGCCAGATGAAAGACCTGGACGCGGGCGCTGCAGTCTGCCACTGCCACCTCGCCTTCCCTGGTTACCGTCACGGCTTGAGGGCGCACGAATTGGCCAGCGCGAGTGCCCTTTGAGCCCCACATGCGTACAAACGTGCCGTCGGTCCGAAACACAACCACCCGGTGGTTGTCCGAGTCAGCCACCACCACCTCGGCTCCTGACGGCGACACCGCCACGCCACGTGGGCCATTCAACTGCCCCACGCCGTTGCCACAGGAGCCCCACTTGCGCACGCAGACGCCATCAGGCGTGTACACGTACACGCAGTCACGCACCCAATCGGCGACAAACACAAGGTTCTGGGACGACACAGCCACATGAAAGGGCGGACACGGCAAGGTCCAACTGGACACAAAACGTCCGCAAACCGGTGGACATTGGCGGTACGACCGAATGGTGGCCTTCAAATGCGCAGGCACGTGGCAAAACGCCATGCTTTGCATCAATGGGGCCTACGGTGACACGAAGAATCAGACTCCCCTCATTCTGCATCAACTCGGGTTTACTCGAACACATGTATGCGCCAGTTTCGACAGTCCCCGATCAACACTTGTCCGGCACGCATGACCGCCAAACCACCGGGGTCGTGGAAATCACCCTCACCGTAATCGCACGTACTCCAGGCGTCAACAAAGGTGCCATCAGGGTGAAACACACTCAGACTATGGTTGCCGTGATCGTTGACTAAAATGTGATTGCCGCGCACGGCCAGTTCGTAAGGCAAATTAAACAGTCCCGCCTTGGATCCCTGGGAACCCCATTTGCGTAGAAAGACACCTTCGCGCGTAAACACTTGTACGCAATGGGTTTCACCGTCGGCTACGCACACCTGAGAGGCAGTCAACACGTTCACCACTCCACGGCCCAGACCTCATTGGCCGGTGTGACGCACACCGATGAGATACTTAGAAACTGTCCGTCGTTGACCCCGTGGGTGCCCCACCGGCGAAGAAACACACCGTCGGACAATCGAAACACTTGCACGCAATAGTTGTTGCAATCGGCTACGATCACTTCGCCGTCTCGGGTCACCGCCACGGAGATGGCCCCTCGCAACTGGCCGTCGCCCACCCCGTGCGAGCCCCACGCGCGCACGAACGTACCGTCGGGTCGGAACACTTGCACGCGGCTGTTGTACCAATCGGTGACCACCACTTCACCGGTGCCGGCCACAGCAATGCCCGTAACGCCGTTGAACTGCCCTGCGTCGTCACCTTGTTCACCCCACTGCCGCAAAAACGTTCCGTCGGGTGCATACACGTGCACGCGGTTGTTGTAGCGATCGGTAACAAAGACCTGGTTGTCCGGAGATACGGCCATGCTCAACATGTCGAAGACTATCGACCAACTCGACACGCTACGTCCACGCAGCGGAGGAGGCCGCCGATACTGCTGGATGACCCGTATCAAATGCGTAGGCACGTGCCGAAACGCCATGGTTGGTGTGAAGTCCGTGGTTGTTGGTGCGTGTGCGCGTTCGAGTGCCCTTCTGCATCCACCCTCCCACACGCCGCCGCAGATTGTGTGGCACACCTCCGTTCACACCCATGCCACACGGTTCTTGCCGGGCCTGGCGCAATGTCCCATCACATCTGCGTCACAGCGTCCGGGCACAATGGATGCGTCCACTGCGAATGCGTCGTCGTATGCAAGTTCATTTAAGTGGAGAGTCGGTTGAGACGCTCGCGTGGTGCGAAGAATTGGGATTGATCTTTGGCGTGGGCACACGCAACCAACTGGTGGTACATACCACCGAAGGCGTTCGTGTTCGCAACTGGTCACAACCTTTCAAATGGAACCCGAATGCCGTGGCTGTGGTGTCGGTTCCACAACAACGCGAGCGGTTCCGAGTGGTGGTGGTGGATTCCACGGGGTTTTTGCACATTTTTGACACCCATGCCCGCCGTCTGGCGCGTTGGCACGTACCTGGTGCATCTCCCTTGCATGCCACAGTGGCCGTTTGGAACTCGGCGCAAGTGTTTGTGGTGGACGGATCTGGTTTGGTGACTGTCATGGATGTGATCAGTGGCCAGCGTCTGTGCCAGTGGAGTGTTGACACACGAATCAAAATCGCATTCGTTATGGAATGTTCCCTGATCAAGTTGGCGGTTTCGATCACGGGCTATGTGGTGGTGTCCACAGAAAACGTGTTTTTTCGCCACGGCCAGACCCAACTGTACACGCGCACGGGGCAACACTTGTTGACTATGCAACCTTGGGTGGCTCCGTCGTTTGTAACCGTGAGGGACGCGACAGTGTTAGTGTGTACGACTTGCAACACAGTGCCGCGGGTGCAAGTCTGGAGGAGTGACGGGAGGTTACTTCGACAGTTTGAAAGTCCGATTCACCCAGAAATTGTTCAAGACAGCGCGGTGTTAAAGTCAGGCCACTTGGTCTTCTTGGACAAGGGCAACATGCTCTCAGTCTTTGAATGACTCCTTTGCAGAATGAATGTTACCTTGTGTTTTTTTCGCGCGCGCGACAAGGGCACAAAGTTGCGCAAGGTGTAAACCAACACATGCCACCGCGTGCCTGGAGGCATGTGCCTCTTCCGTTGTGGTGTGTGGTGCGAGGCCAGATGATGCCTCCGCTGCGCATGCATGTGGTGCATGGTCCCCTTCGCATGAACTTGGAGCGTCTGGCCTTGACCAATTTCGCGGTGTGCGAAGAATTGGACCGTATTTTTATGGCCGACCCACTTCAGCACCGGGTGTTGGTGTGCACCACCCGAGGCCAGCACGTGGCCACCTGGGAACGTAACCACCGATGGGAGCCCAATGCTGTGGCGGTGGTTTCGGTTTCAAGCACACAGGCTGAGTCAAGCCAGAAGCAACCGCACCCTCCATTTCGCGTGATTGTGGTAAACGGCTCCAGCGAATGCTACGTGATGCCACATACACCAGATGGAGTGTGTTTGGGTCGGTGGGAGGTTCCCCATCCTTCAGGACTGTATGCCACTGTGACAGTTTGGAACCACGCGGAAGTCTACGTCGTAAACGTGGATGGTCTGGTTACGGTTTTGGATCTGCTCACTGGGACTTGCTTGCGTCAATGGAAACTGGACACAAGCATTACAGTTAAATCCATGATGGTGCGGGTTCCCACCCATTACGCCTGTGCCAACATCATACTTGCCGCCTCCACCGAACACATTGTTGCGTCCTGCGAAACGGCTTACTCCAACCATTGCGTGGTGCGTGTCATGTCTCGCTGGGGAGAATCGCTGTACACGTGGCAAGCACAACGCGGAGCCTTGAATTTGCTCAACATGGCCGTGCGTGGTGCCCAGATTTTGACTTGGGGCGAATGCGGACCAGATTCTGTGGTGCAGATACGTGGTTTGGATGGAACCTGGGTGAACCAATTGAAAGTTCCCGGTCGGAGTGATTGGCATGACATCACTGTGTTGCGGTCGGGCCTCGTGGTGATGTTGGATCGGTCCAACGTGTTCACAGTGTACCAATGAAGATGCAGAGCCAAACACACCGTGTACCCGGAATGCGTGCGAAGTTGGCCGTTGATCACACTCTGCGGAGCATGCGGTCGTTGGCCACGTGCGTGCGAGCCTGGCGAGGCGTGGCACGGCCCTTGACGCGTCAACTTGACGGGTGGCTGCTGCAGCCCTTGCGTATGGAGCGAATGACCACCATCAAACTGAAAGACGTGAGAACCACATCTTCAAGGTTCTACATGGTGGTGGCGGATGACCATCGGCTGTTTGTGGCAGACGATTCGGACCGGTCCATCCAAACCTACACCACTGACGGCGTGGCCACCCTGAAGTTTATCGCCGGCTGTGTTCCAGATGCGATTGGCCTTGCCACCGTGCCCTCCAAAGGCCTGGTGGTATTGGTTTTGGATACATTTATGCGGTGTGTGATGGTGCACGACGCCAACAGTGGGTTGCTACTCTTCAGTTGGAAGGTAGGCGCATTTCCGGTGCAGGCGGTGCACCCGCGGCGCGCCATGGCGGTGTGGAAGACGCAAGTGTACCTGGTGGCAGCGAATCACCTTCGGGTGTTAGACGTGATGACGGGGGACTTGTTGACCGAGTGGTCGTTGAACCGCACCTGTACGCCGCTGGCTCGCATATCCTTCACCGTTGCGACGCAGGGCCACCTTTTGGTGCTGAATCACGAGCATGGCAATGTTGATGTGTACTCCGCCACTGGAGTGCGGTTGTTGCAATGGCACGCCACCAGATTTGTGGCGTCGTCCAACATCAATTTGTGTGTCCGGGGCCAGTATGTGCTCATGTGCGAGCACTCGGAGAACACAGTCACCATGTACACGTTGGAGGGCACTCGGGTGAAACGTTTCACCCGAGTGCAAGCCACGTCATTAACTACAGCACGGCATTCCCAGTTCGTGTTTATGTTTGTCATTGACGGCGGCTGCGCAGCCATTCACATTTTGAAGTAAACGCAACAGAGCCAGAACACCATTCGGATGCGAATGGAGTTGTGGGCGAGAAACGAAGATGCCATTGTTTCATTTCCATGGCTGACGCCATCATTCCTGTGTTGGACCATGTGGCCCTTGGCAGTTACTTCAGTCTCAACGCCGCCGACTTGGCCCTTGTGCTTTGGCACCTGTGGAGTGTGTGCGACACTGGAGACCGCACGCGCCTGCTTGGTATCATCCAATTGGCCGACGTGGAGCACCAATGGTGGGCGCTGCAACACTGGCTGTCAGAAGCGCCAGAGCGCACCAAGTATGTGATCAACTGGGTCGACGAACGGCAACCCCACTACACAAAGCCACCCGACGTGAACTGGAACAATTTGGCCGAGCACATGCGTGAATTTCCCGATGACGTCACGGCCGCACTGCTGTGGATGCGCAACGAAATACGACTGGGCCGTGGAATAGCCAGCGATGCGCTGGGATTGACGGCGGCGCTGGATTTGCCCGAGACCCAACAGCGATTTCATCGGCTTCGACGTTGGGCCGAAGGTTCGGTGCGCCGCGTCGCGCTGTTGCAACGATGGATGCAAAGTTTGGACATGAATTGAATGAAACTGATCCAGTTGGCATTTATACGTGTTCTGGGTCGTCACATGCGTCATCAAAGTCATCGGGTGAGGACGGCGCATCCGCTATCAATTCGTCCGTAAGGTAGGCTGGTAGGGGTGCCAACCCAGTCGGAGTTTGCTCCACCACAAACCGACCGTCCAACGTTTTCATGGCGTGCCGCCGGTCTTCCTCACTTTCGGCCGGGCGCAAGAACGACCGCGGAATGCCTGCGGGTGTTTTGTATTCGTGGCGGGGCGGGCGACACAACTGGCGTGGCATGGTACAGTCTTGCTTCCAGTGACCTGGCGTTTGGCAGCGAAAGCAAATGTAGCCGGAAGGTGGTCGAGAGGCTGGGCGGGTCGCGTGGGTAGCCGGTGCCGTTTGTTGATGGGTGTGCTCCATGAGGACATGCATCTTTTCGTCCTCGGTCATGTCGGCCGTAATGCGGAGTGCCGACGGGGCTGCCGTGGCAGGACGAGCCGGTGGCAACGTCGACAACGGCTCACTGAGGATGCGAGCCAACGCCTGCTCTTGCTGTTGAAACCGGGGTGGAACGTGGGCCCGCTGGCCCGGTGCAAACGGCCTCCTGGCCAATATTAGTCGCTGGCCGTTTTGGCACCAATGGTCGGCTGCCAGTGGAGGTGTACGCTGGTAGGCAGCAAACGTTTGCTTGGGCACAGCCACCCACCCCACCAAAAAACTGTCAGGTTTGCGCTTGGCCGTCAAGTCATGCATGCCAAATTTGCGTTCCAAACGGTAGCGCACCTCATCCCAAGGTTCGCCCGCTGGGTTTATTTCCAGTGTTTGAAACGGCAGATGCTGCGATTGCAAAAACGCATACAGCAATGCCATGGTTTGCTGGGGTAGCGGAGGCTTTCTCCCAGTCTGCAGCAAACGCAACACGACGTTCGTGAGAACTGCGGCGGCGTGGACCGTGGCATTGCGGCATTGCGCCGCCATGGCGGGGTGTGGAACCACGGCAAGCGGAAGCACGGCACGCCGCGTGTTGGTGCCGTTTACCGGTGGCGTGTACAGTCTGTACTCGCTGGTGTGGACGCTGAACCAAAACGTCCAACCCCACGTGTTGTACGTCACCAATTTGTTTCCCCACAACGGAACTGACGCCGAGCGCCACAGCGTCACCACGTTTGTACAGGGCTTGCGCGATTACTGGCACAACCATTTGTGGACCCGCGATGCCCACAGCCTTCAGTTTCGATGGAACCTCACTGTGTTTACCATTCCTGAGGCCGAGTTAAGCACGCTGCGCACCCGGTTTGATCGACTGGCGTATTTAGCCGTGTTGTCGTCGCGTCTGGCTCGTGACCTCAGGTGCCAGTCAGTGGTCTGGAATGCCGCTGCATCCAGAAGCGACACCAACATGGAGTTAGACTTGCCCACGTTGCAACGCCGCACCGACGTGATGTTTGTGGCGCCTCGCACCCGGTGCACGCCTTTGGATTATTTGTATGCGTGGTACTGCGACAACTTGGCGGCCCTTGACACGTTGTCGCCGCGAGAAGACGGCGACTACGACGCTTTGGCCGAACCTGACGATCCGTCCAATCCAGGGCCACCCACCCGGTTTGTGGGCAACTTTGACGCCGACTTTCCGTTTTGGCGCACTGTTCACTGTTGTCAACGTCCACGCACGCTGGCGGACTACACCATCACGGGAGATCCACTGCCCAATCTGTGTCAGCAGTGTCCCCAGTGCACGTCTGTGTTTTTGTTTGTCACCCACAATGTCGACGAATTCATGGTTTCGCCGGTGGGACCAGCGTCACCTGCCGCGGGTGCCAAAAGCACCGTTGTACCCATGGACGACGACGACGGCGCCGACACCAGGGCACTATCGGACCGTCCACGGAAACGACACCGCATCTTGCCCCAATGAAGCCCGTTCCGCCTTGAAAATGTGTCACAGTTCAATAAACACAAACCATGTCGCGCTGTCGCTGGACTCGTGGACCGTGTAACGAGCGTCACCCCGAGGCCACGTATTCGCGCGCCGAACTGGAAGACCTGGCTCGAATGTGCAACGTTTCGGTGCACCGCCGCGATCGCAGTCTTAAACCCTCGTCGGAACTGTGCTCTGACCTAACCTTGGCCATCGACGCCGTGGCACTGGGTGTACCCGAATTGCGACAGGTCATCGACTTGACGGCCGACGACGACGATGAAGTGGAAGTGATACCCCGCGAGGCCAAGCAACGCGAAGCCAAGGAACGCCACGACGCACCAGATCCGTTGGCCGACGCCAATGCCAGACTGGCCGACGTGCGACGGGACATGGCCCAATTGATGGCGTCTGTGCGCGGCGAACACACTGCCGAACAACAGGCGCGCCGGCGGGCTCTCACGGCCACGATGCTGGAGTTGATGGCGTTGCAACAACAGAACGCCGTGGAGCGGGCCCGCCAACAAGCGCTGGCCGACGAAGCAGCCATGCAGGCGCAACTGGATGCCGGAACCCCAGTGTGCCAAGGGCAGGATTTGGAAACTGGGGACGAATTGAAAGTAGGCGACCCCGATGTCATCGCCATTGTGGTCGATCCGCGGTTGCCCTTGCAACCCCAATGCTACAAACAACGCCAATTGATTCGGGCCCTGCGCAAGGCCACGCCCCTGTTTGAATGGAGTCGCCACTCACGCGACGGCGCTCCAGGCCAACCGTTTCGTCAGTCTGTGTACAAGTTGCCGTACGACAACACCTTCATTACGGGTGCGTCGTTTCGCACCTTGTACGAATCGCACGAGGACGCGTTTGAGACCGTGAGCATTGGCCGACGCATCGTGGGTGCGGACAACAACTATGCCAGTTCTCTGTTTGACCGAACCGTAGAAGTGTTTCACGTGTTTCCGAAAGGCCAGCGCTCCAACCCCGTGTACCAATTCCGCGAAAACGAAGGCTACACGTTTGTCACGCACAACGTGGGTGGCCGCTGGTTGGATAGGTCGTGGAAGTATGCCCAGTCAGTCAGTCGCGAACAACAGTTGCAAATCGTGCTCGGATCGGAAGCCTTGAACCAGTTCGTGCAAACCCAACTAGACCCTTACCAACTGTACCGCGTTGACGCCAAATTCGGACCCAATGAGATCCAGGCTTTGCCAGTGGCCATGGTTGACGTGACCACCGACCCCGACTTGCTGTTGGCCTACAAAACGGCCACGTTGCGCCGCATGCAGGTGTACGCCCGGTGGGCTTACCGGGTGCAACCCACCGACGTGACACGCATCCGCCAGTCTATTGACAGCGCGCGCGATGCCATGCACGTGATGGGCGATGAACTGTTGGCCAGTCAAAACTCCCTGTTGTACACGTGGGAAGCCAACTTCATCCGGCGCTACTTTTACAATCGCAACTACCTGACGGCGCTTGTGTACTGCATGTTCTTGTCCAACCAAAGTTTGGGCCGTGCGCGGGCCGACGCACTGGTCTCCGAGCGCATGGATGCCATCGTGGCCCCCCGCCTCAACCTCGACGAACTGTTCCAACCCTTCACCGACTTTGACTTGTGAGGACACGGCGTTCGTGCCGCGGTCCAACACACTGCCGCGGCGTTCGTGCCGTTGCACTGGAAAACCCACCATCCGAACCAAAACCGCGGTGCCACGATGACCACCGTGACCTTGGAGTTCCCCAGCGCCGTCCCAGAACGCTGGGTCAAACAGTTTTGCCAGTTGTACACTACGGATCCACCGATCTTGGCACCTCTGGATGGTGGACTGGGTGGGTCAAGGTGGCGTGCGTATTGCAATGTCGCCGACGCACAACGGTTGATGAAGTTTGTTCAACAGACCGCAATCTCTGGTCCGGACGACGCGTGTCGCACCGAGTGCGAGTCGCCTGCGTCGCAAGACCCCGTCGACACGACGTCGGCTTTGGCGGCCGCAGTGCGCACGTTGGCCGACGAGTTGAAACAAGACCGGGCAACTCGCCTGCGCGACAAACAAGAGGGCAAGGCCTTCCTCAAGGCTGTGCTGCAAGGTCTGTGTGAAGGAGTCAGCCGACACGAACTACAATAATGCATTCACATTCTATTCGACTCGTTCATGGCATCGGCACTGGTTGTGGGGGTTTCCGCAACCGCAGACGAAACCACGGTGTGTGGCCGTTTCACCAGCAGCATGCCTCCCAGATAGATCATGGTTTCGGGAGCCGACTCGTTGCCCGTGTGCTCGATGTACTCTTGGCTGCTCACCAAATCCAAACAAATGTGGCGCGACGAAGGCACCACGACAGCCTCGCGCAAGGCTTTGGGCACTGGTGCACCACGACCCCGGGACGCGGCCTGCACCGAAGTTATGTCGTCTGGATCCATGCGAAACACTTGGTACTTGCGCTCCTCCGCGTACTCCATGTCGCATTCGCTCACCACCAACACAGTGTGGGTCTGGCAGCGAAACGCCTCGTGCAAACATTCAAACAGTTTGGCATCGTGGCCACGCAACAAATCCAGGGCCAGGCCAGACTGCACATACTTGTGCTGCAATACCACACCCACGTAGTGCACGTCGGGATGTTCGGCAAAGTACAGTGCAAAGGCTTTGGCCACAGCCAAACGACGTTCCATGGGCACCAACGAGGCACGCACTTTGGTCCGCGTGCGCTTGGTGGTCCGGCCCTCCAGCGCATCGTCGCTTTCGTTCACCACAATGAACTTGTCGTACTCGAACAAGTCGCGTGCTTCGTCGCTGTCGTCGATGTCTTCCGCATACAGATCGTATTGCAACACCACGCGGGTACCAGACTTGACTGGATCCACGCGATGCTTGCAGTCGGTGTAAAAGGCACACCAACTGTGTCGTGCCGGATCGGCATCCGACTCAAACACTGCCGTTTCATCGTCGTGGGTCACCAACAGTCGTCCACCCGTGTGCTGGACGGGCAACGCCCACACCAGTGTCGCCATGTGGTTGGCCGCGTGCGCCGTGTCGACGTGCGACGAGAAGAACCCACCCGCGGGGTACAGATGCATCTTGTACAGTTTCGGCACCAAGCGCTTGTGTGGTGGAGCCAACAGGTTGATTTCCCGCAGCACGTCAAACGGCAAGTCCGGCACCCCACTCAAGTGGGCGGCGTCGATCTGCAACGCCCGCCGCACCGATTCATCGACGATGGTTTGCTGGCCTTGCCCAAACGGCGCCACCACCGCCAGCGCCGACAAACCAGCCACATCCAACGACGCATCCGCATGAAAATGGTGCACGTCGCGGACTGTAAACTCGAACGTGGCCGTCTCTTTGCCTTGCACAAAGAATGGCGACGTCAATTGCGCCAACACCGTGTTGAGGCTGTCCACCGACTGCAGCGGCCAATGCGGCAACGCATCGCGACGGTCAATGGCTTGGCGTGTCTCCAAAAACGCCTTCAACGCCATGGCCATACTTGCTGATAGCGCAGATGAAACAATGTGACGAGGCTTCAACACGACTTTATTCGTCGTCTTCGTCTGCATTCTGCGCGGGCACGAACACGGCGTAATCTCCGTACTGGTTGTTTTGAATTTTGACTGTGCGTACATCGCCTGGCAAAGCCACCAACTCGCTCTCCAAAACGGTGCGCTCAAACGCAAGGCCCTGCCGGAATAACTCCTTGCATGCCGCACTGGCCAAACACGACGCCAACCCATCGATCTTCAACTCCTTCTCCTTGGCTTTGCACTTGCGAAACGACCATGGGCGCGGTTTGTTGCGGGACACTGTTTGCCACTCTCGTTCTGGGTCTGACTGGGCCATCTCCGTCCTGCCCACCACAAAAATTTCAGACGCGTAAAGGAAACGATGTGAGGGTCCAGTCAACCACCCATGTACTACCGGCGCCAGCGCTACTCCGCAAGCACACTTGCCCGAGGTGTGCTCAACGGAACTGGCGCCAAACCACAACAGCCCAAAACCCGACACTACCACACGCTGCCCACCGCAGGCACCGTACCTAAGGGAGGCGTCCTTGCCGCGAAAAGTGGCGTACCACGCAAAAAGCCCGGCAAGTTGCCACTGGCCTTGCTGAAACGCTTGCGAACTGCAGGCGCACCCGGAGGAGGAGGCGGTGGAGGGTTGCCACGCGGCGCCGCCGTGGGAAATGGACCACCGCCACGGACGTAACGCCGCGTGCCTCGTTCTGGACACACCACGCACTCACACTGGAGACCACTACATGAAACTGCCGTCACAAAGTGAACATGCACTGGACGGCAGCGGAATCACTCGGGCGTGGGCGCCCCAGTGTGCCCTTGCGTTCCGTGTCACACGTACAACTCATGAGCCCAAAGTAAACTCATTCATTTGCAAACCATGTGGGCAAGTATAGCACAAAAGGCCGTGGTCGCCGCCTGGTGGTCCATTCCCGTGGCCATGCTGCACATTTGTTGGGAGTTGAATGGACCCATGAAATCCTCGGCTTGGAAGCCACCACCAGGCTGGCGCGGCTACTATCCGTCGTCGCAAAGCGAAATGCTGGCGCACCCGTGCCGCGCACCGTACTGTGATGCCAATCACACGTTCCCGTGCCCCATTCCCGAGTGCCGTGGCTACCAAGGACCTGTAGACCCCAAGGACGTCAAGTGGTGGCCGGGTCTGGGCTACTTTTGTCCGTTTGCGAAAACGCGGCGTGCGTGAAGGCAGGCTCCCCTTGCGTTCCATAACGGGCGTGCGAGTCTTGAACAAGTCAAAGTAAAGCCATCGAACCATGGATTTAGTGAACATTGCTGTCCGCGCACGCCTGCACGAACCCGGCTACCGTTACCAACGTGAGCGCATTCGCGTGGTGCACGAACGCTTCAATGGCTACGTTACGCGCCTTACCAACGTGGCCACCATCGCCCGCCAACTGCAAGTCACCGCGGAAGACTTGGAGAAAGGCTTGCTGAAACACACCAAACGCAAGTTGGCCATTTGTACCTGCAAGCGCCTCACATTCCCAGGCGTGCATGACGCCGCTGTGTTTGATGACGTGCTCCAGGATATGATCGAGAAATTTGTGCTGTGCCCGAAATGCCAACTGCCCGAATGGGACCGGAAATCGTGCAACGCATGCGGTCACACGTCGCAGGGCGCACCTTCGTCTCCCCATGCGAAAACCACTGCGGCACATCGACACGCGGCGGCACACGCCAAACCAAGATCGGCAGCAACAACAACATCAACAAAACACCGCCCACCACGCGCTTCCGCCACATCTGGGGCTGGCGAAGAAGTCGACGTTGCTGCCAGAGCGCGTGAGCACTCCGGGCGCGCCGACGATGCAAGGTTTTCGGAAAACGAAGTCGCCGAACGGATGCATCAGTTGTACAATCTGCGCGGGAAAGCCCTGGAACGTTCTGACCTTCATACTTTGTCTCGTGTAGATCCATTGCTCGCTGAGGGCTGGATTTTGGACTCAGACAGCAAGTTCGAGAAATGGCGCAGTGCCGTATGTGTTCTTTGTACCCAGATCAATGTTTAATTGTGCCAAAGTTTGAACTTGTCACGAATGTGGCTCACATGGAACCAATTGTACTTGTGCCGGCCATTCGCCAACACGATGATCATCATAGAACAAGTAGCGCACACGCAACATCTCGGACTCATTGGCGGGTGGTGAGGCAAACGCTGCGAGCAGCGTGTTGTGCATCACTTGTAGTCGATCTTTCTCACGCAATGAATCACGCTGACTGCGAAACCGATCGGGGTTGTAGCGGATGAATATCGTAGGCATGCCAAACGACAGCGTTACGTCCACCATGCGGGTCTCTTCGGACATGCACTGCACCCGGTCGCGATGGGCATCTTCATCTACCTCCAGGACCACCCAATGGGTGCCACAGTCCCACGCAAAGTCGGGCCGCTTTTTGCCACACTGTCCTTCGTCGATAACCTCGTCGTAGTACGTGTAGTGTGCCAGATCAGACGCTCCATCTATGTAGGCCTTGACGCGGCGTTGCTTACACAGTCGGTAACTGAGGAATTGCGATCCGCAATCCGCACACAGTTGGGTGTGATCCACCATCTTGGGGAGGAAGCACGTATTGCACCGTTGCAAGACGCGGTCCATGTCAGAGGTAAGACGATGTTGCTCGCAACGTTCTGGCACTGAACCCACAGTGCCCCAATGCGCAAAACCCTTACAATGTTTCACCTCACATCGGCGTTTGGGTCGTGCCATCATGTTGATTTCAGCATGTCGAGTACAGTGAGTTGCGCCCATGCCAACAAATCCGTACCAAGCCTTTGTGGCACATCCAGGCTTGGTACATCGTTTGTGTTTCACATCAACCATGCCATCGTGCTTGTGCGCTGCACAGTACAGCCCCTTGGCCTCTCCGGGCTGGTTAAAGGATGGGCCTTTGGTGCATCCGGGCTGAACACACCGTTTGTTTTTCACATCGACCATGCCGTCGTGCTTGTGCGCCGCACAGTATAGACCCTTGCCTTGTCCTGGATGGTTATACGCTGGACCTTTGGTGCACCCAGGTTGTGCACACCGTTTGGACACAACGTCGACCATATCGTCTTGCTTGTGCGTCGCACAATACAAACCCCTGACTTGTCCGGGACGGTTGAAGCATGGTATTTTTGTGCACCCGGGCTGGGCACACCGTTTGTTCACGACATCAACCATGGTGTCGTGCTTGTGCGCCGCACAGTACAGACCCGTGGCCTCTCCGGGCTGGTTGAAGACTGGACTTTTGGTGCATCCGGGCTCTGCACACCGTTGGCGTGTTACGTTAACCATGCCATCGTGTTTGTGCGTCATGCAATACAGCCCTGTGACTTCGTTGGGCTGGTTGAAAACTGGGTTGAGTTTGGTGCACCCAGGTTGGGCGCACCGTTTGGACACGACGTTGACCATGCCGTCGTGCTTGTGCGCCGCACAGTACATACCCTTTTTCTCCCCGGGCTGGTTAAAGACTGGACAAAGTTTAGTACATCCAGGCTTGGCACATCGCTTTTTCATGACGTTAACCATGCCGTCGTGCTTGTGCGCTGCACAGTACACACCCCCTGTCTCTCCGGGCTGGTTAAAGGATGGGCCTTTGGTGCATCCGGTCTGGGCACACCGTTTGCTTTTCACGTCGATCATGCCATCGTGCTTGTGCTCCGCACAGTACAAACCCTTGGTTTCTCCGGGTTGGTTGAAAACTGGCGTTTTGGCGCACCCGGGCTGGCCACACCGTTTGTCTCTCACGTTGACCATACCGTCATGCCTGTGCTCCGCACAGTACAAACCCTTGGTTTCTCCGGGTTGGTTGAAAACTGGCGTTTTGGCACACCCGGGATGGGCACACCGTTGGTGCACCACGTCGACCATGCCGTTGCGCTTGTGCGTCACACAGTACCTCCCCTTGGTCTCTCCGGGCTGGTTAAAGGCGGGCCATGTCATGCATCCGGGATGGGCACACCGTTTGGTTTTCACGTTGACCATGCCGTCGTGCTTGTGCGCCGCACAGTACAGTCTTTTGTTCTCTCCGGGCTGGCTGAAGCATGGCTGCTTAGCACATCCGCTACAAGCACATGTTCGTCTTGCCCGCGGTCTCCCACAATGGGTTCGCTTCATTGTTGTGTATTTCAAACAACATGTCAGAATTGGATCCCATCGGGTCAACGTGCGGTGTGTGCATCACGTCCAATTTCCGCAATTTCTCTGTCAACCTGGCAAATGGCTACGTCCAAGTCACTGGTGTGCTTTCATTTCGACGATCCAGGGCGAACCGCGTTGCAGCACCAACCCTGTGTCCCATTCGACTTTGTCAACGCGTCGCACGATTCCATTGCGTCGCGTGTGGCTGCCATGGCATACGTTCGGCGTAAACTGTGCACCGTGCCAGCCCACTCGCGGTTTCGAGTCGTTGCCGCACAGTTGGATCACACCAAACATGTTTCCATCGGCAGCGGCGGAACATCTGAAGTGGTGCGAGTCATGCTGGAAGGTCGTCCGCTTGCCATCAAGTACATGGCCCTGGAAGGCATCAGTGTGCGAAGTACTTGGGATGAGGTGAACGTGTCGAGGTATCTCAATGCTTTGGTCGAAAAACAGGTGTGTCCCAATTTGCCGCTGCTGCACGACGCGTTTGTTGGCTTTCACGATGCGGCACACACAAAGCCTATTGGGCTCACGTTGATCATGGAGTGTTCGCCTGGCAATGCAGTGGACTGGTTGCAAGCGACGAGGCGCTCCACCAACGAAATCATGAGTCTCATCTTCCAGTGTTGCGCCGCCATTGCGTTGCCACAGTTGGTGTTGGGTGTTTTTCACAACGACATCAAATTGGGCAATGTATTGCACAACGAATTGTGCAAAGACACGGTGCTCGAATACCAGATTGGACCGCACACGTATTTCGTGCCCACCGATGCCTTGTTCAAGTTGGCGGATTGGGGCATGGCGTATGGTGGAGTTTTGCCTCCGTTTGATACGCGCGTGCACGACGGTATGCGAGTACAGTCGTTTGTGCACCCAGATTTGTGGGAAAAGCACTACAAAAAGGTGTACACACAAGGAGTTGTGCATGTGCAAGGGACTCCGTTGGCCAAGGGCATTCGCGACTACGCCATGCTGTTCTATGGATTGCTGGCCGAGGCCCATGTCCGAGGCATTGTTGGCATGCCCACCTCGTATGTGCGGTCGGCGTTGGCGTATGTGACGTCGCCGTCCACTCGCTCGGCTTCGCAGCATGAACGGGTGAACGTATTTGCCACGTTGTTCAGTACTGATTTTTGGCGGCCAGTGGATTGGCCGAATGGGGCGCGAAATTGCATGCGCGGGAAACCAGTGCCAAGGCGAATCATGTGCAACGATTTCGATGGACGGAAGACACACCCATGCCAACCAAAGAAGAAGTGTTTTCGCATCTGCCCCGATTGCGCGTCATGACCTACCAGGAGACCAATGAGCCCGTTGACGCATCATGAGCCCTGGCATACCGACGGACTGTACACATTGGAGCAATCTTGTGCACTGACACATGTGCCTTGGGAAACGGAACACACCTGGCGAATGACAAAGAATGCACTGGTCAAGTCGGGGAAGAGAACCGAGGCATAGGGAAACCAAAAGTGCCCATCCAGGCCAAACCGTGGACCCCATGAGTTGCGACACAAAAACGCGCCGACGTTCAAGTAGGCATCATCATACGCTACGATCGTGACGCTGTGTGCGGCAACAACTGTGCTTAGAGCAAACTCTTCGATGGGAATGGTAAATCCAGATGCAATTTGTTGGTTGCGATCTTTGAACCACCGATCCATTTCTTGCGTGACCACAAAGGCAAACAAGACGGGATAGCCAGCGCTGAGTGTGGTTTTGAGGTTGCGCAGTGTGGGCTCGAGGCGGTCCCACTGCGAGACGGCATGGCGTTGGGCGTCGATTTGGGCGGCGACCGTGGGTGTGGTGTTGACGCGTTGCGGTTGAAAGGGCCAGGCCGATTCGGTGGCCACGCCCACCATCATGGCTTGCAAGGCGGCTTCCAGGGATGCGCCCGCATCCAAGTCGGTGTTTCCGGACAGGTACCTGGCATAGTAGTAGTTGTAGAGCACAGACGGTTTGATCCAGTGTTGCGGTGCCTGGGTTTTGCGTTGCACGCACTGGAAGGCGGCAACTGTGGCAGCGCTGGAGCAATTGCTCAACTGGTTTTGTTCTTGGATCAGTGGATACGGGTAGCATCCACCTCCGGGTTCGCGCAGATCCACGCGGCTGGGCAACAAGGCATCAGCCGCCGCGGGAAAGCGGTAAAACGTGACTGGTCCAGTGGTGGACGGTAGAGCACCGTACGTAACTTCGTGGGGTGTGGAGGAGGTGGTGGATTTGGTTGACGACGGCCGCGTGGTCGACCGTACTGTGCCCATGCCGTGGTTTATTGTGACAGACGTGATAAAAGTTGGGTTTGGTGGTGTGGAGTTAGCAAACGTTGCACTTGGGTTTGTAGGTCTGGCGGCAACGAGTGCCACAATCCGCGCACTTGCTGGGTTTTGCGCCGATCGTGGGAGTTGAGCAAGCCCGTGCGATGGCTTGCGGTAGTGCATTCTGCCCCATCGTCATAGCACAGTCCGGGTTGGCAGCGCAACCCGGTGGCAGCCTTCCACTGGTCGCTGTCGTATTCAAACCGCGGGCACGATCCGTGCCAATGACTGGGTGGAATGGAAATGTCTGAAAACCCACATATGTTGCAAATTTCGAGGGCGCAGTGGCTGAGGGCGTTGCACTCGGAGGTTTTGCGCAGGAAGACGCCGCATTCGGGGCACTTGACATCGGGCGGGTCGGCGGACAGGATGTGGGTCACTTGTTGCGCCAAACTTTGGGGATTAAGTTGGGTGTGGGGCACCAAGGCGGGGTACGGCAACGCCAGTTTGCCAGGTGACCAAGCAAAGTGGTTGTAACGATCGCTGGCCACGGCTCCCGGACGTTTGTGTCTGTACCGTTCGCTGAGGCGCACAAAGTGAACCAATTCCAAGGGGGTGAGCAGGTAGCGCAGGCTCTCGGGAGTGAACACAAAGGGCCTGTGTTGCGGATCGCAGCAAGGATCGTCTGGCGTGTGCGAGGGGCAAGTCATGACGCCCATGCGTTGCAGGGTCTGTTCGACGCAGTCCACGGCAAGGTAGCGGAGGCACTGCACGCAATACACGTGGTTGTCCACGCCACAGGGAGCCACGAGAGCACACGTGTCGCTGAGCCGCTCCTCGTGCAACAGGGTGCGCTCCAATTCGTAGCCAGCCAAGGCGGTAATACTCAAGGACTCATCGGTGTGTGCATCTTGAAGTGCCTGGCGTGTTTCACAGCACAGTGCGCATTGGATGTTGCGCAAGTAGAGGGGCAGAAGGACGCGTACACTTTCGTCCGTGTCGCTGGGTTCGGACAGGGATGCGTCACCCTCGGTAGTTTTGCTGTGTTCCGAGGCCACGTCCGACCACTGGGGTGTGCCAGGATAGTCCTGGGTGTGATTGTCTCCGTCTTCCTCATCCTCTTTGTCTTCGTCAGGTCCCTGGGAGCAACTGGTGCGCCTGCGCTTGGGAACTGGGCTGGCTTCACTGTCCTCGTCTTCGGACAGGACGGAGGCCGAACGTTCGGCTGGTTCCTGGGCCGGCAGGCAACTCAGATAGGCCGTGAGGCGAGCGCGAAGCGTGCTCATAGCAACGGTGTGGCCGTGAGGGCGTAGTACGTGATGCCGGTGGCTTGTGGCTGTGACTGCAGTACACCAGTTTCTTCCATGTTGGCCATTAATTGGTCCACGCACTCGACCGTAACATCCGGATTCTGCAGCCACCGTTTGACCTCACGTGCTGTGTACCACTGGGGGATGCGCTGAAAGATGGCGACAATGTCGTTTTGAAGGGCGACTAGGTCGTGGGTGGTGGGTGGGTGGTGGGGCAGTGCTTGATAATCCAGGGATGTGTCGAGAACCGGAGTCGGTTTGCAGCACACGACTCCCATTCGAGACCAAGGCGGGAGAGTGGTGGGTTGGGGCGGTGGGCCACACTTTTCCTTAGGGGTGGAATATACGTGCTTCGTCACGCATGGACGCAACGCGGCGTCCGTCGGGTGTGGCGGCCGGGGCCTGGACGCCGGCGCACGTGGCGTTGGTGCAAAAGTGGTGTGAGTACAGTCGGATCCGTGCCATCATGCACCACCGGACGGGGTCGTTGTACGAGTGGGGGCATTACACCATCGGGCCGTTGACGGTGATGGTGAGCAGTGTGTCGGCCATCACCCAGTTCGCCAACTTGGGTTCGACCAACCCGAACACGACAAACTGTACGGCCAACAGCGACACGTGGTCGTCGTTTGCGGTGGCGGTGGTGGTGCTGACAGTGTTGAGTTCGTTGCTGTCGGGGTTGCAAACGTTTTTCCGGTTTGACAAGACGTCGACGCAACACCGCACGACGGCCAACAAATACGAATGTTTGCAACACGATTTGGAACAGCAATTGGCGTTGGACGCATGTGACCGGGTGTCGCCCTTGGAGTTCATTCAAAGTACCAAGCAACAGTTGAATGACCTTTCGGCCAGTAACCTGAGTATTCCTACGTTTTTGCTCAACCAGTATCTGCGTGACGTGGATCACGTGCTGGATGCGACGCCGGTGGTGGAGTCGCGACGCCTGCGCATCGTGGTTACTCCGGCCACGCAGGGTCCAGACGAGGCGACGTTGCCGCACGCGACGGATCCGGAGGAGGACGAGAAGGACCTGTCCAGTGATTACCAAGATGAGTTTGCGGATGCGGTGCGGCGGCAACTTCGGCAGCGGCAAGACAAGATCGAGGCCTACCAACTGAATCGGTTGGAGACTGCCACGCAGGAGGCCCCCACCACGGCTCCGTCAGCACAAGAATAGCCCAATACACCAACACTTCGCCCCAGTGCATGACTTTGGCAATGCGTCGTTTATTGTGGGTCGCGCGGGTGGAAGCGCTCGAGGTACGCATCCAATTCTGCGGTGGTTTGCGGCACGGCCACGTGGTCTGGGATCGCGATGACGCGTTGGGGCGGATCGCGGCGCAAGTGCGCCACCAGTTCGCGGGTGGATGCGAATGCTGAATGCGTCACGTCGGGTTCTTCGTCTTCGGCCGGGTGCATGCCGCGTCCGCTGAGGTCTTCTGTGTCTACCGTGTACGTGCGGTTGTTGAGCACGCGTACGGTGATTTCGCGGTAACCCCATGATCCATGATCTCGGGCGTGAGACATGCCAACCCGATGCATGGTACCGTGGTAGCCGCCGCCACCCAGTGCTGCCTCATCCCACAGTTGAATTTCACGGTCAATTTGGATGACGCACGGGTTTACGAATTCTTCAAACAGCACGTTGACGATGGCCATGGAGAACTCAACGTGGAGACGAATGCGTCCGCATGTTGGGGCCTGAACTCTGCAACTGTAGGCGTAGAACAACATTGCAGTGCAACATGTCTGTGGATCCACTACTAGACGAAGCCGAGACCAAGGCGTGCGCAGCCGTTCGGCATTTGCACTCCGTGCCCGTGCCCAACCAGCACATGTCTGGTCCGTTGCATGCGTACGGCCTGTGCCTGGCCGAGTCACGGAGTCATGTGGAGGCGGTGCAGCACCGCCTTGAACCTCGCGTGAAGAGTGTGATGCCACCTGCGTGGGACTGTGCGTTTTGGATTGCCGATGTATCGCGCCGTAACCATACGCCAAAATACACACTTTTCATGTCCACGTACATGTAAGTAAGGGGTTTTGTGTATTTCACAACAACAGACATGTCCAGGTGCCCCTTGCGTGAGGCCTCGCCCATCCCCAAACCCGACCAAAGTTTGACGGAGCACCTTTAAGAAAACCATTCGAACTTTGGTGAGTAATTCAAATGTACAGCAAACAGTCCGGACAAAATCCAAAACACGGCTTGAAACAAATGGAGAAGTTGTGGCGCCTGTTCGTTGTAGAATTCTTGGCACGTGCGCCCGTCGTCCGCTATCCGTCTGTGAAGCAGGTCCACGGTTATGACTAGTCCCATCAACAGCATGACGATAAGCACCAAGCGATCGTGTTTGACAAACGACGGTTCGTGAACGCCCACGAGGCCAATGAGTAAACGAACCACCATGAAAACTGGCAAACTGGCGCACCACCACCACAGTCCTCCGCACGCAGTGGCGCAGTCCCGTTCTTTGTTCAATATGAGCATGGTCGCAACAAACCAGGGCAATATTGCACAGGCCGTGAGAATGAGGCCATGCCACAGGGACACCCGTATGCGAAGGGTGTTGTCGGCATGTGGCGCATCCGTTTCCATGTTGGGCGTGTGTAATGTCATTTTTCTCTACGGGCTCGATCATTGTGCCATTCTGTATGCGGGGCCATTCTGGATGTAGCCCAATCGGATTTCGGCGAACGCGAACACGGTGTCATTTCTTTGTTATCATGAGCGGCGAGTTGATTTCCGAGTCGCCCGCGGTTGTGGAGGCGAAAGCCAGTTTTTCTTTGGCGGTTCGGTACAACTCAGACGATGACATACGCAAGGTCATTCAAACGATGTGCACCAAACTGTCCAATGGAGAGTTGCTGTATGTGCTGCACTACGCGTCAGAGTTGATCGACCGTTTTGTCGCCATGAAAGTGGTCAACCCCTACGACCTTTCCGCAACACGACAGATGGTGGCTTCGGCGGCGGCCGGCGCTGTGAAAAAGTGGTGTGACACCACCGCACCTGTGGAGGCCCCCACGGGTTCAGCACACAAACGCGAAACCAAGTCCGGCGGGGCAGAGGCTGCCGCGATGGAATAAACTGAGTTGACAGCAAAGGTTGTGGCGTGAGGTGAATTTAATCGTATGGGGTTGGTACGGAGTTTTCTCGAGTCTGGCCACACGTGACTTCTGCTACATGGCAGTTTGTTGCTTCTGGATGGCATCCTTGCAGGGCGGTGTTGATGAGAGAAACAAAGCATCATTTTTTCATCATGGCCTCTCTGAGTGATGTGTCTCCGGATCTGGCGGATGCCAAAGCCTGTTTGTTTCTTGCCATCAAACACACTGCATCCGAAGACATTCACACCGTTGTGAACAGTGCTTGGGAAAAGTTGTCACAACGAGAATTTTTGCATTTTTTGCAGTATGCAAGTGAGCAACTCGAGCCCTACATCAACGATACGTACTTGCATGAAAGGATGGCGTTACGAGCGATGATGTCGTCGGCATCGACCAGCGTCGTGTCCAACTGGTGCCGAAACGCAACAGGAGCCTCACTGGAGTCCCGGCCCGAGTCTCAAGCGGCGTTGAAGCCCTCCTCGCCGCTCGATCCAGATGCTTCGAAGTTTGATGCGGCCGCATCGGTTGGTCCCATGGAATGAATGAAACAGTCTATTTTGCACATTGGGTAGGAAACAGGATGGGGTTGGGTTGGTCGAAAGAAGAGGTGTTGGGTCGAACAGTGTTGTTGACCAACGGCAAGCGTCTGGGATTTGTTCGTTACAATAGTGCTCCTACCGCCGAACAGGTCAACGAGTTGAAAGAGGTTGCTCGGGCGTACGACATCATCTACGTTGCAGTGATTGGTTCGGTAGCGATAACTCCAGACCAGGTGGACATGTACATGCGACAGAATGCTGGTGTCTACCTTTGCTATCCCCAGGTGCAGTGACGCATTCGCTGCACAGTGTGGTGTGTGTGTGTGCATGTGCGACGATGTCCCCACACATTGTTTCATTGGGGCAACATGGCCGAGTCCGAGAGTCCTACCCTGTTCGACGAGGCCGAAGACGGCGATGCCGAAGGAGGCGACAATGCCTCGTCCGTGAGCGACACGATGCCACTGTCGTCCATTTTGCGCCAATCGGCTGCGCCGGCGAAGACCGACAAAGTCGCGACGTCTTCGCAGATCAAGACGATGGCCTCTCATCCGGCTGGGACGGCGCCTCCAGTGCGCAAGGATGCAGAGCCCTGGACGCCAGACACTCTTATGACGTTTGGCAAGTACAAGGGCCTGCCGGCACGGGACGTACCGGTGTTTTACTTTCGGTTTCTGGCCAACTTTGACTGGAACTCGGATGCGGAGGCCTACGTGCGTGACCCCAGCAAGGAGTTGTCGTTCTTCGGCCGCAAGAGTGCCGAGTACCTCAAGGCGTATCGGTTGTGTTTTCACTGTGGGCAACCCATGTTGGTGGAGTCCGACCATCCCTACAATGCCCACGCCACGTGCCGCGCGGAGAAGGTGGCCAAGGACCGCGGCGGCGGGTTTGGTGGTGGCCGAGGCCGGGGCGCGGAGGGACGCGGTCGTGGCCGTGGTGCTGGTTCGCGCAACAAGTCGGGTCGCGTGGCTCCGTACTGACGGCCAACTGGTGCGGCACGCACAATTAATACAAAATCCAGCGTTGAGTGTGTAACATGGGACAAACTCACGGTCACTGCACAGTGCAAAAATTGCCAGGGGTTCGTATGTTGAGTTTCGTCCAGCGTGACAACACGCCATCGGATTCGTTAAAAGGCTACCCCGTTCAGTCTTTTCACTTTGATCGATTGCAGTTTGAGTGTTTGGCTTCCCAGCGCTGGTGTCACTCGGAACAGGCCAGATGCATCGAAGACGCAACTCCCTTGCAACCCGAACTGATTCGGTTGATTCAACAGTACTCTGGTCCGCCTCAACCCATGTAGTGGATGTATCACGGTTTACTGCCGCAGGTCGAAGCACGAACCATAACTACACCAGGTCATCATGTCGATGCCACGGGCTGGGTTCATGGTGCGTTTTACACTGTGCAGCAACGAAAAGGGGTCGATGGCCACGCCCCGGACAAAGTTGAGTACCAACAGGGGCATCAAAAACCAATAGGGTACCGGGACTCCCAGTTTCAACATGAACGCCTCGCTGAGCAACGCTTGGCGCATATTCTCTTCGGTCTTGTTGGCGACGTACCGTTGGAAGGTTTCGTGAAACCCAGTGAAATAGTGCGTCATGCTGTCGCGGTCACCCATAAATCGGAACCTGTCGTCCGTCAACAACCAGCGGTAGGCGCCGATGCGTGCTTTGATGCGGGCCTCTTGGTGCTTGAAGTTTTCCGCGTTCAGTCCGCTCGCGTCGAACGTCAAGCCAATGGGGTCGAACTTTTTCCTGGTGAGGTACTCCTCTATCCACTGCATCACCACCGGGTCATCTTCCATGATTCCCGTGTAATAGTTCACGTCGCGCACGGTTGGGGCAGACTGCGTGGGCATGAGTCGGGCCAAATTGAGTTTGCGTTGATCCAGGGCCGGCATCCAAAGGGTTTGAAACCGCGCGGTCAGGGCGTCTCGGCGGTTGGGTGCAAACTTGAGTTCATCGGCCAGCATCCGAATGGTGAGCCCGGCCAAGTAATTGAACGAAGGCAAATGCTCCATCAAAAACAAACGTTCCCACTCAAACAACCTTTGGATGTCGCTGGGAGCAAAGCCCAATTCCGAACTGAGCCGTGGCATCTTGGGCAACGCCGCCTTGATGTCCGCCGCGCGATCGGGATTCATGTACGGGCCGTACAAGTAGTACAAATACACGCGGTGCAAAAACGACTCCCAATACTTTTTCGGAGCCACGTCGTCGCGCACCTGGGAAAACTCGTCGCCGACCATCACGCGGTTGAAGTTCGGGCTGCGGTGGTACAGTCGCGCCACTTCTTCGCCCGAGTGTCCCACCTCACGGACCAAGCCACGCTGCTGCGGCAAGTAGGTTACGAACTCCACGCCCGCGGCCGTGATGGCCTTCAGGGGTGGAAACTTGCTGTCTTGCAGCGGCACTGCTTCGTACACGTCCTCAATGCGGTGCTCGTTGACCATATCGGACTGGGAGTGGAGATCCCGCGGCCCCAACCGCATGATCGCGAGTACGCCGCTGTCGGGGGCTACCATCCGTTGGAGGCCTCGGTTTACCACCCACAGGTCTACAAACGGCAGAAAGTACACGCGCTCCGAGGTCAGTCGGTCGTACATAAAGTGCCGGTCTTGTTCCATCAGTTGCACCAATTGGCTCTGCCGGAAGCAAAACGACTCGTGGACTTTGGGTTTCACCACCGTCACGACACCGGGCTCAGTGGGCTCCAGCGGTTCGGCCGTCTCAAAGTCAAAGCCATGGCACGTGTGGGCCGCACCCAACTTTTGCAGCAACGCCAGGCGCTCGACATTGAGCCGACTACCCAGGTCCTCGGCTTTGCGCAACTGCTCCGCGGCATGGGCCTTCTCGGAGGGCCCGGCCTGGGCGAGTTGGCGTTGCAACGCCTCCAAAATTTGGGGGCGGCGCTCCAACATGCCCTCGATCTCGGCCATGCGCTTGAAAATTTGAGCCCGGCGCTCAAACATGCCGCCACCAAACTCATCGCCCTGTCCAATGGCTTGCATCAGAGCATTGCGACGTTCCAACAACGTACGGACCGTCCGTTGTCCACGTTGCAACTGTTCACGCTGCGCCGCCGAGGGCCCTTCGGCGTCCGCCAATGCCATGATTTGGCCCACGCCGGTGTGAACGTTTCGCAACTGGGCTTGGACACGAGACAACTCGTCCATTGGGGCCAGTTTTTCTTCCATCATGGCCGAGACCCGGGCAGCACTGTCGGTTGAGGCCACCTTGGGTTGCGAAGCAGAAGCAACTTGTGCGGCTGGAGACTGCGATGAGATGACCAAAGCAATCTCGGCGCACAGGGTGTCCATGTTTTTGACGCGGTTCTTCTCGTTTTTCAGCGGCACGTTGCATCGTTGAGCCAACTGCTCCATGTCTTTGCGGGTGTACTTGTACCTGTTGGTCACGCACGAACCCAACGCAGGGTCATAGTCGCACGACGCCATGCCTATGCCTTGCGTTTCTTATTTCGTTCGAAAAAAAAAATTAGCATTGCTGATGGTGCTCGAGCAGAAACGTCCGAAGGGCATCCCAAGCGTATTCCAACACCCACGCCGATTCGTCTTCTATGCCCAGGCTGACACACACACGGTCAGGATCGTTACCAGCCAAGCCACCTTCCACCAAGCCCAGTGCCATCTCAATGCCTTCGCGTTGGCAAAAATAAAAGGGCGGTGACACGACACACTGGGCTGGTTCGGGCCACCACAGCCAGCGGTGGCGATACACTCGCTGTTCTGGACGGTCCCACACCTCATGCACCAGCGCCAACCAACCCCGGCCGTTTGACAGTTCCAGCATTCCTGCCGAGCCCCGTAGTCCATTCGGGGAAGCCCACGGCGGTGCCAAATCGGTCGGGCACGGTGTCACCACCCCGTCGTCGCCGACCCGCAGCATGGTCCACGGCGAGTAGCCATACGCCACATGCAAGCCACCGTGTTTTGTATCCACCCACGGCAACCAATTCTTTTGGCACACGTCGTCGTGGTGGCCCTGGAGCAATTGAACTTCGGAGCACTCGGCCGTGTCTGCGTTGAGCCGCACGCGAACCATGCGTGGCAAATGCGTGGCCGTTTCTTCCAACGAGGTGGCGAGAAATTCGAGGGCGCCGGAGGGATGGCGTATGAGTCGTCCGTCTTCGAGACCACGAATGGTGGCTGTGTCGTGATGCGGTCCAGCGTACCTTTGGCCTGGGCGGACGTGCCACACGGTTTGTTCTTGTATCGGATGGCCGAGACGATCAAGGTGCAGCAAAACCAGATCGGACACCAGACGGGGTTCCGGCGAATGCTCGCGAACATGGTAGTTCCGCGCACCGCGGTGCACGTAATTCACCAGGCGACACAACACAATGAGTGTACCATCTGTGTGGCGAACCAACGACGGGTTGCAGGCACGCTGGTAGACGGCCATGGCGGTGGGTTGAATGACTTGTGACCGCTGCAAGCCCGGCAGTGCATGAATAAAAAACCCGGTGTTGGCCACCAGTGTGTCGCGCAGGGCTCGAGGCAGGCGGGTGCATTGCAGGGCTCGATCCAGAGCGCGAAACGCACGTTGTTGTTGGCCGACGTAGTACGCACTGAGCGACACATTGTAGTCGATGAGACAGCCGTACGCGCCTTCCTCAATGAACAAAATGTCGTTGGCTGGCACACGTAGTGTTTGGGCTTGGTCCAACAGCAACATGGCGGCGTGGTGTTGGCCATCCATGCGCAACCGCGCCGCGGCATGAACCAATGGCTCGGCACGGTGGGGCCTTCGGTTGTACGCACGCAAGTAAAATTGCAAGGCATGGGCACTGTCCTCCAAGGCATCGTAGCAGCGTGCCGTGGCGTAGACACCATACCAATGCTCCTCTTCATAGGCCTTTTCTTGGGCATGGCGTTGGTAGCATTCGATGGCGCCGTGCAAGTCAGCCTGGGTTTTGCATCGGTACCGCAGCACCTCACCCAAGTAAAACCAACTGCGGCCATCGTGCGGATGGAGTTGCAGATGCATGCGGAGCAAGGCCTCATCACGGTCGAACTTTTGACCACGGTTGGAACCATCGTTGCAGTCAAACACGGTCCAGCATTCCATGCGCGTGGCTGGTGTTTTCACTACATCTGGGCATTCGTAATATTCGTGAGTGGGCCCTACTGCCACAAAGGGCGCACTGGCCTGAATCAAGCGCGTGTTCCAGTACACCAAATCGGCATTGCACTGCTTGAGTGCATATTCCGGATGGCAGAGCGTGGCTTTGTCCAGCGTGGACTCAACTTTAAGCACCATGTCTGCATCCATCAACAAGAAAAAGGTGCGCCTCAAGTCCCAGCCCCAGTGGGACACAGCACGTCGCGCGTGTTCCAACCCCAGGGTTCGATTGTGTCCAAAGTTTTGCCACTGGTTCACGCTGACATCCAACGGCAGAGTTTCAGGCACCAGGCGTTGCAACACATCCCAACTGGCATCCCGTTTCAACTCGGCGTCAGTGCCGTACGTGGTGGCCACGCAGACTCCATCGACCACGGAAAGTGCCGTGCGCAAGCACCGCTCCAGTTGGTCACTTTCGTTACGCTGCATGATGTGCAAAATCACACGGGGCGTTGCGTCAGCCTCTGTTGGAGCGGGCAAGTTGAGGCGTAGGCTTTGCCATTGGCGCGCCACGTCTGCAACGTGCCGAGACAGGGAGCGTTTTTGCCGCCAGGCGCGCCACTCTTCCTGCAACGCACTGTCGACCGTCTTCCCATCGTCGGCCCCTAAACTCAGCGACATGCCTGCTTCTTGTGACACACACAAACTTGTGCAATGTACTTCTCAACGCAATTATTTTCATCGGAAAGAAAGAAATCACGCATGAATGGTGCGTTTGGGTGCGTGGAGCGTGACTACTCGTACACGAACTTTGCGGTGCAACGCAATGCCAGTGTCAGATCGCTCACCGCTGGCCAAATCACGGGGACCTTGGGTCGCTTTGATTTTCTTGAAGTGGCGGGCGGCAATGTGCAGGGCTTTACGGGTCCTACCGGCCCGGGAGGACAAATTGGCCCAACCGGGTCCTCTGGAATAGACGGGCCCACGGGACCCAGTGGCATTGTAGGTCCGACTGGACCTTCTGGTGGACCGACTGGACCGCAAGGAGCCACAGGGACCACGGGCCCAACCGGACCGACTGGACTCACGGGTCCAACTGGAGCACAGGGCACGACGGGCGCTGCGGGTCCCACAGGGCCACAAGGTGCTACGGGAACAACAGGTCCAACCGGTGCACAGGGCACCACCGGTGCTGCCGGCCCTACGGGTCCACAGGGTGCCACAGGAACAACTGGCCCCACCGGAGCATTGGGTCCAACGGGAGCAGTAGGTACCACGGGTGCCGCAGGACCTACTGGGCCACAAGGTGTTGCAGGAACAACTGGTCCAACTGGTGCACAAGGTACCACCGGTGCAGCCGGTCCTACGGGTCCACAGGGTGCTACCGGAACTACGGGTCCAACTGGTGCACAGGGCACTACGGGTGCTGCTGGACCTACGGGGCCACAAGGTGCCACGGGCACCACCGGTCCGACCGGAGCCACCGGACTCACGGGTCCAACCGGCGCACAAGGTACCACTGGCATTGCAGGACCTACGGGACCGCAAGGTGCTACCGGGACAACCGGTCCGACCGGACCACAAGGCACAACTGGGACAACTGGCCCCACTGGTCCCCAGGGTACTACCGGAACCACGGGCCCGACTGGTCCGCAAGGCGCTACGG
>CAZLQR010000003.1:99886-134967 GCA_964561915.1 uncultured Gammaproteobacteria bacterium | reverse complement strand
GGCTCCCCCGCGAGGATTCGAACCTCGAACCTTGAAGTTACATGTTGCCCTTTATTTTCATAAAGGCATGGACTATATCATCATCCCGCATTAAGCGGGAGTAGGGCGCTCTAGGGTGTATTCACCTAGTCTCTGAACCCTCCCCGCCGTGGCGGGGCTTGGCTGCGGATTACCATGTGATACTAAAATCATTTAGGTTTCCCGCAATTCACCCTATTTTCCGTCTCATCTTGCGACAAGCGGCTGCCAATTGACAGCTTCCTGCTCTACCGTTGAGCTACAGGGGATAATTATAAATGTGCAAATGAAATTATAGATCAAACATGCCTGAAATCCAACCCATGATGAATCACCATGACTTCATGTACGCTTCTATGTCTTTGTGGAGGTAGAGGGGAATGTGCGTCTTCCAGTCGTCGTTCGCACGCATTTTCGTGCGGATCTTCTTGCCTTCATAAATTTCGCGTTTGTAAAACGGGATACGGATCACCGGGATGTTGGCGGATTTGAAAATTGTGTTAACCCAATTGTTGTTGCCGATGACGGCGTCGATGGGGCCGGTGTGACTGATGGTGTCGGCCAGCCATTCGCTGTCATCGGCGGTGTCGTCGGAAGGGATGATTTTCTTGACCCTTCCGACGATGTTTTCCTTTTGTGTCATGCGACGGATCATGTGTGCCCTCTGTTCGTAGGTGAAGGGATTGTCGTCGTTGGTGATGTTGGCGCTGCCGATCGCGATGATGATGGTGTTGGTGTGGAGCAGCGCCTGGCGGATCAGATAGATGTGTCCGTAGTGGAGGGGCTGGAACCGGCCGATGACGAGACCCGTGTGGTATTTCATAGGTGAGGGATGGATGATTTGATGGCGTGCGAGGCCGCATCGGAGTGTTTCTTGCGGCCGAGCATCCTCAGGAATTTGTGGAGGACGGCGGCATCGTCGTATGCGCGATGCCGCCTCTTGCACGGGAATCCGTAGCGCTCGATGAGCGCGCTCAGGCTGTGACTGCGGTGTTCGGGGAAAATACGGCGGGAGAGGCGGGCGGTGCAGAGAGTTGGTGCTTCGAAGCACTGGCCGACGCGGTCGAACTCGGCGCGGATGAACGAGTAGTCGAAGTGTACGTTGTGGGCGACGAAGAGAGCGCCGTCGAGCATGCTGAAAATTTCTCTGTATCTGTCATAAAATGTCGGCGCATCTTCGATATCATCGTTTGAGATACCGGTCATTTCCGTGATGAACGGGGGGATATAGGTGACGGGATTGATGAGCGTGTTCAGAGTTTTCCTGACTTTGCCGTTCTCGACTCTCAGTATACCGATCTCGATGACGCGTTCGAAGCGCGGGTTGAGTCCCGTTGTCTCTACATCAATGATTGCAAGCGGAGTCGAGTCGAAATGGTCCACCATAGCGACGATATTTTACCCTACGAGAAACGATAATATAAGCCAGATGATGAAGATCGCCAGGAGAAAATTGCCGAGCCATCCGAAAATGCCGAATATACCGAGTATCGACAGGACCCATACGAACAATAGGACGAATGCGATCTGCTGGAACGGTGACGGGAGATAGTTGATCGCCCAGATCGCAAGAACGAATACGATGATCTGCTGGAGGGAGAACGGGCTCCCGAATATCGTCGAAATCGGCTGTGTCAGGAAGGGGAAGCGGATGATCCCAAGCAGCCATATCACCACAATGAATATGAGGATGTTACGGTATAAGTTCTTGGACATAGATTCAGTATACTAAATATACATGTTGAGCTTCCGATATTTCCAGAAAAAAGCACACAAGCTCCTGCGGCTCCTTGGCCCGGGACTCATCACGGGAGCCGCAGACGACGATCCGTCCGGAATCGCGACTTATTCGCAAGCCGGTGCCGCATTCGGCCTGAAGTCGCTCTGGACGGGTTTTTTCTTCCTTCCCCTCATGACCGCGGTGCAGGAAGCGTGTGCGCGGATCGGCATTGTGACGGGGAGGGGGCTGTCCGGTGCGGTCAGGAGACACTACCGCAGGGAAGTGCTCTACACCGTCGTGATGCTCGTGACGGTCGCGAACACGATCAACATCGGTGCGGATATCGGGGCAATGGCGGAAGTGACACAGCTAGTGTTGCCATTGCCCGCGTGGCTGCTCCTGCTTTTTTACACGGGGCTCATCCTCGGCATACAGCTTCTGACTTCGTACAAAAAATATGCACATGTGCTTAAGTGGTTTTCCCTAACGCTGTTGTGCTATCCGTTTACGCTCATGCTGGTACCGATAGACTGGGGGGCGGTGCTGCGCGCGACGCTGTTCCCGTCGTTTGAGTTCTCGACGGAATTCTTGTTCGTCATCGTAGGACTCCTCGGTACGACGATATCGCCCTATATGTTTTTCTGGGAAGCAGCGGAGGAAGTGGAGGAAGAGCGGGAGAAACATCTTATCATTCATGACAAACCGCATATCACATGGCCGTATATTAGAATGATGCGGTGGGACAACGCACTTGGTATGCTATTCTCACAGATTACTGCTTGGAGCATCATGCTCGTATCCGCGGCGGTGCTTCACTCACATGGTATTACGAATATTGGCACCGCCGCTGATGCAGCGCGCGCACTGGAACCGCTTGTCTCGTCATTTGCGAATGCAGGATTCCTGGCGAAACTCATATTCGCGACTGGTGTCGTCGGACTCGGGATGCTGTCAGTCTCCGTCCTGTCGGGTTCGGCGTCCTATGCGGTGTCGGAGGCGTTTCACTGGCGCGCAAGTATGAATTACCGTGTGATGCGCGCCAGGGGATTTTATGCAATTATCGTTCTCTCGACGTGTGTCGGACTCTTCATCAATTTCATCGGTGTGGATCCGATCAAGATGCTCCTCTATACAGCGATGATCAACGGTATTGTGTCCGTGCCGCTCTTGTTCCTCATCGCACGAATATCATCCAGCAAGGAAATAATGGGGCACTATAGAAGCGGTGTATTTTCTAAGCTACTCGTGTGGATCGCGTTCTCCGTCGTGCTGGCGGCGTCACTATTGTTTTTTGCCAGCTTCTTTATCAAGTAACCATTTCTTGCGCCAGAGTCCTGCAGAGTATCCGTGAAGTGAGCCGTCTGATCCGATCACACGATGGCAGGGGATGAAGAGGACGATGGGATTGTGCGCGCAGGCGCTTGCGGCTGCGCGCACTGCACGGGGAGATCCCGCTTGTGTAGCAAGATCCCGGTAACTTATGGTCTTACCGTACGGGATTTTCTTCATTGCCTCATATACTTTTTTTCGGAATGGAGAAGAGTCCATCGAGTATCGGAACGAGAATCGTACTCGTTTCCCCGCGAAATAGTCATCGAGCTGTTTTTTAAGAGATGAAGGGAGTGGGGATGTATTTTCAGCGTAACTTTTATTTAGTTTTCCGAAATCCGCACCTGTGATGGTACCGTCGTCCGTTGATATGACAATCGTCCCAAGAGGTGATTCATATGTGTATATTTTTTTCATCGTGTATATTGTACTGTACTTTGCCGCGGCTGCGGTAAAGTACAGTGTTACTTCAGGAAATATATGACGGGACGGACTCACGATCTAGCTGCGGTGACTGCGCTCAATTTCATCGTAGCGACGCAACATGTGCCGGCCGCGACGCTCGCAACCGGCGTCGCGGCCTATGTCGCATGCGGGATCGGCGGGCTCATGCCCGATATTGATCAGTCTACCGCGCATCTCTACCGCAGACTCCCGGCGGGGACGGTCATCGGCAAATTGCTGTCTCCGTTTTTCGGCGGTCACCGTGCGATATCTCACTCCATACTCGGTGTATTCCTGTTCGGATTCCTCGTGAAGTTCATCCTCACCCGTCTTCACGATGTGCTGCTTGTCGACATGGATGCCGTGTGGTGGGCGTTCATGATAGGATTCGTCTCCCATCTCGTGATGGATACGATTTCCCGTGATGGGGTGCCGTATCTGTTCCCGGTGCCGTGGCGGTTCGGTTTCCCGCCGCTCCGTGCACTCCGTCTCAAGACGGGAGGAATCGTGGAGAAGTCGTTCATTTTCCCCGGTCTGTTATTCATCAACTCGATACTTATCTATATTTACTACGACACATATCTGACGATACTCCGGTCGATGCTGCAGGTATCCCGGCAGTGATTAGGTACCCTCCTGCCAGGTGGACATGTATTTCTTCTGAACCCTGCTCATTGAATCAATCGACACACCCTCCGCTTCCAGTTTGAGCCGCGCGATCTGTTCATCAAGTTCCAGGGGGAGGGTATACACCTTGTTCTCAAGCGTTCCCCGTTTGTTCCACATGTACTCTGACGCGAGAGCCTGACCGGCGAAGCTCATGTCCATGACCGAGGCGGGATGTCCGTCGGCGGCGGCGAGGTTCACGAGCCGCCCTTCGGCAAGAAGATACAGTTTCTTCTTGCCGATTGTATATTCGTCCACGAATGGTCTCACGTTGCGCACTGTGCTGCTCAGTGATTTCAGCGCATCCTTGTTGATCTCGACGTCGAAGTGACCCGACTGTGCAAGGATCGCGCCGTTTTTGGCTTTCCTGATGTGTTCTCTGTCGATCACGAATTTGTTCCCCGTGACGGAGAGGATGACGTCTGCAATCGCGACGGCGTCAAGAAGCGGCATCACGTCATAGCCGTCCATGCGGGCTTCCAGTGCGCGGATGGGGTCTACCTCACACACGATGACACGCGCACCCATACCGCGCGCCCTCATCGCGACACCGCGGCCGCACCATCCGTATCCTGCGACAACGAACTGCTTGCCGGCAAGGAGGATATTCGTCGATCTGATGATAGCGTCGATTGTGGACTGTCCGGTCCCGTACCGGTTGTCAAAAAGATGTTTCGTCATATTGTCATTGACGGCAAGTACGGGGAGTTTAAGCGCACCGTCATGCTCCATAGCCTCAAGACGGATCACGCCGGTGCGCGTCTCCTCCGTCGATCCGACGATCAAGGAGAGGAGATCGCGGCGCGTATCATGCATGAGGCTTACGAGATCCGCACCGTCATCCATCGTCTGATTCGGTTTCTGGTCCAGCACCGCATTGAGGTGATTGTAATATGTTTTGTTATCTTCCCCTTTGATTGCGAATGTCGCGATTCCATAGTCTTTGACGAGACTCGCGGCAACTTCGTCGTTGGTAGAGAGCGGATTGCTCGCACAGAGGTATACATTTGCGCCGCCTTTCTTGAGCGTTATGGCGAGGTTTGCCGTCTCGGACGTGACATGGAGGCACGCGGCGAGCGTCACTCCTTTGAGCGGTTTGTCCTTCGCGAACCGCTCCTGAATAATTCCTAACACGGGCATGTCACGGCCGGCCCACTCGATGCGTTTCTTGCCGGCCGCCGCCAGTTTGAGATCTTTCACGTCGTATTTCATATTCGAATGATATTACGAACTGATAATGGTCGAACGCAATGCTTGCATTCGGCGTGTGACTTGGGTAATAGTCGGCTTATGGTTCACCGTTCCATAAGACTCAACTGCAAAGCTCGCAACAGCATTCCCTTGTTTGAGACACAATTCGATCGTTTTGTTTTGCGCCAGGCCGGCGACGAATCCGCCGCGCCATGCGTCGCCGGCTCCTGTCGGGTCAACGACTTTGTTCGTTTTGAAACCGGTAACGGCAATCGTTTGTTTCCCGTCCCGATACGTAACGCCTTTTTCTCCCAATGTTGTGATGAGAATTTTCCCGCCGGCGATCAATTTCTTTTCTGTCGTTTTGAGACGTTTCATGATCGAACTTATTTCATAATCATTCCCTACGATCCATGTCGCACCGTTGATACCTCTCTCCAGATTGGCGTCATCGATCCAGGTGAGCGCCATGCCGGGGTCGTATAGGTATGTAAAGTTTTGTGCAATCGCCTGTTGTTGAATAGCAAGGAATCCGTTGATGTGATTCGCAGAAATCACAACAATATCATTCCTTGACACGGTTTTGGGCAGCAGTGTATTTCCTGCCGTCTGTGCTGCTCCGTAGTAAAATCCCCAGATCTGATTGTCGGATCTGTCCGTGATGACTTTCCCGGTCGATGTGAAAAGTTTTTTGTCCGTATGAATGAGACGTGTGTCAATGCGGCGCGCTCTGAAAAAAGATGTGAGCGCGCTATGATCCTTACCCACCGCACCATGCACCATGATATTTTTTTTCACGAACAATGATGCATTGTACGCAATGTTGGTAGCTGTTCCGCCCAGCTGTTTCTCCAGTCTGTCAACGACGAATGACACATTTATCTGGTGCAGTTTTTCCGGCTGGAAAAATTTCTTGAACTCATCGGGGAAATCCATGATTTCGTCATACGCAAGCGAACCTGAAACATATATTTTCACGGATTTTTTTATCATGAAGAAGCCACCATTGTATCAGAATGATCTCTTGACAACAACATGCTTCGGTATTACTCTCAAGGTATGAAAAATTACATCATTGAATACATCGGTACGTTTTTCCTCGTGTTGACTATTGCGCTGACCGGCAATCCGCTTGCCATTGGCACCGCTCTCATGGTAATGGTCTATATGGGCGGATATATTTCCGGGGCTCACTACAATCCCGCCGTTACGTTCGCATGTCTTATGAATAAAGCGATTACGCCGCTTCACGCACTTTTTTACGTTTTTGCACAGCTCGCAGGCGCATTCACCGCCGCATTTTTATATCGACATCTGACCGGCATGATATTCGTTGCCGCCCCCGGTCCGGATGCATCGCTTGCGTCGGCATATCTGGTGGAAGCGATCTTCACGTTTGTTCTTGCATACGTCGTCCTCAATACGGCGGTTTCGACCGTCGTCAAGAACAATAGTTATTACGGAGTCGCCATCGGAGCTACCGTATTCGTAGCTGCGACCGCCGGCGGCTCCATCTCCGGCGGCGCGTTCAATCCCGCCGTCGGGCTTGGGCCGATGCTGTACAATCTTAGCGAACTCAACATGGAACACATGTGGCTCTATATCGCCGGCCCGCTCATCGGCGGGGGTATAGCGGGAGTCCTCTACAAATTCACGGCAGTTGAGGGCAAGTAAAATACCTCTTGCCGTACTATAATGTAGTCCACTATGTGCGGTATTTTCGGATATGTGGGTGTTTCCATGGATGTGTCGTCTCTGGTCCTCAAAGGATTGAAGACTCTTGAGTATCGCGGATACGATTCATGGGGCGTCGCGGTGAAAGAAGGAAAAGGAGTATATCTGGAGAAACACGTCGGTAAGATCGGTGATGCCAAACTGCCCGCAGTTCGATCCACAAGCGGAATCGGTCACACCCGGTGGGCGACCCACGGCGGTGTGACGAAATCAAATGCCCACCCTCACACGGACTGTACGGGTGATGTAGTCGTAGTACACAACGGCATCATCGAAAATTTCCAGGGGCTGAAAAAATCTCTGGTTGCCAAGGGACACACATTCAAGTCCGAGACGGACACGGAGGTGTTTGCACATCTTGTGGAAGAATCGCTGAAGGACTCATCAGACATTCACCGCGCGGTGATGCATGCCGTCGGTCAGATCACCGGCTTGAGCGCGATCATTGTGTATATTCCCCGGAGTGATGTGTTATATGTGTATAAAAACAGCTCTCCGATCGTGTTCGGTACGGCGAACGAAGCTTCGTATGTTGCGTCCGATTCTTCTGCACTGATCGGTCTCACGGACAGCGCATATTATCTGGAAGACGGGGAGATGCTCGCACTGGATACCCGCGGGTACACATTGTTTGATACAAGGGGGAAGAAGAAAAAACCTCGGTTCATACCGTTTGAGTTCACTTCCTCTGACGCGGGGCTGGGGTCGTACAAGCACTTCATGATCAAAGAGATTCACGAACAGCCCCGCGTGCTGGAAGGATTAATTGCGGAGTATGGCGAATCAATCGAAGAATACGCGAAGCTCATCAAGGCGTCATACGGCACCTATTTCATCGGATGCGGGACCGCAGCGTACGCATGTCTAGCTGGCACGTATTTGTTCTCCAAGATCGCCAAACGGCATGTGAACTTCGGGATCGGTTCGGAGTTTTCATATCTTGTCGATTTCATTAAAAAAACTTCGTTGGTGGTCGCGCTGTCTCAGTCCGGTGAAACGATAGATATCATATCCACGATCCAGAAGGTCAAAGACAAACATGCGAAAGTGCTCGCGATCACCAACGCACAAGGGTCGACGTTGTACCGGCTTGCGGACAAATCACTTCTGCTTCATGCGGGACCGGAAAAAGCCGTCGCGTCGACCAAAGCATATACTGCCAAGATTGCGCTGTTGTATATGCTCGCACACAGTCTTGCAGGGAGCCTGCCCGCCGGTATTGCACAACTACACAGCGCAATCCGCGAAACGGAGCGTCTCATCGGTGAAAAACGAGGAATAAACACAATAGCAAAACAGATCGTGAAAGCGGAAAATATTTTTGTCCTTGGGAGAGGAGTCTCATACAGCGCCGCGCTGGAGTCTGCGCTGAAAATGAAAGAAGTTTCCTACATCCATGCGGAGGGGTATGCGTGTGGAGAGCTCAAGCACGGCCCGATTGCGCTGATTGAGAAAGGGACGCCGGTACTGCTCTTCAATCCGCATGACGAAACATACGAAGATACGTTGAGCGCCGCGCACGAAGTGAAAGCGCGCGGCGCGACCGTGATCGGCGTATCATCGATCAACAACGACGTGTACGACCATTACATCCATATTGCCGATTGCAACGACGCGACGATCATACCCAATGTTGTCATAGCTCAGTTATTAGGGTATTATCTGGCAACACTCAAGGGCCTTGACCCGGATAAACCGCGCAATCTCGCCAAGAGCGTCACGGTGAAATGACATGATCACATTCGACGATTTCAAGAAACTCGACATCCGGATAGGGACAGTACTGTCCGTAAGCCGTATCGAGGGTGCGGACAAACTTCTGAAGATCATATTTGATATGGGCGACCATCAGCGGCAGATACTCGCGGGGATCGCCGAGTTCATCGGCGATCCCCAATCGCTTGTCGGCACACAAGTCCCGGTGCTCATCAATCTTGAGCCGCGCAGGATGCGCGGCGAAGTGAGCGAAGGCATGATGCTGGCCGCAGACGAAGACGGAGCGCCGGTATTGCTTCATCCGGAGAAACGGGTCAAAAGCGGCTCGATAGTGCGGTGATGCTTCTGATATCATGTAGTTCATGGGTCTTTTTGAGTATGCCGGTCTGACCGCGAAGGAGGTATTGGTGCGGCTTCATACCGCGCGCGAGGGACTTACGAAAGCGGAGGTTGCCGAGCGACTCGCACTATACGGGGAAAACAGGATTGTTTCCCACGCGAACAACTGGCAGGACATACTGCGGCGCCAATTCACGTCACCATTCGTATACTTGCTCATCGGCGCCGCCATCCTCTCGATGGCACTTGGCGAACGAATCGACGGTGTCATCATACTGCTCTTCGTTGCGATCAATACCGCGCTTGGTTTTTATCAGGAATACCGTTCGGAGCAGACTGTCAAGCTCCTCAATAAATACCTCGTGACATCAGTCCGTACGTACCGGGAGGGAAAAGAAGAATCTTTGGATATCGAGCACCTTGTTCCCGGCGATATTATTACACTGGTGCCGGGGGACAAAGTGCCTGCCGACGTCCGGTTCCTTGAATCGTACAATCTCGTCATCGACGAATCGGTCCTGACCGGTGAATCGGCACCGGTGGAGAAAACGCACGAACCTATCAGCACTCCGCTCAAGGAGATCTATGAAGCGAAGAATATGGGCTTCTCCGGTTCGATCGTTGCGGGCGGTCACGGCACTGCAGTCGTGACCGCAACAGGCAATGCTACCGAGTACGGGAAGACCGCCCTTCTATCGTCCAGCACGAGGAAGGCGAGCGGATTCGAGAGAGAGATTGCGCAGTTTAGCATGTTTGTCCTGGTCATGGTAACCTCCGCACTCATATTGCTATTGATCGCGAATGCTGTCTTCCATCCGGACAAGTCAATCGTGACGTTCCTCTTGTTTGCAATTGCTCTCGCAGTCAGCGTGATACCGGAAGGGTTGCCTGTCGTGATCACGTTTTCGCTATCGCTGGGAGCGCTCAAGCTCGCCCGCCAGAAGGTCGTCGTGAAGCGGCTCTCCGCTATCGAAGATCTGGGAAGCATGGAGATCCTCTGCAGCGACAAGACGGGCACGTTGACCCAAAACAACCTGACTGTTGACGAACAATATCCCTCTCAAGGCGGTGATGGGGCCTTGTATGCATATCTGGCCGCATCACATGACCATACGGAGAGGAATCAGCAAAACAACGCATTCGAAACGGCGATTTATCACGCACTTACGGAAGAACAGAAAAAAGATAGTAAGTCGTACCGTTTCGTCGCAGAGATCCCCTTCGATCCGGTCCGCAAACGGACGACAGGTCTGGTGCGCGCCGACGGTAAGTATATATTGATCGTTCGCGGCGCGCCCGAGGAAATCTGCAGACTGTGCTCCCTCGCACCTTCTGACAAAAAGACGGTGTTGGATTGGATCAAGTCGAAGGGACACCAGGGAAGAAGGATCCTTGCCGTGGCGTCCAAACAAGTGTCCGCCACGGCAGCAAACAATCTTCTTTCCCATGAGAAAAATATGGAATTCAAGGGACTCCTGTCCTTTGAAGATCCGCTGAAAGAAAGCGCACGCGAAGCCGTACAACAGGCGGAGCGGCTTGGAGTGCAAGTCAAGGTGATCACCGGGGACAGCCGGGAAGTCGCGGGTTTCATCGCCCGCCAGATTGATCTCATCCGGTCCCGCGAGCATGTGCTGACGGGGCAGGAGTTCGAAGCGATGAGCGATGCAGACCGCGAAGATGCGGCGCGCAGATATCATGTGTTTGCGCGCGTTTCACCGCAGCAGAAGTATGCCATCATCGAAGCGCTGCAGAAACGCGCGCGGGTCGGCTTCCTCGGCGAGGGCATCAATGACGCGGGTGCGCTCAAGATCGCCAACGTCGCCCTCGCCGTCCAGGGTGCGTCGGATATCGCGAAAGAGGCATCCGATATAGTCCTTCTCGACAAGAGTCTCAAGGTCATCATCGACGGCGTACGGGAGGGTCGCTCGGTATTTGCCAATACGGGCAAGTATATCCTCGCGACCCTCTCTTCCAATTTCGGCAATTTTTTTGCCGTTGCAATATCTTCGTTTTTCATACCGTTTCTTCCGATGCTCCCGCTCCAGATACTGCTGCTCAACCTGCTTTCGGATTTCCCGATGATGGCAGTCGCGACCGATTCCGTCGACCAGCGGGATATCAGGAAACCGGAGAAATATGACCTGAGAAGATTCGCATCAATATCAATCTTCCTGGGGATCGTCAGCACCGTTTTTGATTTCATCTTTTTCGGATTATTCTACCGTTCAGGAGCTCAGACTCTTCAGACAAGCTGGTTCGTAGGGAGTATCCTCACGGAGCTTCTGTTCCTGTTCTCCATCAGGACCAGGCGATTTTTCTTGTTCTCTAAACCTCCTTCCGTCATCCTGATAGTCCTCACTGCCGCGGCATTTATCGCAACACTTGCGCTGCCACAGATACCGGTCACCCGTGAACTCTTCCAGTTCGAACAGTATTCCATCCAACGGATTACGCTCATCCTCACTGTTGTTGCGTGCTATTTTGTTGTGACCGAAACCGTCAAAGTGATGTATTACAAATTATCTGTCCGAAATCGGGTATAATCCGGACATGAAAATCTTCATCGCTCATTCAACCGCATATGACTACCAGAATGAGTTGTATAAACCGCTTCGTGCTTCGCGGCTCAATACCGAGTTCGATTTATTCTTACCTCTTGAAAACGGTATTCAGCGTATCACGAAAGATCATATTAAACAAAGCAATGTGCTTGTTGCGGAAGTATCGTACCGTTCAACAGGACAGGGCATCGAGTTGGGATGGGCGGATATTTTCCAGGTGCCCATTATTTATATACATAAGAAAGGAATGCTGTCTTCGCGTTCGCTCGATAAATTATCCACTACCTTTCTCCAATATGAAACCGCGGATCAGATGATCGAAGGACTTTACAAAGAATTCTTGAAGCGTCGATGAAGACAGAAACTGCAACATTTGCGGCGGGGTGTTTCTGGGGTGTCGAAGATACATTCCGTACATTGCCCGGCGTCATCTCGACGCGAGTCGGATACACCGGCGGGACAATCAAGAATCCGACCTATCGACACGTTTTATCAGGCGGAAGACTACCATCAGAAATATTTTGAAAAACAGAAATTACGAAAGATCGCTTTTATGCATACCGATATACATCACTTCAAAATAGAGAGCGGAATCAGCGATCTCCAGAGAAGCCATCTCCTTCATCACGTGAAAAACGACGATTCGGTCATCCGGTTCACCCGTGATGCGACACGCTTCACCGACAGGGAGGCGATTGACGGGTGGGAGAGGCGGGCGTCGGCGATATTTACGCTCACCGACGCCTCTCAGGAACTTCTCGGCCTCATCTGGTTTGAGAAGATGGACATACCGGAAGACACGTTCATTGTGCCGTTTGATCCGAAGGCTTACAAGGATACGTTTGCGATAAGACTGTATTCCCGTGCACGCGGCAAACGTCTGGCGCGATGGTTTATGAACCATGCGTTCAGGAAGTATCATACGCGCCGCGTGTGGCTCAAAGTGTCGCAGAGGAATGTTGCGGCGGTGCGGGCATATACGGGATTCGGGTTCGTGCCCGTCACCGCCCCGGATGACGCCGGCAAAATCAGTATGATTTTGCCGGAAGACCGTCTATAATATTCCGGTATGCTCAAACGAATTATTTTGATCATACTCGGTTTGGTCATCGTTCTTATTGCGGCAGAGCAGATCAGGATGTCACAGAAACAGACGAATGATTCTCAGCCGCAGGATGCTGTTGGACAAACCGAATCAAACATTGAACTTCAACCGACAGAAGAACCTATGGCAACCGCACCGAAAATGACGATCGATCCCGCCAAGTCATACACCGCAACGCTTCACACCGAAAAAGGCGATATTGTCGTTTCTCTGAATGCCAAGCAAACACCAATTACGGTGAACAATTTCGTGACTCTTGCACGAAAGAAATTTTATGACGGTACGGTATTTCACCGGACGATCAAGGGATTCATGATCCAGGGAGGCGATCCTACCGGTACGGGCCGCGGTGGACCGGGATACCGTTTTGACGACGAGCCGTTTGAAGGTACATATAGCCGCGGTACGCTCGCGATGGCGAATGCGGGACCGGATACGAACGGCAGTCAGTTTTTCATCATGCACCAGGATTATGATCTTTCGCCCGATTATACAATTTTCGGTACAGTCATCGAAGGGATAGAGGCGGTAGACACCATTGCGACTGCACCGGTTACGGCGAGCGGGATGGGAGAATCCTCCACACCCGTCACTCCTGTCAAAATCACATCCGTAGAAATCACGGAAAAGTAATCGTCAAATCCTTCTCAAGAGATTTGCGGACGGAAAAGAGTTTCTGCATTGACGGATGCATGACAGAGAACTGAATGTCACTATTCTGTGCGCCGGTCTGCTTTTGTACGACGAGGGAGTAAGGCGTTTTGCCGGTATCTGCTGATGTGGTATAGGTGATTGACAGTGTGCGGCTGGCGCCGGGTGGTATCTCGACATATGCACCGATGATCCGGTACGGTGCGGAGACCGATTCGCTGATATTGGTATAGAGCGTGCCGTTGAGCGAGACTTCCTTCACGTCGGCAGCGGCCGGCACATACAGCTGGAAATAGTTTTTGTATGTGCCGGCGAGGAATGAATCGCCGGGAGATTCATTACGCCACAGGACTGTGAACTCGTGCGTGTTATCGTGTCCGGTTGAATAATCCGCATTGTACTTCATCTCTCTGCGAACGAAATAATTGGCTTTGTTGGCGCCGACATTCGCCTCCACGGGATAGAGATAATCGTCAACCGGCGCAGTGAGCGCGCCGGCCCAGCCGTTTTGCACAAGCAGATTCTCCACCGGTTTCAGTCTGCTGTACGCAACGATATTCTTCCTGTCAAGATCCGCGATGAGCGACCGGGCAAGAGCTTTCTTGTCCGCGGATTCGAACGCAAGGAGTATACTCCTCATGAGCGATGAGAGGAAGCTCCGTTTCTGTATCGATCCGGGGAAGAAGTTTTGCTCCACGGCCGATTGCGTGACAATATAAAAATTATCTTTCGAGACGGTCTGGTCGAAGTCGGGAACAGGGACTGTGCCCAGTACACCGAGTATGTTCTCGATCGCTGTCGTAGTGATGCCGACAGCGCCGTTTATACCGTCGAGACGTCCGGTTTCTTTCATGAGTTTTTCCGCCGTTTGCACGTTCATCGCAAAGTCCGGGGAGAAGTTGGAATCACGGAGGAACAGATGGGGGACCTCCAGATATTTGGCGACTGCAGGATGGGGAGGGGAATGCGATGTGATCTGACCATCGATTTCATACACATCTTCCACGCGAAGCTCCTGCACCGAATAATTCCTCATCGTGATGAATGCAAGCGATCCGATGAATCCTCCCCCCGGCCTCAACTCTCTATTATTCAGGAAGAAGACGACCAGGCGCTGTTCTTTGCTTCTCCCAAGAAGGAGATCCAAACTATTTACTGCCTCGGCACCCTGCTTCGTGATTGAACTGTACATGCGGACGGTATCAAACGGGGCGGCGTCGGCAAAGAGCGCCATATCCCGCGACAGGTATGCTGTTTCCGATTTCATCGTATCCACGGCCCGGTCGGCCTCAAGCAGTTGTTCTTGTGTCACATCCTTTGAGAGTATGAGCGGAGCAATCCGTGCGGCGGCGTACCCAATCCTATCGATCCGGCCGCCGATCGAACCCGCGAGTTCCCCTGCATGCAAACCGCGCGATATATACGGATCGACGTGAAGGAGCATGAAGAGCGGTTTGGCCGGAAAGTACATGATTCGCGCGGCGGTGTTCAGGACCGCCGCCGCGCGCACCGCCAATCCATGACTTCCGAAACGGAGTTTGGACACGTCATAATACACGACGCCGGTTAACAATAGTGCAACGACGAACGGTATCAGGAACGCGGTGTGTACTGCAATCGCACCGGCAATTATTTTTCGGCGAAGCGGCATAGTCCTCTCATTATACGCGCGTTGCCGAATATTCTGAACATGCGCATGTTACAATGGTTTACTTCCATATGAACGATACAATAGTCTGTCCGCATTGCCGCAAGTCGTTTTCCCCCGACGAGGTATTCACGCATCAGCTCGATGCGAAACGCAAAGAGATGGAGGAGCAAGCACATAGACAGTTGGAGGAATTCAAGTCAGAATACGCATCCAAGAAGGAAGAGGAGCTCCGCAAGAAGATACTACAGGAACAGGAGCTCAAGCTCAGGGATTCCGCAAACGAAATCAAGGAACTCCGGGAACGCAACCGCATCCATCAGGAGGAGCAGCTTGAGGCGAGCAAGCGACAACGGCAGCTCCAGCAGCTGCTTGAAGAAAAGAATCTGGAGATGGAGAAAAAACTCCGGGAAGAGGAAGAAAAAATCAGGGCGGACGCCCGACAAAAAGCCGACGAGGAAAACAGACTCAAGAATTTGGAGAAAGACAAAGTAATTTTGGAACAGGCAAAAGCACTGGAGGATATGAAGCGCAAACTGCACCAGGGCTCACAGCAGGCACAGGGCGAGATCCTCGAAGAATATCTTGAGAATATGCTCCGCTCGACGTTCGTGAACGATATGATCGATCCCGTTCCCAAGGGGATACGGGGAGCTGATGTGATCCAGACGGTGTGCAACAATTTTGCCAAGCGGGCGGGAAGCATCATATGGGAGTCCAAGAGGACCAAAGCATGGAGTGGCGATTGGGTGGGGAAACTCAAGGGCGACAAACGTGCGGTCAACGCTGATGCGGCGGTATTGGTGAGCTACGTGCTGCCTGAAGGAATCAAAAACTTCGGCTATTACCAGGGAGTCTGGGTGTGCAATTACGAATCGATCATCGGGGCCGCGACGTCGGTGCGCACATTGTTGCTGAACGTCGCGGCCGCCCGCAGCAGCGCGAACAATACAGAGGACAAGAAAGATGCGCTTTTTGAATATATCCAGAGTACGGAATTCAAAAACCGCGTGGAGGCGATTTCGGAAGCATTCCGTTCCCGCCAGGAGGAGATCGATGTCGAGAAGCGGTGGTTCACCAAGAAGTGGGCACGGGAAGAAAAGACGATCAGAGGCCTCATCGATACGAATCAGGTACTTCGCGGAGAGCTTGAGGCCATCATGGGCAAAGACATCTCCTCGGACAAAGACCTGGAATTACCGGAAAAAACCAGTCATAATGAAGTGGGAGAAACGCCGGAATTATTTGCCGACCGATGAATATCAAAGAAAACACGAAAATCGACGGTTTTTTTCACGTAGTTTCACGGTATATTATCGTTGTCCCGATCGTTTTCCTTATTGTGGCGATTTTCATGAAGTATTCATCGGGCGGACCGTCACCCCAACGTACGGTGAACAACACGATTGGCCAGGTCAAGGTCAACAACAAGTACGAGCCGCAGGCGAAGCCTGCGGCCCCCAAAAAAACCGCAATTACCAAAAAATTGGATCTCAACGGCAGTTACCTCTGCGAGACTGCATCCGCCAGCGCGGTGATATCCAACAAACGGGTTCGGGCAGAATACCGCACCGGTAAAGCAGCAAACAATATATTGTTCGACGGTGACTGTATCTATTCCTGGCAAAAAAGTGCAGCCAAGGGATCCAAATCGTGCGGCTTTTCCCAGTATATTTCCCTGTATGAAATGTTCGGCGGCGGCATTTCGCTCGATACGATACTTCCCTACATCGAATCATTCGCCGCACTACCGGAGAATGACAGAGGATCAGCCACTGATGAGAAGAAGGCGGCGGAGTTCGGCAACAGTTGCAAACCGATGACGATAAGGGATCCGAACGCTTTCACACTTCCGAAGAACGTAGTATTTACCGAGGCGAAATGACGTCATAAAAAAAGCCCTGGCTACGACCGATTTTCCCCAGCTCCGCTTTGGAGTGAGTATCATTGGCGCTGGTTCGTTTCACTTCTCTGTTCGGGATGGGAAGAGGTGGTACCAAACCGCTCAAGTAACCAAGGCAGTTCCCATTATAACAAATAGTTTATAATAGTGGTAATGGAAGAGTTCGCCAAAACACGCCATACGTTCGGCCACGCGTTTTGTGTACGGCCGCAGAATGCCAGGTTTGAGTTCCAATCCGCCAACGAGGAGATCCTCCTCATCGTGCGCGCCCACCCGATCACCCAGCTGCCCTGGATACTCAAAGGCATGTTCCTCCTCATACTCATGATGCTGCTCAATCTGGCGCTCGGACGGTTCCTTCATCCTTCACAGGTAATCATCATCAATTTTTTCGGTCTCGCATTCGTCGTCGGATATTACTGGTTTCATATTCTCTCATATTTTTTCAATGTGGGGATCATCACGAATGTCAGGATCGTCGATATCGATTTCCACGCAGTGATATATAAAGAAGTGACGGAAGCGCGGCTCAACAAGGTCGAGGATATTACATCAAAAACGGGGGGGTATATCGCATCATTGTTTAATTTCGGCAATGTGTTCGTTCAGACGGCCGGGAGCGAACTGATGATCGAATTTCACAATGCACCCCGGCCGTCTGACATCGTACGTCTCATTAATAACATTATGGAAAAGTAACCATGAGCATTGACCAGTTATTCCAGGCAAATATCCAGGATCTTCTCGTCAAGAGTTTCATGGTCGTGTTCAGCATCATTTACGTAATTTACGCCATCATCGTACTCAAGCAGACAAGAGTCATGGTATCGACCATCGAGGATGTGAACGGCGGGATATTTTTGCTGATTTCGTTCATACAGCTTGTCGTGACATTCGTTCTTGCATTTATCACATTTACATTGCTTTGACTATGTCACTCAGACTTCACGTATCCGGATACACACATACCGGAGAGGACGGGAAGGATGTGCTTTATTCACATCGCGGTTCATGTATCTGCCTCATTGAAACACCGCATGATGACACAGCCCACGTTACGCTCGATACGCTCATTGAGGAATGTTCGAATGTGCGGTTCGAACATCTCATAGAATTCGAGCGCTTTATTGTTTACGGGTTGCAGCGGAGCGGATTGACAGAGGTGAGCTCAATGGCGTGCATCTACCAGCATGGGGATATATTGTTCATCAAGACGATGGGGGCAGGCGCCGTATATCTTCACCGCGGCACCCGCACTGCACGCATCGTACATGGTAATTCTTCCGCATCGGGACATATTGCGGAGGGTGACTGCGTCATCGCAACGACTCAATCGCTCATTGACGCGCTTGGATCGCAGGATGTCCTCTTCACGGAGTTCCTCACCAACGATATTCATGAGAATACCAGGCTCCTGAAAGAACGGCTTGAAGGACAGCAGTCATCATCGGGTATTTGCTACGCGACTTGGCTGGCCCGCAACCCTGAGCAAGAGCATGCGGTCCGACAGGAGGAGCCCCTGGCGGCAACCTCTGTATCCGAAACGAAAAATAGTGTGATGGACGCATTTCGGGACCTTTGGGCACGTAAAAAAGGGTCGATGACGAAAAAACGGACGATCACGCTCGGGATACTTGCGGTCATTCTCGCGGTTTTTATATGGAGCGTCGTACTGGGCTATTATCGGCATCAACGCAGCCAGACGGATAAAAAAATATCTGCCGCACAGGAACTGATCACACAGAAGCTCCTGCAGGCGGAAGAGGTGTCGGTGCTCAACAGTGCGCGCGCGCAGGCACTTCTCATCGACGCGCGCAACGACCTCAAACAATTGCTGTCTTCCGTCAAAGACAGTGCGGATCCCCGGATCAGCGATCTTGAGAAACGGATAGTATCGATGGAGTCGCGGGTCCTCAAGAAAGAGGAAAAAGCATATACGGAGTATTATGATCTGACCGTTGATAGCAAGAACGCGAGAGGCACCCGCATGGCGTATTCGGAGGGAGATGTTGCCATACTCAACAAACAATCCGGCGAAGTCTACCTGTTGTCGCTTGAGAAAAAATCTCTTGAGAAACTGACGGCTCCGGAAGTATCCGGAGCCGTCGACGTTGCAGTCTTCGATCGTACGGCATATATCATCCGGTCAGACGGCATTTACCGGCTGGAGGACGGCGGGATAGCGCGCAAAGTAATTCCAAGGGGGGGAGAATGGGGTGCGATCACTGATGCGGAACTTTTCAACGGCAACGTCTATATCCTTGACGGTCCGCGCAACGACATCTACAAATATGTCGTTGCGGATGAAGACAAATTCGCCTCATCAGGATCATATTTCCGAAGCAGCGCTCCGCCGGTATCGAGCCCGGTTTCGTGCGCGATTGACGGATCCGTCTACATTCTCTACGGCGGATCCGTCTTCAAATACACATCCGGACTTCGCGACGGGTTTGCCCCCCGTTTCCCGACGGAGAATCTCGCGTTCCACAAAGTGCTTACACAAGAGGATGGAGGCAAGATATACATTTGGGACAAACAGCACAGCGTCATCTACATCGTCAACAAAGAGGGAGGATATGAACGTCAGATTCAGTCCCCGATCCTTAAGGCGGCTGATGATATCGCGGTCCACGAAACGAACGCATATATTCTCATGGGATCAAAAATATACGCTATCGGATTGAACTGATATAATGCACCTATGAAACATACCTCATCGGATCTCATCAGACGGATCATGCAGAAGGATGAGCGGGCGCTTATGGAGGTATACGGGCTGTATCACAAGAAGCTCCATCACTTCGTGTTCAGGCAATTGAGGAACAGGGAAGAAGCGGAAGAGATCGTCCAGGATGTATTCATCGAATTCATCGAGTCGCTTCGCAACTACCGAGGGGAATCCTCGCTGCAGACATTCATATTCGCCATCGCGAAATTCAAAGTGATTGATGCCATACGGAAGAAAAAAGTGAAACGGATTCTGTTTTCCGCAATGCCCGATTATGTCGTCGAAGGCCTCAGAACCGTCGTCATGGACGATGAGTTAGACCGGCGGGAGCTGACGCGCAGGATGAACGCCGTATTCGCGCAGCTCCCGCATGATTACCAGGTCGTCCTCCGACTCAAGTATATGGAACAGCGGAAAGTGCAGGATATCGCGCGCACGCTCAGGCTGAGTTTCAAGGCTGCGGAGAGTCTCATTTTCCGCGCGCGCCGCGCATTTATCACGCTGTACCGGCAGACACTATGAATACCGCACGTCTCAAAGCCAAAATGGATGAAGTCTACGTCGTCCAACCGAATGACCTTCACATCGTATTCCTTACGAAACTTTATAAAAGTACCACGGGACACCTCAAACGAATGCCGTTTCTCTATATCATTCCGTTCTCGTTCGTTTTACTTGTGATTTTGAGCATCCTGTTCGGATTTTCCGTCGTCCGTCTGGCGAGTTTCCTGCAATATGGATACTGAGAACGGCCTCACACTATCATCAGTCATTGCTTCCTTTCTCGTCGTCGCCAGACGGACACTCCATCTCATCTTCACGCCGTATGCTACGATGCGCAGGATTAGCCTCGAGACTGACTACTCGCAGATCTATATCATCCTGTTCCTTGTAATGTCCTATTTCGTAGTTAGCGGCGTTGAGAAAATTCCGGTGTTTCTTCTCAATTTTTCCCTTACGCTCATCATATTCAAGGTGTTTGGGTTGACGTTCAACAGGAATTTCAGGGAATCAACCCTCGCGTTCCCCATGGTTTATACTCTTATTCCGACCCTTATTTGGTTCACTGCAACATATGTTCTCTATCAGTTCCTACCCCCTCCGAGAACGTTCTCACTCCTTGGCAGGTCGTTCAGCATCATCTATGTTTGTTTTTCCCTTTCACTGCTTCTCTGGAAGATTTTGCTCGTATATCTGGCACTCCGGTTTTCGGTCAAACGAGGCTTTTACACCCTCCTTTACATTCTCATGTTTTATGTCATATATTTGTGGAATTTTAGTACAATTATGTACAGATTAGGGCTTTCCAAAGTTCCTTTCATTTGAGCGGTTCCCTATGGGAGACAACTATCTTACACAACGCATCATGATCGCCCGTGTTGACGAACGCGACATCATACAGGGCGAGATCGAGCGGTGGGAGGCGCACGAGAAAGGTATCCTCCACAGGGCATTTACTGTTGCTGTGGAATATGACGGCAGGATCATCTGCCAGCACCGGAAACATCCCGTATTTGATGACGTGTTTGACCTGACTGCTTCTTCTCATCCGCGGTACATCGACGGGACGCTCCAATCGAATGAAGAAGCGGTCATAGATACCCTTGTCCGGGAGTGGGACATCCAGCGCACTGAAATTCGCGATCTCAAGAATGCCGGTGCGGTGGTGTATAGGACGAAAGATCCGTACAGCAAATACATCGAACATGAATATTGTTATTTGTTCTTATGTAAGATCGATAGATTGCCCGTTTTCAACGAAGAAGTCGCGTACGGTTTTTCCCTCCTCCCGGTCGATTTCCTGCGGAAGGAAAAATCCCGCATGTACCGGCACCTTGGTTCCTGGGTGCAGGCGTTCCTCGAGAATGGCCTATTGTAAGAATGATTCGTGCGCGCACTCCGACTCAAGGAGATATGAAGTTGTCTTCTTTTGCGGGTTCTGATGCCCGTCGTGAGTTTATTGAGAAACAAACCGGTACACATCTTGGTACAGTCGGCGCTTCCCTCAGAGACGAAGTTCGGGATGTGCATTGCGAGAATCTGATTGGTGCCGTTACCATACCTCTCGGCATTGCCGGCCCGGTATTGATCACGGGACAGGATGGATCGCAGCGAAAAACATATATACCTCTTGCCACGACGGAAGGTGCTCTGGTTGCGTCGGTTTCAAGGGGGGCAAAAGCGGTCACGGAATCCGGTGGGGTTTGCGTTTCAATAGATAAGGTTGGTGCAAGTCGCGGTCCCGTATTCCGCACAAACTCTATTCATGAAGGATTGAAACTGAAAGCGTTTGTGGAGAAAAATATCAAGGTGCTTTCGGCTGCAGCCGAAAGCACTTCACAGCATCTCAAACTTATCGATACAGACATCAAATTACTCCCCAATCTTGCATTCATCCGATTTTCTTACGACACTCAGGATGCAATGGGTATGAATATGGCGACAATAGCGACGCAGAAAATAGTTGAAGTGATAAAAGAAAAGACAGGCATCGAATGTATCGCAGTTGCGGGCAACTACGATCTAGATAAAAAACCGGCGTGGCTCAATGTTATTAAAGGGCGCGGAATGAGTGTGAATGCCGAAGTGACTATTCCACAATCCGTTGTCGCCTCGGTCCTTAAAACAACACCAAAAGCCGTATTCGAAGTATGGCTTGCAAAAAACGTGATGGGCTCTGCAGTTTCGGGCTCGCTCGGATTCAATGCACATTTTGCCAATATTGTTGCAGCGTTTTTTGCCGCTACCGGTCAAGACCTTGCACATGTAGTAGATGGAAGTCTTGGTGTAACAACCATTCGTGAGACAGAAAATGGCGATCTGTATGTCGGTATTCATATGCCGGCGGTAATGGTAGGAACTGTCGGGGGAGGGACCAAATTGAGAACGCAAGTGGAGGCGCGCGCCGTCACCGGCGCGCGCACATCAAGCGAGCTTGCAGAAGTGCTTGTCGCAGCGGTTTTGGCCGGCGAAGTCTCACTTCTTGCGTCGCTCGCACAGGGAACACTGGCCAGTGCACATCAGTCACTTGGGAGGTAGCTATGATATGACAGGTATTGTTTCATACGATTTTTACATACCAAAGTATCGAATCAGGATCGAGGACATTGCCCGCATGTGGGGCAAGAAAACGACGGATATTACCGGTTCACTTGGTATTCTGGAGAAAGCCGTTGCCGGAACGGACGAAGATTCTCTCACGATGGCATTCGAATCGTCCTCCCGCGCACTCGACTCGGTCCATGTTGACCGTTCGAAAATCGGTGTCGTGTTCGTCGGTTCAGAGAGCCATCCGTATGCAGTCAATCCGACGTCGACCATCCTTGCGGAATTTTTGGGGATTGAAGGGCAGTATCTTGCCACTGACACCCAATTCGCATGTAAGGCGGCGACCGGAGCAGTGATCGCCGCCCGCGGGCTCATCGATTCATCATTCACGCAATACGCACTGGTATGTTCAAGCGACAAAGCAGCCGGCAAGCCCCATGATGCGCTCGAGTACAGCGCCGGTTCCGGATCGGTTTCATTGCTATTGGGGAAAAGGGATGTGGCGGTAGAGATCGAGGATGCAGTGTCATTCTCATCTGACACCCCCGACTTTTGGAGGAGAGAGGGAATCCGATATCCTTCGCACGGCGGACGCTTTACCGGAAAGCCTTCGTATTTTCATCACATCACAAACGCTACACAGATAATCCTTAAGAAAAATAAACTGACTCCGCAAGACTTTACCTATGCATCATTCCATATGCCAAACGGCAAATTTCCCGTAGAGGTTGCACGACAATTAGGATTTGAGAAACATCAAATCGAGCAATCACTGGTAGTTCGTGAGCTGGGAAATTCATATACCGCAAGCGGACTCATGGGTCTTGTTTCCACACTTGAAAAAGCAAAAGAAGGAGACAAAATTTTTTTTGCATCGTATGGATCCGGTGCCGGTTCCGATGCATTTGTGCTTCGTTGCACGAAGCACATCAAGAATATTCGCACAAAATTCGCATCTCGGATCGCACACAAAGAATACATAGATTATCAATCGTACCTTAAGTACATGGGTATCATATGAACGGAAAAATAATTAACTTCTACACAACACGTTTCGGAGAATTGTGGAGCATGTCGCTTACACAGCTGGTTCATGAGGTCATAGACGGCGTCTTGAAAAATGCAAGAATAGATAAGGCTCAGATCGATGCAGTTTTTTTCGGCAACATGTTAGCCGGCGTGCTGGAGAATAACTTGAATATGCCGGCCAAAATTTCATCCATTCTCGAAAGGCATGTTCCTGCATTCCGCGTGGAAGCCGCGTGTGCTTCGGGAGGAATTGCGGTGCATCTGGCCAATCAATATCTTGTGTCCGGCGCCGCTAAGACAGTTCTTGTGATCGGCGCCGAGAAAATGAACGATTATTCCCCTGAAGAAGTGACCGAAGCGCTGTCAGCCGCTTCATCCGGCGAGGAACAGCAGGCGGGTCTTACTTTTCCCGGCCTTTATGCGATGATGGCTCGGGTGTACCTGGACAAATATAAATACACCGAGGAACACTTATCATACGTTGCATACAAAAATCACTATCATGGATCCTTCAACGACAAAGCTCACTTCCAGAAAAAAATAGATTTAGCGACGCTCCAAAAAAGCGCGTATGTCGCGTCGCCCCTCAAAGTACTCGATGCATCCCCAATCTCCGATGGTGCGAGCGCGCTGATACTCACCACCGACAGCGCGCTCATCAGCAAGTCTAAGTATGCGGTAGACATTCTTGCTTCGGAAGTTGCGACGGATTCCATCGCGCTCAAAGACAGGAAATATCTCGATGCGCTGGAAGCAACCCAGATTGCCGGCAACAAAGCATTCAATACATCAGGACTTAAACGCTCTGACATCGGCGTTGCCGAAGTCCATGATTGTTTTACCATCGCAGAACTTTTAGCAATGGAAGACCTGGGATTTTGGAAAAAAGGAAAAGCCGGTGAACAGATAAAAACACTTTCTACAATGTTGGGCAAAGGAAAAGACCTTATCGTAAATCCATCTGGTGGTCTTAAAGCCGGTGGTCATCCTGTGGGGGCAACCGGCGTCAAACAAGTAGGAGAACTTTTTTTACAATTAACAAATCAAGCAGGGGCGAGGCAGGTGAAAAATCCCAAGTACGGCCTCGCCCACAACGTCGCCGGCAGCGGCGGCACCGCAGTAGTTACAATTCTTGGCAATTCACTATGACAAGTCCTGTTAAGATCTGGCGAAGGCAAAAGAAAATCCGAAGCCTTTTGAATAGACAAGGAAAAGTACTCACCTGGACCCGTATTTATGTGACGGCCGAGGGATTCAAGAAATATGCGCCGTACTTCGTCATAATGGTTGAGTTTGAGGATGGTGAACGGGCAATGGGCCAGCTGGTAGATATAGATGTACAGAATGATATTAAACCGAATCTCCGGGTCGTATCAATCCTCCGCAAGGTGCGGGAAGTTGAGAGCGACGACGTCATCGCGTACGGTATGAAATTCAAACCTTTATGAAAATTACTTATTCAGCACCGGGCAAGATCATCCTATCCGGTGAGCATGCCGCCGTATATGCTAAACCGATCGTGATCTCCGCACTTAATCTGCGACTCACGGTTACTATTGAACCTTCCAATACTCATCACACCGATAAAAATATGGATTTTGTCGCTTCTACCGTTAAAGAGTACTTAAAGAAGCAGAACATTTCATTTAAGGACAGACCATTCAAATTTAGTATTAAATCCGAAATTCCTCAAGGAAAAAATTTGGGATCGAGCGCGGCGTATAGTGTGGCATGCGTCGCCGCGCTCCTGCATTTTTACACCGGTAAACAATGGGATAAAGAAACAATTAACAAACTTGCATATGAAATTGAAAAAATGTTTCATGGTAAACCATCAGGTGGAGACAACAGTGCATCGTGTTTCGGCGGACTTATTTTTTTCCGCAAAGAATTTGAATTCCTCAAGACGCTTTCATCACTTACTATAAAAATTCCGCAAACTTTCAGCGATCATCTTCTCATCATCGACAGCGGGAAACCTGTTGAATCGACAAAAGATATGGTGATGGATGTGGTAGGCGGTCGGTTTAACAAGAACCCTCGAAAAATGGAGCTGTTATTTAACTCAATCGAAAAGGTGACCAAAAGAATCGTCATGAGTATTACGACAGAAGATATAGAAATGTTCAAAGCATCAATAGAAGAAAATGAAAAATATCTTGAACGGGTCGGTGCAGTGTCGGCAAAAACTAGAGCACTTCTTAAATCACTTGCGCCGTATGGTGCAGGAAAAGTCACCGGTGGAGGGGGCAAAAAAGAGGGATCTGGCAATATCCTCTTTTTTGCCCACGACAAAGATAAACTTTTTAGCCATTTACGAAAAAACAATATACCATTTTTACCCTTTCATCAAGATTTCGAAGGAGTCCGATGGATAAAGTAACTGTATCTGCACCGGGGAAACTTATGCTCATGGGGGAGCATGCGGTTGTATATGATCATCCGTGTCTTGTGACTGCCGTTGATCAGCGGATTAGAGCAACAATAGAAAAGAGAAATGATGATCTCTTCGTTCTCGACGCGCCCGATGTCAAAGTTGAAAATTATGAAAAGAAAATATCGCAAGTCGGTGAAGGAGAAATTCCTAAGAGTGCGAAGTTTGTAGAGATTGCAATCAAAAACTTTAAGGATAAATATCCATTCGATTTCGGATTGTCTGTGACGACATCATCGGAGTTTTCTTCTCAGTTCGGGTTCGGTTCATCCTCTGCATCAACGGTTTGCATTGTGAAGGCGTTGAGCGAACTAACAGGGAAGAATTTGGATAATAAAGAAATTTTTCAAATTGCCTATAAAACTGTACTGGATGTACAGGGAAAAGGATCCGGATTCGATATTGCGGCCGCCGTGTACGGCGGCACGTTATATTTCGTAACAGGCGGCAAAGTGATAGAACCACTACGGGTAGCGTCTTTGCCGCTACTGGTGGGGTACAGCGGCATAAAAGCCGATACAGTAACGCTTATAAATGAAGTGAAAGCACGCGGCGCAAAAGTGCCGGGAATTATAGAAAATTCATATGAACAGATAGAGAAAATGGTTGAAATCGGAAAGACGGCACTCGTCAAAGGGGATTTTGAAACACTCGGACAGTTGATGGATATGAATCAGGGATATCTTGAGCTGATGGGGGTATCAATCGGTAAATTGTCGGCGATGATCTATGGCGCCCGCGGAGCGGGCGCGTATGGAGCGAAGTTGTCGGGCGCCGGTGGGGGGGATTGCATGATCGCATTTGCGCCCGAGGATAAGAGGATGGCGGTCGAAGAAGCGATCACCGCCGCCGGTGGAACTGTTCTCTCCGTCGCAACAAATGCTCAAGGGGTCCGCATAGATAGGTGATATAATGGCACTATGAAGAATCATTCGGATATAATTCTCAACTATCATGTTGTGTTTGAAGAGCAGCCGGAGGGGGGCTATACTGTCACGGTTCCTGCTTTGCCCGGTTGTATTACCGAGGGGGACACGTTCGAAGAAGCAAGACGTAATGCAAACGAGGCAATTACAGTGCACTTGGAAAGTATGTTAAAAGACGGACTCGAACTACCTTCCGATACTTCTGTTATAGTTGAATCTGTCTCAATCTCAAACAAAGCGCTGAACATTGCTTTTTAATTATCTTGTGCCTACCATCACTTCTAAAAAACTATTACGATTCCTAAAAATGCGTGGTTTCTACCTCCATCATCAAGTTGGAAGTCATGCAACATTCAGGCATACAGTTAAATCCAACTTGCGCGTGACGCTTCCGATTCATAATAAAGACATTAAGCCTAAAACGCTACGATCGATATTAAAACAAGCCCAAATAGAATTTTCAGAATTGTTTCCCGGCCAATAACACTTGTATGAAAGCTACAGCAGTTGCGCCTACGAATATCGCGTTTATCAAATATTGGGGCAGGAAAAATGAAGAACTTCGGTTGCCCGAGAATGGGAGCATCTCGATGAATCTATCGGGACTCAATACGATGACGACAGTTGAATTTGATGAGACGCTAGAGCGTGATGAAGTGGAGATCAACGGTACCAAAATAGTAAATGAGGTTCAAAAAGTGAGCAAGCATCTGGATAGAGTGAGGGCGCTCGCCGGGATACAGACGAGAGCGAGCGTTTCAAGTAAAAATAATTTTCCAACAGGAACAGGTTTGTCGTCATCTGCATCGGGATTCGCAGCACTTACTGTGGCGGCCGCCAAGGCGGCCGGCTTCAATCTTTCGGAAAAAGAATTATCTATCCTGGCACGCCAGGGATCGGGATCGGCGTGCCGCTCTATTCCCGACGGATTTGTGGAGTGGCTCGACGGCGATACGAGCGACACATCGTACGCGGTACCACTCTATCCGCCGGACTACTGGGATATCGTCGATATCGTTGCGGTGGTTTCGGAGGGACGAAAAGATGTGTCCACGAGCGAGGGCCAAAAACTCAAGGATTCAAGTCCGTTCTTTGAATTGCGGAAAGCCGGGATGAAACAAAAAATAAAAGACATTAAGGATGCGCTTCGGCACAAGGATTTCACCAAATTCGGTGAAATCACCGAGGCCGAAGCCCTCAACATGCACGCAATCATGCTTACGTCAATCCCTTCACTCATTTACTGGACACCTGGAACTTTGGAGATTATGAAGCTCGTGAAGAAGTGGAGACGGGAAGGCATTGAAGCATATTTTACGATCAACACCGGACAGGATATTCATATCATCTCGAAGAATTCTGACTTTAATCAACTCAAATCCAAATTAAGCGAATTAGATTTTGTCCGCAGCATCATTCCAAACACGCCGGCCAGAGGCGCACATATTTGACGATCAACAGTTTGGATATCCGGGAGCTCCCGGAGGGCAGGAAGGATTGACCGACGGGACTTGGAAACGGAATCCATTCTGGGTATCAATTATCCTATTATTCAATACCAGACCAAATATTACGATAAAAAGTCCAAACATGAGGACGACCATTATCATTCCAATTACTGCATTTCGAATCCGGGCTTGGGCTTTTTGGAGTTTTTCCTGTTCTCCACCAGACGTAATCCATGCAATCGCTCCCCATAACATAAAAATCAAACACGTGAGTCCTGCGATAATAAACGCTGTACGAATACCTACACCAATGAGAGTTCCAAGATCATCTGCGGGATTTTTGCCGAATTCCCCCGTGGGAGAATTTATCGTTCCAATAAAATCAGCGCTAGCTGTTTGAATGGAAATAAAATATACCCCCATTCCATAACCAAGATTTGAAATTACTTTTTTCATAAGTCTTAAATTAAGTTGGCAGCATGCCCACTTTCAGTATAAATGCAATTAGATTTACTATCAATACCGCTGTTACTATTACAATAAGACCGATGACTGAGTATGTGATTGTTTTGCGGGCCTTTGCGACTTTCTCAGCATCGCCGGCGGACGTAAGGAACGTATATGCTCCATATATCAACATAGCAAGGAAAATGAATCCGCCGACAATATAAAGAGTTGGCAAAATGACGTTATAAATGGAGGCGACGTCTTTGAACTTCGCGATGGGATTGGCGGTCGTATCAGCGATGTTATAGACGGCTTCGACGGGGCGCGGGAACATACCTTTAAGTCTAGGTAAAATGATTTTGCTTGTCAACAAGACTAATATTGAATCCAAGTATGGAAATACCCCGTCATGTTGCTATCATCCCGGACGGCAACCGGCGCTGGGCGAGAGAGCACGGGTTGCCGACATTTGAGGGTCACCGGCGGGGATTCGATTCACTTAAGACCGTCGGTGACTGGCTGCGTTCCAAGGGTGTGCATACGCTTACGTTGTGGGGGTTCTCGACCGAGAATTGGAGCCGGGAACGCGAAGAGATCTCATACCTCATGCGAATTTATAAGATTTGGATCAATAAATATGTGAAAACAGCGGTGAAGGACAGGATGCGGATCATTCATCTCGGCCGCAAGGACCGTCTGCCCAAACCGCTCCTTGATGTACTGAACGATGCCGAGGCGAAGACTTCTTCTTTCACCGCTCACACCCTCGGCATCGCGCTCGATTATGGCGGGCGGGATGAGATCGTGCGCGCCGTGCAGCGCATTCGCGAGTCCGGCGCGCCTGTCTCGACAGAAGAAGATTTCTCCCGTTACCTGGACACCAAAGACTTCACATACCCGTACCCGGATCTGGTCGTACGCACGAGCGGCGAACAGAGAGTTTCCGGATTCCTCCCGTGGCAGGCGGCATATTCGGAGTATATTTTCGTCCCCAAATATCTGCCGGATTTCGGCATCGAGGACATGAGGTCCTGTCTTGAGGAATACGGCCGTCGACAAAGGCGATACGGGAAATAAAATGCGATATAATTGAGGACATGTTCGATCCTTCATATACGATTACGAACAAGATCCTCACCGCAATATCCCGCATCGAAGCAGTGGAAGAAGTCATACGGCATGCACCTCTGCTCCCGCTGTGGGAGAAACAGTTCAAGGAAGACGCGATCATCCGCACTGTTCATCACGGTACGCATATCGAAGGGAATAAACTCGGCAAGGAAGAAGCGAAAGATGTATTGTTGGGTAAAGATGTGCTCGGCCGTGCGCGCGACATCCAGGAAGTCATCAATTACCGGCTGGTCATCGAATACATCGATGAGGAGGCAAACAAAAAAATAGAGAAAATCACGGAGCAGAACGTGAAGAAACTTCACCGGATAATAACAGACAAAATATTGACGAGTGACCAAAGCGGTGAATATCGCACGAAACAAGTGATCATCCGCAACTCGCAGACGGGCGAGATCACATTCCGGCCTCCGGCACCTCTTGAGGTTCCGTTTCTCATGCGCGAGTTCCTTTACTGGCTCAACAAAGACACAACTGCGGATATTCATCCGATAATCCGCGCGGGCATCGTTCATCACGAGTTCGTCCGTATCCATCCGTTCATCGACGGGAACGGTCGCGTTGCCCGCGCACTCGTCACACTGATCATGCTGTTGGGCGGATACGACATCCGCCGGTTTTTTTCCCTTGAGGAGTACTACGACAAGGACGCGGTATCATACTACACGAGCCTCCAAAAAGCCTCCGCCGGCGATATGACGGCATGGCTCGAATATTTCACCCATGGAGCGAGCGTGGAGTTCGAGCGGGTCAAGGAGAAGGTCCTCAAACTCTCCAAAGACGCCAGACTGAAGGAGAAGTTCGGCGGCAAACAGATATTCCTCAACAACCGCCAAGCCAAACTCGTCGAATATATCCAGGAAGTGGGGTACCTGCAAAATCAGTCATTCTCGGATGTCATAACCGACGTATCGGAAGATACGATATTGCGCGATTTGAAAGAGTTGATCGCCCACGGACTTGTGAAGAAAGTTGGAAGCACGAAGTCTGCACGATATGTCATGACTCAATAAAATATCAATAAATAATATGCATTCCTAATGAAATTCAAAATCTCAATCGCACCGCAGGATCCACCCCAAGCGACTTGTACAAGACTATGCGGTTTGGGTCCAATATCAACAGTGCTATTGAGATTTTTAATTTCATGGGATTGCATATAGAATCTAATTTTTTAAAATTATGAAATTTTCGAAGCTTGCGGAATATTTCGAGAAGATCGAGAAGACTTCCTCACGGTTGGAAATCACGGAGCAGTTGAGCGCTTGTTTCCGCGCGCTTCATCCGGACGAATTCGACAAAGCGGTATATCTCATGCAGGGAAGAGTCGCTCCGCTATTTGAAGCGGTCGAGTTTGGTATGGGTGAGAAAATGGTTGCGAAAGCAGCTGCGTCGGCGCTTCACATGGAGAAGAAACTATTCGACACCCACCTCAAGCGAATCGGCGACATGGGAGAAACCGTCCAGTATTTCCGGGCACAGCATTCTTCCTTCGAACAACGGGATCTTACCGTGTCGGAGGTATATCATGAACTGCGGAGACTTGCGGAGTTGAGCGGCGGACAGTCGCAGGAACTCAAAAGCGGTATACTGTCCGCCCTCATCAGACAACTCGATCCGCTCTCATGCAGATACGTCGTGAGGATCCCGCTTGGCGTGCTTCGCCTGGGTTTCTCCGATATGACGGTGCTGGACGCATATTCCTGGATGCTCCAGGGAGACAAGAATCTCCGGAAAGAGATCGAAAAAGCATATCATGTGAGGCCGGATCTCGGTCATATAGGGCGGCAACTCAAGGGCAAGGGAGTTGCCGCCATGAAGCATATTGCTCCCGCACTCTTCACCCCCATACTGATGATGCGTGCGGAGCGGCTCTCATCGGGTACGGAAATCATCGAGAAAATCGGCGAATGTTCGGTTGAGCCGAAATACGACGGATTCCGCCTCCAGGCACATGTCAGGAAGACCGGCAAGGGACACAAAGTCTGTCTCTACTCACGGAATCTCGAGGATGTGACGCACATGTATCCGGATCTTGTCGAAGGAGCTCTGAAAGAAGTGAAGGCCAAGGAGGCGATTTTCGAAGGCGAGGCGATTGGATACGATCCGAATACACAGAGTTTCCTGCCGTTTCAGGAAACTGTCCAGAGGAAACGCAAATACAATATTGATGAGAAGGCAAAGGAAATCCCTCTCAAGTTTTTCGTATTCGAGCTCCTCATGGCGGACGGTGTCAACTATATCGACGTACCGTTCACGAAGCGGCGTAGTGCTCTCACGGCAATGGTGGGGAGAGGGAATAACGCGGCGGAACACACGGTTATCGTGGCGTCGGACACGGTCGTGTCCGACGCCCACACACTCGAAATGTTATTCGACAAGGCAATCTCGGAAGGCCTCGAGGGCGTGGTGGCGAAGAAGAGAGACGGTGTATATCAGTCCGGTGCTCGGGGGTGGAATTGGATCAAGCTCAAACGGAGCTACAGCAGCAAGATCGAAGACACGGTCGACTGTGTCGTGATGGGGTATGATTACGGCAAAGGGAAACGGACCGGTTTCGGGATCGGTGCGTTCCTGGTCGGAGTCTATGACGAAGACTCCGACCAGTTCATGACCGTATCGAAGATTGGAACCGGACTCACCGACGAAGAATGGAGAAGCCTGAAAGAAAAAACATCCACAATGACGACGAAGTCGAGACCAGCTCTCTATGTCGTGGACAAACAAATGGAATGTGACGTATGGGTCAAGCCTTCGATAGTCGTCGAGGTGAAAGCGGATGAGATAACGCGTTCGCCTGTGCACACCGCCGGGCGAACGCTCAAATCATCCAAGTCGGGCAAAGCGCTGGATGTGGATGAGCCGGGGTATGCGCTGCGGTTTCCCCGCCTCATATCGTTTCGTGGGGATAAACGTCCGGATGACGCGACGAGTCTGGAAGAACTCAGACACATGTATTCCCAGCAAGGGACTGCGAAGTGACATTCACGTGCCCCGCGCATTCACCGTACACTCCGATGGCGGGAGCCTCACGGACATATCGTACAAAATAAATTGTCTGTTTTCATACATTGGTTTGAACGGATAGCAATACGGCTTCTCAACCACGAGATACCGTGCCCTGTATTTTTTCCCGGCTGCGGCAAAATCTCCGGCTGTGTTCCCATAATATAGATGTTTGAGTTGCTGCCGGTCCGTGAAATAATCTCCGGTCAGGGAGTCCGCCCATCCCGGCATGAGCGTATCCATCCGCTCTTTCCATGTATTGTAGTATGGCGGATAATATGCGATTTCCAGGCTGTCAGAGTACGATACTACGGTTGCCCGACGCGAGTAAACCCGCCATTCCGACTCATGAATCTCCCAAAAGTACGGCACTGCGATGAAAACGGAATCGACGCCTGTCGTACGTGCCGCAAATCGCTGAATATCAACATACGCGGTTTGCGGCGAGAATATCCTGAATCCCGCTTTATATACACCGAATTTATATAAAAGCCCCATTTGTATGATAAACGCAATGAAAAGTATTAAGATAGATATCCGATAAATTTGCACCCCTTTGATCATAATCCGGATTAAATACGCAGCAAGCAATACGAGAGGAGTGACGGACAGACATCCCGCTACCGCCAGGAAATTGAATTGTCTCTGATCGAGCTCTTTCGATTCGCGCGATCTGAAAATGGATACATAATATAGAAAGTAAATAAAAAACATGATGAACAGTCCTGCCCGGATTGCCTGTGTTTTCGCGACGAATTCGAGCGGCATGACCGATACGGTCAGAAAATATATGACTACTATGACTCCGTAAACGCCAACGAACCGATGTATTGATTTGACTTCGTGCGACATATGCAGTTTCCGGAACATCAGACCATAAAGGACGAGCATACCTGCGGCACTGCTCCCAAGAAAGATGTTTATGAAGTTCGGTTTCCAGGGCGCAAACAGATGCGAGAGAAGGCTCGACCGCATGAGGGCAAGCCACCGGTACACATCAAAATACGCGTGGTTTGCGATCGTACCCGCAGCAAACCACGCAATCACCGGCACTGATGAAACGCCAAGAATCAGAATATACTTGAACATACGGGACATTTTGTCCTTTTCTGTGATGAGGGCATCAGCCAGGAGAGAGGCTGCTACGATGAGCGCATATATTGAGTGGATGTTTGCCATGACGCCGATCATGAGGAATGCGCGATACCGCCTGCCGCTCAGATACCATGCGACACTCTGGATGAGGAACGGGAGTGCAAATGTACGGTTAAGGATACTGAACTCAAAAAGCGTGAAGCCGGAAATGCCGATATGCGGCACCACAAAACCAAACACGGAAAGCATCAGGAACGTTTTATTCCTTGAGAATACCGATGCGAGGTTTCTGATCGACAGGAACGTGAGGAAGACAGTCAGGATATGAAGGATGAACAGACCGATCTCTAATATCCCATATCGGTAGAGTGGCTGGAGCAGGATCCAGAAAAATGAATAATAGTGATTCTTCAGTTGGAGGAACGGATCAAGCCGGTAGAGGTCAGGATGGAATGTCTTGAAGAGAAACGGGAGGTATATGATCTGGTCGAAACTCCCGAATGTGTATCCGTACAGTGCGATGACGGATGCGGTCGCCGCGGCGACCGCCCCATACTTCGTCCGGATGACCTTCCTGAAAAAGGCGGCAATAGATATAAGTATTTTCATACTGAATCAGGAGAGGAATCCGTCCCGGTGCTGCCGTATCGTCTTCACGATGCGCGTAGGGTACTCGATGAGGAATTCGAAGGGATCGCGTTTGAGCCGCCGCGAGGAGAAGCTCGCATTGAATGTCGGGTCAAACGCGATTTTCCCACCGGCAT
>CAZLQR010000003.1:0-99876 GCA_964561915.1 uncultured Gammaproteobacteria bacterium | reverse complement strand
AATCTATATCTTCGTGGCCGAGCCGGTCGTCATGACATGTGACACCTTTCACCGTATTCCAGATTTTTTTTGTGATTGCCATGCTCGGTCCGTACAATGGATAAAAACCGGCCATTTCTTTCATTAGTACGATGATCGCCCGATTGACGGGGGATACATTTTTGACGGGAAAGTCATACATCGTATTGAGGCCGGTGAGCGCATCGACTTTCCTGGATCCTTCGAAGTTCTTGACGATCTTGGCAATCCAGTTGGGAGGGAGGATTGAGTCCGCATCGCACCGTGCGATCACGTCTCCTTTCGCCCTGGAGAAGCCCGCGTTGCGGGCGGGAATAATGCCTTGTTTTTTTTCGCGGATGACGGTGACATCCTGGAATTCACGCGCGATCCGGACGGAGTCATCGCTGCAATTGTTGTCTACGACGATGATTTCGAATGCTTTGTGGGTCTGATTGACGAGGCTCTGGAGACATGAACGCAAATACGCCGATTCGTTGTACACAGGTACGACAACAGATACTCTCACCGTACCATTCTATCACAGCGCTCCCTCCCGGGAAAGGTCTTCGTGGGTAAGTCGCGCTTTGCGGTAAAACGTGACGAATAGGAGAGCGGCGGCCGCGATGAACGCGGCCGCGACGATGATCGGTGCCTCCGCGTGGACCGACGCCGCGATGAAGCCGGACACAAGTGGAGGCACTGCCTGGCCGAACGCATATACGCTCGAATTGATGCCCAGTATCCTCCCCTGGTCGCGCTCGCTTACCGATGTGCTCACAAGACTTAAGAAACTCGTCTGAGAAAGTCCGTTGGCGATCGCAAACAGTGCGGTTACCACCAAGAGCATCCAAACTTCGTCAATGATCAGCAGGAGGAATATGAAAATAGCGCATCCGATGAGCCCTGCGTACACTAGCTGGGCGTCGGTGAATTTGCCGTGGACTATCTTCGTGATTACCGCCTGGGTGAACGCAATCCACAGTCCCGCGAAAGCAAAAAATTCACCGATCGTCCCCTGATTGAACGCAAAATTTTTATAGAGAAACACGCTGATGAATGTCGTGAAAAATGCGAATCCGCACTGGAATAGGAATCCGGTCGTGAATAATATTCGCAATTTCCGCAGCCGGGCCGCATCCCCGATATTATCAAAGGCCTGGAACCATCGGACATGTCTGTGGCGGTGTTCGCGTTTCAGCGTTTCGGGCAATAGGAACAATACTCCCAACACGTTGAATATCCCCAGAGCTGCCGCGAACAGGAACGGCGTCTGCAGACTGAACCACGATACGACGCCGGGATCGGCCAGTTTGCCGCCCACGTACGGACCAAGTATGAGACCGATCCCGAATCCTGCACCGAGGAGTCCGAATTGTTTGGTTCGTTCCTTATGGCTTGCCGTATCGGCGATCACCGCTTGTGCGACGGAGATATTGCCGCCGGTCAAACCGTCGATCGCGCGCGCAAAGAACAAAATAGGAATACTTCGCTCTATGAGACCGAGCGCGAAAATGAGATAGGAGAACGCCGTCCCCGCAAGCGATATCGTGAGAATCGGTTTGCGCCCGTACTTATCGGACAACTGTCCCAGTACGGGCGCCGCAAGGAACTGAAACAAGGGATATGTTGCCACAAGCGCGCCGAATATGATATATCCGGCGCGCTCACTCATCACTCCGTCAAGGAGCGAATACGGCGAGCTCGGATCGGTGAACAGAAACGGCAGGATCGGTATGATGATACCGAATCCGAGCAGATCCAGCAATACTACCAGAAACATGATCCAGACCGGCTGTCTGAATATTTTGTTGAACATATTGAATTTCACTATCAGTATAACGCATTGATGATATAATGAGCGGTGTGTCGCACCCATACTTCTCCATTGTGATACCAACGCTGAATGAAGTTCTATTCCTCCCGTCGCTTATCTCCTGCATCAAGAAACAGTCTGAAAAGGATTATGAACTCATAGTCGTTGACGGTAATTCGGGGGATAAGACAAGGGAAATCGCCCGCAAAGCGGGGGCGAGGGTCTATAGTGTCTCCAAACGGAATGTGTCGTACCAGAGGAACGTAGGAGGGGAGAAAGCCCGCGGCACATTCATCATATTTCTCGATGCGGATGTGACATTTCAAAAAGGATTCCTCCGGCAGGTGCGGCAGGAAATCACGAAACACAAAAGCCTGTTTTACACACCCTCAATGCATCCTGCATCTGTAAACATCCAAACCCGCGCCCTGTTCGCAATTGTGAATCTCTGGGCGCGGATCACCGCAGGGTCTTCGAAACCGTTTGTGACGAGCGGATCCCTCATCATTGAACGCAATTTTTTCAATCTCATCGGGGGATTCGACGAAAGGATATTTATTGGCGAAGACCACAGTATTGCCCAGAAGGCAGCGGCTTGGGGTGTGCGGCCATATTTTCTGAAAGATGTGTATTTGACGTTTTCCCTCCGGCGCGCCCAGGTGGAAGGCATTCCATCATTTTTTTCCAAATATCTGTACGCTTCGGCCCACATCTTCTTCAAGGGCGATATCAAGAAAAAACTGTTCACTTACGAAATGGGCGGCCACCTCTACGACCAGCCTGATAAGGGAATTAAAGGATCTCAAACGAAGTGAGGATCGGGAAGTGATCGGAGTGGCGGATATTGATCCGTTTATTCTCAATGAGTCTCACGCGGTTGTTATAGAGAACATAGTCAAGCTTCAGTTTGATAGAAAACAGCTTCAGGATGGACCGTTCCAGGGTGAAGAATATATTGTCCGTCGCTTCCTTGAGGTGGTATGAATGCAATAGTTTCTCCAGTTTTTTCCTGCCGTACGGGTAGTTGAAGTCGCCAGCGATGACCACCGCGTCTTTCGTGCCGATATGGAGATCTTTGAACGTATTGATGATCTGTTTCTGCCGCAGAGCGTTTGTCGCCACCGGGGTGAGATGGATGTTGTATGTAACGATTTTTTTATTGTCTTTCTTACAGATGAATTCGTTTTTGAGCACGGTCCGGGGATTCTTCCGCGCATTCATGATATAGGTGAAGATCTGGTACAGACTGCTTGGCAGGTTGAAGCTTCGGGAATGTTTGAGCGAGAACTTGTCGGGCCGGTAAAAAGTGGCTACACCGAACATATTGCCGAATTTCATGAAGCTGTTGGAGAAGTCGGCGATACGGTATCCGTAGCCTTGGATGAGCCGAAGATTTTCCTCGTCCGTGACGACCTCCTGGAAACATAAGATATCCGGTTTGTATTCGGAGAGGATCGGACCGATCTCTTTGGAAGCGGTGTTGTAAAGGAGATTGTATGTAAGAAGTGTGAACTTCATAAAGGTTTATTGTTCGTACTTATTATACAGTATTTATGTAATTGGCAGGAATTATCACATATCCACAAATTGTGGATACTATTAAACAGCTTGTTACAGCAGTATATTTTAAGTAATATATACTATAAGTCGTCTTATATAATACGTCTATTTTTCTATAGGTCTTGACAGAAAAAAAAGAGGGGTCTATACTCAAAAATATGAGACTTATGATTTCGTCAAAAAGCGCGAAACGCACACCGTATAGGATCTCAATTCGGAGCAAAGATGGAGAGATGATACGGTTTGCCGCAGACCAGATAAAAGCTTTACAACAAAAAAAACTCGGGTTTCCCGTGCATCTGGGACAGTTGTAGGGGGAACAAAAAAAAAGAGCATCACTACCGCTCGTGTAAGGGGACGACGAGTAGTAATGCTCTTTCTTTTATTGAAGATAACACACCTCTTTTACCTTGTCAAGTCAACGCTTATTTGAGGCTATACAGAGCCCCAAAGCCATTTGTGGAGGTGTATACTTTGCGACCGATTTGTTCAAATTTTTTTTCATCAAGATTTGGGTATTTTTCGCGTTCCAACTGCGAAATCACGACGTATGAAACATCGTATTTTTGCAGAAGTCGCCGGGTAAGTGCGATATCGGGTGATTCATAAATTGTTTTGATATCGGGGATCCGGTCACCGACGATATCCGCACTCCCTCTCCAGAGCCATTCATGCACCTGCCAGCCGGCGACTGTTGCGACTCCGGTGTTTGCCGAGATCCGCTCATAGTCCGTGTACGAATCCCCTTGGGCCTCGAGAATGACCGGCTGCCCCGGGATGGTGGCATTGATGTATTTCACGAGATCGTAGTCCTGGGGCAGCGCCGATTCCATCCAGCGTGTGCCGTCCAGCTGGGGGATTTTCCTGAAGTCTCCGTAATAGGATCTGAACGAAAAAAACGGATAGAGCGCGACAAGAGCAAACAGCGGATAGAGTATGAGTTTGAAAATTATTTTGGGTGGCCGTTCGGTCAGAACGGCCACCCGGTAAAACACGACACTTGTCGCCACGCTCATGATGATGAATGCCTGGTACCCGAGTTTGAACATGGTGTTGGCGCGGAAATGCCCGGGGTAGATATCTTTGGCGTAGAAAAACTCGGGAACGGTGATGAGGAATGTCCCGAACAGGAAGAGGAGCGAGATGAACATCTCCGTGTGTGCGGGGCGCTCCCCTTCAGGCGTTTTGGGAGCGCCGTATCCGATGAACTGGATGACCATGAGCACTATGAACGCAACCATGAAAAAGCCCCACAGCAGAAGCAACATCCACAGCGGGGAGATTTGACAATTGCCGTGTTCGAAGAGGAACGGGCCGATCTTGCCGAGTTTCACAAGCGCTGGGTGAGCGCAGTTGACACCGATCGCCGACGAGAACGGCTTGAAAAACGCATTGAACGGCATCGAGAATGTAATGAATGAAAGTACCATAGTGCCGGTCATGAAGAAAAACCGCTTGGACAATCCGACAATCCAGAAAAATATACCTGCAACGAGAAGGAGATAGATTGGTCCGTCAAACGCATTGGTCATGTAGTGTACCGCGATCAGGAACCCGAAGAGAGCGGACCATATGATTGCGACCGGCATCTTCATTTTTACCGTATTTTTGAGGCGGGAGAACACGAACAGGAACGCAAGAGTCAATACGACGAATGGGATATCAAACACATGTCCGTGAAGATCCGCTACAACGTATGAATACGACGGGAATTCGTGGATGGTGAACGGTATGAATCGGGTAGCGTTGGGGTACCAGTATGCGGACGGATTGAAACCGGTGATGAGGCGGAGGAATGGCTCCAGCGAAGCCGGATGCACGATGTTCGCGCTGGAAAGCGCTTTGAGTGCGCCCGAGACGTCGAGCGAATTCCATACATTCCAAAACGGGACCGGGCTCTCGTTCTCGTATCCTTTCGTGAACAGATAGATCGTGTGGAGGTTGCCGGCTAGATTGGCGAGGAAGCTCCCCATGATGCCGAAAAGGATCGCGGGACGCAAACGCCGGTGCATACTGTAAATGATGTTTGTGCATAATGAGAATACGGTCGTGGTGCCGAGGGCGAATATCGTCGCAAGAATGAGGTTGTATCCGATGGCGGGCGCGACGCCGCTCAGCTTGATAAGCGTCGCGCCCGTAAGGTGCCCGAAGTAATAGTAATTGATCGGTTCCGGCGGATACCACATATCCAGCGGGGGGAAGTATGTACTCCGCAGGATCGAGTTGATGAATCCGAAGTCCATGAACTTCTCCAGTCCGTGGATCGACGGTTCCTGGCCGCGGACATATGTAAGGAACAGGAACGATACGAGAAACAGGATCTCTTCGAAGAACACGAATCCCGATACCGTATGCCACGATGCCGCGCGCTTCGCGCGCGCCTTGCTCTTGATGAAATAATTAATGATCCCAAACATGATCAGGATCGCGAACAGGATGTACGTGTTAAACGGCGCGATGTGGAGAATTCCACCGACATATGCGGTGTAGCTGACGAGGATGATCCCGATCGTCTTAGCGAAGGGGTATCCGAAATCCGCGAAAGATCCGAACAGCTTTTTCGTAAGGGGTGTGAATACGATACCGATGACAAGAAGCGCGAGGTACCATTGCAGGGGTACCGTAATCCAGTTCATTAGGAATTATTATATAATAGCTACGTTCAATACATTCGACGTTCAATAATGGACAAGACATATAAACCTGCGGATTTTGAGGATGCGTTATACCGTGAGTGGGAGGAGAAAGGGTTATTTACCGCTCATGTAAACAAAGAGAAAAAACCGTTCACGATCATACTCCCCCCGCCCAATGCCAATGCAGATCTTCATCTGGGACACGCGATGTATGTGTACGAAGATATTATGATCCGCTACAAGAAGCTGCGGGGGTTTGAGACACTGTGGCTCCCCGGCGCGGATCATGCGGGGATTGAGACACAGTATGTTTTTGAGAAACATCTTGCGAAGCAGGGGAAGAGCCGCTTTGACTATGACCGCGACACGCTGTTTGGCATGATCCGGGACTTCGTAAATGCAAACAGAGGAACGATGGAACAGCAGCTGCGCAAACTGGGATTTGCGCTCGACTGGAGCCGCGAGAAATATACCCTCGACGATGCAGGAGTGAGACTGGTCAAAGAGACGTTCAAGCGGCTCCACGATGACGGTTTGGTGTATCGCGATGTCAAACTCGTGAATTTTTGCGTGAAAGATGGCACATCCTTTTCCGATTTGGAAGTGAAATATGTGGAGAAAACGAGCCCGTTTTATTACATCAAATACGGGCCGTTTGAGATCGGTACCGTCCGGCCGGAGACCAAATTCCGCGATACGGCGCTTGCAGTGAACCCGTCGGACAAACGGTACAAAAAATGGATCGGAAAAACACTGGAAATCCCCGGTTTGCTCGGGCCGATCAAGATGACTGTCATTCCCGATGAGGGCGTTGACCCCGAGTTCGGTACAGGGATCATGAAGGTGACACCGGCTCACGACTCCCACGACTTCGAGCTCGGCAAGAAATTCAATCTTCCGGTCACGCCCATCATCGATTTCCAGGGGCGTATGGACTTCTCCTGGTACCTGGAGAAGAAAGATGCGGATCCGAAGTATATGGAGCGCGCGAAACGGTATCACGGTATGAAGGTAGAGCCGTTTCGCGCTCTCATGGTAGAGCACCTCAAAGAGGACGGATTATTGCTGCGCGTTGATGACACGTATGTTAATAGAGTTGCGACGTGCTATAAGTGCGGCCGGCCGCTGGAGCCGCTCCCGATGGAGCAGTGGTTCGTCCGCGTCCGGCCGCTCGCCGACCGTGCAATCAAGGGCATCAAAGACGGTGATGTGAAGTTCACGAATGACCGCTTCGAAAGGGCGGGCATCCAATGGCTTGTGAATTTCCATGATTGGAATATCAGTCGTCAAAACGTGTGGGGGATCCGTATTCCCGCTTACAAATGTAAATCGAAGGGCACGTGGTTTGCGTCTGTTGATACCCCTGTGCGGTGCGAGATCTGTAATGGATCGGATTTCGAGCAGGATCCGGACATTTTCGACACGTGGTTTTCTTCCGGTCAATGGCCTGTCACTACATTGAAAACTACGAAAAAGGGTGATTTCGACTATTTTTATCCCACATCAGTGATGGAAACAGGATATGACATATTGCCGTGGTGGGTGTGCCGGATGCTGATGTTCGGATATTATCTCACGGGAAAGCCCCCGTTCAGGAACGTCTACCTTCATGGATTGATACGCGTCAAGGGTGAGAAAATGAGCAAGTCAAAGGGTAATGTCATCAATCCGCTCAAGATGATTGAACTATACGGGACGGATGCGTTGCGGGCGGCGCTCGTATTCGAAGTGGGCGACGGCACCGATCTGAGTATTTCGGAGGAGAAAATCCGCGGTATGCGTAACTTCATGAATAAAGTGTGGAATATCGGGCGGTTCATCGCGATGAACCGCCCCGCACCGGATTCTCAACCGCCGCACACCGGCAGCACTTCACAGCAGGAAACCATCACAGCCCTGAAAAAGGAATTCGATGAACTGCGATCCGGATACCGTACACACATGGACGGATTCCAGTTCTCTTTCGCGTTCGGCGATCTGTACGAATTCATGTGGCACCGATTCGCCGATCACTATATCGAAGCGCTCAAGGAACCACTGAAAAACGGAGATCCCGCTGTGTTCCGGACGCTTGAATCCATATATCTGGAAGGCCTCGTCATGCTTCATCCGTTCATCCCGTTTGTGACGGATGCCGTACACAAGAGTTTTCGCAACGTCTGCATTTTGGAGAAAAGTACAGTATAATTGTGGGATGGGAAAACAGGTTTACCAACCGAAGAAAAAGAAGCGCATGCGCAAGCATGGGTTTCTCAAGCGCATGCGCACTGCCAAGGGCGCACTCGTCATCAAGCGCCGTCGTGCAAAGGGGCGCACCAAATTGAGCGTCTGACACCGCTTACAAAATTTTCATATAATGGAAGCAATAGGATCATTTTTCCATACGGTACTCGTCGTACCGATCCTCAACGTCATAGTCGCGCTTTATCAGGTATTTCTTACCATCGGTCTTCCCGGTGCGTTCGGATTCGCCATCATCGCGCTTACTGCGCTGATTCGCATCGCGATGCAGCCGCTTTTCCACAAGCAGATCCATACCGCGGCCAAGATGAACGAACTCAAACCGCATCTTGATAAAATTCACGCACAGCACAAAAAAGATCCGAAGAAACTCCAGGAGGAGCAAATGCGGCTCTATCAGGAGCACGGGATCAATCCGGCTTCCGGTTGTCTCCTGCTCATCCTCCAGCTGCCGGTCATGATCGGCGTGTACCAGACGATTTCGCTCTTCGTGAATGGAGGAGCATCCGCCTCTGTCATCGCGGAAATCAACAAAATGCTGTATTCTCCGCTGCTTCACATCAAATCGATCGATCCCTGGTTCCTCGGATACAATCTCGGGCTTACTCCCGCGAAGGCGCAGCTGTGGCATTATTACCTCATTCCCGTAGTCACGGGGGCACTCCAATATTGGCAGGGTCTCGTGAGTATGCCGGTGAAGAAACAATCTGACGCGGAGAAAAAAGAGATAACCAAGGTGAAGGATGCCGGTGAAAAAAAACCGGATAATGCCGCTGAATTCCAGAAGGCGATGAATATGCAGATGAAGTTCATATTCCCCGTGATGATCGGATACTTTTCATACAATTTCCCGGTCGGACTCGCGCTCTATTGGAATATTTTCTCGCTCTTTAGTATACTTCAGTACAGGAAATTGAATGCTTCCAAGTAGATTCGTCTATTACCCGTTATAAATATCAATCGTATGGATAAAATCGAAACAATCAAGCAAGAAGCGCAGGACCTCCTTTCCAGGATCGTTGACCAGTTTGAAGTGGATGTCACCGAAGACGCCGGAGTATATCACGTGACGATCAAGACTGAGGCTGAGGTGCCGGTCGTCATCGGCCGTCACGGTGAGACGATCAAAGCGATCCAGAAGATCCTCGAAGTTGTGATGTATAAAAAAGCGGGCGAAAGCGTCGAGATCCTTGTGAATGTCAACGATTACCGCGAGAAGCAGCTGGAGCGTCTTCATGAACTGGCAAATAGATATGCGCAAAAAGCGCTCGATTACCGGAGTCCGTCGTATATCCGCGGTTTATCATCATATGAGCGGAAGATGATCCATGAATACATCACCAAGGAATATCCGGAGTTGTCGTCTTACTCAACCGGTGAAGGCAGAGACCGCCGACTTGTGATAGACTCTAAGGAGAATGTTACGGACCATCAGGAAGAAACTACTCAGGAATAAGCGGGCGTTTGCACTCCTCGTCCTGCTTCTGCCGGTTGCGGCGGTCGTCGATTTGCTCTCGTACCTCATGACACGGTCCTCGTGCGCAACGTGCGGTAATATAATGGAATTTTACAAAACTTCGTCGCTTTCCGCGATTTTCATCCTGCAAATTCTTCAGACGTGGCGCGGCAAGCCGACTGCTTAATCCACCCTTTTTGTAGCGGATAGTCCGTTGCAGACGATTCCGGTGAGGGGTATAGTACCCCCACTATGAAATGTTTCAAAACTTTTTTCCTAACCTTGTGTGTGATTGTGTTCAGTGCGGCAGGACGCGTGTCGGCGCAGGAAGCGTCGTACAAAATTCATGATGCGGGAGTGCTTCCTGCGCCAACCGTATCGGGTGTCGGGCGCGTCGTCGATTGGGGGCTGATGTATATCCCGTATACAGGTGGATCAATGGTGCTGGGCGCCGCTCCCGACGGGAGCGGCGCATTCCGGATCGGCGACATGTTCGAGCTCATCATCACGAGCCCGACAGGCAAGAGCAGACGATACCAATATTCGAATTACAACGCGTGGTGTTCTCCGGTCAACGCACCGGTCAGTCCCCAGACGGTCGGAAGCGAATACTTCAGCGGACCGGGTGAATACAATATCACGTGGCGATATATCGATTACTGCGGCGGGGCGAAACAAGTAGATTCCCTATACCTAGTCGCCCGCCCGGTCGTACCCACCGTCACTCCCTCTCCGACTGTGACTCCGACACCTACTCCGACACCGACTCCCGCAGGACCCGAGCCGTTTCTCCGCCTCCCGTGGGACTATAGTCGATTTGGTCTTTCATTCGGCGAGGCGGCTCTACGGATGTCCGCATACTTCGATCACGAATACCCCCTGTTGAGTTCAGGGACGAAAGAACAGGATGATACGAAAAATACCGTCGTGACGTTTAAGAATGAGTCACGGACGAACGAACCTTATTCTTCGCACGACGGATATGACTACGCGTATGGCGCACGGGCACGATTGGGAGAGCCTGTGCTAGCCGCGGCCGCAGGCAGGGCCACATACATGAAATCATGCCCCGCCTGCGGCAACGCAATCCTCATCGATCACGGCAACCATTACCAGACGCGATACTATCACCTCGGACTGAGCGGGCTCGTCACGGACGATCCTTCGATGTCCGTAAATGTTGCAGAAGGCCAGCAGATCGGCATTGTGGGTGCCACAGGCAATGTACTCCCGCCCGGCGACCGCGGCGCCCACATCCATTTCATGGTCGTTGAGGACAGGGATCGTGATGGTTCCTTCGAAGACGATATCCCGGGCGGCGTCACTGATCCGTACGGATGGAAGTTAGCAGCTCGCGATCCGTGGGAAGCGATAGGGAATAAAAGCCATTATCTATGGAAAGATCCGCTTGAGGCCGCTTCCGAGTCAATTGTGCAAGGAGGCGGCACCGTTTCCCTCCCCCACGTTACATTTACCTTCAATCCGGATTCTTACCCCGGAGCGTTCACCTTCTCTGCCCAGCGATCGACCCCGGTTACATACGGTGATACCCTTGCCTCGATAGGCAACACAATCATCGCACAAGCTGTTGCTGGGGTCGATACTTTTGTCACTCAATTTCATAAGTTCTATTCGCTTGAGATCGACTTCTCCGGCGAAGATCTCTCCGCTTTTGATCCGTCAACCCTCGCGATCTACAGCAGCGAAGACGGTACGGTATGGGTCAGAGAGGATACCGAAGTAGACTTCGACACGATGAAAGCAACTTCGCGGATCAACCATCTTTCCCGATTCGCGCTCATGGGCGAGAGGAAAGACGATGTCGCACCGACGGTGGAAGCTACGCTGTCCGGGACGATGGGGAAAGAACATTTATACCGGTCCGGGGTCGGAGTCGAATTGACATTCCGGGACGGTGATGTCGATACATCGGCCGGAAAAGACTATATTCTGTATAGACTTGATGGCGGCGACTGGGATGCGTATTCGAATCCGCTCCGTGTGGCCGACGATGGCACTCACACCGTCGAATACTACGCCGCGGACCGCGCAGGGAATATCGGGGACGTACAGTCAGTGACTTTCACGATTGATACGAATATTCCCGAGGCAGTGTTTGTATTTGATCCGATGTCGAACCGGATAGAGGTGCGGTCGGATGACGATAATGCCCGTATCGACCGCACCCGCATCGCCAAACGCCAATCCGGCGAGAAAGTCACTATCACGGACGACGCCGGCAATGTATTAACACTTGAAGGTATATTTCGCAATGTCAGCAACAGGTCTAAGATCCGCATTCTTACCATGCGGTACGGCGATGACGAAAAGGTGACCGTGCCGCATACGACTCTTGAGGCGGTATTTGTCCCAACAAGCAAGAAGAAGCGCTTCAGCTCAGTCCAGCAGGGATTCAAAGTGAAGGACGAGCTGAAGCTCGGACTGCACTATAGCAGCAAGTCCGATACGACCCGTATTGTGACGAACGTGAAAGGAGTAGAGAAAACGATCCGGACGGTTGATGGAATGAAGATTTTGCAAGTATTCACCGATCGTGGTACTGTTAAATATGCATATTAAGAAACACGGGGGGATCATACTGTTCACGATTGTTGCATGCCTTGCCGCGCTTACCGCTGTCAAGATGTATCTTAAGCCGGCGTCGGAGATGCGGCAGGAGCTGCAGACGTACTATTCCCCCGTGTTGCGACTCGGATTCCAATATCCGTCAGCGTACGAATTGCGTGAGGAATACAACGACATTTTCCTCACATCAGGAGAGAAGTCAGTGAAGATCAGTATGGTGGGATCATCGGGACAGACCAGGGATGCACAGACATATCTGCAGATCCTCCAGGAGAAGAACGCACAGCTATTCGGAAAACGTGAAGAGATCACGTCCGGCGTCTTCACCGGTTACAAGACGACGACGGCTGTCAGCGGCGGCAAAAAAGTGCCGTATTACGTCCTGTCCGACGATGACGGGCTGATCTATACGATCACCGGATCGGCGGCGGAACTCACCGATGATATCGACCTTATCATCAGCTCGTTCCGCCGCCCCGCCAACTGATACATTCCGTAACATTTCTAGCTCCATTTATATCTTCTGATGGTATAATCGTGGTATGGCCGAGAATACAGGAGATACACCACGGCAGGGGGGTCCCCGCCCGCGGGGGCCAAGACGTCAGGAGGGGCGCGCATCGCAGCAGCCCCAGTCCGTCAGTGATGTCCGGAATGAAGTGGTGCGGGATGTACAGCAGGCCGAGAGAGCCAGTGCCAGCACAAGAGACGAACGGAAGAGATCGATCGCTGAGAAAATCAAGGACTTATTCAAAAAAAAGAAGATTGAAGCAAGCGAGATCCGCGAACACATCAAGGAACAGGGAACGAAGGGCATCGAGAATAACAACCGGTGGAAAGCCCGCGGAGTCAAGCTCGAGATGGCCAAATTATTCGAAGGAGTCAAGCAGGGTGTCATCGACGTACCGTCCGACCGCAATCGTACACTTCTTCTGAAGCTAGACGAGCGAATCGGCCAAAGTCTCTCAGATGAGAGCGCCTCCCCCCTCTACCCGCTTGTCGACAGGCTCATCAGTGCTGATGATATCACTCTGGAAGATCTTCAACAGGAGTTCGATGAGCTCAAACTGCAGATGAACCAGTTCACCCTGGAGGAGATTTCCCAGGCGATAGTCGAAACAGCCCAAACCGGCGCGTTCGGCATAGATGCCTCACGCGCCCGCGAACTCTTCCACGCGGAATCGAAGTTCCCGCCAACACGGAGTAAAAAGGAGAAAGATGAAAAAATAAAAGAAAAATCCAAATCGAATATCGAAGATGAAAATGAAACGGATGAAGAGTCTACCGTTGAGGTATGGAAAAAAAGATTTGATGAACGATATCTTCCAGAAAATTACCCCGCAATGATGGGTAATCTTAGCGATGACGAGCACGAACTTTTGTATGCCCTCCATGAGCCATTCCTACTCAAAGGGTATGTTGACAAACTTACGAAATATTTCGAAGAAAATCCAAAACCCGGATTCACAACTGAAATGGCTGCCAGTGACAAGCTGGAACGAAATATCGTATTGTTATTCGAACGTCTCTATGCACGAATAGATACTCAAAGACCAAATAAATTCTGGGACGAGATTGAGCAGGAAGATCTGATGAAATCTATTCAATCTGCGAAATCCCGCCTCATCCGCGAACTTGAGAATATGGCTAACAGACTGCGTCAACCTGAATATAAAGAATTATTTGGAAATAATTATTACATTCGCGAAGAAGATAAACAATATGCCGTGAAAGATTTCACCCTTGAGAACGGCGAAGAGTTGCATTCTGTCATTCAAGTGGTACGAAGACCAACCCCTCTCGCCAAAGAAACTGATATAGCAAACTTCCTGACCCGGGTGAAGGAAGTAGTTGATACGAATCTTACAGTGCGTTCGTATTTACATAATGTAAGCGTATTACTACGTAGGCAACCTCAAGGTGAGGGGGGATTTTGGGGAGGGCTTGCAGGATACGCTGAACAATTCAGATCACTAGACTTTGACAGTCTTACCAGACTGCCCGATTCGGATATTTATTTTGATGCGAATAGGTTGTACCAAAAACATTTACGGGAGATGTTTTCAATATCAGACTGGATACATAATCCAAGTATGTTTACCGAGGAGATAGATTCACGGTATACTGCGGTTGAATCTGATGTACAGAATGAACTCATCAAACTTCACCCGGAATTAGGTGAACCTCTTGAAAGGTTCCGGCTGCTTCGTGCTATGAATATGGGAATCGGTATTTCAAAAGGTGCATATATGAACCTAATAGAGACGGCTGCATGGGCTGATCCGGACATGATTGTCACACCAGACTCACCGAATGCTACATTTAGGAGCTATTTTTACAGTGATGCCGCTGCGTTAGCACCTCTCAATCCCCGTCATCAATTTTTACGATGGCAAAGCGAGGGAGTTATCAAAGGCCCGCTCATATATTTATTAACAGAAGGTTTTGACAGAAAACATACCAGGAAATGGGATCACAGGTTTATCTGGCAGAAAGCAGAAGAATTCAAGAAGTCATATACCACCGGCTCAAGAGCAATCCACAAAGATAATCCAAATGAGAAAATATTTATCGATCAAATGGCGAATTTTGGTGGAGTAGGAGGAGTGTTTACCCGGGCCGGATGGCGTTCGTTCGCCGCATTGGAAGGTTGGATGCATAAGAATGATGATGGAAGTATAAAAATACTTGACAGCTGGAAAGCGCTGGAAAATATCGGCTACGAAGCTCTCAATTCATTTATAAGCGTAGGCGAAACTGGATTCGGTAAATTTTTACAAAAAGATTCGCCGGATCGAACTAAATTTTTTAGATATATATACGGCAAGTATATTAGAGAGGACGGAACAGGTTTCGAAGAGTTTGTAAAAAATGAACATGAATTAGCCAAGCAGAATTTTGATGAGAATCATAAACATCAATTAGCAAATTATGCAATCGATACGCATCACAAAGAAAAGCAAACCTTAGCGGATGCAGGATATATGATCACAACGCGTGCGTTGGCAGGTTTACTTAAGCAGCGAGCTCCATCAATAATGATGACAATTGAAAGAAACAGAGAAATGGCAGATGGAACAAGATCATGGGAGGCTCTGAGGAAACAAGTGTTCCATACTGGCGATCACGATAAATCTATTAAGCTGATGGATAACGCAATGAAGGATATCATGCTGGTGGAGACTCAATTGCGCTCTGAGACTAGCGAACTCATGCATCAGCATTTGAGAGCCCAACCGAGTGATGCAAAAGATTTATCCACGTTTCATACCGAATCGTATCAATTAACAGAAGATTCTCTTAAATCGCATTTGGAGAAAATATATAAGGATCATCCTGATATGTCAGAAAGGGTGGCAAATGCGACTAAATTATTCAATGCTATGGCAGATCGAATGGATAATGAGTATTTGAATCAATTCGGTGAACGTATCAGGAAGAAAAATTTCCCATTTGCGCTTGCGGTTGATGAACTCGACACCTCATTTTATGCACTTTCAAATGCCGGTGAGCGGCCGGTTGCCAGAGCAATCGGAGATACGGCAAAAGTAGAGACAGTTGTATATAAAAATATGACTGAATTAATGCACCATTTGCATAAGATAGCAACTGATCCCAAACATGATTTCGGCGCGATAATAAATCACATTAGTGCAGCAAAACACGAGATAGAAAGCATCCACGGTCATGCAAAAGCAACGAAAGTTGCACATGATATGGCCGCTATGGCTATTACATACTTCCGAAAAGACAGAAATGCAGAGAATATTTACCGGAAAGGGATATCTGTACTTCTTGGCAAATATTTCAAGGAGCCGCATTCGCTTGCCTCTCGATTTACCAGCGTTAATAGGGGCTGTTGGGAATGGGAGACCAAAGATGTTGATACATTCATTACCTTACTTGAGCAACATGACGTGTTAAGAAGAAAAGCCATCGATATCGGTAAACCGGAATTCAAGTCAAAAAATCGACTTTTCAGAATGCTTGGTGTCAAATATGAAGTAGATTTCGAGCTTGAATACGACTACTCTGGTGATCGTCTACGGAAAGAATTCGGTGCTACCAAATGGGATGTGGCGCGATCCCTGATGTCTAAGTATTTGCCATTTGCCGTAGCGGCTATGTTGTATAGTGCAATAATGAAAGCATTGAAAGAGAATAAAGAAAAGCACTGATAAGATAGAATTCTAGTAAGCTTGAATTTTACGATTTAACTGTATATATTGAGTTTATGCTTAGGGGTAAACAAAAAGGCTTCTTATCAGCCATCGTAGTTGTTGTAGCGTTCTTCTTCCTGTTTATTACACCAAGATCTATTGAGGCTATTGGTCTCCGACTCGAGAACTTTGATGTAATGGGACTAAACTGTGGAGTAGCAGATAGTCCAAATAATAAGTGTTGCGGACAAACTAAAATGACCTATGATGCAGAGTTAAAATCTCCAAAGATATCCAGCCAAAGCGGTACATTAAGTCAGGATACCGTGCCCGCAACTTATGAGAATCAGATATTTGACCTTTACCTTGACAATAAGGAAGCAATTATTAATTCAACTGACGGGTTGGTTAAAGAAATTGCAGCTTTAATACTAATTCAAGGAGAGGGAGCCAGAGCCGATGTAGTAGCCCAAATGGAGAAGAATCCGTTTACTGACGAGCAGAAGGCACGAATAGATTCTTTAACTGGTGAAGAAAAAGCAATCGAGGCATTCATAATCATGCTCGACAATGCGCCCAACAAATCAACGTGGGAACAAATCAAAAGCGCACCAGGTGAAATTGTCGGTGGGGCAGTGAATATTGGGAAAAGAATTGCACTTAAGCCAATAAATCTAATTGGAGGAGTTGCAGATATTGTAGGAAATATAGTGATAGACGCCGGAACCGCGGGAATGAAATTTCTTGTCAATTTTATGACAGCAACCATATTGGATAAAGCTGATCGGATCTCAACATCAACAAACCGTAATCTTGTTAAAAATGGAGTAAATACCGTATGTTTGGACGATGGTGTGCCCTCGACAGAAGATGTCAATGATCCAAGCTGTATTTGTCAAGCACCAGTTCTTGGCGTCAATGAATTTTCAGAGTTATGTGCGAATATTAAGAATCCTGTAGAAAAAAATGATTGTGAAAAATGTGTATTAACCGATGGAGGTAATTTGGGCGGAACATGGACTGGTATTGGGTGTGTTCCTGCAAACCTTGGTTCGTTTTTCACTCAAACATTTTTTCGTTTTGGTACTGGTCTCGCCGGCGGATTTTCATTCTTATGCATATTATATTCAGCTTATATCCTCATGACCTCTAGAGGGAACCCGGAAAGGATCAAAAAATCAAAAGAATATCTTACTTCATGTATCGTGGGTTTGTTACTCGTAATCTTTTCTGTATTTATCCTACATATTCTAGGAGTAGAAATTCTCAAAATTCCAGGTTTATCAGGGGCATCTGATGTCGTACCAGGCATTCCTGGTATATGATGGATTCTAAGATAAAAAAAAGATGGTTCGATATTTTGAGAGTAACTTCTTGTTTCAATTTACGTAATTACATCTATCTCAGGTTCAATATTTGATGTAGATAGTTTCTTATTATACGTAATCTCCCAAAGTTAATTTACTTATGTATGGAGATCTGAATCTCCAATAAGTAAATATGCTAAGTGAAATTTACTCGCACATTTTCTTTACGGTCAGAGTTTACAACAGTCAACGATTCTAGCATAGAGGTAAACTCGAGAAATCTGGCTAGAACAGTGAGTATTCTTCAAAAAAAAGATTTAACAAGTTGTTTCATTGGGAAATCACCTTAGGAATGAGGGGGGTGGCCTCCACTCCCCTCCGGTGGTTTGAATTTCCCCTTAAATATTGCTTCTCCAAATCTGGTGCTTGCAAGTTGTCCAAGTCCAAATTTAAGCGAACCAAACTGTGTTAGCGCACCCGCTGCTCCACCCACCCCACCTCCAATTCCACCTAAGAACAAACCAGCTCCTATATTAAGTCCGGAACCTTTGGATCCGGATATTTTTTCTCTTGTCATTTTTGCGATTTGGGGAATAAGAAATATCAAACCCATTCCTATAAGTAACGCTATAGATTTTCCGCTTATTGAATATAAAAATGGAGGACGCCACAAATTAGTTGTTTCATCACGTTCAAAAATTGAAACGAAAACTCTTCCTGCACACATCAAATAAATCGTAACTACAAATATGGAGAGCTCTCCCGCAAGTCCACGCAACCATTTACTAAAAGCTTTTTGTCCCGGAATTACTCCAGGTAAAATCAAAATAGGCGAAAAAATAACATACATAAGTATTTTTAAATAACTAGTTATAAACATAAAAAATATTCTAAAAAACAAAAATAATATCGTTATAAAACACGCAATTCCTAAAAGAATACCGGGCACAATCAACCAACCAATTACTGCAAGTAATGGTAGGGCAATAGCATTTGCAATTAATTCTGTTACTTTAACCGGAGCATCGCCCAAACTAAATGTAAATGCATCAATATTTCCGAACATTCCTGCAACTTTATTGATAATCCCAAGTAAGCCCGGACTGAACAAGGACTTATCTATCAGATAAAACGCAAACGGAATCGATAAAATTACTCTGACTAATCCTCTTAACCAAGTGGGAAGAACCGAAAATAGAGAGCTTCCTAAATCTGCCATCAAGGACATATCTCCTAAAATTGGTATATTTTCAAAAAAACCTTCTCTCGGAGGAAATATGAAATCCCAAATTGCTCCTATACCTGGAGTTAAAAACTTAGTATTTAAATTTGCCCCAAAACTCTGCGGATCTGCTTGTGAAAATACAGAAACACCGATTATTATCGCAACATACATTAAATCAATTAAAAATCCTGCTATCGCAAATGAAAATGTTATAAATAGAAGTGTAATTATTATTCTCGGCAATGCATTTTCAGCAGTAACAATGGTCTGTGGATTGATTTTAAACCGAAACATAACTAGGAATCCAATTATTACAAGAAGTAGCGTTAATAAAAGAAACGTAACATTTCGTAATACAGACCACATAGTGCTAAGTGGTTTAATCGCAGCCGCACCAATGCCTTCTGCGGCGTAAGATTTCGGAATGAATCCTGAATTACCCAAACTATATCGTACCCATGCTATTCCTGATGCAGGTGGATTCAGATAAACAAAACTTAAAGCCTGTGTAATATATCCAACGTAACTTTGACTTATATTAATATCTCCATCACGAGGATTGTCGGTGCATGCTTCACCTAATACTTTACAACTCGCCAATCGATACATACCTATGTAAATTTTGCCCTCTCGTGACTTTTGGTATAAAGGATTATCAACATTTGACCATATTTCATCACGTATACGATCATGATTTTGATTATTGGTTGACAATTTCTCTTCACCTTTTGGTGAAATAAATTTTATGAACACCACGCTTACCACTATTAACACAATTAGAAGCGCCAAGATCTTATAGATTGTAGCCAGGTAACCTTTAATGTAACTTATGAAGTAAAACATCTTGATAAATTCTATCTAAACGTATTGAATATTGTCAAACATACTTCTTAATTAAAATCCTGCATAAGAACTGTTGAATAATATCGCCAGACGCTATCAACGTATTTTCTCACATGATTCGATAGCGCGCTGTAATTAACATTTTCATTTTTGCACTTCCCGGCATTGTAACAGGCAATTGCATTTGTCACATCCTGCTGTGTCCACCGGCCCGTACTCGACCCCGTTTCTGAAATGTAGGCATGTTCTTTAAGAAGCATTGCAGCAGCATATATAGAGTCTCTGATATTTGATACGTTCGGCTTATGAGTATATCCGCCATATTTTTTCACAGCATTTGCGAACATTGGCCATGTTGATGGGAGGAACTGCATGGGGCCATCAGAATAATTCGGCGGATCGGCGTCATTACAGAAGGGAATGGCGCCGCCAGGCGCCGAAAATTTCTCTACATCCTCATCAGATAAATTAAACGTTGTAGGACATTCTGTACTGGCAATCGCTCTTAAAATTGCAGCGGGTACACCCACCTTCATTGCCACTTCATTAAATATCTCATTCAGTGCTTCATTATTGCGCACTTCGACATTGTAGGCAGTAGTGAAAGTATCCTCGTCGTTGAAAGTACGTCCGAATTGATCTCCACCAGGCGATTCTTCACTGCTGGTTACGCCGTCATTATATTCTGAATCCTCACCTGGATCTTCATAATTCAAAACATCTTTAAAAAACTGGATAAGGTTGCTACCGTCCTGGGGCCCGAAAGTGGGTACTGGTATTGTTTTCTGCTCGAAATCATATGCTGAAAAAGTTGGCAGAGAACTAAAAAAACAAAATAAGACTATGACAACTGTTACAGTTGACACTTTAATAATATTTCTCCTCAGATTGAGCATAATATTCTTGAATATCCGCCACTAATACTGATACCGCTGCTCCCTTTCTATTTCAAGCTGTAACTCGTCATCTGCAATTGCTTTTCGAGGAGAAATACTTACAATTCGGAAAAATCTGCTATTCACCTCTAAATAGAGATTCCTTAGACCATATGCGCTGAGGAAAGCGCGTACTTCGTTTTCGGCTTTTGATGACTTCTTATGTATATAGAAAATATTCATTACCGAAGAGTATGCAATTTCGAAATCTGCTGTTACATATGTCTGATCTCCCAGCCTATCTGCGAGTAGCTGAATTGCTCTTATATTTGATTCGGAAATTGGTCGATATAGCACTGACCGTTGTTTTACAATATTCAAATCCTCGTAAACAGATAATGTAGGATTTAAAAATTTATTAGATGCCGCGATAAATTGAGTTGGAGTTAATGTGGTGTTTTGGATTTGAGCCGTTTGTTGGGGATTTATTACTAAAGAAGCCCTCAGAGCCAATAGGGTGACAAGTACCAGCACCGCTCCCAAAATATATAGATTTGTTTTAGTTAGTTTCATTAAGCTTCTCTGTTGAACCGGGCCCTATGTACCGCACCGCATAAGGATATTCTGTTGCTTTTCGTTTGTAATATCCACTGGTCACCGTATTGTCTGTGATATTTTTCCCTGCAGAAGACTCTAAGGTCAGTAGTCTACCGTCAGGTTCAGTGCTTACATAAATGCCTACATGACCGCCATCTCCACACGTTCTAGACTTGATTAAAAAGTCTCCAGGCATCAGTTCATAGATGCTTACTTCTCGAAAAAGAGATTTATCATCAAGATATCTGGCAGAACAGTGAACCTTATCAATCTTAAAGGCCTCATATATTGCTAAGTCAGTATATCCACTACACTCAAGGAAGTCTCCCTTTCCACCTGGAATTCGTGATGCTTTCCACTGTGCTGCCGGGTGTCCCAGATTCCCAAGATCATTCTGTGACACTCCATATACCTGTGCCCAATCCTTACCGCCATTTTTGTTTGCGTAGCGAATGCCGGTATACTGGAGGGCGGCACATATAATTTTTTCATTTCCTACAACATCCGTGCAATTTCCAGAAAAATCTTCACCACCACCGATGCCAATTATTTGGTTTCCAATCCCGCTACTAGGATTAAGATAGTCTGTATCCCCTTCTGGATCCTCATAATAGAGAATGTCTTTGAAGAATTGAATCAAGTTTTTACCATCTTGTGCTCCAAAAGTTGGAACTGGCACAACTTTGGTATTAAAATCATACGATGCTGAACCTCCAACTTTCTGAGCCTGGACATGTATCGAAAATCCAAAGATAAAAAGAAAGAAAATGAATATCTTCGTTAAGATCAATAAGTTTGATCTATCAGTCAAGATACTAATCTTTTTCATTCTGAAAAGACATCGTCAGGATCCATCGATCGCTGAACTTGCAATATTGGTAATTCGAGCTCTTCTCTTGCCTCTTTCAAATTCTTATCCACATAGACAAAGAACCGTGGCTGACTTTCATAAAGTGTTTTTAGGTTGACAGATGTAAAGAAATTCAAAATCCTTGCATCTGCATTTTGTGTCTTACGATAAATAATATATTGCTGTAATAGTAACGAATAATCCATATCATAATCAGGGGTGTTAATGGGCATAAATTTATATGTATTTTTAATTGCGTTTAATGTAGTCAGTGGTAGTGAGGTAATATCCTGCTGATGTCTTTTATAGATATCATCCATTTGATCATGCGTGTATATCTGGGGTAAAGAAGTGGTGATATTTGGACTGCTATTTGAATCCGAACTCAGTCGGTTTTGTCGGGAATTTCTATTTAGATAACCAACAAATACAATCAAAGACATCAATATGAAAATTGCAAGAACAATTACATACTTTGGTTCCAGATCTCGTATTGATTTCAAAATATTTTTTTCAATATCAATTGACAATCCCCATTCGTTTTGCAACAATCATTTTATGGCGGCGTTTTTTAATTTTAAGAAGAAACAAACTCAAAGTCAAGCACCCGGACAAGTGACCACGACTACCACGGTGACCCGACAGCAAGCCCCAAACGCGGCGCCGGCGCCCGCACAGACATACGGAGTGCAATACAGTGAGTCTGTACAGCCGGCGCAGCCAATGCAACCCGTGCAGACGACACAGACGGTATACAGTGCACAGCAGCCGGCTGCGCAGACCGTGTATTATCAGCAGCCGGCGCCACAGGTGGCTCCGATGGCCCCGAATCAATCGATGCAGACGACGACTACGACTGTCACATCCCGTCAGTCTTCGCCCGGCACTGCGGCGCCATCACAGTCCGGATCGGCACCACAGACCGTCGGGGTGAGTGCGGAGAAGAGCACACAAGGCGGTACGACAACGACCAAGACAACCGTGACAGCCGAGAAGTCGGCGCCAGGCGCGGCGAAGCCGGCCGGGACAGGTGCCGCGGCAGGATCTGCCGCGGCCGCTCCCATGTCCGACGCCACGAAGGAAGCGAACAAGGAGGAAGAGCTCGATCTCATGACTCATTTGACTCAGCGATCCAACAGGGTTTTCATCCTCGCACAGCAGAAGGCGAAAGAGCTCAAGAATCAGTTCATTGACAGCGAGCATGTGTTGTGCGGACTGATCGCCGATCCGGAGATTTATAAGATCCTCGTCGATTTCAAGATCCAGCCCAAGATCGTCGAACAGGAGCTGGAGAAGGTATACCGCAAAGAAGCATATCCTGCTGCGCCGACACTCTCACCGCGCGTCAAGAGAATCATCGACTTGTCCCTCGTCGCTGCGCGCCAGCTTGGGTATGAGTTCATCGCGCCGGAGCATATACTGGTCGCACTCGTTGAAGAAGGCGAAGGCGCAGGCGCACGCGTCCTGGCGAAGCTCGGACTCAAGAAAGAAGATCTGAACAAGAAAATCATCGGCCGCAAGGAGGCGATCGGTGAGAAAACATCAACAACCGATCACAAAAGCGCTCTTGAAGAGTTCACGATCGATCTCACCGCGAAAGCGGCGAAAGGACTCCTTGATCCGGTCGTCGAGCGGTCCGAAGTCATTGAGCGTGTCATCCACATTTTGTCACGAAGGACCAAGAACAATCCTTCTCTGGTCGGAGAGGCCGGCGTCGGTAAGACAGCCATCGTAGAGGGACTTGCCCAGAAGATCGCTGAGCACAAAGTGCCGGAGACGCTCATGAAGAAACGGATCCTCCAGCTTGACCTAATGGCAATCCTGGCTGGTGCTTCGCACCGCGGAGAATTCGAACAGAGGATGAAGAGCCTGATCGAAGAAGTACAGCAAAGCAAAGGGTCGATCATATTGTTCATTGATGAAATCCATAATATAGTCGGTGCGGGCGGCGGCGGCGACGGCGCGATGGATGCGTCCAACTTCCTCAAGCCGTCACTGGCGCGCGGCGAGCTCCAGCTGATCGGCGCGACGACGCTCACGGAATACCGGAAGTATATTGAGAAGGATCCCGCGCTTGAGCGGCGGTTCCAGCCTGTCCTGGTGCCGGAGCCGACCGAGGAAGCAGCGATCAAGATGCTTCAGGCAATCAAAGGCAAGTACGAAGCATTCCATCGTGTGACTATCCCCGAAGACGCTTTGGAAGAAGCGGTCAAGATGTCCAAGAGGTATGTCGGAGACCGGTTCCTGCCGGACAAGGCGGTTGACCTCATCGACGAAGCGGCGTCTGCGGTGCGTTTGCCGCTCCTATCACTTCCCGAAGAGATCCAGTCGCTTGAGACACGGATCGCGGAGCTGGGACAGGAAGCGCAGGAGGCAGGCAAGACGGATAAAGTCCGCCAGAGGATCCTGAACTCCAAAGCCGACGAAGTGAAAGCGGAATTGAGCATCAAAAAAGAAGAATTCGAAATGAAGAAAGCTCAGACCACGACTTCCGTGAGTGTCCAGGGGATCCACGATATTGTGTCCCGCTGGACAGGGATCCCTGTCAACAAACTCACCGGTTCCGAAGTGGAGAAACTCGCACATCTTGAAGACATCATCCATGCCCGCATGATCGATCAGGAAGAGGCTGTCGGAGTGGTGGCACAGGCGGTGCGCCGCGGCCGTGCCGGCCTCAAGTCTGCGCACCGCCCGATCGGGAGCTTCGTGTTCCTCGGACCCACCGGTGTGGGTAAGACGGAACTCGCCAAGACTCTTGCAGAAGTATTGTTCGGCCAGGAAGAGGCGATGATCCGTCTTGACATGACCGAGTTTATGGAGAAACACGAAGTGGCCAAGCTCCTCGGCGCACCTCCCGGATACGTCGGGTACGAAGAAGGCGGCAAACTCACCGAAGCGGTGCGCCGCAAACCATACTCTGTCGTACTTTTTGACGAGATCGAGAAAGCGCATGCCGATATTTTTAACATCCTTCTGCAGATCCTGGATGACGGCCGGCTCACCGACAATAAGGGTCATGTCATATCGTTCAAGAATACGGTCATTATTTGTACATCCAACATAGGCTCCAAGGTGATCCAGGACGCACTCCTTGCAGTAAAGAAACCGACGAAGAAAGAGATAGAGGCGATCAAGGAAAAAGTGATGAACGAACTGCGGAAGTTCTTCCGCCCCGAGCTCATCAACCGGTTTGACGAAGTCACGGTATTTGAGCCTCTTACGTATGAAAACGTAGCGAAGATCGTGCGGCTCCAGCTCAAGGAAATCGAGAAACTGCTGGAGGACCAGGATATGGGAATGTCCGTTTCCGATCGCGCTGTCGAGGAGATTGCCAAGGTAGGCTTCGACCCGGTCTATGGCGCCCGGCCGCTCCAGCGGACAATCCAGCGGCTCATCGAGAATCCGATCTCTACGCTCATCATTAAGCAACAACTAAAAGCGGGCGATGTCGTGAAAGTCGATTTTGACGGCAAGGAATTCACCTTCAATGTCGGTAAGGGACAGCTCCTTGAGGTGGAAGAGAAGCCGGAGTTCCTGTGCGGGACCTGCTCCAAGAAGTTCAAGACCGAAGTGGTGAAGAATGCCACGACGATCTGTCCGTTCTGTGCGTCATCGACAGTCAAACGGATCGAGAGTTCAGAGAAGAAAGAGGAAGAGAAAAAAGACGGTGAAAAGAAAGAATCTGACAAAAAAGAAGGAGATGCGCACAACCAGGATTCAAAAGACGCAGCGGGTGATATGAAAGCAGGACAGGAGAAACATGAAAATCCGGCAGATTCGGGAGCGCCGTTGACACCGGCAATGACTCAGGACTCCGCGCAGGCACCTGTGGCACCGGGCGCAGGAGGCGCTGTTGACGGCGCGCAATACGGAGAGGCAGGAATGAACGGGAGTGCGGCGGCACCGGGAGGACCCGCAATAGTGCCGCCACCTGAGCAGACACAGCCGCCGTCTCCCGACTCGATCCCGCCGATGCCGCCTGCCGGAGCACCCGGAGCAGCCTCCGCGTGATGATATTCTTATGAGTCGCAACTATACTCCCCTGGATCAAGCACGTACGAAAATGCCAACGGGCGTTACTTATGTGATGTTCGGCATCGCATCTCTCACCGCGATCATAGTGTCGTTTACCATTTCGGTATTCCTGCAGCAGCAGGCGCGGGCGGCAGAGCCCGTGGAGCTACCGCCCGCATCCGTGAATGCTGTGGTACACTGAATAAATCATGTTTGACGTATACGCGCAATCAGTCAAGATCGGGGGACAGACGATTGAGGGCCCGCTGAAGGATATTGAGAATATCGGTGACCTCGTGAATATCGTCGTCAGCAGACTCGTATTCCCTGCCGCGGGACTGATACTCCTGATCGTCATAATCCTTGGCGGGTACGATCTCATGCTGTCCCGCGGCGATCCCGCGAAGATCAAGTCCGCACAGGCCAAACTCACCACCGGTATTGTAGGCATAATACTCCTTGCGGTGTCATATCTCGGTGTCCGTCTCCTCTCGTATATGTTCGGTCTCGGCGGGGGGATATTCTGATATAATGGGGTATACCTCATGAAAAAAGAGCCGCCTATCGTAATCTCCGTAGGAGGAAGTCTTATCGTCCCAAAAGGCGGCATCGATGTCAGTTTCCTGAAGAAGCTTAACGCGTTTGTCCGGAAAAATATCGCGGAAGGAAAGCGGCTGTTTCTCGTTAGCGGAGGAGGCAACACCGCCCGCGATTATCAGGAGGCGGGCAAAAAAGTCGTCGGAACGCTTACGCATGAAGATCTAGACTGGATCGGCATTCATTCCACCCGCCTCAATGCGCATCTCTTACGGACGATCTTCCAGGACGTAGCACATCCCCGCATCGTCGTACACTACAACAAGATGCTTGCCAACTGGACAGAACCGGTCGCAATCGGTGCAGGATGGAAACCGGGATGGTCGACGGATTATTGCACCATGTGTCTCGTGCGGGATTACCAGGCGAAGATGGTGATAAATCTGTCTAATATTGACGCTGTATATACCAAAGATCCAAGGAAGCACATTGATGCGAAGAAGATAGATACGATGACATGGGAAGAGCTGCAGCACCTGGTAGGTACTCGGTGGACTCCGGGGAGCAATGTCCCGTTCGATCCCAGCGCGGTCAAGCTCGGCAGGGAACTCGGGGCCAAAGTGGTCATCACAGGCGCCGACTTCGACAATCTGCAAAAAATCGTATCGGGCGAGAAGCAATTTGACGGCACCGTGGTATCCCCATGATTCTTGAGGAAATAGCCCTTCGATCGTTCCGGAATTTCCAGACGTTTCGGTGTGCACTTGATCCGCAGTGCACGATCCTCCTGGCGCCTAATTCGTCCGGCAAGACGAATCTGCTCGAAGCGGTCTATTTCGCCCTGACCGGACAAGGATTCCGCGAAAGCAGGGAGATCGAGCTGATCAACTATACAGGTGCCCGGGATGCGTATGTTGAAATTCGTGTGCATACGGAGGAGGGGTCGGCGGCGTACAAGATTGCGTTAGTCGCCGCCGACACGACCGTGAAGAAGGCATTCTTCGTCAACGGATCCAAAGTATCATATCCGCAGTATATGCGCGAACAGACACGTGCCGTGCTGTTCGCGCCCTCCCAGATCGAGATCCTCACCGGAGCTCCGGAAAAGCGGAGATCGTATTTCAATACCGTGCTTTCGCTCCATGATCCGGAATACAAGAAACGGCTCTTGAACTATGAAACCGCCCTCAGGAAGCGGAACAAAGTGCTTGAATCCGAACAGTCGGAGAGTACGATCACCGCTCAGCTTGCGTTCTGGGATTCCTATCTGTTTGAACAGGCGGAATACATCAGTGACAAGCGGAGCTCATACGATTCTTTCGTCAATTCCGACCCGTCAGGAGTCGGCAAGCCCTTCACTCTCCTCTATCACCAGAATGCATTTTCCTGGGACCGTCTTGAGAAGTACCGGGAGCTTGAACGGAGAATCCGGAAGACCGTCATCGGCCCGCAAAAGGATGATTATGAGGTCCGATTGGGTGCGGATGAAAAAAATGTGGCGCTGTTCGGATCCCGATCCGAACAGCGCCTCGCCATACTTTGGCTCAAACTGCGCGAAATTCAATATTGCATAGACCGTACGGGGCTTAAGCCTATCCTGCTCCTGGACGATATATTCTCCGAATTCGACACGCACAACAAGAAGACAGTGCTGGCACTGATCAGGGAATACCAGACTATAGCGACGACGACAGAGGAGGATATCGTCCATCTTGCAAAAATCCCTCACAGCGTCGTCCGTGTGAAGAAGGCATTGTAATCCGGAATCGTGGTATAATCGAGGTATGAAAAAAGCTGCAGGCTCCGCATCAAAAACCAAGTCCGCTTCCCCCCGCACCGAGACGTTCCAGGTGAAAGGCGAGAAACTCCTGGAGAAGGTGAAAGAGGTCGTCCGTGAGGGCAACGTACGCCGTATCATCATCAAGGACAAGCACGGCAAGTCGATTGCGGAGTTTCCGCTCACGATCGGTGTCGTCGGGGCGATGCTCATACCGGTCCTGGCTGCCGTTGGCGCAATAGCTGCGCTCGTTACCGAATGTTCCATCACCGTCGAACGCAATGACTGACACGCTCGCATTGATGCAGGATCCCAGAATGCGATATGTCGTGCTGGCTATCAGCGCCTGGGAGCTGGCATGGAAGGGTGTTGCGCTTTGGTATGCCGCACGGAGCGGCAGCCGCAATTTTTTTGTCGCACTCCTGTTATTCAACACTCTTGGCATCCTCCCGATCCTCTATATTTACGTATTCCGCAAGAGAGCACAGGGCAAGAAGCATAAGTCCTGATCATCTCCAATCAATTGGAGGCGGATTGTGTTTGGCAAGGTAATCGTTGCAGAGGGAAAAATGGTGATTGCCAAAAAATAAATGCGAAGAATACGGTGACGGATGGCCGGAAGTCAGGACGAGATTGCTGTCCCGGTCGATGACGGATCCTTTGGTCTGCGCATATTTGCCCCAGAGCATATAGACGATGCCGCGGCGCTGCGTGTTCAGCGCTTGTATCGCGGCATCGGTGAACTGCTCCCAACCGCGTCCCGCATGGGACGCGGGTATACCTGCGGCGACTGTCAGCACAGCATTGAGCATGAGCACCCCCTGCCGTGCCCACCGCGACAGGTCGCCGCTTTGATACGGCGCAATACCAAGGTCATCTTTGATTTCACGGAATATATTCTTGAGCGAAGGGGGGAGCGCCACTCCGTCATTCACGGCGAACGACAGTCCGTTTGCCTGTTTCGGACCGTGATACGGATCCTGTCCGACTATGACGACTTTCACCTGGTCAAACGGACACAGATCGAATGCGCGGAATACGAACTTCGGGGGAGGAAATACGGAACCGTTCGTATACTGCTCGCGGACGTAGTCCGCGAGCCCTCCCCAATACTCTTTTGAGAATTCTTCCGCAAGCGCGTTTTTCCATGAATCTTCGAGCTTCACCGCATTCATATATGACCATCATTGTAACAATTCTTTGCTATAATTAATCCCATTCTTCATGAAAAGCAAGTCCCGGCACATCTAGCTCAATCAATATTTTGCGACGGCAATCTGCGGCAACGACATCCTCAGCTCATCACTCTATGTATCCGGAATCGCGATCCTGTTTGCCGGAGTGTTTGCTCCGCTTGTGCTCCTCATCATCGGAGGAGTGCTATATCTCTATAAAAAAGTCTATACGGAAGTGGTGGAAGCGCTCCCGATCAACGGCGGTGCGTATAATTGTCTGTTGAACGGCACTTCCAAAATAGTGGCGGCGATCGCCGGCGTCATGACGTTCCTCTCCTATATCGCGACTGCCGTCATCTCCGCCAAAGTCGCAGTCGAATATCTCTCAACGGTCATCCCGATCCCGATCATCCCTGCAACGATCGCATTGCTATTTGCATTCGCACTTCTGGTCATATCGGGTGTGAAGGATTCTGCGAAGGTCGCTCTCGGCATTTTTATTTTTCATATTGTGACTCTCATTTCGTTCGTTGCGATGGGCGCCTACCATCACTTCAGCGGAACTTCGTTTTTCCCGGTGAATCTCACACACACGTTCGACATTATCACACAGAAGGGTGGACTAGGCATGGCCCTCTATCTCGCATTTTCCGCTTCACTCCTTGGCGTGTCCGGTTTCGAGAGCTCGGCAAACTTCGTGGAAGAGCAGGAGACGGGAGTGTTCCGCAAAACACTCCGGAACATGCTTATCGGCGTCGCCATATTCAATCCGCTTATCGCACTGGTCGTACTCAACAGTCTGCCCTATGAGACGATTATCAGCGCCAAGGATTTCCTTCTTTCCGTTGCCGCGCATGCTATCGGCGGAGAATATTATCGGGTTGTCGTCGTCATCGACGCGTTCCTCGTGTTGTCCGGCGCTGTACTCACTTCGTATGTCGGTGTAAGCGGTTTGCTTTCGCGTATGACGGGAGACAACTGTCTGCCCAATTTCCTTGGCAAGGCGAATGCTCGACACTCATATCCGCGTATCATACTTCTGTTTTTTGCTTTGTGCAGCTCGATCCTGATCGCAACCGGGGGAGATCTCCTCTCCCTTGCGGGCGTCTATACGATATCGTTCCTCGGCGTCATGAGTCTGTTCGCGTTCGGCAACCTGATACTCAAGGAAACGAGGACGGAACTGAAGCGAACATACAATGCACCACTAGTTGCGGTGATCCTTGCATTCACCGCAACATTCCTGGGCATCATCGGCAACATCCGGATCGACCCGAAGAATCTCGTATTTTTCGAATACTATTTCATCCCTTCGCTTCTGGTCGTAATGTCAATTATCTATTTGGACTATATTCTTAAATTTATCTCCCGAATCACGCGCGGCATACCAGCAATCAATAACTTTATCAGGAGTTCGTTCGAAGATATCACCGAAGGCAAATTCATCGCGTTCGTCCATCATCCGCAAAGGCTCTATCAGATCCTTGATTATGTCAACCGCAACGAAACAGGAGTCAATATCACGCTTGTGAACTGCAAGAGTCCCGGCGAGGATCCGAGAAGGAACCATAGGAAAATCGCGGAATTGGTACCGGCGCTTAAGCAAGCGGGCGTTTTCCCGCATCTCAATCTTGAATTGCATTACGTCAATGAAGAATTCGGTCCCGAAGTCATAGACAAAGTATCGAAGCAGTTAAGGATACGTAAGAACAGGATATTGATCGGATCGATCCATCACTTTCATCCGTACGATTATCAGGATCTGGGCGGTGTGCGGATCATTTTCTGACCTTCCAGAGATCCCATACCGCCGCCGCCACATTGATTGGCTTCCCTTCGAGCGGGTGATGATGAAGATCGATGAAGGGGAGAGAATTCGCTTCGATGATTCCCCACCTCTGCTTGTCGGGATCTTTCGTGATATTCTCGATTATGTAGTCGAAGCCGATCACCGGACCGCCGAGTGCGTCGCCGGCGCGCTTGATATATCTGAGTATCTTAGGGTGCGCGGCGGCGGCGTCTTCGGCGGCGAAGCCGCCGTAAGATATACCGATTTTTTCCGTCAGATCAATTGACTTACCTTTGGGTAATACTGTACGCAAAGTAATATGCTGGCGCCGGAGGAAATCCACCGTGTGATCGGTGATGACGAATTCCCTGACGTTCGGGTGTTTCGTCTTATTTTTGCGTTCAATGAGTTGGCGGACACTCGATTTCCCGTCTCCGATGATCCGAGGCGGTTCCCCTCTGAGGGCGCCGTAAACTTTGCCCCCGACGTATGTTGTGCGGTACACACTTCCGATCAGGTGCTCCTCCACGATTACGTCATCGGAGAGCTGCCGTGCTATCGTGTACGCCTCCTTCAACTGTTGTTCGGTATAAATATGTGTTGTCGTGTGCCTTCCGCGCGAACCGATCCGCGGTTTGACGATGTAGGGCGGCTCACCGTGTCTGAAGACGGCAAGCGCTTCCCGCCATGATCGCACATGCTTGCCGTATGCGACGGGCAACGTGTGCTCTGCAAGAAACTCACGGAGTTTCCCTTTGTCATCAATCCATTTGTATGCCGATTTGTCAAGAAACGGCGGCACTGGAATACTGTGGAAGTGGTGCCACCGTTCGTTTACATACGCGCGATACTGCTCGATCGGCCTGCCGAAGGCGATAATCCCCTGCATCGGTATTTTTCTTCTGAGAGCTTCTTCCCAGATCACACGCGACCGGTCCGACCGGGATTTATCAATATCGTCATGATACCTCCACAGTCCCGCGATACCCGTGAGCCAAATAATCGGTTTGAGCGCCATATGAGCTACTCGATCCGCCCATGGACTATTCAATCGGTCCGTGATAAACGATAGAGAATCAAACGCGTTCTCCATAACACTCTCAATCCGGTACAGCGTATGATTGACCGGATTGTTACCGCAGTAGGGACACGCAGGTTTCTTTCGTTTATTCTTTTGCGACATGGAATGTTCCCGGAACGGGAGGATTCGTTGCCAATGATTTTGATTTGTCTATTATAGCCAAAAACTCCGGGAGCATCGCATCAAGAGATTGGCCGACTGTGACGGTGGAGAACGCCTTTTCGATCCGTTCGCCCGTGTCGTTCCCGCCCCACAGTAACAGATCTATAAGTGTGGCGGGAACAGTATTCCTGCCATTGGTGATTCCGGTAACGCAGAATTCCCCGGAGAAAATGGTGGTCGGGACATCGGTCTTGATGGAAAAAACCGAATCATATGCCCGCTTCATATCGCCAAGATACTGGATCTGTGAGAATCCTCCGCCAAGCGTGAGACCGTAATAAAATGCCAGCAGAGAGTAGCTCAATGCCGTCGTCGGGAGCAGTGCGAATGATTCCAGACCGGCGGCGATCCCATTCCGGCTAAGGGAAATAGCGACTGATTTGTCTGCAGAAACCAGTCCATGACGATTACTGTCATAATAAAGCGCGCGCCGGCTACGGTTTTTTCTCTCAATATGCCAAAACAAATGCGATCCCCGTGTAATCCCGCTGTGGGCGCCGGATACCCCTTCGAACGCATGCAGATACGACGATGTGGTGGCCGGATCGAACAGAATCGAATGAATCGGTGTGTTCGAATCCATGTGATAATCGAGGAGCAAACGGCGTACGAGACTCTCAGCTTCAAGATACACGAGCGAAGTCTCTCCGGCACCAAATATGAAGTTCCAGAGAAACATATTCATTATCGTGAATTGCTCACTCAGCGAGTGCTGATTCCAGATTGACTTTTCGTTCGTGAGTGCCGTGAAAAATTCGCCCAATCTGCTTCGCACCCTCGGAGGGAGCGGGAGGGATGTGCTCAGATTCGCACGGGCGATAAACATATTTTTCGGAATCGGGACATGTCCGTAGACCGGCAAGTGTCTGTCGTGAAGGGATACGAATGGAATTCGTATCCGGTTGAGCGCGGCATCGTGGAAGAAGATGCCGCGCGGATACGACGAGTTGTTCAATGATATTCCTCCGCATGAGAGGGAAATGACAGGTCCGCCGGATGTGCGTGTGATATGGCGGAGGAGAGCTGCGTTGGAGAAAAATGGATGACACAGTATTCCCTGATGGTCCGCGGTACTCGCGAATCCTGTGCGCATCAATGTATCTGCCGCTTGTCGGGTTATTGTGTGTCCGACCAGCGGTGCCAGCTCTGCGGTGAACGCATCCAACAACTCGGTTGTCCGATCATTCCTCGTCAACGGTCTCTGCACATATGCACTCTTCGCATACGAAATCCACGTGTTATCTTTAAAAGTTTCATAAATGGATCCCAGTTCCGGTTTACGATGGAATACCAATGATCGAGCATCTTCGATGTTCATGAAATATAGCGCTCGATTAATGAAACGGATTGCGGAGTTAATATCGTATGCAAATACGCTTTGTGACGTTCATATGATTGCGCCACCTGCCGGCGGTGTAAGTCTGCGTCTGATTGATGAATACGAGACATATTGCGGTCATGATATCGGTGAATGTAGAGAGGGCCACTCATGTAGTGCGGTATGTGTCCCGCAATAAGCAGTCTTACACAAAGATCAAAGTCAACCGCCCGTTCCAATGACTCATCGAATCCCCCGATATCTTCCAAAATTGTGCGTTGGAACAGACTGTTTTGCTGGAAGAAATGACGGCCGGTGAACATTGATGTGAGAAGTTTCTGCGCGGATTCAAACTGCCAGCCATAATAGTCATCACCGATGATATACGTACTATCGGCAGTGCCTCTGAGGAAATCTCCGTATATCCAGTGCGCGCCGTTCCGGCGCGCACTCCCGACGAGATACCTCAGACTATTCTGAAAAATGATGTCATCGGAATCGAGGAAGAATATATAGTCGGCGCGCGATTGCTTAAGCCCTGCATTGCGCGCCGCCGCATGACCGGCATTTTGGGAGAATGAAATGACTGACAGTCCGCTTCCGGCTTTTTCCCTCAGGATATCTCCGGTACGATCCGTGGATCCGTCGTCAACAACGATGTGGTTGATGTCGATCTCACTGTTTGCGACCGATACACGTACAGAGTCAATGCATTCTCCGATGAATTCGGCATGATTGTATACTGGCGTGATGACGTCGACTGTGCATTTCATGGGAAAAACGGGGGATACGGACTATTGTAACAAAAAATTCCGGAATACACGTATAATGGAGTCATGGAGCTGGACGGCGGAATAATTTATAAGCTGATACTTTCGGTCGTGTTGGGAGGTTTCATCGGACTGGAGCGCCAGATGCACCAGACCGAAGAAGATGCGGCGCAGCCGGGCAAAGGACCGTTCGAACAGCTCGGGCTGCGCACCTTCGCTTTCATTTCCCTGCTCGGGACGCTCGTCGGATTCTCCGTTGCGGAATCGCCGCTTATTGCGACATTCATCACGGGATTCGTATTCCTCCTCACGCTCGGATTTTATTTCTTCGACAGCTGGTATTCCCGTGATTACGGCATCACGACGGAACTCGCAGTGGCATACATGTATTTTATGGGATTTTTCATCGGATATCCGCTGATTTCTCTTCAGCTCGTCATCGCGCTTACGATCGTTGCGGCGGTAGTGCTCTCGCGCAAAGATAAGATCAAAGCCGTCACCGACAGGATCAGGAAGAATGAAGTGCGTTCATTCACGTCGTACCTGGTCATCGCACTCGTCATCCTCCCGCTTCTTCCCGACCATTCGTTTTCAGCAGGTGAGATCCCTTTCGTCGGCGATGTCATGAGGAGCTTGTCGGTGCCGAAGGGTGCGCTCGAACTCCCGTTCATCAATCCGTTCAGTCTCTGGCTCTATGTAGCCCTCATCACCGGCGTTGATGTGGCAGGATACATATTGGAGCGGACAGTCGGGAAGAGCAAAGGATGGCTACTTACGAGTACGGTCGCGGGATTCATATCCTCGACCGCCCTCACATTCTCCATTGCGAAGGAATCGAAGAAGTCGCAATTTATCAATATCCTGGTGAGCGGAGCGATCATTGCCAACCTTGCGAGCTTCATCCAGCTCGCCGTCCTCATCGCTCCGCTCAATCCGTTCTTTTTCTCCCGCGCGTTCCCTGTCATTCTCGCGATGCTCCTCACCGGTGCAGGGATCGTCTGGTATTACTATCGAAAGAGGAAGAAAGGAATGATCAAGGTGACTTCAGCCGACCAAACTATAGAGTCCAAACGTCTGTTCCATCTCTATCCCGCGCTCAAGTTCGTCGGCATTTACCTCGTCATTACGACGGTATCAAAGATAGCATATGCGCTCTTCGGCGAGACCGGATTCCTCATCTCCATGGGTCTCGCCGCCCTGTCGGGCATGGATGCCGTCGTCATAGCACTCTCCCAGTTTGCCGGCAGCCAGATAAGTCTCGACCTCGCACTATTCACATTCGTCATAGCAAATACGATCAACCTTTTGGTAAAGTCAGTGTACGCATTCATCGAAGGGAATCGGATTTTTGCTCAATCATTCCTCACCGGAGTAGCCGCAATCACCGCAGCGGGTTTCATTGCGTACTATATGTTTTGACCTCCACCAATAGTTAAGCGAGAAACTTAGGTCTGGACGAATACCTGGGTTATGAGTCGCCTTTCGCCTTCAGGGATATTTTCCTGGCCCGGTCCATGTTCTTCTTTGCCATGTACTACTAACCGTTGGTTGAGCAGTACGATATCTCCCGCCTTGATTTGCAATCTCTCCTTTCCGTCCTCCAACAATTGCCCAAGATTTTCAAGAGCATGTAATGTCTCCTCGTTTGCTCCCTCTGCCATACCTTTTTCTGTATAACGCAATTGCCATAAGCCATCATCTCCTAAAATAAGTGCGGGGAACGGCTTAAGCTCTTTCCCTACATTATGGACATCATAATATTCTCCGTATGAAAATAGTGGTTGTTGCAGTAACTCACGTTCTCTCCCTGACAATCCGGATACAGCCTGTTGAATGCTTGAGACGTTAGAGAAAGCCCCTCCGGCAGGGTCTTTCCGGATTCCGGTAAATACTACGAAGTGCGGCGGATTTTCCGTATTTACTGCATCAACATGAAACGGATTGTGTCCGATGCCGGAAGATTTATGTTTATCTTTCTTTAGGTCGGTGCCCAATTCTTTGATAAAAGATGCTTTACCATACACTTGCACCGGTGTACCAAGCGCCACGGCAAACAGCGTTGTGATCTTGTCCTGGGTAGCCCGATCAACGGCTGGCATTCCCGTGATGTGCAGATACCCCCTCGCATCGGCTCTGTCGGCTAAGCTATCCGATATTTCTTGGCGCAATTCACTAAGTTCTTGCGAATTCTTAAAGGCTTCTTGATAGTCATTGAGGAGGTGGGGTGCAAGCCTGTATTCCTCCATTTCCGGATATCCAAGTGATTGAGCAATATTTACGATGGCTTGTCCTTCAATGGCAGTTAGTACGTGTCTATTTTCTGTGGGGGGAGGTGTGGGATGAACTTCTATTAGTGACATGAATCAAATCTATTTTATACGAACATATAGTTTAAACCACCCCACTGCAATCGGCAATGCGAATGTTAGCATGTAATAAACATACACATCCGGTTTGTAGTAATCTGATGATTGGAAAAGTTTGACGATAAACAAATAGTCCAGCACTACGGCCATTATTGTCCAAATAAGACCAAGTCCGATGTAACATGAAAAATTTTTCCTTTTAATTTTTTTGAATAGTACCCAAAGGGTCAGCGCCACACCGAAAGGCAAAATGTAGTAACCAATCAGATGTTTTGGTACGAAGACGAACAAGACAATGCCCAGAATGTAGCCGAACAGCCAGAGAACGAATCCCCAGATTACCGTATTAAAAAATATTTTTCGGAAACTTATTTCCATAGATTTAATTTCTCATCCCTCCTCTATGTCCGCTTCACTTCGTTCAGCGGAGAGGGAGGGATTCGAACCCTCGATGACCTTGCGGCCATACTAGTTTTCGAGACTAGCCGAATCAACCGCTCTCGCACCTCTCCAACAGACTATATTGTATCATTTAGCATCGCAGTATGAACCTCCAACCGTTTCAGAGAACCATACGGAATTACTTTAAAAAGGAGGGGAGAGATTTGGAGTGGAGACATACATCTGATCCGTATCGCATCATGGTGTCGGAAGTGATGCTGCAGCAGACGCAAGTGGCGCGCGTGGCGGTGAAGTATCCGGAATTTATACAACGGTTTCCGGATATCGGATCATTGGCACGCGCGCAGCTAAAGGACATTTACGCCGTCTGGCAGGGGATGGGATATAACCGGAGGGCGCTCTATCTGAAAAAAGCGGCGGAGATCATCGTACGGGAGCGTGGGGGAAGGGTGCCCGATGAGCCGGCTCTCTTGGAAAAACTGCCGGGCATCGGGTACGCAACGGCACGCTCTATAGTTGTATTTGCCCACAACAAACCGCAGGTCTTCATTGAGACGAACATCAGGCGGGTGTACCTGCATTTTTTCTTCGCGGGTAAGACGGGGGTGCATGATAAAGAAATACTGCCGCTGGTGGACAAGACACTGGACCGCGACAATCCGCGCGAGTGGTACTATGCGCTCATGGACTACGGTGTAATGCTTGCGAAAACGGAGGGAAATGCGAACAGGAGAAGCAGACACTATACGAAACAGTCAAAATTCGAAGGAAGCAATAGACAGGTGCGCGCAGCCGTGCTGCGCGCAGTGGCGGCGAAGCCGCAATCAATGGATCAACTTGGCAGGGTGCTGCCTTTTGATTTTGCCGCGATCAGCAAGAACATTGACGCGCTTGTGCGCGAAGGATTTATCAAGAGCAAAAATAACGTATTTCATATACAATGACGGATACTAAGATGACATTTGAAGAGAAGAAGAAGCGGGCGCTTGCCGTGAACGAAGAATTGAAGAAGTTGTTCCCCGAAGCCAGAACGGCGTTGAAGTATGACAACTGCTTCCAGCTCCTTGTCGCCGTCATATTATCGGCACAGTGCACAGATAAGAAAGTAAATGAAGTGACACCGGTACTTTTCGCGAAGTATCCCACGCTCGATACCATCGCAGAAGCGAAACAGGAGGAATTCGAAAAAGTCATTTATTCCACTGGATTTTATAGGGCAAAAGCAAAAAATATCATTGCGACGGCGCGAAAATTGAGGGATGAATATGGAAGTGTTGTTCCCGACACAATGGAACAGTTGATCATGCTCCCGGGTGTGGCGCGCAAGACCGCCAATATCGTTCTCGGCAACTGTTTCGGTGTCGTTGTCGGCATCGCGGTTGATACTCATGTGAAACGGTTATCGAATGTCCTTGGTCTTACGAATCAACAAAATCCTGAAAAAATTGAGCAGGATCTTATGAAAATTATTCCCCATGAGGACTGGTTCGACTTCACGAACAGGATCATCGAATACGGGAGGAAATACTGTCCCGCGACAAAACATGATCACGCCGCGTGTCCGCTTACGAAGATACTTGCCTGAATACCGACTTATCGCTGATCCGTGGATTATTGATTACCGGTGATATCGGATAGATTTCCAGCTTCTTAGTGTATGGATGGATATATGCACGCAGATGTTCGGGTTCGGTGATATCCGGATTGATCCATTGTTTCGACTCCTCATCCGTCAGGATTGCCGGCATGCGGTCATGAACTTCTTTCATTTGTTTATTTGCACCTGGCGTGATGATTGCATAGCCTTCTTCGTCACAGATACCTGCAAACGAAAACAGGTTGTGGCCGGGAAGTCCCACATAGTACGGGATTTTATGATCCTTCGTCTGCTTCCACTCATAAAATCCCGTCGCGGGGATGAGACATCGGCCGGTCTGCAGAAACCGTTTGGCCCACGGTTTCTGCAGACTGTCATCGCGCACGTTGATCAGTTTCTTGAAGATCTTCTCACCGAATGTGAGCGGGAGCCCCCATTTTTTCTCTTCGATGTGGTCCTCCGTCACGATGGGCATTTGCTGCGACGGCGCGATATTATAATGCGCCTTGAACGAGGCGGTATACGACTTGCCGTAATACTGTCCGATCGTCTTGTTGTCTGCATCGATCTGATAGCGTCCGCACATACCACTAGATTATAGCGTATTTATACACTTGACGGGTGAACGATCGTTCACTATCATAGACTCATGACGGAGACGATCAACGAACGGGTTGAAGTGATCACCGTATACAACAGGGAAAAAGGCGCGGTGCCGTTCCGGGTACGGTGGCAGGGCAGGGCGTATACAGTGCGTAAGCTTGCATATTACCACAAAGCACGTGTCGGCCGTGTCATTTACCACGTGTTCAACGTCACGACCGACACGCTCGATATGCGTTTGGAGTTCAACAGCGAGAATTTGCACTGGACGCTCAGGGAGGTGACGGATGGAATTGTCAATTAACCGCAACCGGCCGCTCGTAATGCACATCGATCTCAACTCGTGCTTTGCCACGGTCATCCAGCAGGCGTATCCCCATCTTCGGGGCAAGCCCATAGCCATTGCGGCGTATACGACACCGAACGGCTGTATTCTTGCCCCATCCATAGAGGCCAAGCGGTACGGAATTAAAACCGGTATGACCGTACGCGAGGGAAAGCTCCTGTGTCCGGATCTGTTTGTGCGCGGATCAGACCCCGTGCTGATCCGCGACGTGCACGTCAAATTCCGGGCTATATGCCGCGATTACTCTCCCGATGTCGCGCCCAAGAGCATCGACGAGATCGTCATAGACTTCCACGGCATGGAGCACTTGAGTCTCGATCTCGTTGCGATCGGGAAAGAGATCAAGCGGAGGTTCCGTGCGGAGATCGGCGAGTGGATCAGCTGCAATGTCGGCATCGCGCCGAACAGGTTCCTTGCCAAGCTGGCCGCCGGGCTCCATAAGCCCGACGGCCTCGATGTCATCGATCATACGAATCTCATCAGCATTTACTCTTCGGTATGTCTCACGGATCTCAACGGCATCAATAAGAAGTTTGAGGCGCGCCTCAATGCAAGCGGCATTTTCACGCCGCTTGACTTCCTGCGCGCCACGGAGGGCACACTCCGTCACGATGTATTCAAATCAATCGTCGGACGACATTGGTATTTCCGGCTGCGCGGATTCGAGATGGACGACGTGGAATTCGCGCGCAAATCATACGGACAGGACTACGCACTCCCCAAACATACCGCTGATTCCGTAGAGCTGTCCCGCATACTGATGAAACTCTGCGAGAAGATGGGGAGGCGCGTCCGGAGAGCGCGCAAGGAGGCATACGGCATTCATCTGGGGATCATCTATCGCGATGGCACTTTCTGGCACAGGGGGAAGAAATTCCATACGGCGATATATACGACACAGGAATTTTTCACCCGCGCAACGCTCGTACTCAATATGCAGCCGGAAAAGAAATCTGTAAGCAAACTCATGGTAAGCTGTTACGCGCTCGTCGATTCGCAGTCGGCGCAGGAGAGCCTGTTCGAAGACGTTGGCAAACAGCGGAGGGTGAGCGACGCGGTGGACCGGATCAATGACCGGTACGGGGAATACGTCATCACACCCGCGCTCATGATGGATACGAACGATCTCGTACCGGACCGCATCAGCTTCGGCGCGGTCAAAGAACTCGAGGATCTCTATGCGGCGCCGTAATGGCACGTCAATATTTTTTGGAAACGGCGGTTACGGCGCCGTTTTCGATGAAGATGTACTGGGCGATCCGGTGTTTGATAAAGCCGTCATTGATGTAGCGGCTCTTGAGATCAATCTCCGCACAATGGGTATGGCCGGTCACCAGGAATTCGTTTGGTTTGAGTGAATTCGCGGTGTCTTTCTTGATTTTTTTGTTAAGCCGGCCGTATACCGTCTGTAAAAAAAGTTTGCCGAATACTTTCGTGAGAATATCCTCCACCGTCTCAAGAAACGCAAGGGTCAGGAATGAAAGATCGGGAAGTTTGATCAGGCGGTCGCCGTGTTCGACTCGGTAGGTATGCTTCCCCGATTTGAATGTGAATGAATAGTCCTGCGCGTCCGAAAAGAGGGATGTCCGATTGTCGGACGCGCTTTTTTTATCATGGTTCCCGTAGAGATATACTGCCTTTTTCTTCTTGAGCAACGGGAAGAGGGTTGTGCTCCACTCCGAAGTGACGAAATCATCAAACTTCGTATTGAACCCTTCCCAGAAGTCGCCGTTAATGATGACTCTGTCGGCTTGTTCAATCGCTTCTTTGAGAATGATGAATTTCCTGCGGTCAAATCGGGGAGTAAGATGGCTGTCTGAAAAAATGAGATATTTCATTTGTTCTCCACCATCGCTTTCACGAGGTTTTGAGGTACTTCTTCATAGTGTGACGGCTCAATGTATGGCACGCCGCGTCCTTCCGTAAGCGAGCGGAGAATCGTGACGTATCCCGAGAGCTCGGAAAGGGGAGCATAAGCCCTGATGACTGTGACTTTCCCCTTCTTGTCGGTGCCGAGGATCTTGCCTCGTTTGCTGGACAGGTCTCCGATCGTGACTCCCATGAACTCATCCGGTACGGTGACTTCCATCTTCATGATCGGTTCAAGAAGGACGAGTCCCGCCTTCTTCGCGCCGTCCTGAAGAGCCATCGAGCCTGCGATCTTGAATGCGATATCGGAAGAATCAACGTCATGGTAACTACCGTCGTACAGCGTCACTTTGAGATCAGTAAGCGGATAACCGAGAAGGACACCTTTTTCCAACGCTTCGATGACGCCTTTTTCCACTGACGGTATGAATTCGTTCGGAATTGATCCTCCCTTGATGGAATTGACGAACTGGAATCCTTCGCCGCGGCCAAGAGGTTCCACACGGATGAGACAGTGGCCGTATTGGCCGCGGCCTCCGCTCTGCTTGATATATTTCGCCTCCGCCTCGGCATTCTTCGATACAGTCTCGCGGTATGCCACCTGCGGTTTGCCCACATTGACATCCATACCCATCTCCCGCTTCATGCGGTCGACGAGAATCTCAAGATGGAGCTCGCCCATGCCGCTCATGATCGTCTGTCCCGTCTCATGGTTGATCTTCACTTTGAACGTCGGATCTTCCTCGGCAAGCCGCTGGAGTGCATATGCGAGTTTCTCCTGATCCGCTTTCGTCTTCGGTTCGATGGCGAGAGAGATGACAGGATCCGCAAACGTGATTTTCTCAAGGAGAATCGGATCCGATTGTTCGGTGAGAGTGTCGCCGGTGACCACTTCTTTGGGGCCTACCAGAGCTACGATCTCTCCTGCAAATGCCTTGTCGATCTCTTCGCGCTGGTTGGCATGCATGAGAAGAAGCCGGCTCACCCGCTCCTGTTTGCCCTTATTGACATCATACACGTATGAACCCGCACCGAGAGTGCCGGAGTAAATACGTGCATAGGTGATCTTACCGACGTGAGGATCGAGCTGAATCTTGAATGCCAAAGCGGAGAACTTCTCCGTCGACGTAAGGTTGCGTTTCTCGACTTCATTCGTCTTCGGATTGATACCTTCGACCGTTTTGAGGTCTGCGGGAGACGGGAGGTAGTCGACGATAGCGTCCAGCACCGGCTGGACGCCTTTGTTCCGCAGTGACGTGCCGCAGTAAACAGGGATGATCTTGTACCCGATTACTGCGGCCCGGAGTGCTTTCTTCACTTCCGGTACCGAGATCTCTTCTCCGTTTAGGTATTTGTCAAGCAGAGCATCATCCGTCTCGGCCACTTTCTCGATAAGCTTGGCACGGAACTCCGCCGCTTTGTGTTTGAGATCCTCAGGAATATCGGTAGTACTGTATTTCGTACCCTGATCATCCTGGTCCCACACATACGCCTTCTCGGCAAGAAGATCTATCACACCTTTGAAATCCTGTTCCTTGCCGATCGGATACGTCATGACGACCGGATTGGAGCCGAGACGGTCTGCTATCTCGTTCGTCGTGCCTTCAAAATCCGCACCAAGCTTGTCCATCTTATTGATGAAACAAACACGCGGAACCTTGTATTTGTCAGCCTGACGCCAGACTGTCTCAGACTGGCTTTGCACTCCCTCTTCCGCATCAAAGACGATGACACCGCCATCAAGTACACGGAGTGAGCGTTCGACCTCGGCAGTGAAATCCACGTGGCCGGGAGTATCAATGATATTGATGCGGTAATCTTTCCAAAACGTCGTCGTTGCGGCGGAAACGATGGTGATCCCGCGTTCCCGCTCCTGCGGCATCCAGTCCATTTGCGTATCTCCTTCGTCAATATCGCCTATTTTGTAGGAGCGGCCGGTGTAAAAAAGAATACGCTCCGTCGTCGTCGTCTTGCCCGAGTCGATGTGGGCGATGATACCGACGTTCCGGATCTTTTCCTGCGGTACATTCCTATTTTTGGTGATTACGTTTGGTTGTGCCATATTGGTGTATACAAAAAAAACTCACCACTTGAGGTGAGCGAAGGCTTTGTTTGCTTCCGCCAGCTTCTCAGTCTGCTGACGCTTGGCGACAGCGTTGCCGAGATTTTGCGAAGCCTCTTTCAGTTCAGTATACAATTTATCTGCGAAGGTGTGGAACTCTTTGTTCGAACGTGTCTTGGCTGAGTCTATGATCCAGTTGAGCGCAAGGAACAGTTTGCGTTCCCGCCGCACTTCGATCGGTACGAGGTAGGACGCGCCGCCGAGGCGGCGCGGCTTGACTTCATGAACAGGAGCCACATTGGTGATTGCCTGCTGGAGTACTTTGAGCGGTTCGAGCTTATCGCTTTCGAATCTCTTGAATACGTCGTAGACAAGCTTCTCGGCTACCGTTTTTTTCCCGTCGACCATCACGTAGTTAATGAGCTTGGAGACCTCATAACTCTTGAAGAGAGGTTCGGGTTTCGCAATGAGCTTTTTATATTTACCGCGGGGCATAGGTTATTCGGCTTTCGCTTCCTGGAACTTTGCCCCGTATTTGGAGCGGGATGTCTTGCGGTTTGCGACACCTGCCGTGTCGAACTTGCCGCGGACAATATGATACTTGACGCCCGGGAGATCTTTGACTCTCCCGCCGCGCACCAGCACGATTGAATGTTCTGCGAGATTGTGACCAATTCCCTGGATATACGCAGTGACTTCCATCTTATTGGAAAGGCGCACGCGGGCAACTTTGCGGAGTGCAGAATTCGGTTTCTTCGGCGTCATGGTACGCACGATCGTGCAGACTCCGCGCTTAAGCGGAGACGAGTGGGATACGTACCGCCGTTGCAGGGAGTTGAAATTGGACTTGAGCGCCGCGGCTCTTGACTTCCTAACTTTTTTCTTCCGTTTGTGCTTCACCAGTTGGTTGATTGTGGGCATATTTGTTCAAAAACTTGCCGTAATACTTATCCATCAGGTCGCGATTGACCGGGATGAGTCGACCAATTATAACATTTTCTTTCAGGCCCAGCAAGTAATCCACGCTTCCTTTGATCGCGGCCTGGCTTAGGACACTCGTCGTCTGCTCAAACGATGCTGACGAGAGCCACGAGTCCGTATGGATGGCGGCTTTGGTGATGCCGAGAATCGACACCTTGCCGACTGCGGGTTTGGCGCCCTGGGCAAGAATCTTCTTATTTTCTTCCTCGAACCGGATCCGGGAGACGACTTCATCCTTGATAAATGCCGTGTCACCCTCGTCCTCGATGATGATTTTTTCGCTCATCTTGCGGATGAGTACTTCGAAATGCTTGTCGTGAATTGCGATGCCCTGAGATTCGTATACTTTCTGGATTTCATCCAGGAGATAAAGTTGCGCATGATGCAGTCCTTTGATATTCAGCACATCGTTGACGTTGAGATATCCTTCGGAGAGAGGGGTGCCCTTGGCGACAAGATCCCCGTCGCTCACCTTGAGCTCCTGAGACATCGGGATCGTGAATTCCTGTTCCTGTTCGCTGTCTTTCTCCGTCGACGTGATCTTGAGCGTGTACACTTCCTTTGCGGTGTCTTCCGTCACCGATACTTTGCCGGAAATCTCCGCAATCGGTGACACGATCTTCGGTGTACGGGCCTCAAACAATTCCTCGACGCGCGGGAGACCCTGCGTAACGTCCGAGATCACGATTCCGCCGAAGTGGCGGACACGCATCGTGAGCTGTGTACCGGGTTCACCAATCGATTGTGCGGCAACGACTCCCACCGGAACACCGATTTGTACCGGCTTGTTGTTTGACAAGTCAATGCCGTAACACTTCTGGCATGTTCCATACTTTGACGCACAGTAGAGGGGCGAGCCGACTACCGCTTTGGTAACGCCGTGCTCTTTGATCGTATTGATCTGGTCTTCGTTCAGGAGCGTATCTTTGGCCACAATGACGGTGGAACCGCTCGTGATATCCTTCTTGAGGAAACGTCCGCGGAGACGCTCAATGAACTTATCTCCGCGGTTATCATCCTTGGATACTGTCAGTCCATGCTCGGTACCGCAGTCTTCTTCGCGGATGATGACGTCATGAGCAACATCCACGAGACGGCGGGTGAGATATCCTGCATCCGCCGTCTTCAACGCGGAATCGGTGAGACCCTTGCGCGCTCCGCGCGCGGATATTACGTATTCGAATATGGACAGACCTTCCCGGTAATTGGACTTGGTCGGGATCTCGATGATCTTACCAAGCGGATCAACGACAAGTCCCTTCATGGCGGAAAGCTGTTTGAGCTGCTCGCGCGAAGCGCGAGCACCCCCGGACTTGATAATGATTTTGACCGGATTCTCCTCGTCAATCTTCGCCCATGTCTTATCGGCGAGTTTCTCTGTCGTTTCGATCCAGAGTTTATTGGAATACCGGCGCTTCTCTTCGATAGTCAGCAAGCCTTGTTCATAGCTTTTCTCAAGTTTCTCGATTTGTGTTTCGGTGCCTTCGATGATCTGATTCTTATCGTCGGTAACTTCGCAGTCAAATACGGATACGGACAGTCCGGCGGAGATCGACGCACCCCAGAATCCGACCTCTTTCAGTTTATCAATGAGTCTCCCGACTTCTTTGTTGTCCTCATAGAGTTTCATTGCTTCAACAATGATATTCTTGACGTCCGATGCTTTGATATCCGCGTTGATGAACTGCAGTTTCTCGGGGAGCACCTGGTTCACGATGATACGGCCGACCGTCGTCTTGATCGCTTTGCCGCGGATCATGACGAATATCGGTTCACGAAGCTGTATTTTCTCAAGATGATATGCGCTGATAGCTTCATCCTCGGTGGAGAATTTCTTGAGCTTGGCATCTTCCATTCCCGCCTGATTCTGATTCATGGTCGTGAGGTAGTAGATACCGAGGGCCATCTCCTTGTTCGGGATCACGATCGGTGTTCCGTCCGCCGGTTTCAACAGGTTGTGATACGGCAACATTTGGGACCGCACCTCTTCGATCGAATTTTGTGAGAGCGGGAGGAATATACCCATCGCGTCCCCGTCGAAGTCTGCATTGTACCCCGCGCAGACTGTCGGATGGAGCTTGATAGCGTGCGCATCCGTCAGAACGGGATAAAATGCGAGAATCGAAAGTTTGTGAAGTGTGGGAGCGCGGTTCAGGAGCACCGGGTGTTCCTTCGTAACACTCTCGAGAATGTCGTAGATGACCGGCTCTTTTTTCTCAAGGAAAATCTTGGCGCTCTTGATATTCGGCGCCAATCCGCGCAGGATGATCTCGCGAAGGAGATGCGGCTTGAAGAGCTCGAGCGCCATCTCTTTGGGCATGCCGCACTGGTCGATCTGGAGCTCCGGCCCGACGATGATCGTGGATCGGCCGGAGTAATCTACGCGCTTACCGAGCAGGTTCTGGCGGAACCGACCCTGTTTGCCGCGGAGAATATCGGACAACGACTTCTGTATTTTTGATGCTACACCTTGGGTACGGGAGCGTCCGCGGGATTTCTGGAGATCCAGCAGCGAATCGACCGCTTCCTGCAACATTCTCTTCTCGTTGCGCAGGATGATCTCCGGCGCGCCAAGATCGATGAGTTGTTTGAGACGGTTGTTGCGGTTGATGACTCGGCGGTAAAAATCATTCAGATCCGACGTGGCGAATTTGCCGCCCGGGAGCTGTACGACAGGCCGCAAATCAGGAGGAATGACGGGGAGGACCGTAAGAACAGTCCATACCGGCGAGGTATTACTCTTGATGAATGATTCGATGATTCGGACCCGTTTGAGGAGTTTGTTGCGGCGCTCGCCTTTGGCCTTACTCAGCTCGTTGAGAGACTCGGAATAAAGTTTGGGCAAATCGATATTGGAGAGAATATCATAAATCACTTCCGACCCCATACCGACTTTGAGGAACGCATCAAGTCCGTATTCGCGGAGATAGAGATAATCGTCTTCCTCGATCAGATCGTTGACACGGGCGGCTTTTACGACCTTGATGATCCTGTCGTAAAACGCCGTTCGCTGGGATTTTTTCTCTACGAATCGGTTGGAGACGAGTTTGTATTGTTCTTTTTCCTTCAGCTCGAGCTCGGCAAGGGCGATGGCGACCTGTTCGTTGTTGGAGAGTTTCTTGCGCATCGCATCTTTTTGCTTTTCGAATGTCTTGCGTACTTCGTCTTTTTCTTTTTCATGAAGTGCTTCTTCCTTGGCGATTTCTTTATTTTTTTGTTCTTCGAGTGTTGCGGAGACTTTTTTTTGTTTCTCTTCATTTACACCCGTTACGAGATACAGCGCGTAATAAATGATGCGTTCAAGCGACTGCGGAGGAATATCAAGAAGTGTGCTCAACGGAGTAGAAGCACCCTTGAAGTACCAGATGTGGGCGATAGGCGACGCGAGCTTGATATGACCCATACGCTCGCGTCGCACTGCTGCCGTCGTCACTTCGACTCCGCAACGGTCGCATACGATACCTTTGTACCGAATTCTTTTATACTTGCCGCAGTAACATTCGTAATCTTTCGTGGGGCCAAAAATTCTTTCATCAAACAATCCGTCTTTTTCCGGACGCAGGGTGCGGTAGTTGATCGTCTCCGGCTTGGTCACTTCTCCTTTGGACCACGTCATGATGTCTTCGGGGGATGCGAGTCTGATCCGAAGTCCGCTGAAGTCCACTATCTGCAAATCGTCCATGTTATTTGATGTAATCAATTGATAATCCGAGAGCATTCAATTCTTTCAGGAGGACGTGGAACGACTCCGGCACGTTGGACTGAGGAATATCCAAGCCTTTGATGATGGATTCGAACGCTTTCACCCTTCCGCGTATATCGTCTGATTTGATGGTGAGCATTTCCTGCAGGACATGCGGGACACGGTGCGATTCAAGTGCCCATACCTCCATCTCTCCGAACCGTTGTCCTCCCATCTGGGATTTGCCGCCGAGCGGCTGCTGGGTGACGAGTGAATACGGACCGACGGAACGCGCATGGAATTTGTCCTCAATCATATGGATCAGTTTCATGATATAGCCGACTCCGACAAGCGCAGGACGGTCAAACGCTTTACCGGTCTGGCCGTCATAGAGAGTCATCTTGCCGTTTGTGCTGATATTAAACTTTGCCAACTCTTTCTGTATAAAATCCTCCTGAATCTTCTCGAACACGGGATATGAAACTTTCGTATTTTCTTTCAGTGCGACGAGGCCGAGAATTGTTTCGTACAGTTGTCCCAGGTTCATTCTTGCAAGGATAGAAAGCGGGGAGATGATGATATCAACCGGCGTACCGTCTTCAAGATACGGCATGTCCCATTCGGGCATGATGCGTGATACCACACCTTTGTTACCGTGTCGACCGGCGAGTTTGTCTCCGACGGAGATCTTGCGAACTTGTGCTATGGTGACCAGTATTCTCTTGAGGACAGTCGGCTCGAGCTCGTTCGGATCCTTCTTGGTATCGATGATCTCCACGTTCACGACCACGCCGCGCTTACCGTACGGTACGCGGAGAGACGTATCTTTGACATCTTTTGCCTTCTCGCCGAATATCGCACGAAGGAGTCGTTCCTCCGCGCTCAATTCTTTCTCGCCTTTGGGAGCAACCTTGCCGACGAGGATGTCTCCGCCGTGTACTTCAGTGCCAAGAAGGACGAGACCGTCCTTATCAAGATTCTGGAGCACCTCTTCGCGCACATTGGGAATGTCGCGGGTTAGCTCTTCGGGACCGAGTTTGGTATCCACGATGTCGGCCACGAACTCTTCGCTTGAAATAGAGGTGAGAATGTCCTGTTTGGCGAGGCGCTCGGATATGACAAATCCGTCTTCGTACCCGAGACCATTAAGTGATGTATATGCAATGACGAGGTTTTGTCCGAGCGCCAATTTGCCGCCTTCGGTTGCAGGACCGTCGATGATGAGGTCGCCTTTCTTGACTTTCTGGTTGCGGGTCACGTACGGCCGCTGATCAAATACGACATCTTTGTTGGTTTTCTTGAAACGCTCAAGGAGATATTGTTGTTTCTTGCCGCTCTTGCCGGTGAATATCACTTTCTCACCGTCAACATAGTCGATGACCCCGTCTTCTGTCGCGTAGACTGTGCGTCCGAGCGCCGATGAAATCTTTCTCTCCATGCCGGTGCCGACAAATGCAGATTGAGGCTTGACAAGCGGTACCGCCTGACATTGCATGTGCGTACCCATGAGAGCGCGGCTGGCGTCATCGTTCTGGAGGAACGGTATCAGTGCGGCAGCCGCGCCGATTGCCTGGCGGGGCGAAACGTCAATATAATCGACTTTCTCCGAAGGGACTTCCACAAGGTCGCCCTGATATCGTGCCACCACATGGCTGTCGGTGATAACACCGTCTGTGTTGATGTTCACAGTGTCTGACGTAATGTAATATTGTTCTTCGTCATCAGCCTGGAGATAGTCAACTTCATTGGTGACTTTGCTGACCGTCGAAGACCCTTTTTTCACTTTTTGTACCTTTTTGTATGGTGTTTCAAGGAAATTGTATTTATTCACTCTGCTGTAAAGCGACATGTATGTCACGACACCGATGTTCGGTCCTTCCGGTGTCCTGATCGGACAGATACGTCCATATTGAGACGAAGAAATGTCGCGGATGGAGAACGAAGCCCGTTCTTTCTCAAGACCGCCTGGTCCTCCCACTGTGATTCTCCGCATATTATCAAGCTCGGAGAGGGGATTCGTTTGATCGATGATCGTAGAGAGCTGGCTTGTACGGAAGAACGAATTGAGCGCAACGGTAAGTGGTTTGGAATTGACGATCTGGGACGGCGTAACATGAGTTTCACCTGCCACCAGGCTCATACGCTCCTTGATCTCCCGCTCCGCTCGTACCATCCCTACACGAATTCCATACATGCCGACGAGCTCGCCGACCGTGCGGAGGCGGCGGTTCCCGAGATGATCAATGTCATCAAACGCTTCTTTCTTGGCCGTCATCGTAATGAGGTGTTTGATGGTGGCAAGAACGTCTTCGTACTTGAGAAGTAGATTTTCTTTGGAGATATCAAGATTCAATCCGAGTTTTTTGTTCACTTTGTAACGCCCCACATTGGCTAGAGAATAGCGGCGGGGATTGAAAAATAGGTTGTTGATCGTTTCGTATGCGTTTTCCAGAATGAGCGGTTCTCCCGGTTTCACTTTGCGGTAGATCTCCAGAACAGCCTCATTCTTCGTCTTCGTGTGATCTTTCTTGACAGTTGGCGTGATGTATTTCTCGACAATTGCCGGATCCATTTCCTTGAATTCCGACATGATCTGTGCATTGGTGCCGCCCTCAAACGCCCTCAATAGCACGGAAGCAAGGAATTTGCGTTTCTTATTGACTTTGATTTCCAGAATGTTGTTTTTGTTGACTGTGATGTCGAGCCACGCGCCGATATACGGTCTGATTTCCGCATTGTAAAGCGTCAATCCGGTTGTCTTATCAATCTCCGCAGTGAAATAAACGCCGGGAGATCTCACCAGTTGATTGATAACAACGCGTTCGATACCGTTGATGACGAACGTACCCCGTTCCGTGATCTTCGGTACGTTGAAGAAATAGACATCCTGCTTCTTCTCGGCTCCGGTTTTTTTGTTTAATAAACGGAGTTTGAGATATACAGGAGTATCATAGGTGAGTTTTTTCTGTTTGCAAAGCTCAAGAGGATATCGGGGCTCCGTGAAGTAAAGATCGTCGAAAAATAACGTAAATTTTTTCCCCGTATAATCGTCGATGGGGAAAAACTCCTGAAGTATCTCTTTGAGGTCTTTTGTGAGAAACTGGTTCCAGGAATTTCGTTGGATTTCGATGAGGTCGAGTTGTTCGAGGGACGGATCTTTCTTCCCCAAAATGAGTTCCTTTGCAGGTTTTTGGGGTATGTTATCTGAACGGTTGCTCATCTTGCTTCTTGGTTGTGAAAAAGGGAAGTTTTATATAAACAAAAGTCCCCCAAATGCTTGGGGGTTTAATAAAACTCCTATACTATACTAGAGCGAATATTGATTGTCAAGCGTATATTCACTCTACTATTTTGCCTCCTCTGAGCTCAAACCGTTTCGAGGATTTTTTTGCCGGTTTTGCGGTGGATGTCTCCCGATTCGGACGGACTTTCTGCAATATCACGTTCTTGAATTCTTCAGCGCCCTCTTTGCCGAGCGAGTCGACCACATCCTCGATCGACCCTTCGAGATCTTCCGTGAGATCGAGGAACCGGCGCATTATTTCGCGGCCCCGCTTGGTACCGAAGAAGTAGAGGGCCGCGGTACTCGCCGTCATGCCGAGGGCGAATCCGAACCAGAAATTACTCGTCCTGTTGCTGTGATCGTCCATGTTTCCTGTGCTGGAAAAACTCCATAATCTTGAACACGCTCTTCAGACCGCCGAAGAACCCGACCACTTCATTGAAGCCACCCTCCACGCTCGTACCCATACGCTCGAAGCTCTCGACAACGGTATCGATCCGGGTGAGCATGGACCGTACCTGCCGCAGGACTTTGACGACTTCTATACCGATCAGAACAAGGAAAACCGTCGTTGTAACGAGCGTGATGCTCAGTATGATTTGTGTGATATCCATACCTTCATTATGGGATACTTATCAGCCGATTGCAAGCTGTCGGATTCGCGGGATTCGAGAGGTAATATTGGATATCGTCAAAGTGGTCGAATGCCATCTGATCTTTCGAGGGAAGTTTATCAAGATCAAACCAGGTCTGTTCGGTAGACTCGTTGTCGGGAATGCCGACTTTTTCAAGCGCATGGACGACGAAGACAAATGATATATTCTGCCGTTCCGCGTCATTTGGTCTGTCCGGACTGTCTTTGATACGCAGGAAGTAATCAATCCTGCAGTTGTATCCCGTCTCCTCCAAAACTTCACGAACGACCGTTTGAGTGACCGTTTCATTACGGTCTACGAACCCTCCGACAAGTCCGAACTTCCCTCCCTCCTTGATGTGCAGTGCCCGCTTGACCAGCAAAATTTGATTGGAATTGTTCAGTACGATCACATCCGCAACCGCGTGCCGAAGCTTCGCTTCGGCATTGTCCTCGAACATGCATGTGATCATAGATTTGAGCGGGCTTTTTTCTCTGCCCAGTAATTGTTTGCACGAAGGAGGGAATCGAATGTGCCCGCATCTTCCCAGATACCGTCGATAATGTCGACGGATAACTTGCCCTCTTGAAGATACGCATTGTTGACAGCTGTAATCTCAATTTCGCCGCGGTCGGACGGCTTCACGCTCTTGGCAATGTCGATGACATTATTATCATATATATAAATGCCGACGACCGCGAAGTTGCTCTTGGGCGACTTCGGCTTTTCTTCGATCGAGATAGCCTTCTTGTCTTCATCGAACTCGACGACGCCGAAACGGGCGGGATCGTGCACTTCTTTCGCAAAAATTTTTGCTCCGGAGGTGAACGATTTGATGCTCCCGGAGAAATCAAAATCAAAAATATTGTCGCCGAGAATCATTGTCACGTTGTCGTCTCCGATGAAATTCTCGCCGACAATGAATGCGTCGGCAAGACCGCGCGGTTCATCCTGAATTTCGTAGCTGAACTTGGCTCCGAACTCTTTGCCCGAACCCAACAAATTCAGGAAATGTCCCGCGTATTCCGGCGCGATGATGATAAGAATATCTTTGATACCGGCTTTCAGGAGCGTCTCCAGCGGATAGAAAATCATCGGTTTGTCATAAACCGGGAGGAGCTGCTTCGATGTGATCTTAGTGAGCGGGCGGAGTCTGGTAGCCCTACCGCCCGCGAGTATGATTCCTTTCATACGTTCGGTCTAATGATAAATAAGGAGCGTCAGCAATGCAACAACGCTGAAACTTATCAAGATGTATTCTAACACAATCCGCAGATGGAGGCTATTGTCGCGGATATGGTGGATGATTCCCCAGACACAGTACATCGATGCAAATATGAGAACTAATAAAAAAGACTCAAGCCGCTCACCCCTGGTGATACGAAGTCCGAGAAGGAAAAATACTGCGCCGGTTATCAGTACGAGATAATCAAACTGGTGTCTCGCCAATTCGTTCTTTGCTTTGGTCAGCGACTGTGTTCGAATAGCCATACTAAATGATCGTCCCTTTGGTAATGAAAAATATGATGCCAATTAACATCGTGATAAGGAATACGAGGTGCGCGGCGTTCTTACCCTGCAATCGTACGATGTCGAGGCGGGAAATCGTGAAAAGATCTGCAAAGAATGCGATGATAAGCGCACCGATGAAAAAGTATGAAAGGATGAGGGAAAATGTCGGAATGCCCGATTGTTGTGATGATTCGGACAAGACCCTCTCGCCGGCCGGCCCCGCCTTTGGCGGGGCCGTCTCTGGATCCCCTCCCAACTCCACAGGAAGCGGCGTGCCGAACATCTGTACCACTAGAGTCGTCTCCTCTCCGTCCAGCACGCCATTTTGCACCGCGAATCCGACTTGTGTGAATTCGCGGCGCATGAGGTTTTCCCGATGGGTCGGCGATTTCATCCACGCATCGACGACCTGATCGGAATACATGAAATTTTTCGCAAGGTTTTCTCCCGCGAATTCATATTGGTATCCTGCCTGGAGCAGGAAATCCCACGGCGTTTTCCCCTGCGGGCTGTAATGTGCCCAATAGTTGTTCGCCAACATATCTTGCGCCTTCAGCTGGGCGGCACGGGTCAGCTTGGAATCGTATGATAACTCCGGAAGATTATTACGTGACCGTTCTTCGTTTGTTTCGGACAGAAGCTGTTCGATTTTGATATCGGTTGCGACGCCGAGGACTTGTCCCGCGTCCAATGGTGTGAATCGGAATATGAATACGCAGACGAAAATGACAACGAGATATGCAGTGAACGTATCATTATGAAGCAATCGGGCCCGGAACTGGTTGTGTTCGGACGGAATAAAAAAATGACGTAAAAATGCGTGTATTTTTTTCATAGCAAAAATCGCTTAACAATGTTCACATTATTCCTGAGGTATATATACATCAGTGAGATACCGACGCAATCGATCAATACGTCCCGTATCGTACCCTCCCGGGTTGGCACGAGCGTCTGGTGAATCTCGTCGGAAATTGCATACAAAATTGATACGATGAATGCGTACTGAAGCGCCGTTTTAATAGAGTTGCCGGTGTAGGTTCCGCGCAGGAATGCGCGGAACCACAACACATTCAGGATCGCATATTCAATCACATGTAGTGTCTTGAAGAACAGGAAATTGAGGAAAAATGTTTCGCTCACACTGACCCGTTGCTGGGAAGACATTGTGTATATCAAGATCATCCACAAAATCGGAGGGGAAAAATAATACAGGAATCTTCTCATTCTCCCTTCATTTTAAACAGGACAGAGATGATAGTCAAAACAGAGGCGGAAAGCGAGGAGAATGACAGGGTCCGCGCAATTTTGTTACTCTCATCTTCGCTCCCTTGGTGCATCACGATTGCTTTCGGTTCTGTATGTGAATCTGTACGGAGAGACGGTGTCGGAGCGGATGATCGCTTCGAAACTGTTTGTTGTGTCGCGTCGGTGATGCGGGGCGGCGGCGTAGCCGCCGCGGCAGAAGCACCACTTGGATATTTTCCACCCGGTGAAGGTGTCATTGTGGGAGTCATAATAATGATGCATTCGCCATTTTGAGTGCCCGGAGTGGGTTTCATAAGGCAGGTTGATGAACCGTCGCCGATCCGTCCGACGCTGTAACCTTTTTTCGCACTATCGAATGTGAGCTCGTCAACAAACTCCTCCGTATCGTCAAGCAGAGATATGACGTCACCACCATTATTGAATAGTGCGGATTCCAGCGTTATGACGGCGAATGATCGTGCCGCGATGACACGGGAAAATCCGACTTTCGTACCGCCCCCCGTCCGGATATCATCGATATACCATCCGCTTAACGTCACTTCGAACTCATTCGCGTTGAAAACCTCAACCCACTCGTGTTCTGATCCGGAAGGGTACACTCCTGCCTCCGAAATATATACCGTGCCTTCCGGAATGTCAGGAAGTCCCGCAGTACCGGGAGTCGGACTTGGCGTGGTGAACGCGTACGGTGTCGGCGTGGCAGTTGATTGCAGTATGCACGGTGTATTCTCAAGATTCCGTAGTTCCAGCGACGCGGATGCGGATGCCCACAGCGGTGTACCATCAGGGATGCGTTGAAAAGAAGTATTACTGCCAGGACTTGCAGTATACGAATAGGAATCCAGAGGTACGGCGCCGACTTCTGTCGGCAAAGCGGGGAAGGCAAACAAACGCGCAGTGTCGGGAGTACTTTTATTGAGACTGAATGGTGACGTGAATACAATGCAATGTTGTGACGGGAGTACCGTATCGGGCGGGACCGTGAAATACGTGGTCCCGCCCCCGTCATCTATGATCCATCCGGATATGTCTGCTGCGTCTTCTCCGGAATTATAAAGTTCAACCGATTGTACGGGATCAATAAGAATCTCATTCAGTACGACACTGGCGCCGGCCGCATGACAGGCCGGCGCCACTATGATTACCAACATGAGAAGTATGATCGCCCGTTTCACACCGCCAACTATACAGATCGCGGCATAATCCGCAACGGACTATACGCTACAAAAAGAGGAATTCAGACCGTATCTATGACGTCATGCAGCTTGACTTTGAGGCCTTTGGAGAGTTTGACAAGTATGTTGATCGTCGGATTTGCCGTACCTTTCTCAATCCGCGCAATATATGTACGATCGATACGGGTCACGAACGCGAGCTCCTGCTGGGACATGCTCTGTCTCCGCCGCATGCGCTGGAATGATTCGCCGATTTCTTTGTTGCACACGTATGTTCTCATAACAAGACGCGTATAGTACCACCGGAAATGCTGCTTGTCGACGGATTATACACTACAAAATGAAAGTTTCAAAGCGTCAAGACAATACAATTAATGCAATTTTAAGTCTTCCTTTTTTTGCAAAGTCATAGTGTGCAACATTTTTTCCATTTCCGGTACAACAAAGTCTTGTAGTGCGATTTCTATATTATCATACTTAGTGTTGAGTCCATTTATTGAAAGTTCAATTAAAGTTTTATCTTTAACGGCGAAAAGATCAACGTTTATCCAACCACTATAGTCAGAATTTTGTTTAAATGCATATATCTCATACATATCGTTTGGTTTAGAATATTTTTTGCACTCTCCAAAATTGAAGTTGCCGAATATCTTTACTGATTTAATGCACAAATTATCATCACTTTTATAATCTTCAACTTGTTTCAGTGAATAAGTATGGTAATCTGGACCGTTTAAAACAGTTACTGCAATAGTGCGCTTACCATCTTTTGTCTGAAAACTATATATATCATTCTCATAATATACTTCCGTGGTGAATTCATTAACCTTTACCGTTGAATTGAAAGGAAGATAAACTGGCCGATAAAATTCAAAATCCAATTCTGAAAGAAAAACATTAAATTTAATTTTATTACGATAATCCTTATAAGGATTAATTATGAAATAAGTTGTAACGGTAATGGCAATAAAAACAACAAATACCGTCACTGCATAGAGATACTCATATTTTAATCTGATCGTATCAAATATGAATTGAAATAGTAATAAATTCAGTGCAAAAGTTATAAGTAAAAATACTACAATTAAAATTGTATTCTCAATCAATGGCGCGAGTCCATTTAAGTTTATTTGATAATATATGTATAAGGTTGAGACGCCTGTCAAAAACAGTACAGTTGCCGGGTACTTAATTTTTATTTGTGGGGATATCAATATTGCAAATAGAGCTACTACAAATATGATGATTCCAACTTGAAAGACCGGCGCATAGATAGCAACGAGAATATCGAAAAGATTAATGGAAATGGGACCCATAGCTAAATGGTATCAAGAAAGTGTAGGAATGTGAATTTAGTCTAAAAAGTCCTTGAGTTTGCGGGCGCGGGTGGGGTGTTTGAGTTTGCGGATGGCTTTGGCTTCGATTTGACGGATGCGTTCGCGGGTGACCTTGAACTCTTTGCCGACTTCTTCGAGCGTTTTGGGCTTGCTGTCCTCAAGCCCAAAACGCATCATCAATACTTTGCGTTCGCGCGGTGAGAGGGTCTCCAACACTTTGTTGAGCGCGTCTTTGAGGAGCTCCTTCGAGACCTTGTCGTAAAGCGTCGGCTGGTTGGCATCGGCGATGAATTGTTCGAGAGTAGTCTCCTTATCATCGCCGATCGGCGTCGACAGCGACTTCGGTTGTTGGGAAATCCGCATCAGGTTCTCGACTTCCTCGACCGTGATCTGCATCTCTTTCGCGGTCTCTTTCAGCTTAGGTTCGCGCCCGAGTTTCTGGGTGAGTTTACGTTGAGTCTTATAAAACCGGTTGATCTGATCGACCATATGGACGGGGATCCGGATCGTGCGCGATTGGTCCGCAATCGCGCGCGTGATAGCCTGCCGGATCCACCATGTGGCGTATGTGGAGAATTTGAAACCGCGGCGCCAGTCGTATTTCTCGACGCCGCGGATGAGTCCCTTGTTGCCTTCCTGGATCAGATCGAGAAACGACAGGCGCCGGCCGAGGTATTTCTTAGCAATCGATACGACAAGCCGCAGATTGGCTTTGACAAGGAGCTCTTTCGCATCTTCGTCGCCTTTTTCGTACCTCTTGGCAAGTGCTACTTCTTCCTCGAATTTCAGAAGCGGCGTCTTACCGATCTCCTTGAGATATTTCTTGATCGGGTCGAGTGACTCGCCGTGTTTGGCTGTGATGAGTTGTTCGATCTCGCGCTCGATCTCTTCCGCTGTTTTTTTGGCTTCTTCCTCTTCGCGGTTGCTGACGGTCTCAAATATATCAATTCCTTTCTCAAGTGCCTGACTGAAGAACTCGTCTATGTCTGCGAGGTGCTTCTCCGGCTCGGGATAAACGAGGAGAATATCATCTTGAACCAGAAATCCGTCTTCTTCTCCTTGCTTGATGAGGTCAGTGAGATTTTTAGGGAGTTTTTGCTTCGTCATACCCATCTATTCTAAAGGGTGGAGAGCTTTTTTTCCACCTCTTTTAACTGCGAAGTATACTGTTGCAGCCCCTTGTGTTGATGTTCGCCGATCTCGTCTCCTTCGCCGGTCACGCGGGCGATGTGGCGTTTGAGGGCGTATCGCTTGACCTCAAACGCCAGCCGGAGAATATTGTCGTGCGCGAAAGAATCCTCAAATGTCGCAAAGAGAAAGAGTTCGTCATACACTGCAAGGAGTTCGGCGGGGATAGTCTGGGAGAACTGTTGTGTACCGCTGAATTCGCGGAATAATTGGAAAAGTTTAGAAAATGAAGGATTGGTGAAATCATCCGGATCCAAAATTTCGAAAATTTGGGAATTGAGTTCGGCCGCACCTCCCTGAAACAATATACTCAGAAGATATTTCTGAGTCACCATATCGCGCGATTCGCTGGGATGGGTGGAATCTGAAGCGGTGACGAACGGTTTCGCCCTGGGTGCTTTGGCATGGTTTCTGATCGCCTGCATGATGCTGGATTCGGAAACGTCCAGCGAATGAGAAAGAGTTTTAATATAGTGCGATTGTACGATCGGATTGCGTATCTTGCCAAGCTGAGGCACGAATTCGTCAACGATTTTTTTCTTAGCGTAAGGATCTTCCGTCCCATACTGTTTTTGCAGCGCGGTAAGGAGAAAGTCATATACAGGGACACGATGCTTGATTGCTTTTTTGAATGCTTCGGCATTGGTCCGGACCGCTTCATCCGGATCTTTTGCATTCTCAAGTGTGACGACTTCGATCTCGAAATCGAACTGCTGTGCGAGTTCTGATCCGCGGCGGACTGCCTCGATGCCGGTTGCGTCCGCATCGAGGCAAAATACGATCCGGTTGGTGAACCGTTTGAGGAGCGTGAGGTGCTCTATGGTGAGCGCCGAACCTTTGATGGCGACGATATTGGCTATGCCGTGCTCAAACGGCGTGATGACGTCGAATTCTCCCTCGACGATGATTGCAAAGCCGGTCTTCTTGATGGAGTCTTTCGCGATATTGATGCCGAACAAACTCTCGCGCTTATGATACACGGCACTTTCGGGAGTGTTGATATATTTGGACTCCTTGACCTCCGGATCAAGGACGCGCCCGGAAAAACCTATGGTATTGTTACGGGCGTCTTTGATGGGGAACATGAGGCGACCGCGGAATCTGTCGTAGAGGCGGCCGCCCTTCCCGCGTACCGTCAGCTCCGAAGATGCGATCTCCTCTTCCGTGAATTTCTTGGTTTTGAGGAACTTAAGAAGCGAGTCCCATGACTGGGGCGCATACCCAAGCTGGAAGGTATGCGCCACCTTATCGTTGATGGCGCGGTCGGCAAGATAGGTGCGTGCGTTCTTGCCGACCGCCGTCTTGAGCAATACAAACTCAAAATAGTCCGCCGCAATCGCATTCGCCTGCAAGATACGCTGCGTTCGTTTATACACTTTATCCTCATACGAAGATATGTTGAGTGTTACTCCCGCTTTTTTGGCAAGTTCCTTGAGAGCCTCCGGAAACGTGATGTTTTCCCATTTCATGAGAAATTTGATGACATCTCCGCCTTCCTGGCATGATCCGAAACAATGCCAAATCTGACGCTCGGGCGAAATCACGAAAGACGGCGTCTTTTCCGTATGGAACGGACAAACCGCCTTGAAGTTGCGGCCGAGTTTCTTCACCGGAATATACGAACCGATGAACTCTACGATATCGATACGCTGTTTGATTTCCTGTGCAGGATCCATCGTTTGCTATTCTACACCAATTTTCCCCTTGTTTTTTTCTTCACGCTGTCTTTATAATGAATTCCAGGGTATGTTGTATATATACGTAGAGAAAAATCAGATCAAGCTTCTCTATCTCAAGAAATCTCTCCTCAATCAATTCGAAACGCATTCATATACGAAGCGGCACGAAGTCGGGCTTCTGGAAAACGGCAAGGTGCTGAGCATGGACATCCTTGCCTCCGCGCTCAAAGACGCCATTACGCAGGCTCAAGCCGGAGCTGAGAAAGAGGTTTGTCTCATATTGCCGCAGGAGAGTTTCTCGTTCCTGCGTACGGAAGTGCCGGCAGATATAGCAACATCAGCCATCGGATCGTTTGCGTTGGATAAGGCGCGCGCCGACCTGGAAGTGGATATGAATTCCGCGTACTGGAGCTATTTCGTCAAGGAAGTCGAATCCAAGAAGCACATTTCTATTTATGCAATCAGCGCCGATGTCCTCGATTCCTACGTCCAGACACTGCAGTTGTTGGGTCTCAAACTCGTTTCTGTCCTCCCCGACACGCTTGCAATATTCAAGCTCTTTGAGAAAACACTGAGGAAGGAGAAGAAGGAGAATATTTTCTATATTTCAAATGTCAAAGATGTCCTGGAGGGGTATCTCTATGATAGCGGCGCCCTATTGAAGCAGGATGTTTGGCGCCGCTCCATCGAACAGGGCGAGACGATCGAGTCGGTCGTCCGGGCCAAAGTCGAGGAGTATGAAAAAGAAGGAATCAAGCTGAACAGGATCATCCTTTCAGGAGAGGGTTCGGATCATGTCCGCCAGGATACGTTCACTAAGGAAGTCGGTGTGTGGACCAATCCGCTCAAGCGCATCGTCCCGAATTTTTATGATGAATTCCTGAAAATGCTTGTAGTGAGTAATGGTGACCACTCATTCCCTATTCTCACACTTGACACATGTTTCGGCGCGTTCGTTTTCGCTCAGGAAGACAGGGAGTTCCAGATACTTAAGAAACCGATCAAAGCGAAAGGCGGATCCGGAGGCGGTTCGAAATCCTTCTCGCCGGGGAAGCTGTTCATATTCCGCAAAGAGTTCATATTCTTTCTCCTCGCCGCCGCCATCACATTTAGCGTTGTGTACGCGGGATGGAAGATGGATCTGCTGGGTGGCAAAATGAAGTTGCCAAGCCTCCCGATGCAGGCTACGCCGACACCGACGGAGGCACCGGAGCCCACTGCGACTCCGACCCCCGAAATTGATAAAGCGGCACTTAAGGTGAAGGTGTTGAACGGTTCCGGTGCCGTGGGGAAAGCATCGGCGGTGAAGAAGTTGTTCACCGATGCGGGATTCGAAGAGGTGCTTACCGGCAATGCCGACAACTTCGATTATGAATCAACTGTCGTGCAAATCAAAGATTCCGCGTCCGGCGCGACGGAAGAAGTGAAACAGATATTGTCTGACGGAACATCAACGATCAAGGTGGAGTCGCTTGACGAAGAAGATGCAAGCGATATCATCGTGATTTTCGGGAGCGATTTTGAGTAAGGGGAAAGGAGGTGATCGGTATGAAAGTACTCCACATAGTTTCGTTCCTTTTGGTCGAGGTCGGCGCACTTAACTGGGGTCTCGTCGGACTATTCCAGTTCAACCTCGTTACCACGCTGTTCGGATCAATGCCTGCTGTAGAGAGCGTTGTGTATGTCCTGGTCGGTGCGGCAGCGGTGGTTCTGGCGCTTACGCACAAAAGGGATTGCAAAGCGTGCGCGTAAAAAAAGTCAGGTCTGATCGGATTGCATGTCTTTGTACATTGATATTTCTTCGTATGTCTTGCCTTTCCTCTTGAGTCCTTCGGGTAATCGACCGTATTCAACAAAACCGAGTTTTTTATAAAGCGCTTTTGCGTTCTCGTTTGTTACGAAGCAGGTGAGTGTAACTTTCTCTAAATCCGGCATATGTTTTTTAGTTATGTCCAGAATCGTCTCCATCAGGAGGCGGCCATACCCTTTGCCGCGGAATTGTGGTCTTAACGATATTCCGAATCCGCCGCGGTGTTTTATCGCACCCCGCGAACCTGATGATATATTAGATATACCTGCAAGTACGTCATTCACGAAAAGTATTAAGACCAGCCCCCTCTTTTCAACTACCTGTTGAACCATGGCCTTGACGGCTTTATCCTCATCCTCCTTTGTGATTACATCGTTCTGCAATGATATGAAAGTTTCTTCCTGAGAAAGCTCGTTTATATATTGATGCATTTGATCAATATATTTTTCGTCCACCACTCGAATGACGACGTGATCGCCGTTCATTTCCTTCTCCAGTACAATCTGATCTGGTTTCATAGTGTTTAGAATTTTACTTTGAAAAAATCCATACCAAGAGCGGCGGCGACTCCTTCGTCACTCTTACTGTCGCCGATAAACAAATACTCTTTTATGTCTGACTCACCATCATGAATCAGCGAAAATCCGTCAGGATCAGGCTTTATATACCTTACTTTCGTTTGTGTAACAATAGTATCAAAATGAGGTAGAAGTCCAACTTCTTCTAAGACCTTGTATACGACTTCGTCAGTGTTTGATGACCAAACATACATTTTATAGTCATCTTTGTGTTTCTTAATAAATCCAATAAGTTCATCATTGTTCCTCGTTCCTTTTAAGTGGTGTTTTTCAAACTTCGTAGACATTGCAGTGATTTTTGATTTCACCTCCTTGCCTTGCTTCTTGGCGAAGTTATTCATGAGCTGGTGGATCGACCGGTCGGTCCCATCGTATGCACGCCACATCTCAGGATCCTTCTCGAGAATAAGAGTTCGCAAATTGTCGAACCAAATATCCCATGGCAACAGTAACTCAAGAATTGTTTCGTCCAGATCGAAGATGAGTTTTTTCTTGGGATTTTTGACGAGATATTCTTCGAGAGCTTTCATGAAGGACTATTGTAGCTTATAATGGAAACTTGAACAAACATGAAAATCTAAGGCATCATCCAGCAACTGGATACTTAGAGGTAGCAGTTATGAGTGCCGGTGCACGAAGCGCTTTACGTGCCTTTAGAAATGGAAATATTGGCAAAGTTGTTGTTACCTCTGCACTTGCCCTTGTCGCATTTGGTCACAGAGCGCACTTAGCTCGACAGACAAACGCACATCATTTTGGAGTGGACGGCAAAGAACATAAAATTCGTGAAAGACACGCAACATTTACAAATCCCCGTCCAGAACTAATGAGACTATGAACAATGCGTTGATACTCCATGGAACGGATAATGATTCTACAAATAATTGGTTTCTATGATATTAAGGCTTCTATTTAGAGCCTTGGTGCGGTAGAATAAGCTTTATGGAACAGAAGTTATGGTTTGAAAATTCCCGGAAACTGAAACTGGCTGGAATTCTAAACAATCCGAGCGGTGATACCGATCCGCTTATTGTCATCATCCTTCACGGCCACACCTCACATAAAAACAGCCCCCGCATAGAGCCAATAGCCGACATGCTGGCTTCCCATAATATCTCGTCATTCCGGATCGATCTTGCCGGACACGGCGAGAGCGAAGGGAATATCGAGATCGCGACGGTTTCGGATGCGCAGGACGACGTGTTGTGTACGATGCGGTTCCTCAAATCACTTGGATATTCGAAGATCGGACTGTTCGGAAGCGGATTCGGAGGTATGGCGGCAATCTGCGCAGCCGCAGAGATGGAAGATCTGCGGCTGCTGATACTGCGTTCACCCGTCGTCAATTATGAAGAGAAGTACCGTGATGTTGAGGGGAAGGAATTCCTTGAGTATTGGAAGAAAAAAGGAATCCGTCCCCACGAATTTACATCACATCTCCGTCATATTTTTTATGAAGACGCCGTCAAACATAACGGATATGAGATCGGTAAGCGGATTGCGGTTCCAACGTTGATCATTCACGGGGATAAGGACGAACAGATCCCTGTGGAACAAAGCAAGAAACTTGCCCAGTCAATCAGGGATTCGCAGCTCATGATCATACGGGGGGCAGACCATCGACTTGCGAATCCCGGCTATTTCCAACATCATCTCAAAGCGATCGAAACCTTCGTCCTCAAGCACGGGTAACTCAATTATAATTGTCTTATGGAAGATGAACTGAAGCGCCGTATCGAGAATGTCCTGGAAAAAAGCAATCTTGCCGCAAAAAAGCAGGAAGTTGCCGGATTGGAGAAACAGACGTATGACGCGGCGTTTTGGCAGGACAGCCAAAACGCCGCCGCTGTATCCAAGCAGATCAACGACCTCAATAAGGAAATAGAGGATATTGAGATGATCCAGCTCCTTTATGAGGAGCAGGCGTGGGACGATGTGCAGCCTCTCCTCAACAAATATGAAATCCGGCTCTTCCTGTCCGGACCGTACGACAAGAACGATGCGATTTTCTCGATCCATTCCGGCCAGGGCGGTACCGAGGCGATGGACTGGGCCGATATGCTCATGCGAATGTATACCCGGTATTTCGAACGGAGGGGATGGGCGTTTGACGAGGTAGACCGTGTTCCGGGAGAGGAAGCGGGGATCAAAAGCGTGACGTTCAACGTATCCGGCCAATACGCGTACGGGTATCTCCGGGCAGAGGCGGGGGCGCACCGGCTTGTCCGGCAGTCGCCGTTCAATGCGGACAAGCTGAGGCAAACATCTTTTGCCCTTGTCGAAGTGCTGCCGGTCATTGCAGATGCATCTGTGGAGATCAAACCGGACGACCTGGAGTGGCAGTTTTTCCGGGCAGGAGGACACGGCGGACAGAACGTGAACAAAGTCTCGACGGCTGTCCGCCTCACCCACAAACCGACGGGGATCATCGTCACATCACAATCCGAGCGCTACCAGGGAGCGAACAGGGATATCGCCCTCAAGTTGTTGCGCTCCAAGATCTGGCAGATCGATGAGGAGAAACGGCAAAAAACAATGGAAGGACTGAAAGGCGAGAAAATCGCAAGCTGGGGCAGGCAGATCCGCTCGTACGTCCTCCATCCGTACCAGATGGTCAAGGATTTACGAACCGATTATGAGACCAGTCAGACCGAAGCGGTGCTGGACGGGGAGCTTGACCAGTTCATCGAAGCATATCTCAAATCACAGGTTAAATAAGTTGTTTTTTGTTTTCTCCGGTGCTATGCTGATTACTGCATGGAAAACCAGGACGCTACCCCGATTCAGTCATTCACACCGCACGTCAAGAGCTCGTATCCGGTGTGGTTTGCCGTCCTTATTTTCCTTTTCATAAGCGCGGCCGGAGTATATGTGGGTAAGTATGTTGCCGGATCCCAAGGTCTTGTCGGTGTGCCAACGACAGACAAGGAAAGCGTGAAAACCGAGAAGTCTGAGGGCATCATGGACAAGAAACGATTCCCCGACAAAGCCGAGGGCAAGCTGGTCGAGGGCGGTATCGACGGCGAAGGCAACTTCCATCTGGAGCGTTCCGGTGGAGAATCCCAAAACGTATATCTTACCTCAAGCATCGTTGACCTCTCCAAGTACATCGGGAAGAAAGTGCGCGTATGGGGGGAAACCTTCAGCGGTCAAAAGGCCGGCTGGCTCATGGACGTAGGATATGTTGAAAATTTATGATGCAAAGAGCTCAGGATGATCGTATTCGACAATGTCAGCATGCAGTTCCCCAACGGCAATGTGGGGCTTCGGAACGTTTCGTTCCGTATTGACGACGGTGAGTTCATTTTCCTCGTCGGTCCTTCGGGAGCGGGAAAGACCACAATCCTCAAACTCATTCTCGGCGCCCATCATGCGAGTGAGGGCGCCATCCAAGTAGGTGAACATCTTGTTTCGCGCGACATGAACAACATCCAGCATTTGCGCAGGTCTATTGGTATTGTGTTCCAGGATTTCAAAGTCTTGCCCGACAAGAATGTGTACGAGAATATCGCGCTCGCGCTCCGGGTCCAAGGTTTCGGCAAGGCAAGGATCGAACAGGATGTCCAGGAAGCGCTCGCGCTCGTATCTCTCACCGGCAAAGAGTATATGTTCCCCGTCCAGATGTCTGCAGGCGAGCTCCAGCGCGTGGCGATAGCCCGTGCGATTGTCGGCGACCGTAATATTATCATCGCCGACGAACCGACCGGCAACCTCGACCCCAAGACCGCATGGGAAATCATGAAGATATTCAAGAAACTGGAAAAATCAAAAACGATCCTCATCGCCACACACAATACAGATATTGTCAACAGTCTGCGGAAACGTGTATTTGTCATGAACCACGGCCAGCTCACGAAAGACATCAAGAAGGGAGGATACGAAGCATGAACAGCGAATTTTGGAAAACAATCCGGCGCACTCCATATCAATCGCTCGCCTCATTTCTTATTTTATTTTTTACTTTGTTGTTGTCGCTGTTTTTCTTCAATCTCACTTCATTTTTCAATGGCGTGCTCCAATACGTCGAGAGCAAGCCGCAGGTGACGGTTTATTTCGAAACCAGCATCGACGAGAAAGATATCAGCCAGATACGGAAGGAAATCCAGGATACCGGGAAAGTGCAGTCGATCAAGTATATCTCCAAGCAGGATGCGCTTGAGATATACCGCGGATTGAACAAGGACAACCCGCTTCTTCTTGAGATGGTGAGTGCTGATATCCTGCCTGCGTCGCTTGAGATCTATGCCAAAGAGCCGCAATTTCTTGCAGAAATTGCGGCCAAACTCAAAGACAAAGTAGGTGTCGACGAGATTGTTTTTCAGCGCGATATCATTGACAAACTTCTCTCGCTCACGACGTTACTTCGACGCGTATCCCTCGCCATACTCGCATTCCTGCTGGTCATCGCATTTATCGTCCTCATGACGACATCCGCATTCAAAATCGCACTGAAGAAAGAGGAGATTGAACTATTGCAGTATCTTGGGGCATCCAAATTTTATGTCCGCAAACCATTCCTGTTCGAAGGCGTCATGTTCGGATTGACAAGTGCTACACTGGCATTCGGGATTTTTTACGGATTATATTTTTATTTTGCACCCTTCCTTCAGTCGTATCTCACGGGAATAGACAAGCTGGAATTTTTCAACCTCGGTCAATACAACCTCTATGTATGGCCGGCGAGCATTCAGTATGTCGGGTTGAGCTACATCGCGACAGCGGCATTCGGGATGTTGATCGGGTTTATTGGCAATTATTTGTCTACATCCAAGTATATTTCGTAAAATACGGGAAGGAGGGGTTATGGTATGAAAATCAGGAACATTATATTCTCACTTATCATCGGAACGGTGCTCATGTTCACGGCGCCGTACACCCGGGGACAGACATGTTCGTCCGAAGAGGAGTGTAATAAACTCATCAAGGAATACGAATCCAAACTCGGTTCAATCAGGGAACAAAAAAATACCCTGTCATCGCAGATACAGTTCGCCGACACACAAATCTACCTGACCGCCCTCCGTATCCAGGATGCCGAAGCGAAAGTGAAGAAAACAGGAGAGGAGATCGAGAACATATCCGGGAAAATCGACGGGCTCAATGAGTCCCTTAGCCATGTGTCCAAACTCCTCATCGAAAAAATAGCGGAGGGATATAAGCGGCGGGATGTCCCCTTCTTGAGTGTTATCGTAGACTCCGACAAGGCGTCAATACTCGCCAACAGACTCAAGTATGCGAAGACCGTCGAAGAGAACGATCGCCGGCTGGCATTCCAGGTGCAGCAGGCCAAACTGAATTTCCAGCAGCAAAAGGAGCTGCGCGAGAAAAAGAAGGAACAGCTCGCGCAGCTCACCATCGTTCTTGAGGACCAGAAAAAAGCATTGGACGTACAGAAGGGACAAAAGCAAAAACTCCTTGCGGATACCCAAAATGACGAAGCAACATATCAGAGACTTCTTGCGCAGGCACAGGCGCAGATCCGGGGTTTCAAGTCATTCGTGCAGGGGTCCGGAGCGAGCTCAACGATCGGTGCCAACGCCTTTGGAAGCGGATCAGACGGCGCGTACTATTCGCAGCGTGACGAACGCTGGGCGCACAATGCGATGGGCGCGTCCTCGGAAAATATACTGGATGTCGGATGTCTCGTATCGTCCATCGCGATGGTATCTACGAAACTGGGTTCATCCGTGACGCCGGCGGGTATCGCGGCGGACAGCGGCAGGTTTTGGCTCAACACTGCCTGGATGAGGTATCCGTGGCCCGGTGTCGCGGGCCGCACGTACCGCGCCGTATCCGATATTGATGCGGAGCTGAACAGCGGCAATTATGTAATTGTGGGAGTGGGGGGCTGCAGCAACGGAGGGAGCCACTTCGTAGTGCTTACACGCAAAGACGGCGATTCCTATATCATGCATGATCCGATTTACGGGCCTGATATCAAGTTCAGCGACCATTATTCGAACATGTGTTCCAAAGCTACGTTTAAATAATTTTTCCCGTGAGTCCGATTGCATTCATCGCACCTTTTCTGTACAGTTGATCTATATATGCCCGATCAGAAAAAGAAGAAGCCGAAGATCACGTATGTCGAGCGGGTTTTCAATATTTGGGGGCTTGTGCTCATATTGTGGAGTCTGTACCGCTCATATTTCGGCACGGCTCTTCCGGTCTGGTTTGATGAGTTTATCGCGAAACCTGCCATTTTCCTGACTCCGGTGTTTCTGTTCATACGGCATTATGACAAGCAATCTCTCCTTACGGTATTCGGGAGCGGACACCGCATCAACTCAACCGATGTTGTCGTAGGATTGGCCGCCGGTTCGGTGTTTTTCATCGTCGGAGCTCTCAACGGCACGATGACGGTCAAGCCGGTTTCCGAAACGGTCTATATCATATTGATCGCACTCTGTTCAAGCGTCGTCGAGGAGATATTGTCCCGGGGATTCGTACTCCGCAAGTTGTACGAAAATTCCAGGAAATTCGTCACTTCAATCATATTTGCGAGCGTCCTTTTTTTCATTATTCACGTACCGATCTTATTCACTGATCCGGCAATGCATGGATCGATCCTCATCCGGGCAATGTTCGTCAATTTGATTTTGAGCGGAGTGGTATCGACGGTCTTCTTGATACGGCGCGGTAATCTTACCGCGCCGATCCTCATCCATGCCCTCTATGTCATGAGCGTTGCGTTTTCACGATAGGTCATTTCCCCGTTTGCAGTATCCAGAAAATCTCTTGTGTTCCAATCGTGATTTTTTGTACATCTCCCTGTAATGATTCGTAAGACGGATTTGCAGTGTAATCGTCCGGGTACCCGACTACTAGTGCATTCTTCGGGGGATTTGCCGGGAAATCAAACCGGAATTTATCGTATCCGAGCACCTGCCCGAAACCATACTTATCCGGCTTGCTAAGCGTTGCCGAACGCTGATATGAGGCAGGATTGACCGAGCCGAAAAACAGCTGGAAAATATACGGCTGCCCATGTTTGGATGTGATGTAAATCGTATTGACGGAGTCATATTTTTTCCTGATGACATCATAAAGCTCTTGGTATCCGCACTGCTGTGAACGGATGACAATATCGCGTTTTGGATAGTGGTGCAGGTACAGATCCCATCCATAGACGAGCAGGAACATCTCGGCAGCGATGAAAAGTGGGATAACAAATTTATTGGTATGTCTCAGACCGTATCCGGCTGCAATCGAGACCAATACGATGAGGAATAACGTCCTGCTCAACGAAGCACCGGCCCATGAGAGCGAGCCTGCGAGCGGAGCGAGCAGGAGAAGACCCCCGAAAAGATACCGGTGTTTTGACCGCGTCTTGAACATCATGTAAATGCCGAATAATGCGATAAGGTACTCCGCTGCCGTTACGGGAGACATATCGGGGAAGCCGAACCGATAATTCTCATCTCCGCGTGAGATCAGGAATTGAGGAGAATAATATTGAAGGTGCGAAGATATGAGGTCGCGGGCGGCAACCGTTGCTTTGTTATATAACAATATGTTGCCGCCCTCTATGCGCAGCTCATGTGTTTTCATTCCCAGTCCTGCATTGTTGAAAAACAGCAGGTTGCCGACCCGGGCGGGTTTGTAAATCAGGTCGGGGAGCAGGAACAGGGCAATCGCGATAATAGCCGCAAACAATATTCGTTTGTCCGCTTTCTGCAAAAGTGTGCGAACCATCAAAACACCAAGGTAAAAAAATGCAAACAGCCGGCTTGACTGGTAACTGAGAAGTGCGAGAAAAAGAACGATCAGGAATGGAATGAGTTGTCGTCCCGTGGAATGTCTCAGCAATTTGATGAAGCAGTATGTCGTAAGTGTTATCAGGAACGCACTGAGATAGGCTTCATGAGCCTGGCGAGAAATGATATGAAGTCCAAGAGAAACGGCACCGAGCATCGAAGCAATCAGTGCGCTTGCATCATCCTTGAACAGTTCCTTCGTCAGCAGATAGACCGCAATCGGGAATAATAGGGCAACCAACACATTTGCCGACCTTGCTCCCTGCTCAGTGAGGCCGAAAACTTGAATAAACGGGACGGAAAGGTATGAATACAACGGCAGTTTATAGTCACCAAACGACTTGAGCCGTATCGGCAGCAGAGTACCGTATTCATCGCGTCCTGTCTTGAGGATCGAATAGGCGTTGTAGCCGAATGCCGCCTCGTCCGCATTGATGCATGCGGATGCTCCGGTATGGCGATACGATGCAAGATACGCAGATACGAAACAGGCGAATAAGACAAGTATGATTTTGACTTTAAATGCGATTTTCATCGAGTATGTTCAACACGTCTGTATCGGAACGAACGTATGATTTACGGGCTGCCTGCCGCTCCTTCAGCGCGGCAGGCAGCCTGACAATTGCCCGGAAAAAACCGACAATGAGCGGTATATCGCGCCGGATTATCGCATTCACGATCATCTTCGGCAACTCCGCAACATGTGAAATGATATATTTCTTTTCCGTGACTGTTTTCCAGACAAACAAAAACTGGTTCCGGTACGCGACCATGCGCACAGAATTTGTATCAAAATATTTGCCGATTGTCGACTCGTGATGATGTACCACGGTGATTGTCGGTTCAAAAAGGATATCGTATCCCGATTTCCATGCGCGGTATGAAAGATCGATATCTTCCCAGTAAAACGGTGCGAAAATGTGGCTGAATCCGCGCAGGATCTGGAATTTAGTCTTATCTACCATCATGCTCCCGCCCTCCGCCCAACCGTTCGGTGCGGTTTTCAGCTCCGCAACAGCGGAATGTTGCATTATGCCGTTTTTCCAGAATAGGATATTTCTTCCGACTATCGTGCCGTCCTTCTCGGATTGTGCGAAGGATACAGCGAACAATTTTTTATTCCGTTCAAACATTTTTAATGATTTTTCGTACGAATTATCGTTGAGCAGTACATCGCTGTTCAGCACCATCACGTAATTGTTTTCGGAAGCCCGCACGCCCTTGTTCACCGATGCTGCGAATCCGATATTCTGTCCGTTTTCGATGAGGGTAACGGTCGGAAACCCCCGTACATCTGCTGCAATGCTTTGTGCAGGGTCGTCATTCACGATGATCACTTCATGTTTGGAGAGATACTGTATATTGTGTGTCAGATTCCTGACCAACATCTCCCTGTTTTTATACGACGGAATGACGACCGATATCATGAATGGCTGATTAATTTAAGTACATTCTGTACAAACGCATCATACCCGAACATGAGCTTGGTGTATTGCGCGCCGTTGGCGCGCATCCTGCCCTGGAGTGTCGTATCTGCGATGAGATTTTTCATTTTCTGGACGAGATCCTGTTCGTCGTTGAAGATGAATCCCGTTTTCCCGTCCTCGACTACTTCGGCGGGGCCTCCGGCGTTGTATACGAACGGAATGCAGCCGGAGGCCATCGCTTCAAGCGGAGTGATGCCGAAATGTTCGACAAGCTCCGGACTCGTGTTGGGGTCTATCCCGAATCCCGCATAATGCAGGTAGATAAGCGACTCATTGTATAGCGATCTCAATTCGTCAAACGATATATTCGTTTTGAAAACGATATCGGTACTGCCGGAAGCGAGAGAACGAAGCATGTCAAAGTATTGCTTATCGCTCTGTTGCAGACCGCCCGCCAATACGAGCGTGAAACCGGGGAACGATTTCCTGTTACGTATAAACATCTTGATCAGCTCATCATGCTTCTTGGCATGCAGGTGGGAAAAAAATCGTCCAACTGTCAAAATCTGTTTCTTGCGGGCGGTCGCCGGATTGGGAGACAGAAAGTCAGTATTCAGATAAGGATACAAGACCGTCGAACGAATACCCCACCTGGTCAGGAACTGTTTGGTGAATTCGGAATGCGTGATGAAGTGCCAATTCTTCAGTTTCAATTTATTTACTGCCGTCATTTGGTACAGTTTTTTGTCCGGAACCATCGTGTGAATCAAGTTTTTCTGTGCTGTTGAGAAAAAATAACTGCCGTCCGTCACATAGAGGAGTACGTCAAGGTTCCGCAATATATCAAGTCTTTTGACGGGTCCGGTATCCTTGCGGAATATGTTCTTTTCAAACGTGAGGTTCTTGAATCCGAAGCGGTATCGAGCCTCGACTTCTTTCGCCAGATTGGTATCCCAATAAACACACACTTCATATCCCTGGTCTTCCAACACTTTCAGGATGGCGAGGACGTATTTTTCGCCTCCCCCGAGGGTATCAAAAAACGGATCATACAGCCCTGCTTTTTTGTTTTTCATAGAGATATAAATATGTAACAGTCTTGGAAAACGCCTGATAATACGATTCAAGGATACCGATTGGACCGTCGGCGAATCCGGCCTTGCGGATGAGCCGGCGGGAGAGTTCGCCGAGGAATTTGCGGAAAAAAATCAATGTTCCCGATTTTCTTCCCGCAGCTCGTAACAAATCTGATTCGATGTTTTCGAATCGTATAGTTTTTTGTACCATGCCGGATACGTCACCGTGAAAAAAATGCACAATCGGATTGGTAAGTACGCCACACGATCCCTCTATTGCAGGAGTCGAATGGATATGCGGCGGCCAGTCGAGATATGATAGCTTTTTGATCAGGCGTAATTGATGGTCGGGCCACCAGCCGCCGTGTTTGAGCCACGTACTGCGGCCGAATATATTCCTGCGCGGCACTCTGTAGTGAGTATGCGGTGCCGCGCCGTCAATCACCGCGGTTATCTCCCTGGCAAGCTCTTCGGTCATGCGTTCATCAGCATCCATAATGAACACCCAGTCCGAACGGACTTTGGCGATGCCGAATCCGCGTATCTCCTCGACCACCTGCACTTGATCGTGCTGATATACTGTGGCGCCGGAATTCCGCGCGGATTCGCCCGATCCGTCACTGCTGTGTTGATCGATCACAACGACGGAATCGGTAAGCAGCTGCGCGGATTTGATACAGTCCACGAGATTGTCCCGTTCATTGACCGCTTCGATAAGGACGGTTATTTTTTTGGTATCTGCCATAGTTCGAGTATTACATCGCGATCAATGGTTATTTGTTTCTTCTTTTGAGCCCCTTCCGGGAGTTGTCCGCGTTTCCAGTCCGGCTGCCGGGATTCGCATGCTTCCCGTTCCGCCACTTCAATCGGTTTGAAATTGCACGAATCCTTCTCCAGCACGAACCAGCATGTACCGTTTACGAACGAATCGCTGACATGAGGTTTACCCTTCCTCTCATAATACCCGAATAAATAATTATATGTATGGGGAATGACAGGGGGTGTATAAACTTTGATACATATTTCCTTCCTGCCAGACTCCGCTTCATAAATCGGATCAAGGGTTGCGAAGTGCTTCTGTAATCCGTCGAGTTTCGAAGGCAAACGTGTATGTTCAGCACGTACGGCATATAGCGCTGTGAAAAACATAATACTGAACACTGCGAAGAACGCACCAAGGCGTACTATCCGCTTGGAAGAAACACTTGCGTAATATATACCGAGAACGGCTGGCATGAGTAATATGTATTGGATACCCTCGAAGTAATTGGCATAAAAGTGCTGTTTCCTGCTCAACAGGGATAGGAAAAAAAGGAGGACGGGGAGTGCAAGTGAGAAACGTGCGAATATCTGCCTCACAGACTGTTTCCCGAACGTGCGCGCTCCTGCTATACATACCGCCACGAAAATTAATGCTGTGATCGCGAGGTAGCCATTGCGGTCGGTGAACAACGAAAGGTAATAATCACGGAACAACACGCTTCGTTCCAGAAGGATATTGGCGTTTTTGTCCAACGGCTCCGTCGGGTTGATGAAGTAGCCGAACATCGCAGTCGTCTGGCGGAACCTGGTGATGAGCTCTGCGAGTAAACGCGGTATGAACGGCACCATCAATCCGCTAAAAAGAAAGTAACTTTGCCGCTTGCTTTTCACGAAAAGAACAGCCGTTTTGGTCAGAAACAACGCAATAATGACTGCGGGGAACAGGAACAGACCGAACGGCACTTCCGCTTCAAATATGAATCCGGTGCTTGCCGCAACGAGGAACGTGAAAATCGGCTTTTTCGTACGTACCGCGTGGTAATAGGAATAGTACAGGAGCAGTATGAATGGAAGTGCCATGACGCTGTTGATAGGGAACAGGAAAGCAAGAGTGAAGTAGGGAGAACCGGCGACAACTGCCAGGAAGAAGAGTGACGATAACGCATTGAATTCTTTTTTGAGAAACAGGGAGAATAGTATTACGGCAACCATATTGATGATCAGGATGAAGTATGAAAATCCGATGGGATTGCCTCCCGATAAAATGTACGGAATGATGAGTTCGTAGTACCACCAGACACCGTGGCTCAATCCGGACAGGCCGCCGGTAGGCGGCCCGTACACCGCAATATCTCCGTCCCGAATGATACTCTCTACGCGCAGGAAATCCCTCCCCTGGTCGAATGTGTAGGGGACCGTTTGCAACAGGAGCGGTTTTATTCTAAAATAGCAAAACAGGACGATGAGGAGTGTGAAAAGCGCGTAATACCAATACTTTTTCAGTATCATACCCGTGAAATCATTATATCACAAAGCCGCCTTGGTCCTGTTCCCCGCGGCTCTCTTTGGCCTGATCATTTATTCCTACGCCCTCGTCGATCCCAACTTCACGCCGGTCAACCATCCGTACTGGACGGTGTTCCGGAATTTGATGGTGCAATTCGGGTATTACAACAGTGCGGTGGCAGGACCAGTATATCTTGCTCTGGTAGGAATAGTAACGTACTGCCACATCGTATTCGTGCGGAATGCAAAATCGGTTTCTCCGTCATTCATCCTGGTATCGATTGGGATTCTTGCCGTTCTGTCCTATCCGTTCCTGTCGCACGATCTCTTCAATTACATGTTTGATGCGCGGATACTTACCTATTACGGCAAGAATCCATATTTGTTCAAAGCGCTGGATTTCCCCTCCGACGATTGGATTCGGTTCATGCACTGGACGCATAGGACATATCCGTACGGACCTACGTTTCTTCCATTTACATTGGTCCCGTCATTCCTGTCGTTTGGCAAACTAGTTCTTAATTTCGTTTTATTCAAAGCTTTCTTTTTCATGGCATTTGCAGTATCCGGCATAGCACTCTATCGGATGAATAAAAAGTGGGGGGTGTACTTCATGACGAGTCCGTTCATCATCATCGAAGGACTCGTCAATGCGCACAACGATATCATTGCCGTTTCCGCTGCAATTGTGGGGATTTACTTCCTCTGGCGGGGAAAGGCGGTATGGGCGGGTTTACTATTCCTTTTTTCCGGCGGAATCAAATATATCACCGCACCGTTTCTCGCACTTCTGAAAGACGGGAAGAAAACGGTGCGGCTCGTATTAGTCGTTACCATGGGAATACTCGGGTATTTCACTTTTTTTTCCGAGATTCAGCCCTGGTACTTCCTCGTCCTGCTCGGAATCCTGCCGTATTATGAAACGTTGATTGACAGATCGACGATACTGTTCACGGGTCTGCTTCTGTCATACTGCCCGTACATCAGGAGCGCGGGGTGGGGAGACGAGCAGATTTTTTATAAACACATCATCATCGGCATATCATTCGCACTCTTCTTGATCTCGTTCCGTTTACGCAAAAAAATAATTTTTTAGCACGTGGAGCTTGGTTCGAAGAGGTGCGTATTTGAGCGCAAACTTCACGAGATTTTTGCGCTGATACCTCACATGGAGCGGGGATCCGGATCCGCCGGTCGACTGGGAAATCTTGTGCCGGATGACGAGCGCGGGGTCGTAGTACAATGTAATCCCCGCGCGTTTGGCGCGTTCACAATAATCGGCATCTTCGAAGTAGAGGAAGTAAGACTCGTCGAGGAAGCCGATTGCGTCTATGACCGTCTTATCAAGCACCATGAGGCAGCCGGTGACGAATCCTGTCCGTCCCGGTTCGTCATATTGGCCGGCGTCGACTTCGTCGACGCCCCGATGTATTGCCTGTGCATGCGCCCAGTCAATAAAGCCACCCGCATACCACAATACGTTGCCACGTTCGGAGGAATTATATCTGTCTTTGTGATATTCGTGACCGGCGGCATAATAAATCTTGCCGCCGGTCACACTCCCCGGATGCGTATCCAGGCTTTTACGAATTTGTCGTACGAAATCGCCGTCAAAATAAACATCATCGTTGATGATGCAGAATCTGTCATAGCCTTGTCGTATCGCTGTTTTCAATCCTTCATTGACCCCATATGCATATCCGCGGTTTTCCCGCTTTAATACCGTCACACTATCCGATATGAACTTGGCAAAGTCGCCGTTGCCGGAATAATCGGAGATGAATACATGAAAGTTTTTTTGTTTCTGCTTCCTGACACCGGACAGGAAATCTCCGATTGATTTGTCATTCATGACCACGGTAACGAACGCGATATTATGCATCGGGGTTAGTGAAAAATTTGACTTCATCCGCAATTTTCACACCGAATACATATCTCATACAGAGGAAGTAAACCAATCCTCCCGCGGATATCGAAAGTGCGATCGAGGTATAGGAGTCTCCGGGGTTGAAAAATTGGACAAGCAGTACCGCTCCGGACATCACCGCCGTCGATACAATGGGTTTATACAGCGCCTTGAACAAATCGAAACGGAGAAACCGTCTTGCCTGGAAGAGTAATATTCCGAGTGATGCCGATGCGATAAGATGTGCGATCGGGAATCCGTATGTCTGGAACCGGTATGTGAGTAAGGGGACGAAAATCCATGTCTCAATCGTGATCAACAGCATGAAGTAAAACACTTTCTTGACTTTGCCGATGGCGCTATGGAGATTCATGAACGGTGCAGAGAATGAAAGAATGAATGATGACAGTGCGAGGATGTAGTACAGGGGCAGAGCCGGTTCCCACTTCTGGTAATTCGGGATGAGATTGACGAAAATATGGATCGTAAGCGCCATTCCTGTGATAATCGGGGCAAGCAGGGAAGTCTGGTAATAGAGAAGGCGTTCGCTGATATTCTTAAGCCTATTGGTATCATCCTGAACGCGTGAAATCAAAGGAAACAGTACTTTGTTGACGTTGTCCATGATGATGCGAAGCGGTGCGTCAGCCCATTTTTTCGCCCATCCAATATATCCGAGAAGTTCGAATCCGAGCACTTTGCCAAGATACAGGATCAGGATGTCATCTTTGAATAATGCGAGGAATGAACTTGCCTGAAACGGCAGGCCGTACGAGAGAAGCGTTTTCATGCTTGCGCGGGACACACCGACCACCGGTTTCCAGGGGGACAGCATATAGATCAGTATCAGTCCGATGGTTGACCGGAATAATACTGCGATAGTGAAACTTTGCAGCCCGAAACCGGCGATCGCCATCAACGAAACGATCCCGTAAAAGACAGTATTCTCTACCACTTGTACAAGTACAATTTTCTGGAACTGTATCTTACGTTCGAGGAATACGGAGGGGATCGTTTTCAGCGACGAGAGGAAGAATCCGGCAAGGAGCGCCCAGTATAGGTAGATACCGTCGGCGGGGAGACGATAAAATGATGTGACGAATGACGTAGCGAAATAGCCGATCAGCACGAGAGTGATGACAAGTGCCTGCTGGATCGTGAAAGTCGTTTTGATATCGTCAGAGGATAATTCTTTTTTCTGGATGACCGATGCGGCAAGACCGAAATCGGAGAAATAGTTCAGGAGCGCAATGATGGAGAGCACGGTAATGTAAATCCCGAAAATCTGGGGGGACAGGAGGATCGTGACGATGAGGTTGGCTACCAGACCGAGAACCGCCGTGTATCCGCTCTGGAAAAACAGGCTCATCGTACTGATGAAGCTGCGCTTCTTGAGATCCCGATGTTCAAGCTGATCCATGTATAATGGTTTTGAGATGTACTACCTGATCCTCTTCATTATAACAATTCCGGCGGTTTGGAGTCTGGCGAATCCATGGTATTTCACCATGCACGACTTCCAGCATGTGGCACGACTTCATCTTCTGCATCAAGGATTGATGCAGGGCCAATGGTACGTGCGGTGGGTAGACGTACTCGGATTCAATTTCGGATATCCGCTCTTCAATTTCTACCCACCGCTCATTTATTACATCGCAGAATTGTTCAACGTCTTCGGACTCAACCTCATAGTGTCGATAAAATCGATGATTGTTATCGGATATGTTGCGGGCGCCTGGGGCATGTATTTGCTCACGCGCCAGGCGCTGACACAAGTGCAGAGACCGGGACGGCTTGATGCGGCGCTTACCAATGCCTGTGCAGGGGTAAGCGCCGTTCTCTATACGTACTTCACGTATCACGCTGTGCTTGTATACGTCCGCGGAGCTTTCGCCGAGTTCTTCGGTATGGCGGTCGTGCCGTACGCGTATTGGAGCCTTGAGAGGCTCCGACAGGATCGCTCTTCCGGCAACATCATACTATTTGCAGTTATTCTTGCACTCCTCATCCTTTCACATCCCTTTGTTGCCGTGCCGTTCCTGTTGTTTGCGGGATCGTTCTATTTCTTTTTTCTGTTTTTCACGAAACAAAAATGGAAGTTCACAATGCGTCTCGCGCTAAGCTCTGTGTTGGGTTTCGGGCTCAGCGCATTTTTTTGGCTTCCGTCATATGTCGAACGTCAATATACTCTTGTGAACGACATATTACTCACACAACTAGCGGATTTCCGCATCCATTTCGTGTATCCCCAGCAATTGTGGTATTCGCCCTGGGGATTCGGCGGATCAGGACAGGGATTCATGGACAATATGACGTTTCAACTGGGCAAGATACATTTAGGATTTGCCGTGCTTTCGGTATTTCTTGCGGTCGCATTCTTCGCCACCGGGAAACGATGCGACCGCGACGTATTTGCCCGATACATTTATTATGTTGCCGCACTTGTCATAAGTATATTTTTGATGGTTCCCGCTTCACTTCCCGTGTGGGAATTTATTCAGCCGATACAATATCTTCAGTTCCCCTGGCGATTCCTGACATTTACCTCGGTATTCATCTCCATAGCAGGGGCATATTCATTCTTTTATTTCGCGCACTTCTTGTCCCGATTCAAATGGGCGAAAGGCATTTTTTATGTAATCATAAGTATTGCCTCACTCATATCTGTCGCCGTGTATGGCAAGTACTTTCATCCCGAACAATACATCAGGAAATCTGAGGGCGAACTCACCTCGTTTTCCGAGATTGCATGGAACGTGAGTAACAGTTCGTTCGAATTCGCACCGCGCGGTATCGCGCTCACGAAATCTCGGTACGGCACAAGTATCGTAGATATCAAGGTGACGGATTTGACGAAAGCCGTGTTCGAAATATCGCATCCCCGCGCAACAGTACAGCAGCTAAGCAATTCTTTCACGAAAAAAACGTTCCGCGTCACGACGCCGGAACAGGTGGACTTCACATTAAATACCTTTTATTTCCCGGGATGGGCAGCATATATAGATGGCAAGAAGGTGCCGATCAGCGACAACAACCGGTTCAAACTCATCACGATCTCCATCGAACAGGGGAACCATTCCGTTGAGTTCAGGTTCGTAGACACCCCGATCCGTTTCTGGGCCGGAATCATTTCCCTTGTATCCGGTGCATTTGTAGGTTTATACTTGCTGTTACGATTGAAGAAAAAACGCAGACATTAATGATTTATATTTTCACCGCATCATTATTGTTTTTCGTGCTACTCGGATTGAGTTTCATTGTTTACGCCCGGGCATTCGGTAAGTAGGAATGTCTAGAGCCTCTCGACGAGTTGGAAGAAGTGGAAGCTGCTCTTACCTCCGGGTTTATCGTATTTCTTGATCAGTTTGATCGGCCAGTGGGGAAGGAAATCTCCGTCGCGTTTGTGCGAGTATACGATGAAGACATGATTTTTCTGAAGTTCCTTCTGGTTGGCGAAAAGGTCGGATTCGTTGAGGGGCCAGTATCCGCGTACCGTGATCCGTTCACCGGGCGCAACCGATGCATCCAGCATGTCACCGACGACACCGAAATTGCCTTCTGCAACCAATATGACCGGTTTTTCGGCTGATTTTTTCCTTGAGTAATCGATGATTTCGCGGATGCCATATCCTGCATTGTTGCTCTCGATGTATTGGCCGCGGTCAACATCGGGAAACGGGATGGATTCGCCCCTGAACAGAATGGTGTAGTTGAAGTATGCAGTGGAAAGAAGGAAAAATATGATGATTATTTTCGATACGAATTTTTTCCGGGATGCGGTCAGGTATGCAGCTCCGATCGTAAGAAAGCTTGCGAAAAAAATGAGATAACGGGGGAATACGACTTTCGCAAAAAATGCTATCGCGATGAACGGTCCTATGATCCAGAGAAGAAGATATGCACCAAGATTCCTGTCTTTCCTGAAGAGGAGCCACAGTCCCGCCAAACCGAGCGCGAACGACACATATGACATTTCGGACGCAATGTAATAGGGTATTCTCCACGAATTATCCCGTACGACGAGGAAGGGAGTCTTGATGAATTCCGGTAACGTCATGACGAACGTGGCATTTTTTTGCGCGACGAAATGGAGATATGGCGAGAGTCGCTGGATATTGTATAAAACAAGTGCAATCGTACCGGCGATACCAAACAGAATGTAATATGTGATTGCCCGTGAGGGGAGGCGCTTGCGCCAATCGCTCAGCATCGCGATTGGCGCAAGCGCTGACAAGCCGACGAACATCGTTGACGACGATTTCGCAAGGAGCGCTACACCTGCGGACAATCCGTAAATCAGCGCAATATCCAGGCGAAGGGTCCTTGCAAGGACTATGGACAGGAACAGGAGCCATACCGCACCGGCGTTTACCGCCGAATCGATGAGCGCCATGCGGTCATAAAACATAAACATCGGTGTTAACACGTACGCGCAGGCGGCAAGGAATGCAACTTTTTTATTAAAAAGATATAAGGTGATGGAATAGAGACCTGCGAGCGCAGCGAAGCCGGTAAGCACCGAAAACATTCTCCCCCCAAGCAGCATGTTCGGTGAGAAAATCTTAAGGAACGGGATCATACCCCATGTGTGCAGCGGTTGCTTGCCGTCGGTGAGTGAAATGAATCTCCATGCGGCATCTTTCCATGCGACCTTGGCCCAGTGAATGTATATCCCCTCATCGGTGAAAATCGGGAATTTGTCGAGGTTGATGATCCGGGTGAAGAAATATGCACATACTATCAGGAAGAGTGCGATTACGTCTTTGCGGCCAAAAGTCCTGCGGAACCAACTCGCAATACTCGTGATATCAAGCATCAAAAAGTATTATATACTATCTATTCATGAAGTACTCCGTGATCCTCCCCGTCTTCAACGAGGAGTCGAATCTGGACTCTTTGTACACACGTATTACCGGAGTGATGCAGAGACTCGGCCCGTCGTATGAGATCATTTTCGTGAACGACGGGTCGCGCGACCGCACACAGGAATACGCGGTCGCGCTCCATCACAAGGATAAGAAAGTGAAGATCGTATCGTTTTCCCGGAACTTCGGTCACCAGACCGCAGTCAGTGCCGGACTGAAATATGCATCGGGAGAAATCATCGCGATTCTTGATGCCGACCTCCAGGATCCCCCCGAAGTTCTCCCCGACTTTTTCAATAAAATCCGTGAAGGTTACGACACCGTATACGCCATCCGGACGAACAGGAAAGAAAATGCGCTGAAACGGTTCGTGTACTCCCTGTTTTACCGGATTCTCCGGACGGTCGCGAACATCGACATCCCGCTGGACAGCGGGGATTTTTGCGTCATGAACCGGCGGATGGTCGATGCGATCAATATGCTTCCCGAGAGGAACAGGTTCGTGCGCGGGCTGCGCAGTTGGGTAGGCTTTCGTCAGACAGGCCTCACCTACGAGCGCGCCGCCCGCGCCTCCGGTACGAGCAAGTACACGATGTCCAAACTGTTCAAGCTCGCATTCGACGGCATTTTTTCATTTTCCTATGTCCCGCTCCAGCTCATCACATGGCTCGGATTCGCAGGTATGCTTACCGCGTTCTTCGGTTCGGTCTGGGCGGTGTATCAGAGATTTTTCACCCCCAATTACAATGCAGTGCCCGGATTTGCGACGACGATAATACTCATCATGTTCATCGGCGGGCTTCAACTGTTCTCCCTCGGTGTCGTTGGCGAATATATGCGCAGGATGTTCGACGAGATCAAAGCCCGCCCGCAATACATCATTGATACGACCGTCGGCTTCTCTCATCCATGAACAAAACTATCAACCTTCAGTTTACGACGTTGAGCGATCACGTTCCTGATTTTATTTATAAAAGCCTGAAGCCATTCGCCGCCGAATCAAGTAGATATCACCACCAACCTAAGGAACTTGTCGACAAACTCACTGCGAAGTACTCTCTCGATCCGGAACAGATATTCCTCACTGCCGGTATTGATGAAGCGATACTCATGTTCATGCGCGCTCACGGTAAAAGCGTCCATATATTCCCGCCGACCTACGTCGGGTACGAGGAAGCATCCCTCGCCGCGGGCGCCAATATCAACACGCATAACGGTCTGAAAAAAGATTCGTATCATATCGTACCCTCTGCATATCCATATGCATCAATGATAATCCTCGCCAATCCGAACAATCCGTTTGGCATCACGTCAAGAAACACCATTGAATCACTTGCGAAGAAAAATCCGGATGCGGTTGTCCTAGTCGATGAGGCGTACGGAGATTTCCTCCCGCAATATTCGCTGATTCCATATATTAAGGATCATCCCAATCTTGTCGTTCTCCGGAGTTTTTCCAAGGGATACGGTCTTGCCGGTATCCGGATCGGGTATGTCATAGCCCATCAAAATGTTATTGACTCGATACGGTATAAAACTCACTATTTCAATATTTCGTATCTCTCCGTTGGCGCCGCTCTGACCGCGCTTGAGAACGAAGACTATTTCACCGATCTCCGTACCGATATCATTTTGAGAAAAAGCGGACTCGAATCATTTTTACTCAGGAAAAATTTCAAATTGCTTGAATCGAAAATCAACTGCGTTGTCATCAAGTTCGACACTTCCGAACAGGGTATATTATTCACCGATTATCTTGCCAGCCATAATATCATTGTTTCCAACGGCAACGGTGCCAGCAATACCGGCCTTGACAAATCGTATGTGAGGATCGCAATTGGCACCAAAGAAGAAATTGATATATTGACACACACAATAAATACGTATGTTTGACGGAATTAAATTCACACTTTGAGAGTATAATGGCCCTATGGAAATCCGATTCTTACTACCCAATGATCCGCGTTTGAGAGAAGTCGTTGCTCCAGTTTCGAAGCAGGAGCTTGCGTCCCCTGACCTTCAAAAACAAATTGATGAAATGCTGACAGTAGGATACGGCAATCAGGGAGAGCGGACAAGGCCGGTGCTTGTCGGGCTCGCGGCGAATCAGATCGGCATCATGAAACGCATCATTTTGGTCGATACGGGAGCCGACGGGAGGGGTCATGTGAGCAATCTCCGGGTTTTCATCAATCCGGAAATCATATGGAGATCCCCGGAAACGAGCAAGTGGTACGAAGGGTGTTACTCGACAAGCAATGTCACGGGGATCGTGCCGCGGCCGCGGGCGATACGGATCAGAGCTACTACGCCCGACGGCCGCGAGATCGTGGAGAAACACGCCGGATATGTAGCTCGCATCTTCCAGCATGAGGTAGACCATCTGGACGGCAAGGTTTTCATCGACCGCATCAGCGAGGACAAGGATATCCACTGGGTCAAACCGGAGGAGTATCCGCTCTATCGGGACCAGAAAGGGTGGGGTGAGTGGAAGCGTTCCTATCCCCGCACCAAGTGGGAGGAAATGAGGAACAAACCGCTTTGAATCATTTCGTAAACAACGTGAAGTCGCTGTTGCGGAACCGCACCTCTTTTCCTTCGGAATATTTCGCGTCGCCGTTTTGGATGAGGAACAGCCCCTTCTTTGTTCTCAGCGCCTTCTCGAAATCAGCGATTTCATAATAATAGGTGACATGTTTCTTGGAATAATACACCGCACACGGGTTGCCGCCGTATACCCATGTCATATCTATCTGCTCCGTCGGCGGCAACAACTCTTTGGCTTGTCTCTCGCCGAAGGCGACGAGATAAAACAACTCCGTTTCGGGCTGTTTCTCTGCTTCCAGCATTACTTCATATCGCGGATCAACCGTCCTATTTTTATTGAACGGCTTCACCTCATCGGTCAATAATTTCAGCGCATCCAGAGACAACAGGATCAGAAGAATAGCGTAAAAAATCGCTCCGGCTTTTTTATTCTTACTGCCGATATATTCAATGACAATGTTGAGGTTATACGCAAGATACACAGAAAGAAACGGATAGAGGGGGAGGATATACCATGCGATACGAGTCTGCACGCGGGTGATTGATGCAAGGGGTAAAAGGAAAAGGAGGAGGATCGTGATAGTCAGTTCATTTTTTTTCAATTCTCCAAGAATTATTTTCACGAACGATTTGCCGCGTGATTTCCGGAAGAGTGATATCAGCAATACCGCCGGGAAAATGAAAAATGCGGCAATCCACGGTTTGAGTTCACGGAAAAGAAGGACAAAATAAAACCAGATGCGTTCGCGGTGAAACTCGATGGGATACCGCGAACGCTTGATGATGTTGTCCAAAATATATACTTTGATGAAGCGGTCGCCGTACATGAGATAGGCGACCGCGTGCCACGGGATTATGACAGCCGCGAAAGCGGCACTCAATTTGAGGAGGTTGATCCACTTTCGTTTCGAAGGGAAGAGAACCGTCGCTGCAGCGATCGATATGATGAACTGCAGCGACCCGAGACCCTTTATCATAACCGCCAGTCCGAACAATACGCCCGCTCCATATATCTTCAGTCCTTTCGTATCATTTCTGGATATCCACCAGAGCCAAAACGCAAGGAAGATACAGAGACTGTAGAGAATATCCGTACTCAACTTCATCGAGTAGATGACGAACACTTCCGCTGTCAGCATGAGTAACGTTGAGAGGACAGCGATCCGCCGCGTCAGATATTTTGATGCAAAAAAATATATACTGGCTAGTAATGCGAGCGCTCCGATCACGGAAATAGATCGGAGCGCAAATTCGGAGGAGCTCGCAGCATTTACTGCACTTAAGATCCACGAATAGAGGGGAGGTTTCTGGAGATCGATATACCCGTTCCAGATATTCGTGATGAAATGTCCGGTCCGCGTCATTTCCACCGCATACTGTCCGTAGAGACATTCATCCCAGTCCCAGAGCAGGTCACGGCCGAGCCGCATCGTGAAAAAAATCATTGTGACAGCTGCGATGACGATAAACGGCCAGTGTTTTTTCATGAGTATTTGCCGGTCAGTTCATAATATTTGATTCGTGCGATATCTCTCAATGTTTCCAGTGTGTCTGTGATGAAATGCACATTTTTCGTCTCTACATGCCGCCACTCAACCGGTATTTCCCTTATTTCATACCCGAGTTTGTGGGCGAGATAGAGGAATTCGAGATCGAATCCGGCAGAGACAGAGGAACCGCGTACCGTTTTCCCCCCTTTGAAAACGCGAAGCGACCGGATGACCGTACGGGCTGTTTCCGTCCTGAACATCTTGAAGCCGCACTGCGTATCTTTGATGCCATGAAGACCAAGCAGCACATTGCGGATCAGGATGAATCCGGCCGCCATCACTTTCCGGATCAGCGGCGCACCCCTACGTGTTGTGCTCCGTGACCCGATGACGATCGGCGTTTTCTCATCGACGTGTGCGATGAGTTTGTTCGCTTCTTCGATCGGTGTGGCAAGATCGATATCGGAAAACAGGACATACTCCCCCGCCGCTTCTTCGATTCCCTTGAGTATCGCGTACGCTTTACCCATATGCTTATTTTCGATCAGACGCATTTTCCTGTTTTCCGGAAGGTACTGATCGCGGATGATATTCTTCGTGTTATCCGTCGATCCGTCATCTACGATGAGGATTTCCCGAAACTGAGGACTGTGTGACACGAACGTGTTGATTTTGTCGAGCACTCCTTTCTGGATGTTGAGCTCTTCATTGAAGCACGGGATGATCAATGTAATAGTCATTTGCCGAGTTTATGAATCGTAACGGTATCGACGGGAATAGTATTCAACGTTTTCGTTGGAGCAAAATACGCGATGTCCCACTGTGCATTGCCGATCGGTTTGCATTCCTCTTCGCATACCACGAACAGTTCGCCCGCAGGGTCGAGGCTGTCCTTCTCGATCGGGCGTTTATCCCAGATCTCGAGGAAATAACGGTATGTCGAGTCTGCATATTGGTTGGGAAGGGCCGTCACAGTGTATTTGTCGGACGTTACATTGGAGTAGATGGCGCGCGCAATCTTGCGCGCGCGCGCAATCTGGAACGAGGAAGTGTTGTGGAAGAATGCGTAGTGCCGGTAGTTGAGAAGTCCGTATGACGCGATGAAAATGATGACGGCAAGCCACCCGGCCTTGCGGAAAGTGAGATGGGAAAGGAAGTATCCGAGAATGACGGAGTATATGACGTACATTGTATTGAAATAGTGCGGATGGCGGGTACCCTGATACAGCGATGTTCCGGCAAGAAGAACGACAAAAGTGAGAATGAAAAAGTATGCGGCGTTTTTTGCGCGGTATGCAAAAAACGCCGCAATCAGCAAGCTGATGAGAATGACAATATTGACCGGTTGCGAGAACGTGAATTGGAAAAAATAGGTATTGAATAATGTCAGGGAATGGAAGAGTTCGTTCAGCGATCCGCCACCTCCTACACCGCCATCATTCGTGAACAATCTTATGAAATTGCGGGAGTTCAGGAATTCGTGTCGGAAATCAAAAATGATGAGCGGAATGGAAAGTATGAAAAATACCGCGCCCGCAATCCCGATATTTTTCACCGCAGCTTTTTTATGTTCCGATTTCCAAAGATACGAAACAAGAATCACTATGAATATGGGGAGTGCGACCAACGAAAGATAGTGAAGCTGTACGATGATCGCCGCAAACAGTCCGAAGAGGGCAAACCACTTGAGTGCCGAAGTCCTGACGCATTTGACGAGGGAATATACCGACAGGAAAGTGAATTGAGGGAGAAGGTTGGGATTCCATGAGAACCGGGAGGGTTCGATGACGGACCACGAAATCGCGGTGAGAGCCGTACTGATGAGCGCGGTTTTTTTATCGAGAATGTCTTTGACCGCCAGGTACTGGACGATAAGCAAAAGGGATGAGAAAAATGCAACCCCGAAAGCAGGTCCCGACGGATCGAATCCGAAAAGCGCGATCCACGGTGCGATGAAATAATAGTAAAACGGTCCGAGGAAGATGGCGCCGACGGATGTCGGCGCCCCGATCGCAGGGAAGTGCTCGAATGTGATAAGACGTTTCAGGATGATCGCATCCCGTCCCTGGTCGCCAAGGAATGTGACGAAATCATAGAGCCGGTAAAAACGCAGGAATATGCCCGCACAAACAGCGGCCAAGACGCCGATCAGATAATACCTCCCACCTGCGAGCTTCTCCAATTTCTTAATCACACGCGTGTGCTAAAATGTTTTGACGATCTATGCAAGCATTATACACAAAAGCAAGGCCGTATTTCGCCATCTTCTTCATTATCATAGTCTCGACTGTTATTTTGTGGCTTCCGTTTTATTCCAGAGTCAGCACATGGATCGCGCTCCCGATCGAACAGAACAATTTCCGGTATATTTTCCGTCATTTCGACGGTTTGCTTTATGTCATTGCGGCGAAGACGTTTTATAACGCAGAAGAGCTGGGCAAAATTGTGCTGGATGTTTCGCTTGACCCGCGGTACTATGCAGCGCACCTCCCGCTGTATCCGATGACGCTCATCGCATTGGCACCGTTTGTCGGGTATCTTAAGGCGTTGGTTGTGTCCACGGTAGGGTTCACGATTGCCGTGAGCGTACTGTTTTATTTCGTTCTCAGAAAATTCAATCTCACCAAACACCCGCTTGCATTGACGACGATATTCCTATTCCTTCCTCGGTTCCTGGTGGTGCGCGCCGTAGGCGCGCCCGAAAGTATGTTTCTCTTTTTTATCCTCCTTTCACTGTTTGCGTTTGAGAAAAAATATTATTTGCTCGCAGGTATTGCCGGGGCTCTTGCTGCTATGACCAAGAGCCCCGGAATTTTACTTTTTCCTGCATTGTTCATGGCACTTCTTGAACGCTTTTCCAAAACGAAAAAATTCGAACTTCCGTCTTTGTGGATATTCTTGATACCGTGCGGATTCCTTGCCGTTTGTCTCATTTATGCGGTACAGTACGGTAATTTTTTTGCATATTTCCAGTCAGGGGATAATATCCATCTTACCTATCCGTTTTCCGCATTTAATTACAGCAAACGATGGATTGGTACGGCATGGCTTGAGGAAATTGTTTTTTACTTCATGATGTATTCCCTCGCCGTCGTCACGCTTGCGCGGCATCACCTGCGGAGTTTGTATTATTTTGGTATCATATTCTTCGGCGCGGTGATTTTTGTGGAACACCGGGATATTGCGCGGTACAGCCTGCCGTTGTGGCCGCTCGCATGCATCGCATTCGAGAAGCAGTTCACTGACAAGCGATTCCTGCTCGCGGCCGCCGTCATATCACCCGCACTGTTTTTTTATGCATGGAATTTTATGTCGCAAAATGTCATGCCCGTGAGCAACTGGGCACCGTTTATCTAACCATATGAGATTGAAAAAAGTGGTACATGTTATCAGGAAACGGAAGGTGTGGATCATTGCGCTGCTGATACTTATCGGTGTAGGGTATTACTTCTTATTCATACGGGGGAAGTCGGACGAAGACGAGTTATCGTATACCGTCAAGCGGCAGACGATACGAGAGGAACTTTCCCTTTCCGGTACGGTGGAAGCGACAAGTGAAGCCACACTCGCCTTCCAGACTGCAGGAAAGCTCGCCTGGATAGGAGTCAGAGAGGGTGACTACGTGCGCAAAGGACAGGCAGTAGCGTCGCTTGATCAGCGCTCACTCCGCAAGACACTTGAAAAAGAACTGAATGACTATGCCAAGGAACGCCTTGACTTCGACCAAAACAAAGACGATATGCGGGAGGTCGTCATCGGCGCACTCAATTATGATACCCGCCAGAGCTTACTGCGCACCGCTGAACAAGCCCAATACGACCTTACTAATTCCGTCCTGGATGTAGAGCTACAGACGCTCTCAATCGAACTGGCCAACCTATCAAGCCCCATCGACGGAATCGTCACGAAAGTAGGTACGAAAAATGCCGGAGTCAATATCATTCCGTCGCAGGCAACGATCCAGGTAGTGAATCCGGATACGCTGTATTTCTCCGCGTCGGTAGACCAGACGGACGTCGTCAAACTTGCAGTCGGGAAAATCGGGACGCTGCTGTTGGATTCATTCCCCGATTCACAGCTGAAGGGCGTAATTCATGAGATCGGTTTCACGCCGGTCGAGGGTGAATCGGAAACCGTGTATGAAGTCAAATTGATGTTTGATGATCCTTCCGACCGCGACAATATACGCCTCGGCATGACCGGCGACGCGAACTTCATCGTGAAGGAAAAAGAGAACTCGATAGCTGTGCCGACCTCGTTCCTCAAAATGGAGAAAGACAAGTCGTATGTTTGGATTAAGGATAAATCCGGTAAACGCATCAAACGGTTTGTCCAAGAGGGCGAAGAAATCGATATCGCAACGGAGATATATTCCGGATTGGAAGCGGGTGACGTGATATATGATTAAGATCCACCATGTATCCAAGACATTCGAACTCGATATCGGCGTAGTATATACGGCACTTTCCGATGTATCTCTTGAGATCAGGCAGGGGGAGTTCACTTCGATATTGGGTCCTTCCGGATGCGGCAAATCGACCCTCATGCACATCATCGGACTACTCGATAAACCGTCGGAAGGCAAAGTATACATTGAAGAGAGAGATACATCGCGGCTTGGAGATAATGAATTGTCGAAACTTCGTAATGAATTCGTCGGATTCGTTTTCCAGCAATTCAATCTCATCAATAAATTGAGCGTTCTCGAGAACATCATTTTGCCTGCGGTGTACACGCGGAAAAAACTTTCGTATGATCCCCGCGAAAAAGCCGAGTATCTGCTCAAGCGGTTTGGCATCCATGACAAAATCAACTCATTCCCGAACAAGATATCAGGCGGGCAACAACAGCGTGTAGCGATTGCCCGCGCACTCATCATGGAGCCCCGTCTCATCCTTGCGGACGAGCCGACCGGCAATCTCGATACTGCATCGGGCGATGAAATCATGAAACTGCTGAAAGAGCTGAATCAAAAAGAAAAGATGACGGTCATCATCGTGACTCACGAGCCCGATATTGCGAAGAAGACGAGACGTCAAATCCGCATGAGGGACGGAAAAATATTATGAAATACACCCTTTTTCTTATCCGTACCGCCCTGTTCAATTTCTCCCGCAACAAGGGGAGAGCTTTCCTTACGTCTCTGGGGATATTGATTGGCGTCCTCAGCGTGGTACTGCTTATTGCAGCAGGTATCGGGTTGAAAAACTATATCCAAAACCAATTCGAGAGTCTCGGCTCGAATCTCATCTATTTGTTTCCCGGACGTGTCATCTCACAGGGTGGAGGGTTCCAGGATCCGGGCGCGCTTGCTGCACGCTTCACCGAGGGGGACATCCGAAAAATCGAGCGTCTCCCGAAAGTCGAATATGTCGTACCTGCAAATGAAAAAAATGCGCTTGTAACAGCTCAAGGAAATACAGAAAGCACACAGGTATTGGCGACGACTCCGGAAATTACGAAAGCGCTCAACCTCGAACCGGAGTATGGAGTATTCTTCACCCAGTCGGATATCCTGAAGCGGGCGAAAAAAGTCGTCATCGGTCCAGAGCTGGCGAAAAATCTGTTCGGCAGAACATCCAGAGCTCTCGGTAATACTTTGCGTATTTCCGATAAAAATTACAAAATCATCGGAGTCCTCAAACCGAAAGGAGGTGGGGCGCTGGGCGGTCCGAGTTTCGACAACATCACGTACATGCCGTACCGCTCCAGCGCCGATTTCGATGAAAACAAAAAATTTTATACGGTCTATGTTAAGATCAGAACGCAGGAAGAGATTCCCCAGGCGAAAATCGATCTTCAGAATCTCATGATGAAAAAATATGATGAAGATGAATTCCAGGTTGTTGAGCAAACGGAAGTCCTCAATATCGTCACGAGCATCTTCAGCATACTGAACTCGATACTGGTGGCAATCGGATCTATTTCTCTTCTCGTCGGAGGAATCGGGATCATGAACATTATGTATGCGACGGTGACGGAGCGGATCAAAGAGATTGGGATACGCAGAGCAATCGGTGCGAGCAAGCGCGATATTCTCGTGCAATTCCTTACGGAGGCGATGCTGTTGTCTTTATTCGGAGGTGTCTCCGGTCTTGTGCTTTCCTGGATTATTGTTCAGCTCATATATCCTTTTTTCCCGGCCGAGATCAATCTCATTGCAGTAGCTGCTGCTCTTGGCATCTCGTCCGGAATCGGCATTTTCTTCGGTGTGTTCCCGGCTAAACAGGCGGCGGATCTTACTCCCATCGAAGCGATCAGATACGAATGACATAACCCTATTGACAACGATTAAGGTGCGGAGTACCCTTGATGTATATGGCACGAAGATCAAGGGCGAAGACATTCAGCGATAAGTGTCTCGATGTTTCCGTTGACGTGGTGATTGTCATTTCATTTGCGCTTGCAGCTTCGTTCTTGATCAATGTCCATATACTGAATGCTCCGACGGTCACGCAGGCCGTCATGATTCCCTGACCAACTCGGTTATTTTTTTGCGAAAGACTGCTTCCGAGTATTTTTCCGACTCAACACGCGCGTTTCTGCACATTTTCTTGTATGCATCGGACGTGAGTGTCTCAAGCGAGCGGATCGCTTGAGCCATGCTTCCGGGTTCGAGGGAATCATACAGGTAGCCGTTGACGCTGGGGCGGACTGTTTCCTTCAGTCCGCCGCTTGCATAGGCGATGACGGGGAGGCCATGGGACATGGCCTCCACGGGCGCGATGCCGAACTCCTCGTCAACCGATGCAAATAAGAATGCTTTCGCTCCGGCGTAGAGTTCGGCAAGTCTGTCATCGTCCACAGCTCCAATGAATTCTACATTTTTGCCCGCTATCGAGGAGAGATACTCCCTGTCGCGGCCGCCGCCGACGATCTTGAGATTCACGCCAGCGGCCGCCGCCGCACGGATGATCACATCGATATGCTTTGCCCGTGCGAGCCTGCTGACGGTAATATAATAATCTTTTGATTCACCGGCACGGGCTGATTTGTGCGCCAGTTTGACAGGCGGATAGATGACATGTGAGTCCATCCGATAAAACTTCTTCACTCTCCGCCGTGTTTCCTCGGAATTTGCAATCATCATATCAACCCGTTGGGACGAGAGATAATCCCAGATCCGGAGACGGTGATTGATGATGTTGCCGTATACACGCACCGGCCAGTGTTTTTGCCATTCCACCGCCGTTTCGTAATAGTAGAGATACCGCGGCGGGTGGTGGATATAACAAATGTGTTTCGTACCAGGTTTCGTGACAACACCCTTGCACATGTACGATCCGGATGACGAAATGACGGTATCGTACTCGCTCAAGTCAAACGATTCCCAGATGAGCGGTGTCAGGAACCGGAGCGGGGAATACAGCTGTTTGATGTACGGCACCCGCTGTGCCCAGGACGTGACGATTCTTCTCCCTTCAAAATGCGAAGCATGAATACCGAGCCGATCTGGATCATAAAACGACGTATACACTGGCGCCTCCGGGAACATCTCCATGAGCGACACCAGCACCCGTTCGGCGCCCCCGAACTCCATCAACTGATCGTGTACCAGCGCTATGTTACCCATCGATTCTATATTATACTTATGCAATGGACGTGATTCATAGTGTACTTTTGGGCCTTGTGGAAGGTGTCACCGAATTCCTCCCTATTTCGTCCACTGCACATCTGATAATCACCGGACGGCTATTGGGGATCGCGCAAACTCCATTCGTGCAGATGTTCGAAGTAGTGATACAGTCCGGCGCGATTGCGGCGGTGCTGCTCCTGGAATACCGGTACATACTGCAGCACCGCTCCATGATCATCACCGTACTCGCATCGTTCATACCGACCGCGATCATCGGATTTGTCCTGCATTCAGCAATCAAGAATATTTTCTTCAATTCGGACAATCTGATCATCTTGTCGCTGATCGCCATGTCATTTGTGTTCCTGGCAGTCGAGTTCGCCGTCAAACAAAATATACTTAAACTCAAGAAGTCGCTTAATGCGGTCACGCTCGGACATGCACTTTTGATCGGATTTGCCCAGGCGATTGCAGTCGTACCGGGAGTATCGCGCGCGGGTATCGTCATGGTTGCCATGATGCTGATGGGCTTTACCCGCGCCCAGTCCGCAACATATTCGTTCCTTCTTGCAGTGCCGACGATCTTTGCGGCGTCGGCACTCGACCTGGTCAAGTCACAGGGAACTATCGCTTTGTCGGACTCACAGATTGTTGTGCTGGTGACCGGATGGGTCGTTTCGTTCATCACGGCATACGCCGTTATCCGCTGGCTTGTGGAGTACCTGAAACATAATACCCTGATTCCCTTCGCACTCTACCGCATTGCGCTTGCTATAATACTCTTGTTCACACTGCATTCGTAGTTCAATGGATAGAATGTGGGATTCCGGATCCCATGATGCGGGTTCGATTCCCGCCGAATGCACTGAATTTTTTCAAGTAAAAAATTCAGTACAGACAATGCGTCTCTTCTCTATATATTTATAGAAAAAGCACTTTTATCATTTTTTAGGTATAATTGTGCGTGTGGTATCTGTATATTCTCAGGTGCAGTGACGGTTCGCTGTATACGGGTATCACGACGGACATCGAACGAAGAGTCGGTGAACATAATAACGGCAGGACGGGTGCTAAGGCTATTAAAGGAAAATTGCCCGCAGTGTTGGTGTATTCCGAGGAATATCCCAATATGACCGAAGCCGCCAAGCGTGAACGGGAAATCAAAAGCTGGAAAAGAGAGAAGAAAATGGACCTCATCGGAGGTCTACCCTGAGGGAGCGGAGCCCCGCCAAAGGCGGGGCAAAAGCGTCCGTAGGGTCTACCCTGAACGAGCGCTGCCCTCGCAAAAAGCGAGTGGCAAAAGCGAGCGAAGGGCCCGGAGTTAGACGGTACAACGCCGCATTCGCATTGCGGAGGAAGGAGTTCAATTCTCCTCGGGTCCACCGAAGTATGAAGAAGCTCACCGACCTTCCCATATTCCCGTTTTATCAATCACAGCTGGAGCTGTTCACCAAAGAATCAATACGGGCGTATCCGATCCGGCTGTTCAATCTGAACCAGGTATTCGTGCGGCTTCTTGAACAAAAAGACAAAGTGGTCATGTCAATAGATATCAACGGGGACAAACTCGTCTCCACCAAATTCCGTGTCCATGATGGTGTATTACAAAGCAAAACGGTAGACATGTTCCAAAGCACACAGGGCAAGGGGTATCTCAGGCGGCTCGAAGAGATTGCGAAATACACTTCGGAAAAAAAATTACCCGTCGGCATATCCTATGCCGGAGCCGTTGACGGCTCCGTTGCCATTAGCGCTCCCAATCTTGAGGAGTTTTACACCGAATTCCGGACGCAGTACCACGCAGATTTCGCGAGACTGTTCCCGACGTTGGTCTGCGCGCTCAACGACGCACTTACCGGCATGATCACGAGTGCGGTCGAACTTAGGAAAACGGATCAGGGTATTGGCAATATTATTTATATCATCAACGGGAGCGGTATCGGGGCTTCCGTACTGGACGGAGATACCATTATCGCCACGGAGGCCGGGCATGTGAAACTCCTGGATCATCTCAACTTGTTTGGGGTCACAGAGAACTGCGGCGTATTCGGCAACGAATTCACATGTATTGAGAAAAGCGCTGCGGGCAAAGCAGGAATCGAAAAAATATGGAAAAAAATCACCGGCGTTGAGAAAGACGGATTGGCTATCAGCGAAGAATACCGTAAGGGCAATACGACCGCGTTCCGACTGTACGAAGTATCATCGACTCTTGTCACGTATGTTGCGCTCGGTCTCCTCGATGCATTTAAAAAACGGGAGGTTCTTGCGAATACCGCTTTCGTATTCCACGGAGGAGTATTCCATGTTCCAGACTATGGGGCTCGCATTGCACAACTCCTCAACTATGAGCTGGGCGGCAATGTGAAGATATTGTTCACGAAGGACTTCAGCGCCCACGCCAGCTCCGACGGCGCCGCTATCGCGGCGCTTACCGCTCTGTAATTTTGGTATACTTACGCTATAATATCAGGGCCAGTAACTCAGCGGTTAGAGTGCCATCCTTATAAGATGGAAGTCGATGGTTCGATTCCATCCTGGCCCACTCAGCGTTTACGCTGAGGGAGCGGAGACAAAAGTGGAGCGAAAGCGAAACGGTTGTCGAAGCGTCCGTAGCGGAGATAGCCAAGGTGGTCACGGCGGGGGTCTGAAAAACCTCAGATGTCAGTTCGACTCTGACTCTCCGCACTGAACTTTTCCTTTGAAAAGTCCAGTACAGGTACTGAATTTTTTCTCGAAAAAATTCAGTATAAACACTGAAGAAATTATCGGAAATTTTCAGCGCTGGTATAATTGAAGAATTGCGGGTGTAGTTGAGTGGTACAACGCGTCCTTGCCAAGGATGAGCCGAGGGTTCGATTCCCTTCACCCGCTCCAAGTTTTTTGCGACAGGGGTGCAGGATAAACCCTTCACCCGCTCAAGGAATCAAAGGTATTGATCGTAATTAATATGAAAAAATCTGATCCCGATGTTGAGATTAGGGAGCATCTCGTATCTTTCCTCAAAGGAGGGCGCGCGCATGCAACATTTAAAGAAGTGATGAAGGATTTCCCACTTGACAGGATCAATGATACGGCTCCAAACAGCGACTATACGCCCTATAGATTGTTGGAGCATATGAGAATCACCCAATGGGATATTTTGGATTTTATCCGTAATCCGAAGTATAAATACATCAAATGGCCGGATGACTACTGGCCAAAAGCAGGGAAGAAAGCCACAGAATCCGAATGGAAGAAATCAATTCAATCGTTTCAAAAAGATTTACAGTCGCTCATACAACTTGTCAAGGATCCCGATACGGAACTTTATGGCAAGATCCCTCATGGGACCGGCCAGACGATTTTAAGAGAAATGCTTGTGGTCATTGACCACAACTCCAACCATATCGGCGAATTCGGCATACTCCGGTCCGTCATGAAGACATGGTAAGTGCACAAATAGCTCTTTACATACGTTGTTCATAAATGTTAGAATGACACATTCATAACGTAGGGGGCTTTTGATTGCATCTGCGATTCGGCCGTTTACCGTCTGTGTTTCGAGTTACTAATTCTATGTGATATTTGTATGAATGATGATCTGGGGAATGATTATCCCAATAAGCTTCGTTTCGTGAATAAAAATACCTGGTCGACCGCGCCTGTCAGCCGTGATGATATGGGAATAATGATACAAGGGCGGTATGTAATGGAAAAGTGGCAGGAAGAGTATATGAGAGCGTTCGCACTCGCAATCTCAAATGCAGTGCGTGCGAAAGGTGACTGGCTTGAGATAGGATTTGGCTTGGGTCTGTTCGCGAGGGCTCTGCATAAAATGCCGGTCCGCAACTTCGTTGCGGACCACTACATCATCGAGCCGAACAAAGAGATATTCAAAGATATCATCGCACTCAATAATAAGTTGTCGCACGATCCGACTTCTTCCCACAAAATCGTTCCGGTTCTTGGTATGTGGCAGGATGTGATAGACAACGGAGATATATTTCGGGATGATTCGTTCGAAGCCGTTTTCTTTGACGGCTCCCCGTTTGATATGGAAGAGCTGATAGAGCGCCAGTTCGATTTCGGGGAGCATGCGTACCGGTTGCTGAAGCCGGGAGGTATTTACTCCTATTGCAATCTGACAGGGTTCGGCACGTTGAGAACACGGTTTAATTCGTGGGAGGATTTTTATTACAAGTCACAATATCATAAATTGGAATCCATGGGTTATGTCGATATCGCAATGAAACTGGTGAGTGTGACACCTCCGAAGAACAACGAAAAATACCGCTATTCCGAAGCACCTGTGCTACTGGCACGCAAACCGTACTGATCCGTTGAGACACATCGGTCATTGAATAAAAACATATCTTGTAGTAAAATGCGCTACTTGATATGTCAGGTGTAGTATGTCGATTCTGTGATGCTCCATTGACGGAAACAGTAGTTAATCTGGGTATGTCTCCGGTTGCGAATAATAATATTCCGGCGCATGATGATCTGAAAGCCGAAACATTTTATCCTCTTCACGTATATATATGTACTTCGTGCTGGCTCATGCAGATCCCCAATGTGCATACAGAAGATGAATTGTTCACCGATGACTATGCGTACTTTTCCTCCTATTCCGATTCATGGCTCCGGCACGCGAAAACCTATGTGGAAATGATGGTTGACCGATTCAAATTTGGCAATGATTCTTTCATAGTAGAACTTGCAAGCAACGACGGATATCTTCTCCAGTATTTCAAGGAAAAAAACATACCCGTTCTTGGCGTTGAGCCATGTCTCGGGGTTGCACGTGCCGCCGAAAACAAGGGAATTCCATCTATCCGCAAATTTTTCGGTGCAGATGTTGCAGAGGAATTGGTAAAGTCAGCGCAGACCGCCGATCTGGTAATCGCAAACAATGTCTTCGCACACGTTCCCGATATCAATGATTTCCTGTCCGGAGTCAAGCTCATCCTCAAACCGGGCGGGATCGTGACAATGGAATTCCAGTATGCTGTCGAGCTCCTGTCAAAAGGCGCCTTTGACACGATCTATCATGAACACTTCACGTATTATTCTTTCATAGCTGTACAGAGAATATTCAATCATCATGGCCTGAGAATATTCGATGTTGACAAGTTGCCGACTCACGGAGGATCTCTCCGGATCTATGCGTGCCATGCTCAGAATAATACATTTGCGGAGGAAGCATCCGTAAGTTCGCTCTTATCGGAAGAGTTGTCGAAGGGTATCAATACGCTTGCTCCCTACAAGGAGTTTGGCACCAAGGTGAAAATGATCAAACGTGAATTGCTCAATTTCCTCCAAGAAGTGCATGCCAGAGACAAGACGGTAATCGGGTACGGCGCACCGGCAAAAGGCAATACGCTTCTCAATTATTGCAGTGTTCAACGGGATGATATAGTTTTCACCGTCGACAAGAATCCAAACAAGCAGGATCATCTCCTTCCGGGTACGCATATACCAATATTCTCCCCGGAAATCATCCGCACGGCAAAACCCCATTAGGTTTTGATTCTGCCGTGGAACCTGAAGGAAGAAGTGATGGATCAGCTTGCATATATTGCCGATTGGGGAGGGAAGTTCGTCGTTCCTATTCCACAACTTCGCATTTACGACCCACGTAACATTTCCCAAACCCTCACCCGGTATCAATCTGCCAACTAATACGGGCAGATCTGCGGTACAATATAGGATCTCGGCGCGGTGGCGAAGTGGTAACGCTGCGGTCTGCAAAACCGCTATTGCAGGGGTCCGATTCCCCTCCGCGCCTCATTGAAACCGATCCCTTCTATAGGAGAGGTGTCAGAATGGCCGATCGAGC
>CAZLQR010000002.1:122097-148979 GCA_964561915.1 uncultured Gammaproteobacteria bacterium | reverse complement strand
CGTTGACCGCTCAACCTCATTATTGTTTTACTATCATTTTGCTTGTTATCCCTTCTGGCGCGGTGAGAATATGTCACATCCCGCAGTATTCCTTCTATCTATATCCCGTGAAGATATCAATACCGAATGGATTTCTCATGCGCCGTAAAGGATTATTCAACAAGCGATAGATAATCCTCACAAGCGATTGTCATGGTCAACGGGTATTTCCCTGACGCTTGAGAAATCCATGAGGTATGATATCGAACGGGAAAAACGAACAGAAGGTGCTTTGAGAACAAGAGGAGATGATAGACATGAGGAGTGAGCAGGAAAATCTGATCAAGTACTATTTTCGCTTGATCGTATATTGCGTCGGGTAGTAAAGGAAGATGGCGGGCTGTTCATCGGCAAAAACCTTTTGGAACTGCTGATAAATATCCCCTCGGGATTTTGCCGACAGAGTGCTCCTGCCATCTTCCAGAAGTTTGTCGATTTTGACACTCTTGAATCCGGTGATGTTGCCGCCGGACGTCTGAGTCGAATGCCAGAAAAAGTACTGATCCGGATCGGCCGGCGGCCTCCACAGTGCAAGGAGCAAATCGTAATCGTTGAAGTCCGTATTGCTCAACAAAATATCGACGGTTACTCCTGTTTCTTTCAGATCCTTTTGTATGCTGTTTGCGGCGCTCAAATTGTCATAAAACGTGTAGAGTTTGAGCGCGGCGGATTCGCTCGCGAGAGGTGATTTGCCGATGATTTTTGACGCAGACTCCGGATCATGAGTTTGTTTCTTAAGACCCGAATTATACGCCCATGAAGTGGGGGGTATCGGGCTGTCTGCACTCTCGCCGTATTGTGTCAAATTAACGCGCGATATGGACTGGGAAATCGCGTCGCGCAGCTCCTTGTCTTCAAACGTCTTTTTCTTGAGATTGAAAAAAAGCGACATGACCGTCGAATAGTCGATGCTCTCAAGAACAGTTGAATTTTTCCATTTCCGGAATGATTCCGCGGTCGACTTCCTCGATACGTTCATTTCGTTGATTTCTCCTGCCTGGTACGAACTCACCATATCGCTCTCCGTTTCATAAAACCGGTATGTTATGGGGAGAAGATCTTTTTTAAGCGGATTGAGAATAAGTTCGCTTACGTACCCCTGACTTGTCCTGACCCGTCCGATTTTATAGTCTCCTGCAACGCCGTGGAGAGGATAGCGTATGATCGGCTTCGTGAGATACGTGGGGAATATCGGGAGAGGTTTCTTAAGTTTAAATATGACGGATTCATCACTTACTGCAGTGACCGACACATCTTTGAAGTTGTACCGTAAATCCTTTGCTGTGAAATGCGTCCCGTCATCCCATACGAGGCCGGGCGTGATGGTGAAAAAGAATTCCGCTCCTTTATTCTTGATTTCCCATTTCGATGCGACTGCAGGTCTCACATTCCCTTTTTCATCAACGCTTACCAATCCGTGGCTCAATTTCTGGAGTATTGAGTCGGGAAGCTGTTCATACCCGTATCGTCCCACAATCCCGATCACCTGGCGACGCGAGGGAAGGAGCGCATCCAGATACGTAGAAAAAGATACAATGCTCAAAATGACAAAAAGGCTCAGGAAAAAACTGAGCAGGATCATCTTGAAGTGCTTCCTGCTGAACTCGAGCGTCAGCCAGTAATAGTATCGGAATTTCTTCCGGTCAAAGCTCATCGGATGAACAGGTTGACAGCGGATACGATGAAATACAGGACTATCAGCACGATCGTAAACCGCATCGTAACTTTTTCCACGCCGCGGCGGGTATGATATGTTTCGCCGCCGCCGCCCCACGCATTACCGAGGCCGCCTCCGCGTCCCTGCATCAGGATGAATGCGACGATAAGTACTGATATCAGAATATTTATTATGAGAAGTACATTGTGCACGGGTCAATTATACCATGAATTGCGAACTGCGCGCTTGTTCAAAATGCACCTGTCTGAGGGAAAAGATGTTTGTTTCGCAAGTATATATGATACTTTTTTGCAAAGCGGTGGGATTCGTCGCGAAGATGCTGAATGAGGTTGAAACCGCTGTTGTTGAGGCGGGGGCGGATCGTCGGCAGAGATGATGTTCCCACGACGATCCGGTCCGGATTTTTCGCGATCCCGATGAGCGGGATCGCGACTTCGATTTCCTTCAGTTTGTTCCGGATGATTCGTACCTGCGGCCGGCCTCCGTCCACGACGATGAGGTCCGGCCGCTCCCATCTGTTTCTGAAGCGTCTCTCGATGACCTGCTCAAGCATAGCAAAATCCGAAATGTTCCGCGGTACCCGAATCTTAAACTTTTTGTATTCACCGCGTGCAATCTGGCCGTCAATGAAAACGACCATCGACGCGGTGCACTGGCGCTGGCTCAGATTACTGATGTCATAGCACTCGATCCGCCTGACTGATTGCAGTTCCGGAAGATAGTTACGGAGCAAAACAACAAGCTCATCGGTGTTTTTCGCCGACCGGTTGTACCCTTCTTCATCCCGATTGCTGTAGAGTCTGTGCGCAAACATATTTTCAAACATGATGAGTTTGTTTCTTATGAGAAGTGCTTCTTCATAGCGCCTGTGTTCTGAAAGTGTATTCATTTCTTTAAACAGTTCCTTTTGCACAACTTCGCTTCTCCCTTCGAGAGTCCGGATGACGTTTCGAATATTTTTGCGGTATATCTTTTTCTGCTCCTGTGTTTGTATGACGTTTGGACACGGATTGCATAGTCCGATTTTGGAGTAAAAACACGGGCGTGTTCCCGTTTTTTGCTGGGTGCAAAACGGGAACACGCGCCGAATAGTTTTGATGATCTGCTCGGCGGCGAATGTTGAGGAGAACGGACCGAAATACCGGGATGTTCCGTCGTTTTCCTTCCGGACATGATACACCTTCGGGAACTCGTCTTTCACGGTTATTTTGATATAGAGATAACTTTTATCGTCTCTCAACCGGACGTTATATTTCGGTTTGTGTTTCTGAATGAGGTGAGATTCGAGAAGGAGCGCATTGAATTCGGAATCGGTACGATACAGCGTCAATTCGTCCGAACCTTCCACATATTTCGCCTCTTTTTCGTCGGTTCGCGCATTTTCGAGGTGCGAGAGGAGACGAACCTTAATATTCACCGATTTGCCGATGTAAAGTGGAATACCTTTTCGCGTATACATATACACTCCCGCATACCCTTCAAGCAAGCGGATGTGTTCGACGGTATTCGGAATGGAGATATTATGTTCTCTTTGTGACATATGTACGGATCAGTATAACAGCGAGTGCTGATACTGCAATGAGTCCTCCGGCAAGGTATATCGTAATGATATATGACGAGGGAGTGACCGATATCCGCTTCGTGAACAATACGCGCCCGTCAACGCGCGCGGTCATATCTGTTTCAAATGTTCCCTTCTTTTGGGCTGATGAGTACGTGAAATCTATTTTTTTCCGTTCGCCTGGAGCGAGTGATGCGATCGAATCCACGTCCGGCTTCACCGTAAGTCCGGGCGAACGAATCTCCACCGGAATATCATACCGGTAGGTATTGCCGCGGTTCGTCACGGTAAACATACCGCGGTTTTCCGTGCCGGCCGTGATCCTATACTTCAGATTCAACGAATCAATATCCACCGCTATCTGCTTCACTTCTTCCGGCCCTTCGTCCGTTGCGGTGACTGAAACATATTTTTTCTGAATGGTCTTATACATTCCTGCAGGAAGCGGAAACCTCGGGTCCGTCCCGTGGATTGCAAACGCAATATGATTTAAATCAAACGAATTGAAGTAGTCGATACCCGATGTATCCTGCCATGTGGGGTCAATCTGCTTCCAAAGGCCGGAAGATTCATCATAATATTCCGGCCACGAATGGAGCACATCCGTCACAAGGGAGACAGGACGGAAAAGCGGATTGTCGGTATAGGCGAAGCCCTGTATTTCGCGCGCGGGAATACCATTCCCGCGCGCTATTGCAATAAACGTATCCGAATACTCGAGGCACACCGCACGGTCGGGCGCCGCAAGGGCGCCGTCCGCACCGTAGCGCCGCCTGTCCGACCCCTGTTTCGTCCGTTCCGCATCATATTGAAGGGCGGAAATAATATATGAATTTATCGCTTCCGCACTGGTAAGCCCGCTGATAGTCTTGCTCGGACGCAGCGACCAAACGTCGTGCTTTTTTAGCAAATTGTTTTTGTTATCCCGGTATGCACGCTCTACCTCTTCTCTGACTTCATCCCTGGAATTCGGGAATACCACCACACTTCCGTTAAACACGATCTGCGCCTCGTGTTTCGACTTGAGCACGTACGTGGCGATGTAATTGCCGTCTTTGTCCGTTCGCACCGTTTCCGGATCGGGCTCAAGCGATTTCAGGAATATTTTCTGATACAGTGTGTCCGGAGGAAGGGCGATATCAACGGCTTGAGACAATGGACCAATATTCTCAATGTCATACGTCAATTCCACATTGTACGTTTGTTTATCTCCGAACACGGCATATATCGTTTTTTCCACCGGATTCTCCCATTCGATTACACCCGAACGTATTTGTGACGGCTTCGGTTTTGCCACGGAGAGAGGTTCACCGTTTGGCGGGATCGAAACGGATACTTTATATGATCCCTCCCTCCTGTTCTCTATTGTTGGCAGCATCACTTCCCAGACGGATCCTGTTTTCCGGAACAGGTTGCGCTGATTGAATTCGACGATGAATTTAGTGACGTTTTTTCTTCCCACAATCGGCTCGTTTGCATCCAGTCGTATGACATTTCCCCCAGTGCTTTTCTCGATGCGCGGTTCAATCCGTCCCTCATCATCGGATGCCGACACATCGGAAATGGCGAACGATTCCGGAAATGTAATGCTATATGAATCGATATATGTATCCGATTTCAGATTCGTAAGGGTGATTTTATATTGCGCACGTGCAACTTCCGTATCCGTCACCGGTAACGTATACGACACATCATAGTCGGTCCGGAATTCCTGTGCGGAAACGGTACGTAAATTCCCGAGAAATTGAATCGCACACAATAAAAGAAGAAACCGAATTTTCATATGCCCGTATTATTATACTTGAGTTCGATATGCGATTTTATTTTTTCAGATAGCGGGCTGTATATGAATGATTTTGTGCAAGTATACCTTTGTAAGGGCCTTGATAAATGATCGTTCCGCCTCCGTCGCCGCCGTCCGGACCAAGATCGACGATGTACTGACAGTTTTTGATGACATCAAGGTTGTGTTCTATGACGACGACGGTATTACCGCGGTCGACAAGCTTGTTGAGTGTAGCAAGAAGCTTGTCGACATCATAGAAGTGCAAACCGGTCGTCGGTTCGTCCAGCACGTAAAGAGTTCTCGCGCTGTCTCGCCGAGATAACTCGTTCGCGAGTTTGATCCGCTGCGCTTCCCCACCGGAAAACGTCGGTGCGGCTTGTCCGAGCTCAACATATCCGAGACCGACCTCATTCAGAAGCGAAACTTTTTGATAAATCGCATGATGGTTCCGGAAAAACTCAGCGGCTTCACTGATCGTCATTCGGAGGATATCGTAGATCGTTTTCCCCTTGTATTTGATTTCGAGCGTTTCCTTATTGTACCGTTTCCCTTCGCAGACGTCGCATTTGATGTACACGTCTGCGAGGAATTGCATCTCGATCTTGATGAGGCCGGCACCTTGACATTTCTCACACCGGCCTCCCCTCAAATTGAATGAAAACATCCCCTTTTTGTATCCTCTCATTTTCGCATCGGTCGTCTGGGCGAATATCTCTCTGATGTCATCGAAAAATCCGACATAAGTGGCCGGATTGGACCGCGGTGTTCTTCCGATCGGGGATTGATCCACAAGGTATACCCTATCAATGTATTGGAACCCCTCAAGCCGCTCGAAGTGGCCCATTGTGTCGTGGTAATATCCGTCAATATGATATTTGAGCGCCGGATAGAGCGTCTCGACGATCAAGGTTGACTTCCCCGAACCGGACACGCCCGTCACGGCAATAAGATTACCGAGCGGAAGTGAGAGGGTTACGGACTTGAGGTTGAATTGAGACGCTCCCCGCAATACGAGCTCACCCCGCGTGCGCTCTACCGGACGGTCTTTCAACGCGATCGTCTTCGTTCCGGACAAATAGTGACCGGTAATGGACTTCTTCGATTTCTTCATCTCCGCTACGGTTCCGGTAAACGTGACGTGTCCTCCATTGCTTCCTGCATGGGGACCGAGTTCGACCAGATAATCCGCATTCTCTATCGTTTCCTGGTCGTGTTCGACAACGATGAGTGTATTACCGAGTTCGCGAAGGTCATTGAGCGTCCTGATCAGAGCGGATACATCCTTCGGGTGCAGGCCGATCGACGGTTCGTCAAGAACATAAAGGACACCGGTGAGTCCCGTACCGATCTGAGAGGCGAGCCTGATCCTCTGCAGCTCGCCTCCCGACAGCGATTTCGCCGGCCTCGAAACGGTGAGATACCCGAGGCCGACGTTGCTGAGGAATGAGAGCCGCGTCGCGATTTCCTTCAGGATGCTTTGTGCAATCATTGATTCATATTCATTAAGGATCGACGGGAGTTTCTGCTTTACATAATCGGAAAATTCCTGAACACTCTCCTCGCCGAATTCGGCAATGCTCCTACCGTCGATCGTAACGGATAATATTTCTTTCCGGAGGCGTTTCCCCCCGCATGCGCCGCAGATTTCTTCTTTAATATATTTATGGACATCAAAACCCTCATACCCGGTATCGGTTTCGAAAAATTTACGGCTTAATTCACCGACAATGCCGTCAAATGACTCGTGAATCATGGTCTGTCTCCCCTGTCTGTTCGTTCCGTACACTTTGTACGTCCGCTTCGTGCCGTACAGGAGCAATTTGACTTGATCAGAGGAAAAATTTTTCACCGGAATATTAAAATCAATTCCCTCTTCCTCGCCCACCTGTTTCAGGAGCCGTATATACCATGTGTCCTGGAAAAACACTTTGTTGAACGGGAGGATCGCACCCTCGTTGATGGTAAGATTCTTGTTGAGTATCGATTCGGGATCGACCTTGAATACCGTTCCGATCCCCTTGCATGTCTCGCACGCTCCGAACGGGCTATTGAACGAAAACATGCGGGGCTCGAGCTCCGGGAGCGAGAGCCCGCACGAAGGACATGAAAATTTTTCGGAAAACAAATGCTCTTTGATGTCCTTCAAAATGACAAGACCATCTGCAAGATCGAGACTCTGCTGGACTGCAGTGACAATCCGGGATCGGAGATTCGATACGAACAATTCGTTTTTCATGTCAGCGTGTGAGATCTGAAGAGCGTCAACCGCAAGGGAAATGTCATGTTTATTCGTCTTGATGAGCGCAATATCCTCGTCAAATGAGATACGCTTCCCGTCGACGAACGCGTACGTATATCCTTTCGCCTGCAGGTTCTCAAACAAATCGCGGAATTCCCCTTTTTTTTGCCGTACGACCGGGGCAAGAATCGAGAATGTGTGCGGCTTCACCTTGTCCGATGCGATTGTCGCACGGATTGCCGCAATGATATTGACGACAATCTCGTCCAATGAAAGTTTGCGGATCTCAATGCCGCATTTGGGACAATGTGGGTGACCGACCCGCGCAAACAACAGTCGGAGATAATCGTAAATCTCCGTGATCGTACCGACGGTCGAACGGGGATTATGGGATGCGGTCTTCTGGTCAATCGAAATGGCAGGGGAGAGGCCTTCGATACTATCGACATCGGGTTTATCCATAATGCCGAGGAACTGGCGGGCGTATGCGGAGAGCGACTCCACATAGCGGCGCTGGCCTTCCGCGTAGATTGTGTCGAAGGCCAGCGACGATTTCCCTGATCCGGACACGCCCGTGAAAACCACAAGTTTGTTTTTTGGTATTTCAACATCGATGTTCTTGAGATTGTGTTCCCGTGCGCCGCGGACTTTGATCGTCGTATTCATCGTATTATGATTTCAACTCAGCAATTTTATCACGAAGCGCGATTGCCATCTCGAAATTCATTTGTTCCGCCATTTTTTTCATTTCCCGTTCAAGTTTCTTGATCGCTTTCTTTTTATCATATGCGGTCAGAGCCGTGACGTCTATTTTCTGTATTGTCGACGGAGAATACGTAATGTTTTTGTTATCGGTGATGAAGAATTCCTCCTCCCCTTCCGCGATCCGCTCGCGGACCGGTTTGCGGATCGTCTTCGGGACAATATGGTGCTCGGCATTGTATGCAAGCTGGTAGGCGCGCCGCCTTTCGATCTCGTCGATTGCGGCGCGCATGGATCTGGTCACCGTATCGGCATACATGAGCACTTCCCCATCCACGTTCCGAGCCGCACGTCCCATCGTCTGTATGAGGGACGTGCGCGACCGCAGGAATCCCTCCCGATCCGCATCAAGAATTGCGACCAGATACACTTCCGGGAGATCGAGGCCTTCCCGCAGGAGATTGACGCCGATCAGCACATCATATTCACCTTTCCGAAGATTTTCGAGTACGTTGGAACGTTCGAGAGTCTGCACATCGGAATGCAGGTACTGCGCTTTTACGTTTTTTTCTTTCAGATAATCCGTCAGATCTTCGGCGGTTTTTTTGGTGAGAGTCGTCACCAGTATTTTCTGATGCTTTGCTGTGCGTGCTTCAATTTCCTGAATGAGGTCCTGCACTTCGTTTTCGGCCGGCCGGATCGTGATTTTCGGATCGACGATGCCGGTCGGCCTGATGAGTTGTTCAACGGTACCGCTATATCCCTGAACATGCTGTTTAGCATCCGCTGCCGCTTGCGTGAGCTCCCATTCATCGGGAGTCGCCGAAACATATATGACAGTAGACGGAAGCCGGTAAAATTCGTCAAACGTGAGCGGTCTGTTATCATAAGCCGCATTGAGACGGAATCCGAAGTCGATGAGCGTCTTCTTACGTGCATAATCTCCGTTGAACATGCCGCGAATCTGCGGCACAGTCATATGCGATTCGTCGATGAATACAAGAAACCTGTCGCGATACGCATGTCTGAAATAGTCGAGAAGGCTATGGGGCGCCTCCCCTTTTTTCCTCCCGTCAAAATATCGTGAATAATTCTCAATCCCGTTCACATACCCGACCTCTTTAATCATTTCCAGATCGTAATTGGTGCGGCGAAGCAACCTCTGCGCTTCCACGATCTTTCCGCTTTTTTTCAGGAGTTCGACTTCGCGCGCAAGATCGGAACGTATTTGTGCTTCAACAGAATTGAAAATCTTAGGATCGGTAAGATAGTGTTTCGCGGGATATATCGTAATCCGACCGGGATCCTGCCGTTCAAGACGCTTTCCCGTGAGCGGATCGAAGTAGGAAATCGAGCCGATAACCCCTCCTGGCGCGTTAATCCGGATTCCGTAATCTTCGTACGCCGGATACAGATCAAGATGGTCCCCGCGAATCCGGAATGTCCCCCGTTTGAACTCAAACTCCGAGCGGGAATACAGCAATTCGATAAGTCTTTTAGCCATTTCGTTCCACGTAATGTTCTGTCCGACCGACAAATCCATCGTGAATTTGCCGTATTCAGCCGGTGAACCGATATTGTAAATACAGGAAACGGACGCGACCACGATAGCATCAGGTCGCGTCAGGATATTCGCGGTGGATGCGAGGCGCAGTTTATCGATGACTTCATTGATCTGCGCCTCCTTCTCGATATAGGTATCGGTATGCGGTATATATGCTTCCGGCTGATAATAATCGTAATACGACACGAAATATGACACCGCGTTGTTCGGGAAAAAATCCCGCATTTCCTGATAGAGCTGTCCTGCAAGCGTCTTGTTGTGGCTGATGATGAGAGCGGGCATCTGAAGCTTTTGTATCACGGACGCCATCGTGAAAGTTTTTCCCGAACCTGTCACACCGACGAGAACCTGGTTTTTCAATCCTGCAAGAACTCCATCGGAAAGTCGCTCAATCGCACGCGGCTGATCACCCGTCGGCGAAAACGGCGAAGTAAGGGTAAACATCAATCGTACATTGTATCACAAATACGGTCGCACTGATACACGGGGAGTGTGATATAATTACGCATGGAGATCGTTGAATTTTTCCTTCATCTGGACGAACACCTCGCATCCATCATCAATACGTTCGGGCCGCTTACCTACGGTTTCCTATTCGCTATAATATTCGCGGAGACCGGCCTTGTCGTGACCCCGTTTCTCCCCGGAGATTCCCTCCTATTCATCGTGGGCACGCTTGCGGGTACCGGTCTGCTTAATATTTTCATCGTCTATTTCACACTTCTGGCGGCAGCCATACTCGGTGATACCGCCAATTACTGGCTCGGCCATCACTTCGGAGCGAAGGTGTTCTCGAAAGAAAATTCGCGTCTTTTCAACAAAGAATATCTGAAAAAAACGGAGCTGTTTTATGAAAAGCACGGCGGCAAGACCATCATCCTTGCCCGGTTCATCCCGATCATCCGTACGTTTGCCCCGTTTGTTGCCGGGATCGGCAGGATGCATTACGGCACATTCATCAGCTACAACATCATCGGTGCATTATTGTGGGTCACAATATTCACGTTTGCCGGCTATTTCTTCGGGAGCCACCCGTTTGTGAAGAAACATTTCGAGCTTGTTGTGGTCGTGGTCGTACTCGTATCGATCGTACCGGTCATCATTGAATATTTCAAGCACAAACAGGAAGCGAAAAAAGCCAAAAAAGACGGTGAGAAAACGACGTACGGCGAAATTCAAAAAACGTTCAGGAAAGAACATTTGAACGACTGAATATGCTCTATTTCGTCGGTACTCCGATCGGCAATCTCGCAGACCTCTCCGTGCGGCAAATGGAAACGCTCCTGAACGCGGATATTATTGCTGCAGAGGACACCCGATCAGCGGGTATTTTGATTCATCAAATCCGTGAGCGGTACGGACCGCTCATCAACGCCGCAACGCATGACATTTCCTTTATTTCCTACTTCAAAGACAATGAAATGGAGCATTTACCCGCAGTGATGAACGCTTTGGAAAACGGCAAAAACGTCTGCGTGATCAGCCAATCGGGAATGCCCGTGATCTCCGATCCGGGGAGTCTGCTCGTGAACACCGTCATAAAGAAAAATATACCATTTTCTGTCATTCCCGGCCCGACCGCGTTCACGACTGCGCTCGCCTATTCCGGTTTCGATCCGGTGAACACGTTGTTCGTAGGCTTTTTGCCGAAGAAGGAATCGCACCTGGTGAAAGCGATCAGTTCGTGGCAAAAAGCTGCGGAGGCTCTCGGGAGCCTCACGATCGCAGCGTACGAATCGCCGAACAGGATCAATGGTACGCTGAGCGTGATAGAGCGGCTGATGCCCGACACACAAATCTGCATCTGCCGCGAACTCACCAAAAAGTTCGAAGAGATCATAAGAGGAAGTGCGACAGAACTCAAGTTACTTACTCTAAAAGGGGAGATAACGTTGCTTCTGGAAATGCCGTGATGGTTTTAAAGTAAAGACCTCCCCATCCTCTTCCGAGTCCTTCCCTGTCCTCTGATCGAGAATAATCTGCAATTCCAAGATGTGCCGGATCGTTAATTTTCGTATTCATTCCTGAGCCTGCATACCATAAGTTTGGCACATCAAATCCGTAATACGTCGGTATGTACGCTTCCAACCCGTTCTGACGAGCCTCCGGCGGTTTATTGAAGAGTACAACTGTTTCAACGGTTTTGAACCCGCATTGTTCGATATGATTTTCAGCTGCGACAATTGTCGCACCTCTGTCTGCTATATCATCTGCTATTATCACCGTCCTCTGATCGCGTGCAAATTTCATGATTGGAGTTCGACTAATGGATGGTTCGAAAACAATTGTTCTATTTGAAGGATTTTCATCTTCATCATATTGTGAACCGTATGTCAACTGAAGCGGAACATGGAGCTGTAAGTCGGCCAAAGCATTATGTAGCGTTGTTGCTAAATATGCACCACCATTTGTCAGTCCAACAAGGATAAAAGGTCTTTTCTCGATATAATTATCTGCAATTTCCTTAGCAAGACCACGAATCCTAGCCTGTATGACTTGTCTGGGAATTAGCAGCGTATATTCGTGGTACACTCTCTCCGGTTCAAATTGGGGAAATTCGACGTTTTGTACTCCGCTTAAGATTAAAGGTGGCGGTGGAAGATGTTCAGTTCTTGACATACCGCACGAATTATACCGTAAATATTCGAAATCAATCTTGTAAAGAATCCGAGGCTCGTATAGTATAGAAGTGTACATGAGAATATTGTGGGTGTTTTTGGCCGGTGTAGTTGTGATTTCGTTGCTCGTTTCACGGATATTCGCCCAAACTTCCTGCCCAGCCACCAAATCTCAGGGGGATGCTGACTGCAACGGAAAAGTTGAATTAATAGATTACGAATTGTGGAGACGTGAATTCATCAAGCTGGCTACGACAGTAAACGGTGATTTTGACGGCAACGGACTTCCTGATCTTATTGATTATGAAGCGTGGAGAAGAACATATTCCGGGACAGGGGGCGGGGGCACTACCGTGACCCCGCCCACTGCAACGGCTACGACAGGACCGACGACCGTGACCCCGCCCACATCGACCCCCGGGGGCGGAGGCGGCGGTGCAACGGGCAAATTTTACATTGTCGGCAAAGATATCGTCGATCCCGACGGCAATTTGTTCCGCCCGGTCGGTGCGAATATGAGCGGGATCTTTTTCTGGACGAGTCCTGTCGAGACAGCGCAAAAGGCCGCCGATGCCAAACGGTGGGGGTGGAATACGATACGGCTGAACGGAAGGGTAAGCGAAATGGGAGGAAGCAATTATTACGGACGTGCCAGTACATGGGCGGACTACGATGCAATCGTCAATGCATATACCGCACAAAAAATAGTTTCAATGATAGCAAATCACGATGCAACCGGTACGGATCCGGCGGGTACGGAACAAGCCACAACAGCTTATTTTGTTGCAGCAGCGAATCGCTACAAGGATAATCCATACGTCTGGTTCGATATTTATAATGAACCGTATTCGCAAACAAATTCGACACAACAAACGAATTTCGTAGCCATAAGCAAGCGTATACTCGCTGCGATACGCGCAACCGGTTCGGAGAATATCGTGATGCCGGGAGCAATCGATAACGGCAATGACTATACGAACTGGAATGCCAAAATGGGAGGCCAGATCGCAAACGGTCAGTGCAATGTACTGTTCGATATTCATCCCTATTTTGCATTTGAATCCTCTGCTGAAGCAGATAAATACGTGAGTGATGTCCAAAGCGCAGGATTGGCATTGATTTTTGCGGAGTGGGGAATTCCTCATCCGCCGGGCGCACTTGTTGTGCAGGGAGTTCCATCGCTTACATACGAACTCACCCTCAATTCGGCCACGTATGCGGAAAACAATTTTAAATCAAAGAATGTGGGTATTCTCATATGGCACGGGACAAACGGTATGGCAAGCGAAAGCCTTAGAGTGACTACAAGTGGACTTGGGCACTTCGACACGGTGGATAACTGGACGAATCCGACCAATCTCACTCTTGCGGGTCAGAAATTATGGGCAATGGCACACATGCCGGCGCTGCCGAAATTCACCGGCAATTTGGCTGCGAGTAACTGCCCGTCGGCACAATGATTTCTTAAATATTTCGAGTATTACACGGGGATTAATTCAGGGGCTGATTCGAAGATACCGATGACTTTGAAAATGAATATTGCTATCGCGAGTGAAAACTGTTTGAGCCATAATTCGTAGGATTTGAGACCTGCCGGAATGTTGACATCTCCGCGTGCTATGAGTTCGTCTTTCTTAATATCCCGCGTCGCGATGCTGCCTTCGGCGAAGCCGATGGGGAGGAGATCCTCCTCCCTCGCGGCTTCGCTGTTGTCGGCGAGGCCGTATACGCAATAGCCGCCGAAGCCGTCCAGTTTCTCCCCTTTCTTGATATCTTTTTTGGCCGCGGAGATTACCTCAACAGAGGGCTTGGCGCCACGCGGACTGATCGTCTCGTCATGAAAAATCGCCGCACGCGCGATTGACGAGGGAACTTCGAAATGACAGAGATGGTACGGATTGTAGAAACAATACAACGGTCCCTCCCCTACTTTGTATAAATTAAGATAATGTTTTTCGATGGGATCATCGGTAGTGGCGAGAATGAAGATTCCGCCGTTTGGGGCGGCGCCGACGACATAATCCACAAATCCGTCGGCGCTCCGCAACAACGTCTCCGTATCGAAGACATTGACCGTTTTTTCCACATCGGTCCCCGCTTCCATCACGGGGCCCGCCATACCCCGCTTCATTACCTTCATGCCGGTCGCGTTCGCGACGATGCATTGCTCAAACGAAATCTTCGTTCCGTCGGCAAACGATGCGACCATTTGGGGCTGTTGTCCCCATTTCTTTGCGAACGCCTGTTGCGTCGTCGGATTCCGATAGGGATCGTGGAGGCCCTTGATATTGCCGCACAGGACAGGACGGAGGCCTAGCCCTTTCACATATCGGTAAAGGTTGAGCTCGACGCCGGGCTGGTCACCGTCCGAACCGGTATAAATCACGCCGTTTTCCTTGGCGAGATTGCGCAATTCGTAGCCGACGGTACCATCGACTTCCGCGTTCAGCGTGACGACATGTTTGTGGTTATTGAGCGCGTCAATGATGACATTCGTCGCATATTCAATGCTTCCCGTCACTTCGCAGATCACATCTATGTCGTCCCGTTTCGTGAGTTCATACGGATCGTCGGTTAAGAACACACCGGCATCCTGCGCGCCCGCCTCCTGTATGATTTTTTCTGCTTTAGAGGGCGTGCGCGCCGCAATCCCTACGAGCTGTATCCCTTTGACGTATTTAAGCAGCTGGTGGGCGACGCCGCGGGCTATGAATCCGGCGCCCACCAGCCCCACTCTAATTGGTTTTCCCAACGTATGAAGTTCCTTTAGTTTATTATCGACAATTATCACTCCGCGGCCATTATACCGAATCTCAATCGGGTGTACAACATAATCAATAACCCTCCGTACCTACTCTTGGTAATTGCACTTTATGATCTTTGAAGTCGAAACCATTTTTAGATGAAATTATCGGGTCAACTATGTTGTGTGCTATTCCTGCTATTTCCTGCGCGGAATCCGCTAAAGATGTTTTCGCATCTCTCACCGCCCATCGAGAAGCTTCCAATAATTCCCACTGAGGATTACCTTCACCATTTAGGCGCCATGCGACGCTAATTTTATTATCATACCCATCCTGCATGGATGACACAGTCAACGATTCGCCACATAGTTTTCCACTTTTGCTCTTCTCGTATTTAATGACTAGATACTCGATTGGTAATCCCTGAAGGCGTAAGGTACCGAAACGACTCAACAACGTAGGCGAATAAAACGTTGGTTCAAATCTTTTGTTAATATCCGGAATCTGATTGAAACAGTTGAAAAATATTTCAGCAAATTGAGCTGCTTCTTCTTCGGACCATTGATGATCGTCGGTATTTTTCTCCAATGTTTCATTCATCCATAGTGTTAAATCTGTAAAGGTATTGTCGGATTGTGATGGATCGTGATCGAGTTCAGCTAAAACCATATACACATTATACTATAGGTTGTGTCATGCTTCAACGTGCAGATACGTCTTAACGCGTCAGGGCAGTGAAGTTAGGCCAGCTCATATCTTTGGCGCTCATCTCCGTAGGCACGAGCGGCCAGACAATCTTGAATTCTTCGTCATTATACAATATCCCTCCCTCTTCTTTCGGTGTATAAAACTCCGATACAAAATACGTGAGTTCGCTGTCATCCCGTAGCGTCATATGGCCGTGGGCGAATCCTTTCGGTACGAACATCTGACGGTAATTCTCTTCGCTCAATTCGGTACCGTACCACTTCTTGTATGTCGGTGAATCCTGCCGGAGATCGACGATAACATCATATACCGCACCTTTGGTGCAACGGATGAGCTTGTCTTCCCCGAACGGAGGTTTCTGATAATGAAGACCGCGCAGTGTACCTTTTTTTACGCTTCGTGACACATTGCCCTGTTTCACGACGAAATTTATTCCTACCTTTTTTAATTCATCCACACAAAACGACCGCGCAAAAAATCCGCGGTCGTCTTCCCGCTTCTCCAGATCGATCACATATGCTCCTCTTAGATATAGTGGTGTTATTTTCATAGCAAAAACGCTCCAATTATCAAGCCTATACTAATTTTCTACGGAGTGCAAGCAATTTTATCATTTATAATTGTGTTGCCATGAAAAATATCCTCCGTATCATCCGTATTTCCAAGCCGCTCCACCACATCGTCGCGATTCTCGCGGTGCTTATCGTCATCTCGTCCGTTCTATCTCTCGTATCTCCCATATTCTCCAAATTCATCGTCGACGAGATTGTCGCCCGTTTCAACGGCACCGGAGGCGATGTGAACAGACTCATTTTCCTCATCGCGTTGACTCTCCTGATCAATCTGATCGGACTTATCACGACAGTCGTCACGGAACGCATCGGCGACCATTTCCAGGGGAGACTCCGCAAATACCTCACCGAGAGATTTTATGACAAAGTCCTTACGCTCCCCCAATCATACTTCGACACAGAGATATCCGGCAAGATCCTGAACCAGCTCAACCGTGGCATCATGTCAATCTACGGCTTCCTCAATACCGCATCCAACTTCATCATGCCGACATTCCTCCAGAGTGTCTTCACCATTGCCGTTCTCGCATATTACGACATAGCGATTGCCGTTTTTACCTTCCTTCTATTCCCCATCTATCTCTCACTGAGCCATTACTCGACGGTCCGCTGGGGCAAAGAGGAAGTGAAAAAAAACATGATCGAAGATGTCACGCGGGGCAGGCTCCAGGAAGTGATCTCGAATATCCGACTCGTCAAAAGTTTCATAACGGAAAAGGCAGAATTCTTGTTCGTATCCGACCGGTTATCGGAAATCAATACGATATATGCGAAACAGAGTCAGACGTTCCACGTATTTGATTTTTTCCGCGGCCTTTCGCTTATCGTCATTCTTTTCATCATCAATCTACTCGTTTTTTACAAAACATTCGTCGGTGCGCTGACTATCGGCGAAATGGTCCTTATCCTCCAGCTTGTCAATATGGCGCGGATGCCGCTCTTTGCCATGTCGTATATTCTTACACAAATACAGGCAGCCGAGAACGGGTCTAAGGAATTCTTCGAGATCATGTCGCTGGAGTCGACGGAAAATTACAACAAGAACGTTGACCGCACGAAAATCTCATCTCCGACGATCGAATTCAGAAATGTTGAATTCAATTATGAAGCGTCAAATAAAGTGCTTCATGATGTATCGTTTAAGATAGAAAACAGAGAAAGTGTTGCGCTCGTGGGACACAGCGGCGCCGGCAAGTCGACGATCGTCAATCTGATACTCAAACTGTACGTGCCCAAAGCCGGCACAATCCTCATGAAAAATAAGTCATACGAATCTCTGGATGCGACTACCATCCGCAACAACATCGCTCTCGTATTCCAGGAAAACGAACTGTTCTCGTCGACGATCCGCGAGAACGTAGCGTACGGGACTCCTGGCGCGACTGAAAAAGACATCGTTAAGGCGCTCAAGCTCGCGTTCGCCTATGATTTCGTCATGAATTTCCCAAAGGGACTCGATTCTGAAGTCGGCGAACGCGGCGTGCGGTTGTCCGGCGGGCAAAAACAGCGAATACAGATTGCCCGCGCCATCCTCAAGAACGCGCCGATCCTCATCCTTGATGAAGCGACGAGCAGTCTGGACGCCAAGTCGGAAAAAGAAGTACAGGACGCGCTTGAGAACCTCATGAAAAACAAACTGGTGATCATCATCGCACACCGGTTCTCCACCATTCAGAATGTGAAAAAAATAATCGTCCTTGAGCGGGGGAGCATCGTCGACTACGGCTCCCCCGCCCAACTCGCCTCGCGCCCCGGTATTTATCTGGATCTTCTCACATATCAAGTCGAAGGCAACAAGAAGCTCCTTGAGTCTTACGATATCTATTGATGACTGTGTGCTTGACTTTCAAACGTATTAAATATATAATCCGTTATGCCTGAACGGGATCAAGCATTAACCAAGGAGCAGCACGATGAGTTGGTAAGTCAGACGGGAAGGCCTGTGACCCAAGCCCCTATCGGCGGAACTCCGAAGATGAATAATGATGCCAGTCGTGCAATAAGAGAAGCTCGAGAAGCGGGCCTGACGATTCATAATCCTACTACGGTTTACTGTGAAGGATTATAGTTGAAGAACGGCACAGCCTGCGGCTGTGCCTTACCGTCCCACTTCTGTGCTTTCATGAATTCGATGTACAGCGGTGTGAGCGCGCCCTGCTCTTGTAATTTGCGCGCCGCATTTACTTCTCCCTGAGCTTTTATCAGTGCTGTCTCGGCCTCGATTGTGGCCCGTTCTTTATTTTGGCTCGCGATTGTTTTCTGATCAATGGCTCTGTCAAATTCGTCGGAGAACTGGAAGTTAACGATATTAAAGTCGTCGACGACAATATTATACTTGGTCAACCGGGCCTTCAGTTCTTTATACGCCACTGATTTTACCGCTCCCCGCCGCGCAATAAGATCGCTTGCGGTATATTGCGCGGTAGTCGCTTTGAACGCCTCCTGCATGGCGGGAGAAATAATGCGGTCTTTGTAATCAGTGCCGAAATTTTGATACACAGATACCGCCTTCGTGCCGTCCAAGTGGAAGTTGAGCGCGATTGTCGCCCGTACCTCCTGAAGATCTTTGCTGGCAGATTGCGCACTCACCTGCTCAAGCTGAGTACGTGTCTCCATTTTTGCCACATTCTCGACGAGCGGAATCTTCAATACCAAGCCGGGATTAACCACTCTCTGCACCGCACCGAATCGGGTAATGACGCCGACATACCCTGCTCCCACCGTAGTCCACGCACCTATGACGGGCAGTGCGGAGAGAACTACGAGAAATACGACCAAAGCAACATATTTGCCCACACGTTTTTGAGATTCAGAGATTGTGACTTGCGCCATAGCTGAAGGAGATTATACTACACTTTTCCCCGTTTCGAGCGAAAAATGAGTTTTTAAATTCCGTTTACTGCTGCAACGATATCATCATCAGCCTGTTCGGTATCCCATGACACTTGAGGTTCATAATTGTCAGGTCTGAAGTCATTTATTCTCTTGTAGTCTTCATCCAACATTTCAAACTCGGTTGATAGATTATTTTCTTCAATATGTTTTTCATTCGTAGAAAAAACCATTGGTCTATATTTTAATTTACATATCCAGTTGAGAATAATCTGATTTTGTGTTTTTCCGTATTTTTTTGAGAGTTCAACAAGCAGCGGCCAGTTTTTATCCTTCGTTTTCGCTCTTCTTAATGGTCTCCAGATAATATTTTTAACACCTAACGTATCACACGTTTTAAACACCTCCTTATCCTGAAGTACTCTTACCTCAAAGCTGAGATGACCTTCGTGAGCATAAAATTTATTACCAAACTCTTTTTTAAATGATTCAATAAAGTTTGGACTTGCATTTGAGAGACTGACAAACCTTGTTTTACCAGAATCTAGTAAACTTCTCAAAATAGGAAATACATTATCTTTGCCAAATTTTAGTATAAGCCCTTCAGTTATTAGAGTTGAATCGGCATATTCAGTGTCCATTATTCTATGAAAACTATCCACATCTTTAATGATCGTCTCAATGGATTCAAGATCTCTTGGGTAAAAGGAGTGGGTAAAGAAGATATCCTCCCGCTTCATCGAGCTCCTATCGAGTGCTTGCTTGAAGATTTTTATTGAATTTCCATGTCCGTATCCTAAAGCTATTTCAGTAAAGTTGATTCCTTTATTAAGAGTATAAACAAGAGCTGAAAGATATATTTCATCGTTTTGTTTTTCAGTGAGCTCTATATCTCTATGTCCCCTCCCGCCAATCCCATAACTCCCAATTCCGATCTTAGAAATATCTTTACCTGAAACAGACTTTATTAAATCAATCATATCACCGCTTATTCCGAAGGAATTCTAATCCAATGGTTGTAATTAAAGAGTTTACAATAATCAAATATTGAAAATATTGTATTTGGTGACCCCGAGGGGATTCGAACCCCTGATTCTTGGGATGAAAACCCAATGTCCTAGGCCGCTAGACGACGGGGCCGGCCGTACTTAATTATATCAGACACGGCCGGCTTGCGCATACGCACTGTTTCGTATTCTCACTATTCTTACGCGGTAATATTCCGATAATACTTCAGTGATAGCACATTCCGATAACTGTCCAAAACAATCGAGATGACGTCAAGACTCAATGATGATTTGTAAAAGTGATTTTTCAGGACGTAAAACCGTGCCGCCTTGAGGAGATGAGAAATCTTGCGCGGCGTCACCGCTTCGTACGGTTGACCATGGGAGATGCCGATACGCGTCTTGACCTCGACGAAATGAAGTGCATCAGCGGACCGGGCTATGATATCGATCTCACCGGATCTGGTATAAAAATTGCGTTCGAGAATCTCGAATGAAAGTGACTCCAAATGATTTGCCGCGATATTCTCTCCGTACCTGCCGATCGCCTGATTCGGCCCGGTCATTTCTTACGATATATTTTATGGCGGATCTGGGCCGCGGAAAGCTTGCGGATGAATGAGAGCCGCGTCTTGCGGAATGTTCCTTTTTTCACGAGATCGATACCTGCAATGAATGGAGAGGCGAGAGGCATGATCCTCTCGACGCCAATCCCTGAACGACTCATCTTGCGAGTCGTGATCATGCGGTTCTCGACGGAATCGCCTTTGATTTTCATGACGATACCCTCGAATTTCTGGATCCGCTCCTTCTCACCCTCCTTGATACGATACGCGATTGAGACGGTGTCCCCCACATTGAATTGTTTGTCGTTATATGCGAAAACATTTGCCATAGCGTACAGTATACAAAATCCGGTACGGTAAATCAAGAATTCGTTCGTTTCGCCGCTTCCATGAAAGCTACAAAAATCGGATGCGGATCAAGCGGTCGACTTTTATATTCCGGATGACCCTGAGTACCCATATAGAACGGATGTAACTTTTTGTCCAATTCGATGATCTCAACCAGATTTTCGCTTGTAGACCGTGCGCTGATGATGAGTCCCGCTTTCTCGAAATCATGCGCAAATTCATTATTAAACTCGTACCGGTGGCGGTGGCGTTCGCTCGTCAATTCTTTGCTGTATATTTCGTAGGCGCGCGTTCCTTTCTTCACTTTCGCATCCCATGAACCCAGTCGCATCGTGCCGCCGTATGCGCGCTTCGCGATGAGCGATTTCTGATTCTCGATCATATGGATTACCTGGTGTTTGCTATTGGGATTATTCTCCGTAGTATCGGCATCCTTGAATCCGAGCACGGAGCGCGCGAACGCGATGACGGCCAGTTGCATACCATAACACAGGCCGAGATACGGGATTTTCTGCGTTCGCGCATAGTCGGCGGCGCTGATCATACCTTCGGCGCCGCGCTCTCCCCATCCGATTGGCACAATGATACCATCCGGTTTGCCAATTATTGCGGCTCCCTGCTTCTCGACATTCTGGGAATTGATGTGAAGCGTCTTGACCGATACTCCCGCGGCGAGTGCCGCATGATCAATCGCGTCAAACAGCGCCGCATACGCATCACGGAGCTGGTAATCACCGGTGCCGAAGTACTTACCCACGATTGCGATCTCAACCGTTTTTTTCTTCGGCGCTTTCACGGCATTCACCATCACCGTCCATTTCTTGAGATTCGGTTCGCGGACTTTGAGCCCCAGTTTGATAAGAAGCTGTTTGTGAAGATCCTGCTTGTAGAAAAGCAGCGGTATTTCATACACATTATCGACATCCGGATTGCTGATGATATTCTCAGGATGGACATTGCAAAAAAGTGCAAATCGGTCGCGCCGCCTTTGGTCAAGGTAGCGGTTGCTGCGGGCAATGATGAAATCCGGCTGGATCCCCATGCTGTTGAGTGTCCGTACTGAGAGCTGTGTCGGCTTCGTCTTGGGCTCACCTAAATGGCTCGGGGTAGGGACATAGCTCACGTGAACGTGTACGACATCTCCCGGATTTTTCAATGTCAATATACGCGATGCTTCATAATAAAAAATATTCTGATACTCCCCTGCCGTTCCGCCAAGCTCAATCAGCACGATATCCGCTTTCTTCACTTTGCCGACGTGCTGAATGCGGCGGATGATTTCGTCGGTGATATGCGGGATCGCTTCCACGTCTTCTCCCCCGTACTCGTGTCTGCGCTCCCGTTCAATGACGGTCTGGTAGATCTTCCCCATCGTGACGAAATTGTCTTTCCCCATATCTTCATCGAGGAATTTTTCGTAGGTTCCGATATCCATGTCCGCTTCCGTGCCATCTTCGCAAAGAAACGGATCTCCGTGTTCGATCGGATTGATAGTGCCGGCATCAATATTGAGATAATTCTCGAATTTGATGGGAGCGACTCTGTATCCCGCTGACTTGAGGAGAAGGCCGATCGAGGCCGTCGTAAGGCCTTTGCCGATGCCCGAGATGACCCCTCCGGATACAAAGATATATTTCATCTGTCAGTAAGAATGATACCACATTATCAGTACAATAAAGATATTAAATCCTGCTCCTTCGGAATGCGTAAAATATGCGGTTCTCATACACAATACATACCCATGAACTCGGTAACCGTCTGTTTGGTTTGGTTATTCTCTTCATTTGGTATCCTGCGGTGTCTTGAGAACCGCATATATTTACGCATATCCTTCAGTCGCAGGTCTATCACATACTATTATCCGACGTAATCCGTACACTACTTCTTGTTCTCATTGTGCTACCACAAGAGGAGAGTAAGCATATGAATCAGGAATCTGTACCAACAGTAACCAGTTCCACCTCTGGAGCACAATCGGAGGTGCTTTGAGAACAAGAAGTATGGACGGATACGGAGGATTAACATATATATCGGGAATTTATTGCACTTTGAGAATATGGCAAAGAACGGAGTATTCCTGATATATGAAATCAAGAGAGATATTCAACTATTTACGATTTATTTCTCTTCTTCGTCTTTGGCTACGGGAGAGCCGTCTTTGTTGGGAAGCTGATTCCAGGCAAACGCGGTGAAGTCGCAGTCGGGGAACGTGGAGCAACCGTAAAATTTCTTCCGCGATTTCGAATACCTGATTGCGATATCTGATCCGCATTTGGGGCATTTCTTGCCTTCGGCTATCTTGAGGAAGGGTTTGGTGAATTTGCACTCCGGGTAGCCGCTGCACGCGAAGAATTTACCAAACCGTGAGAACCGTATCGAGAGATTTCGTCCGCATTTGGGGCATTTCTCATCCGTTTCCTCTTTCACCTCAAGTACCGTCGTATCTTTTTTGCGTTCTTCCAGTTCTTTCTTGAACGGATCATAAAATTCTTCAAGAAGCTGTAACGTGGTAATCTTACCGTCGGCGATGTCGTCCAGCTCCTGCTCCATCTTTGCCGTGAAATCAATATCGAAGAGATTGCTGAATGATGTGGAAAGATAATCGCTGATCACCTCCCCAAGTGACGTCGGTTTGAGTACTTTGCCCTGCTTGTCAACATAGCGCTTCTCCTGAATGAGGGAGATGATCGGCGCGTATGTGGAAGGACGCCCGATCCCGTGTTCCTCAAGGGTCTTGATGAGCGAGGCCTCGGTGTACCGATACGGGGGCTGAGTCTTCTTGGCCTCGCTCTCGGCTTTGGTGAACGCAACTGCCGACGATTGTGTGACTGGAGTATCGTCCCTGTGCTTTTTGACGAATTCGGGATTGGTAAGTTTGAGAAATCCGTCAAAAAGCACCTGCTGGAATACTGTTTCGAATTCGTATCCCTTTCCGCTTTTAATGGTGATCGTAATTTCCTTGACCTGCGCTTCTTTCATCTGAGTCGCGAGCGCGCGATTGTAGATCATTTCATAAATTTGTTTGTGCGGCTTGGTGAGTTTCTCGTCTTTCTCCACTTCCTTTGGCGTCCGATCGAGTTTGGTCGGACGGATCGCTTCATGAGCTTCCTGTGCCGACGCGGACCGTGTGCGGTACCCGCGGGGTTTCTCCAATGCATATTCTTTGCCGTATGTTGCTATGATGTGATCCTTCGCTCTGAATACGAATGACGATGAGAGGTTGAACGAATCGGTGCGGTGATATGTGATATACCCCTTTTCATACAAGCTTTGTGCAATCCGCATGATCATCTTCGAGCTCATGCCGAATCGGTTGATTCCGTCCTGCTGGAGTTGTGAGGTGGTGTATGGCGGAGGCGGATATTTGCTTGCAACGTTTTCTTTCCTCTCTCCGACTTTGTATGTGTCCTCTTGGAGATCGGAGATGATCGATTTTGAAGCCGATTCATCGATCGTCGTCTTCGTATATTTGTACTGTCCGACGAACAGATCAATCGTGAATTGCCTTTCATACGGCTCTCCATTGAAGCGTACGAGTTTGGCGCGCTGTTCACCTTCGCACAGGAAATATCCGTAAATATTGTAATAGTCTTCCTGGGGGAACTTACGGATTTCCTTCTCGCGCTCCGTCACGAGACGGAGCGCTACAGTCTGCACCCGACCGGCCGAGAGCCAGTTTTTGTTGAGCTTCTTCCATAACAGCGGCGATAATTCGTAGCCGACGACGCGATCGAGAATCCGCCGTGCCTGCTGCGCCTTGACAAGGTCAAGGCGCAGTTCCTGCGGGTTCTGGAGCGCTTCCTCAAGCGCATTCTTGGTGATTTCGTGGAAGACAATTCGTTTGAGCGGTTTCTTGATTGTGATTTCCGGCCACTTCTCATCGATCAGACCGAGGACGTATGCTGCGTGATATGAGATAGCTTCTCCTTCGCGGTCGGGATCTGTCGCGAATATGATCTCGTCATGTTCCTTCTGGAGCTGTTTGAGCTGGTCGATGACTTTCTTTTTCTTCTCCATGATGACGTAGTCAGGCTCGAAATGACGGGAAAAATCGACCGCCATCCGGTCGCCTGGGAGGTCGCGGATATGTCCGAGTGTGGCAAAAACATAATAGTCCTTATCTCCTGCTTTTTTTGCTTTGGCCGCGGCCTTGGCCGCTGCCACCTTCGCCTCTTTGCCCTTGGGCGCGGGACCCTTGAGGATGAAATTGAACGTCCGCGCCTTCGTCGGCGACTCTACGATAATGAGTGTCATGTGTGAGCTAATTATACATGGAGCGAGCATGATACGCATGGTAAACTGTTCGCATGTCGGAAGTATCACCTCGAACAAGAAGAGATTTTTTACGATGGGGTGCCGGTCTAGCGGCTGGTTTATTCTTACCTCAACTCATTAGAAGCGATTCATACCCAAACAAAGATCAGAATTACCCACATATACCGATTAAATCCGAAGTTCCGATTCCTTCCGAAACACAAATTCTTGTGGACGGATTATATGCTCAGTACACATCATTCACACCGCATGTGAAACCACTCATCGTATTTGGTGAAACACAAATAGCACCTCCCGAAGGAGTTCCTTTTATTCCAAATGCTCATTGGGCTAACGATATGTCGACAATAATATTTGATCCGGCGTTTGTTACTGATCCCAAATGGAGTCAATTGTTTGAACTAGTATTAAGGCACGAACTCGCCCATGCGTTTCCTAATGAATTTATCGCCACATCAGACAATACACTGGAAAACACTGCGCCGGAATTACATGATTTAGAGCATGCTTCTATGTTACTTTCTCCGGATCCCGCACAATATGAGGATGTGTGCATACGTATGGTGAATCAATTACCTTCCTTTTTTGATGAATCATCATATATGGACCCAGCGCACGTACTCCTCCTTGATCCAACTCAACAGGATCGGTCCAATAATTCGGGGAGCGTAAGTGTCACATTGCCTACAATGTGTTATCCCGGTCATCCTGGTCATGGAGCCGGAGAATTATTTGCAAGCGGACTTAATGTTTTCACCAAATTCCCCAAACAGTTCCAAAATGCTGTGAATACCCTTACTGGGCAGGCTCGTGTGGATATTGTCTTTGCAAAAGATTCAATTTTGGACTTAGTAGAAAGACTCGCCCGAAATCAGTTTGGAAATAATGCAGAAAGAAATATTCGTCAAATTGTCCCGAAGTTCGAAGAACTTAAAAAATTTAAGTAATCAAACATTTTTTCTTCGACGCTTGAGGAGTTTGAGGTCGACGGTGGAGCGGCGCAGGAGGGCAGATGCGTCGCGCCGCTCAGCTGTGTCTTTGGATTTGGCGAGGATGGCGCGAGCGTCAGCGAGCGCTTTCTCGGTAAGCTTCTCATCAATCTCGCCCTGGCCGTAGGCGCGGGATACCAGTATGCGGATCTTCGATCCGTCTGTCTGCAGGTATCCCGCTCCGATCGCAATCGATTCTACTTTGTTGTGTGACCTAAGTGTAATAATTCCCTCTTTCAGGAGCGAGAAGAGATTGATGTGTTTGGGCAGTACCGTGATCTCACCTTCGACAGTCGGAGCGACGACCTGATCGACTTCCTGCTCCAGCACTACCTTTTTCGGGGTGATGACACTCAATTGCAGCGGCATAATTCCGTAATTATTTAACTTCGTCAATGCTTCCTTTCATGTAAAACGCCATTTCAGATTTGTCGTCGTGCATGCCGTCAAGGATCTCCTTGAATCCGCGAACCGTTTCCTTGATCGGCACATACTTGCCGGCGGAACCGGTGAATGCTTCCGCAACGAACATCGGCTGGGTGAGAAACCTCTGAATCTTGCGTGCACGTGCCACTGTCACTTTGTCTTCCTCGGACAGCTCCTCCATACCGAGAATCGCGATGATGTCCTGGAGGTCCTTGTATCGCTGGAGTG
>CAZLQR010000002.1:0-122087 GCA_964561915.1 uncultured Gammaproteobacteria bacterium | reverse complement strand
ATCTTTGTAGCGCTGCAAAACTTTCTGCACACCGCGGGCCACATCGTAATGTTCATCTCCGACTATGCTCGGATCAAGAGCCTGGGAAGACGAGGTGAGCGGGTCGATTGCCGGGAACAAAGCCTGTTCGGCAAGCGACCGTTCTAGTGCAAGCGACGCGTCAAGATGCGCAAACGTCGCAACAGGTGCCGGATCCGTATAATCATCTGCCGGCACATATACCGCCTGGATCGACGTGATCGAACCGTTCTTCGTGCTCGTGATACGCTCCTGAAGCGCTGCGATCTCTGACGCAAGCGTAGGCTGATAGCCTACCGCGGATGGAATGCGGCCAAGGAGCGCCGACACCTCAGACCCTGCCTGCGCAAACCGGAAAATATTGTCGATGAACAGAAGAACGTCCATATTCTTCTTGTCGCGGAAATACTCCGCCATAGTGACACCGGTCAACGCCACTCGCAAACGGTTGCCCGGCGGCTCATTCATCTGGCCGAACACCATTGCAGTCTTATTGATGACGCCGGAATCCTTCATTTCCCTCCACAAATCGTTCCCCTCGCGGGTACGCTCGCCAACACCGGTGAATACCGACACACCGCCGTGTTCACTTGCAACATTGTGAATAAGTTCCTGGATGAGTACCGTCTTGCCGACGCCCGCACCGCCGAAAATGGCCACTTTCCCTCCTTTGATGAATGGTGCAATGAGATCGATCACCTTCACGCCGGTTTCGAAAATGCTGTTCTCCACGTTTTGCGCCGCAAGCGTCGGCGACTTGGAATGGATGGAGCTCTTCTGCTTCACTTTCACGGCTCCTCCGTCATCGATGACCTCGCCAAGCACATTGAAAATGCGGCCGAGTGTCTCCTCTCCGACGGGGACTTCGATCGAATGTCCGGTATTCATGACCTCCATGCCGCGCCGGAGCCCGTACACATCTCCCATCGCGACGGCGCGCACCAGACCTTCGCCGAGAATTGCCTGGACTTCCAACGTCAGGGAATGGCTCTCTCCACCGGATTTATACGCCACCGTGAGCGCATCGTAAATCTTCGGCGTTTCTTTCACATCGAACTCAATATCGATCACTACTCCCCGAACCGATACAATTTTTCCTTTTGTCATAGTTTTGTTGATAATTAGTTAACTTCTACCGACTCCTTAGCCGTAATCATATCGAGCAATTCATACGTGATCTTTTGCTGGCGTAATTTGTTCTTAAGCTGAGTGAGACTCCCGATCACTTCCGTTGCATTGTCCGTCGCGTTTTTCATCGCCATCATACGTGCACTGTGTTCGCCCGCTTCGCTCTGGATGAGCGTGAACCGTATTTTTTCTTCAATGTAATTCTTGATGAGTTCCTGCATGATTCCCGACGCATCCGGCTCCACGAGATACTGCTTCCCGGAGCCGGAGTCCGTCGCTTTTTCCTGTACGCCGGTCACTGTCAATGTGAACGGCAATAACGTATCTATCACGGGATCATACCGCACAATATTCACGAACGAATTGTACGCAATCACGATCCTGTCATACTTACCTGCAAGATACGAATCGACCGCCATATCAAAAACGGCAGGTACGCTCGCCATGGGTGTCGGAGAGGAGAAGTCGGCGACTACCTGCCCGCCGAGAACGGCGACAAGTACGCTCCCCTTCTTGCCGACTGCGATAAAATCAGTGTTTTTGAACTGTTCATCCTTGAAAACGGTACGGATGAGGTTGAGGTTGAAGGCGCCGCACAGCCCTTTGTTTGAGGTTACGAGAATCATCAGCTGGCGGCGCCGCGCCTCTTTGACCGGTGCAAGCAGCGGGGATACAGACACATCCACTTTCTTACTCACTTCGCGGATCGCATCCTCCAGGAACATCTGATACGGCTTCCCTTCCGACGCCGCAACCTGCGCTTTCTTCATCTTCACGGCGGATACGAGCTGCATCGCGTTCGTGATCTTGCGGACGTTGCTGACGGATTTGATTTTCTTGCCGACTTCCCTGATATTCATTGTTATTTTTTGTTACTTTTGACGAATTTTTCGAGTTCCTGTTCGTCTTTTTTCTCCAGAATTTTTGCCTTATTGATCCGATCAAGAAGTGTTTTGCCGCGAAGAGAAACGTCATCGATGAACCGCTTCTCAAAGGCTTCAACTTCGTTCAGAGGTATATCGTCCAGGTAACCTTCTTTCGCAGCCCACAATATCGCGACTTGCTGGGCGAGCGAATAAGTGTTTTGCTTCCCTTGTTTCAGCACCTGGGTCGTCTTGGCGCCCCGATTGAGGAATTTCTTGGTCTCCTCATCGAGATCGCTCTCAAATTGTGAAAATGCGGCAAGCGCGCGATACTGGGCAAGATCGAGTTTGAGTTTGCCCGCTACCTGTTTCATTGCCTTCGTCTGCGCGCTCCCCCCCACACGGGATACGGAGATACCGACGTTGACTGCCGGACGGATGCCGCTGTTGAACAGGTCCGTCTCGAGGAATATCTGACCGTCCGTGATCGAAATGATATTCGTCGGGATATATGCGGAAACGTCATTTTCAAGCGTTTCGATGACCGGAAGCGCCGTTATGGAACCACCGCCTGCTTTGTCATTGAGGCGGCATGCCCGCTCAAGGAGCCTGGAATGAAGATAAAAAATATCCCCCGGATATGCTTCGCGTCCGGCCGGTCTGCGCAGAATGAGGGAAATCTGTCTGTATGACCATGCATGCTTGGTGAGATCGTCGTAAATGACAAGGACGTCCCTGCCCTGGTCCATGAAATATTCGCTGATTGCGACTGCGCTATATGGCGCGATGTACTGCATCGCGACCGAATCGGATGCGGATGCATTGACGACAATCGTATAGTCCATCGCGCCGTGTTTCTTGAGGGTATCAATGACACCTGCGACCTTGGAGCTTTTTTGCCCGATTGCGCAATACACGCAAATAACATTTTGGTCTGCCTGGTTGATGATTGTGTCGATAGCGACCGTCGTCTTGCCTGTCGTACGGTCGCCGATGATGAGTTCGCGCTGTCCGCGTCCGATGGGGATGAGAGAATCAATCGCTTTGATGCCTGTCTGGAGAGGGACGCTCACCGGTTCGCGGTATACCACGCCGGCGGCAATGCGTTCAATCGGATTGCGGGTCTTGAGAGCGAGCTTCTTGCCGCCGTCCAACGGATTGGCAAGCGGATCTATGACACGGCCGAGGAGAGCCTCACCGACCGGTACCGACAGCAGCTCTCCTGTCGCGCGGACCTGAGATCCCGATTCGAGATCAAGATATTCTCCCAATACGACCGCGCCGACACTGTCTTCCATGAGGTCGACGATGAATCCCTGCGATCCGTTGGCAAACTCGACCATTTCTCCATAAAATCCGTTATACAGCCCGGACAATATCGCCACACCGTCTTTGACTTCCGTGACAACGCCGACTTCCTGCGTCTGAGCGGTCGGGGACTTTTTGGACAATTCCTTTTCGAGTTCCTGAATATACTGGTCGATTACTTTCATATATTAAGATCGGTACAACTGCTCCAACTGTGTCTTGAGGGAAAGGTCGATCACCTTGCTGCCTTTCCTGATGACGATACCTGCCATGAGCGTTTCATCAATCTCCACATGTACAGCGTTTTTATCAACACCTCTGAGCATCTCATAAATCTGGTTCATAGCCGACGAGTCGAGCTTGCATGCAGACGTGACGGTCACTTGCTCGTCGCGTTCGCGCAACGTCCTCACGAGAAACCGCTTGAGATCGTTCTTGATGCCGGGGCTAATTTTCATAAAAAGAGACTGACCGCGCTGAACGTTTAAGGATGTTTGCGGTGACTTTTTTCCGTACGTCTTCGCTCAGCACGTCTTTGAGCGCTTCATTGACGAGCAGGAAACTCACCTCTTTGATTTTGGCTTTCGCCTCGTCGGTGATCGCCAGTTTTTGCTCTTCGATCTGCGCATGGGCTTTGGCAATCACCGCTTTCGCTTCATCTTCCGCCTTCGCGACCGCTTCTTTCCGTATCGCTTCGGCTGTTTTCTTCGCTTCGTCCAGTATGGAAACGGAGTCTTTCTTCACTTTTGCCATGAGCTCTTTCTCACGAACAGCAAGCTTCTCCTCAATCTCTTTCGTTTTCGCGTATACCCTGTCCTGCTCTTCAGCCTTGCGCTTCTGTCCTTCGATATACGAAGTGAACGGCTTCGCAAGGAACCTGCGGAATACGAAAAAGAACAGACCGAAATTGATAAGCTGGGCGATCAGTAATCGCGAATCAATGCCCAAATTTTCCATACTGTTTAAATAATATATTCATCACACAAACTTGATAATAAGAGCGATAACCAATGCGAAAATAGCGATACCTTCGGCAAGCGCGATTGCGAGGATCATCGTTGCGCGCACCGGCGCCTCCGCTTCCGGATTGCGTCCGAGAGCTTCCACTGCTTTCCCGCCGATGATGCCGATACCGATACCCGGCCCGAGTGCCCCGAGCGCGATCGCGAGTGCTGTTGCGATAAGACGTGCTGCTTCTTCTGTCATGCTAACGTGTCACCCCCTCCGTAATTCCTTAAATTTGATATATTCCTGAAGTGTATCATATTGCGAGGCTGATTTTAATGGTGTTTGGTGATTGCCAACTTGATGAGAACTGATGATAGTATCGAGAATACGACCGCCTGGATGAAGCCTACAAACGTCTCAAGCATGAGGAACGGGAATGATACCGCAAACGGTACGAGGAATGCGACGACCGTGAGCAGCACCTCTCCCGCGAAGATATTACCGAAAAGCCTGAATGAGAACGAAAGGACGCGGGAGATCTCCGACACGATCTCCAGGATCCCTACGAAGAACGCAATCGGACTGGAAAAATTGAAAAATTTGCCGAGGTATCCCTTCAACCCCACATATTTGACGCCGAATATCTGAACGCAGACCATGATGACCAAAGCGAGAGATACCGTACCGTTGAGGTCTGCGGTGGATGCACGCAGGAGAGGCGTTTTGCCAAGAAGTACGCTCCCCACTCCCGGAAGGAGACCCATCCAGTTGTTGAACAGGATAAAAAAGAAAAATCCCCCGACAAGGGGGAAGAATGTCTTCGTGTGCTCGCCGAGAACCGATTCGAACAGCGAATAAATCGGCCGAACGAGAGCGGTCACGGCGTGGAAATAATCAGATTTTTTCTCTTTCCTGCTGTCCATATAGTATTTCACGAAAGCGAACGTAAGCGCGACGACGACGACGAATGCGGTCAGTACTGCATTGGTGATAGGATATCCGGAAACGTGGAAAACGGGTTCCGCCTTGATGCTTATGTGGGGTCCTGCATGTGCCTCTCCCGCGGCGTGTTCAGTCTCTTCCGCCTGTGCGTGAGTATCGGCCGATGAAGGGAGAGCCTCCTGCGTCGCATGAAGCTGATCTGCGTTCTCCTCGTACGTAGTGGTTGTCATTCCTTGTGCGCGTGCGTCTGCGTTAATTTGCTCAAATTATACATGCTGGACACTACACCTGCAAGAAGGAATATGAGCGTGAAAATCGGTTTCGTTGCGAATACACTGTCAAGCCATATTCCGAACGCGAGTCCGGCGAGTATCGGCACTATCAAGTATACTCCCGGGCTCGACATATATTCCCACCCGGTTCGACTCTTAGATCGTTTTTTTACTTCGCTTGGTGCATGTTCCTCCAACTCAAATTCGGAAGTGACTTTTTTCACATTCTGATTATATCAATTGATAGTATTTGAAACTCATTCCGTCAGTCCTGCTCCTTCGGAAAACAAAATATGTTTGAAAATCAGCTCCTTCGGAATGCGTAAAATATGCGGTTCTCATACACAATAAATACCTATGAACTCGGTAACCGTCTGTTTGGTTTGATTATTCTCTTCAATTGGCATCCTGCAGTGTCTTGAGAACCGCATATATTTACGCATATCCTTTGAGTCGCAGGTGTAACAATACAAAATTATCCGACGTAATCCGTACACTACTTCTTGTTCTCATTGTGCTACCACGAGAGGAGAGTCAATGTATGAATAAGGAATCTGTACCAACAGTAACCAGTTCCACCTCTGGAGCACAATCGGAGGTGCTTTGAGAACAAGAAGTATGGACGGATACGGAGGATAGGTAGCGAAATCTATGAGGTATGAAATCGAGCGGAAAAGTAGTTATTTTAACAGCATTCCGTTCTCCATAAGTATAGAGAGGGCGTCGTCGCGCTGTGATACTTTGCCTTTGAAGATGAGCACCTGGTTCATGGAGAGCGACGACGCCAGTTTGGCATACATCTTCGGGAAGACAACGACTTCGATCGATCCCGTTTCGTCATAAAAATTGAGGAACGCCATCTCTTCGTTATTCTTCTTGGTCGTGATGACTTTCTTCCCGCTCAGGATGCCGACAAGGATAAGATTTTTCCCGATGTCTTCCGCGGTGATTTCGCCGATTTTCTTCGTTGCCTTCTCTTCGATGATCGTACTGAAGCGGGTGAGCGGATTCTTGTTGATGAGGAATCCGATCACCTCTTTCTCCATCGTGAACATGACGTCATCGGGCAGTTCGGGCATCTGCGCGAACGTGTCTTTCAGATGTTTCTGCACTTTGTGCGATTCGCTGAAGAGCCCGAACTGCCCTTTCTCCACTTCTTCCTTGGCATCGTTCACTTCCTTGACGAGAACGGGATAATAGTGAAGCATCGATGCGCGGGTGCTGAAGTCGGCGAAGGCACCCGCCTTGACGAGACTTTCCACCGTTTTCTTATTGACTTTGCGAAGATCGACACGGGTAAGGAAATCCTTAAGACCTACGAACGGACCGTCCGAGTCGCGCGCCGCAATGACACTCTCGATTGCGGCATCACCGACATTCTTGATCGCGGACAGACCAAACCGGATCGCGGCGCCCTCGATAACGAAATCCTTGTGCGATTTGTTGATATCCGGTGGCAGTACGGTGATGGACATTTTGCGGCACTCCTCCAACGTCTGAGCCATCTTGATCTCGCGCATGGGGCCGGCGACACCCTGGAGCTCCGCAGTAAGGAGTGCAGTCATGAACTCCACCGGAAAGTTGGCTTTCATATATGCGGTCCAATACGCGATAAGCGCATATGAGGCGGCATGTGCTTTGTTGAATCCGTATGCTGCGAACTTCTCTATGAATCCGAATATTTTCGGTCCGAGTGTTTTCGGATACCCTTTTGCGATCATGCCTTCCAGGAACGCTTTCTTCCCTTTTTCCATGAGTGATTTTTTCTTCTTCCCCACAGCCATGCGCAGAAGATCCGCGTCGCTCATATTGAATCCGGCGAGGGTGGTCGCAATCGTCATGACCTGCTCCTGATATACGAGAATTCCGTACGTTTCTTCAAGCACCGTCTTGAGATCCTTGTGCAGATACTTGACGGTTTTGGGATTCTTCTTGCCGGCGATGAACTCGGGAATCAGATCCATCGGGCCCGGCCTATAGAGAGCCACCATGGCAGTGATATCGCTCATTTTGGTCGGTTTGATTTCTTTCGCAAGCCGGCGCATCCCTCCCGATTCAAGCTGGAACACACCGATCGTATTGCCGGTGCCGATGAGATCATACGTCTTCCGGTCATCCAGCGGCACCTCGTGCATTTCGACTTTGATACCTTTCGTCGACCGGACAAACTCAATGGATTTCTCCAGGATCGTAAGATTGCGAAGCCCAAGGAAATCCATCTTGAGGAGACCGACCGCTTTGTTCTCAGATACCGCATTGAGGTCCAGACTATACATGTCATACTGAGTGATGATCTTGCCTTCTTTTGCCTCTTTTTGAAGAGGAACATACTCTGTAAGCGGTTTGTCCGAGATGATCACTCCTGCCGCGTGCACGCTTGCGTGCCGCGGCAGTCCTTCCAGACGCTGTGCCACATCGAGCATTTTCTTCGTATCTGTCTCTGTGGTGTATGCGATCTGCAGCTGGGGAGTCTCCTTGATCGCGTCGGCGAGCTTCATATTGAATCCCTGTTTTGGCGGCGGGATCATCTTAGCGATCCGATCGGCCTGCGCATAGCTCATACCGAGTGCGCGGCCGACGTCCCGCACCGCCATCCGTGACTCCATCGTTCCGAACGTGATAATCTGTGCGACTTTGTCCTCACCGTATTTGTTGCGGACATAGGCGAGGACTTCATCCCGCCGGATATCGGCGAAATCGATATCGATATCCGGCGGCGACGGGCGGCCCGGATTGAGGAACCGCTCAAACGGCAGTTTGTATTCGAGCGGGTTGATGTCTGTGATCCGGAGGCAATAGGAAACGATTGATCCGGCCGCGCTCCCGCGGCCGGGCCCTACCGCAATATCATGATCTTTCGCCCAGTTGACGAAATCCTGCACGAACAGGAAGTAATTCGCATACCCTTTTTGATTGATGACATCCAATTCATAATCCATCCGTTTCGTCACTTCGTCCGTCGAGAAACCCTTCACGCGCTCCCTATTTTCATATGATAGTTTCTTGAGATAATGTTCCGGCGTATATCCCGCCGGAATCGGATATTGCGGGAGGATCATCTTCCCGTGCGGTATCTCAACATTGCACATGCTCGCGATTTTCAGCGCATTCTCAATCGCTTCCGGATAGTCGCTGAACTGCTGTCTCATCTGATCCGGCGATTTGAAATAATAATCCGGCACGTCATACATGCTGAGCGGACGATCCTTCTCGATGATCGTCCGCGCCGTCTGGATGCACAGCAGGATTTCCTGAGCGTATGCATCTTCCTGATTGAGATAATGCACGTCGTTCGTCGCAACAATCGGTACTCCGAATGTCCGCGACAGTTTGACGAGTTCCGCGTTTACGTGGTCGAGCTCCGGAACATTCGGATGCCTCTGAAGTTCGAGATAAAAATCACTGCCGAAAATGTCGAGGTATTGTTTCAGCACTTTCTTGGCGGTTTCGTGCTGGTTCGCGAGAATATATTGAGGAATCTCCCCCGACAGACAGCCTGACAACGCTATGAGTCCTTCCCCGTATTTTTTCAGGAGTTCGAAATCAACACGGGGTTTGTAATGAAATCCGTCGATGAATGCCTCGCTGCTGATCTTCATGAGATTCTTGTACCCGGTGAGATTCTTCGCAAGCAGGACGAGGTGGTTCTGGTCGCGCCCACCCGGAGCGTTTTTGTCGAGGCGCGACCCAGACGCTTTGTACGCCTCCATTCCAATAATAGGTTTAATTCCGTGTTCCTTGGCCGCAATGAAAAATTTGAACGCGCCATAGAGTGCGCCGTGATCGGTGATCGCAACCGCGGGCATCCCGAATTCTTTCGCTTTCTTGAAGACGTCCCTGATCCGCGTCATCCCGTCAAGAAGCGAATACTCCGTATGAAGATGAAGGTGAACGAATGACATAAAAGGTACCTTTAAGAGTACGCCATACACCCCTCTTTTTCAACGATTAGATTCTTCTTGCATCATGCTGAAAAGATACCGAGCTTGGGCTGGCGTTGAACTTTTTCCCAGTGCATTGAATACAGTAATTAATGAATTTTTTATACTTGTATCTATAATTGCTTTATATTCTTCAGGCGTCGTTTTCATATTGAAATCTAAATCTGTACTATAATCAAACCCACCATACTTATTTGGAATAGCGAACAATAATCTTAAACCATGCAATTCTATTTCATCGCCAGCTGATTCATATAGTATGAGCGGTTGAGCGAGACCTTTACCACCAAAATAGGCCGGCTCAATCGTATGTACACAGTGAAAACTTCCTGTATATATATTATTAACACTTCTTGTTGAAATGCCACTTGATTCACAGAAAGGGAGTCCTGTAATTATAATTCGTGTAGCTTCATATAAGTCTTTCTCGGATGGGTTATAAAATGATCGATCGGGAAATAAAGCCCGATCTATTTTTTCCTGATTTCTTCTATATATTTCAAAATGCCCCTCATCTAAGGATGTTTTAATAGGTACGCCGAGCGATTGAGCATATTCAGCTACACTTAGTAATGACGGCAATCTCATTTCCGGACCGATACGAGGATTTTCAGCTGACATATATTAATACAAGTATATTGCAGTTGAACTTTATCACAATCTCTAACAATTTTCAACGGAGCGCATCCTGAAGAGATTTTTTGACGGTTTGGGGGTCGGCCTGACCTTTCATTTCGCGCATGGTCTGGCCGACCAGATACATGATTACCGATTCTTTGCCGCTTTTATAGTCATTCACCGCTTTTTCGTTCGCGGCAATTACTTTGGAAATGGCGGCGGACAACGCTCCCTGATCGGTCTCTTTCGGCTTGAGCATGTCCGCCGCTTTACGGACGAATTCATCCACACCTAGATCAGTTCCGAGCTTTTTGTTGATGATGAGATTCGCTACCGGCTGTGCAAGTTTGGGATCATTCATTTTGATACATATCTTCTCGAAGTATTCCGCATGATCTGCATTTCGTGTCATGATAAACGCATCTGTCTCGCGAAGACCGTATTTCGACACGAACCGTGCTGACTTTTGCGCGGGGAGTTCCGGCAATGTGACGGAATCGATATATGATTGTTCCAACACGAGCGGAGGAATATCCGGCTCGGGAAAATACCGATAATCATGAGCCTCTTCTTTGCTCCTCTGGCTCACCGTGATCCCTTTGTCTTCGTCGTATCCCCGCGTTTCCTGCGGAGGCGTTTCGCCTTTCTCCAGGATTTCTTCCTGACGCTTCAATTCATAGTCCACCGCCTTTTTCACGAAACTGAAAGAATTGATATTTTTCACTTCCACTTTGTACGGGGGGAGTTCCGACTGTCCGGGTTTCTTCAGTGAGATATTTGGCTCAAGCCGCATAGAGCCTTTCTCCATGTCCGCATCAGACACATCAAGATACCGGATGATCGTATGGAGCTCCTCAAGAAACTTCTTAACATCGTCGGAATTATCGAAGTCCGGTTCGGTCACGATCTCAACGAGCGGTACGGAAGACCGGTTGAAGTCTACGAGCGTCTGCTTCCCTTTGTGCTGGAGTTTGCCCGTATCTTCTTCCAGATGGACTCGAGTGATGCCGAACTTCCTTCCGTTGACTTCAACATACCCTTTTATGGCGATCGGCTCGTCGTACTGACTGATCTGATATCCCTTGGGAAGATCGGGATAAAAATAATGCTTGCGGTCGAATTTGGTGATCGTGTTGATCGTGCAGTTGAGCGCTTTACCGATCTTGACTGTCCATTCCACCGCTTTTTTGTTGGGCACCGGTAAGGCTCCCGGCAGACCCAGGCAGACGGGACAGGTATTGGTGTTCGGTTTCTTGCCGAAATAGTCTGCACTGCACTGGCAGAACATCTTGGATTGCGTCTTGAGTTCGACGTGTATTTCCAGACCGATGACGGGTGAATAATCGCTCATTTCAATCACGGTAATTTTGTAATAATTCTTCGCGCATATTGAAGAAATTCGTTTCCATTTCATAGTAATGGGCGGCGTTGAGGATCGTTTCCTCGTCGAAACGCCGCCCCATGATCTGGAGACCGACGGGGAGGCCTTCTTTGGTGAGGCCGGCGGGTACATTGATCGCAGGGATTCCTGCCGCGGCCGCCGGCTCGTTCATTTGGTCCATCAGCTCTCCAAAAAACGGATATTTTGCCATATCCCCGATTTTCGTCGCGGGACATGGTGTCGTCGGACCGACAATCACATCATATTTTTTGAACGCGTTTGCAAAATCCTGCACGATGAGCATCCGAGCTTTTTCCGCTTTTTTATAGTATGCGTCATAATATCCGTGTGAAAGTGTATACGTGCCGAGCATGATCCGCCGCTTTGCCTCACTGCCGAAGAAAGACCGGTTGTTGCCATATCGAATCCCGTCATACCGGGAAAGGTTGGACGAAACCTCCGCTCTCTGGAGGATCGTGTACACCGATATTGCATATTTCGGAGAGAAGACTTCGACAGGGGTCACCTCGTGGCCGAGTTTCTCAAAAATTGCGACAGCTTTCCTCAGGACGGAGGCGAAATCATCATCAAGTCCTTCGAAATAACTCTCGCATACGCCGATCTTGAGTTTCTTCTTGGTCTTGAGTGCGGCGCGATAATCGGGTACGACTGTTTGCGTTGATGTTGCGTCATACGGATCATTCCCTGCGATGATGCCTAGCAGGTACGCACTATCCTCAACGGTGCGCGTGATCGGGCCGGGGCAGTCCCAGCTGCTACCCATCGCGATGACACCGTATCTACTGACCCGGCCGTACGTCGGCTTCAGTCCTACGACACCGCACCAGGCGGCAGGCTGTCGTATGGAGCCGGCAGTCTCGCTCCCGATCGCCGCCGGCGTGAGATATGCGGCTGCCGCCGCCGCAGAACCCCCCGATGAGCCTCCGGCGACCCGTTCGATATCCCACGGATTCGCCGTCGGCCCATAATCCGATGTTTCCGTCGAAGATCCGTGAGCCCATGCATCCATATTCGTTTTCCCCAATACCCCGAACCCTTCTCCCGCAAGCCGTTTCGTCACGGTCGATTCATACGGAGGTATGAAATTATCAAGCACCTTCGACGAAGCTGTCGTGCGGATTCCCGTAGTGCAAAAGTTATCTTTGATCGCAAGAGGGAATCCCACTTCATCATCCGGAATCGTAACGTAACTATTGAGCGTCTTGTCAAATCGGGAGATCCGTTTCCTGAAATATGTATAAAGTTCTGTCTGCGAAATAACTTTTTTATCAACCTGATCCTTAAGCTCAAGAAGCGATGCGCCTGTTCGTATCATAAGATCCGGTCAACAATGAAATAACCGTCTTTGCTCTTAGCGCTGTTTGCCGTTGCCTCCTGCACGGTAAGGTTCCTATCGTTCTTCGTCCCGTCTTCGAAAAAAATATTCTGTGTACCGGAGAGGTGCATTCCTCCTGAAATGCCGGTGATATCGAGTTCGTTCATATTATCAACATATGTAAGCGTCTCATCGAACTGTGAACGGATTTTTTCCTGCTCTTCACTGTCAAGTTTAAGTGCAGAAAGGCGGGCAAGATGTACTATGTCATCTGATGAAAGTTTCGGAACATTCATGGCTAGATAATACCAAAAATCTGTACGGAAGTGTTGTCCAGTTTCCTTAAATGTGATATCGTGAAAGTAAGAATGAAGAAACACCGGAAAAGGAAATTATTGATACCGCGCAGGGAAAGGGTTGTGTTGAAGGCACTCATTGTCGGTCTCGGGGTTGTCATGTTTTGGCGCGGGGCATGGGGGCTCATGGATCTTTATTTGATCCCCCAAAACGAACATGCGAGCTTCGTCGCTTCCATCGTGCTCGGATCTGCGATCCTCGCCACCACCCACTATTTCGTCAAAGAACTCCTCGGATAATCCCACTCAATACTATTTGTCAGGAATACTGCGTTATCTGCCCTATTCTCAAAGCGCAATAAATACCCGTTGACCGCTCAACCTGATTATTGTTGATTAATCGTATTGTTTGTTATCCCTTCCGGCGCGGTGAGAATATGTCAAATCCCGGAGTATTCCTTCCGAAATGTCTGTCAGATCCTCTTGTTCTCATTGTGCTACCACGAGAGGAGAGTCAATGTATGAATAAGGAATCTGTACCAACAGTAACCAGTTCCACCTTTGGAGCACAATCGGAGGTGCTTTGAGAACAAGAGGAGATGAGAGACATGAGGAAGGAACTACATGTATTATCACCTGCGACTGAAGGATATGCGTAAATATATGCGGTTCTCAAGACACCGCAGGATACCAATTGAAGAGAATAACCAAACCAAACAGACGGTTACCGAGTTTATGGGTATTTATTGTGTATGAGAACCGCATATTTTACGCATTCCGAAGGAGCAGGTATCTACGAATGTACCTAAAAATGTTATCGTTGTTCTGTGACGATTGCAAGAGGGGTCTGCTGTTTCCCCTGGCCCATCGGGTTGTCCCGAAAGATATCGGCAAGTATGCTATCGGGCACGTCAGTTGCATTACCGAGGATGTTGCGGCCGATGTCATTGGCATCTATGATGACGAGGCCGCCGAATGTCGCTCGCTGTTGGTCGGTCAGTCCGCGTTCGATCTCAAGCCGGATCGCGAACGCGGACTCTTTGGGATTCTTGGGTCCGAGCTTGGCTGACACATTCGAAGGGTACAGAGAATACTCGGTCGGGCCGTCGATCGCCGAAACGTTGGAACCTGCGATACGATAAAACATCCCTTTGATGCCGAGCGGCCGTGTAACGGCCGCGACGACACTTGCCGTCAAAATGCGGAGGAGTCCGGCTTCATCAATCGCAAGCTGCATCGTCCATGGACTCCGCAGCCCTATACCGTACGGTGATTTCGTCACAAGGGGATACAGATGCCGGGCGGCAAATCCCGGTTTGATATCCCATACGAAATGCGATCGCCCCTGGGCGATCGCCACTACTTTTTCGGAAACGAATACATACCACTTGCGCTTCGGAATTTCTTTCTTACTAAGTAATTCGCTGTTCACATATGAGGAAATTTTCACGCTGAAATCGTCCCCTTTTGCGAAGACACCGGTTTGGATAAGATGGCGTATGTACGACTTCTCACCCGCAGTGATCTCCGGCACGACGGGTTTCTCTGCTTTCTGTTCATCCGATTTTTCAAGATGATCAAAAAATTCTCGGAGCCAGAGCTCAACATTGATGATCCGCCACAACAACAATGTGTCATCCATCTTGCCTTCGACGAACGAATGGAGCACTTTCAACACCTTCTGCTGGTCGAAGTACGGTCTGTTAGCAAACGATTGACTCAATACGATCTCATATAATTGCGGTTTGATTGTGTGGAACCAGTCGTACTCCGGTGTCGTAAAACCGATTTTGTTCCGCCGCTTGCGGATCAGCCGGGGAAGGAACTGCTTCGTTGCCATGCGGAGTAAGTACTTATTCCATCCGTACCGGATGATAGCGTCCTCTGTCAATCCGAAAATATATCGCACGAGCCGAAAATCCAAAAATGGTACCCGGCCCTCAACGGAAAACTTCATACTGTTTTTGTCCTCATAGCGCAACAGTGAAGGGAGACTGTTCGCGAATATATCCTGGACAAGTCGTTTTTTGAGATCATCAGTCACGGGATGAAACGATTCGTCGGCGTATGTGCGCGCGAATGCCGGATTCATGAGTTCGCGCGCCTTGACCGATTTATCATGGGACAGGATCATCTTCACTTTCATGACTAACAGCATGAGGAAAATATCGAAGCTGAAGAACACTTCCCGAACTGCATCGATATATCTCCCCTGCCGGAGGAGACTCCGGACATAGACAACATAATATGGCAGGTAGCCCGCAAGCATCTCATCGGCACCCTGTCCATCGAGTACGACCGTGACATGCTTGCGAACTTCTTCCATTACTTTGAACTGTGCATATGGTCCGGTGCTTACTGTCGGCTCCTCCTGAGTGCGTACGAAATCCTTCATTTCTCGCACGAAATCTTCCGAGTCGGGGAACACTTTGTGAACCCGAACAGTCTTCAGCTTCCTCACAAGCTCGTCGATGTATTTTTCTTCATTGTTCCCCGCACCCGGGAAAATCGCCGAAAACGTATTTTGCCGTACGCCAACGGCATGCGCTTCGACATCATTTTTCTCCAGCAAGGAATGAATGATCGAGACGACTGCGGAAGAATCGAGCCCCCCCGACAAGCATGTTCCCACCGGCACTTCCGACATGAGCCTCATGCGCACAGAATCCACCAGGATATTTTTGAAAGATTCTGCATCGGAGCGTGCATACCGTTTATGAGTGGGTTTGAGCAGTTCGTTCTGCAAATCCGAGTACATATCATGCTCGACGCCTTCAGTACTGATTGTCAAGACTTCCCCCGGCATCACTTTGAATATATTCCGGAAAAATGTTTCCTTTGATTCGTCATGGATCCGGAACTGGAGATACCGGTAAATAATCCTGTCATTCGGTGCAATTTTAAGAAACGCGTTCTCAAGAAGCGGTTTGATTTCGGATGCGAATACGAATCGGTCCTGCTTCGGAGACAGCGCATAATAGAGAGGCTTGATGCCGAAGTGGTCGCGCGCGAGGATGAGTTTCTTCTTCCTGATATCGTAGAGCGCGACTGCAAACATACCGTTGAATCTGTCGAAACATTGTGTCCCCCACTCCTCATATCCGTGAACGATGACTTCCGTATCGGACTCCGTCCGGAATGTATGACCTGCACGTACGAGCTCTTCCCTCAATTCGCGGTAATTATAGATTTCCCCGTTGTATACCGTGACGACAGATTTCGTTTCGTTAAAAATCGGCTGGTTTCCGCCGGCTCTGTCGATGATCGCGAGCCGGCGGTTCAGAAGTGTGACCGATCCCGACGTGTAGATTCCTTCTCCGTCGGGTCCCCGATGCTCAAGAAGCTTGGAAAAGCGCTTCACAAGCGCTTCATCCTTGAAACCCCACATCCCTGCAATTCCGCACATATCGTATATTGCATTATATATGTGACCGCTTCTGTTTTCATTCTGATTCGTGAATTCGATAAATATTCCTCGAGTACGTTATGACTCTGAAAGGAATACTCCGTTCTCTGCCATATTCTCAAAGCGCAATAAATACCCGTTGACCGCTCAACCTCATTATTGTTGTACTATCATTTTGTTTGTTATTCCTTCCGGCGCGGTGAGAATATGTCACATTCCGCAGTATTCCTTCTATCTATATCCCGTGAAGATATCAATACCGAATGGATTTCTCATGCGCTATTAAGGATTATTCAACAAGCGATAGATAATCCTCACAAGCGGTTGTCATGGTCAACGGGTATTTCCTTGGCGCTTGAGAAATCCATGAGGTATGATATCGAGCGGGATTAACAATCGGAGGTGCTTTGAGAACAAGAGGAGATGAGAGACATGAGGGAGGAACTATATGTATTCTTACCTGCGACTGAAGGATATATATTTCGCATTCCGAAGGAGCAGGACACCAAATATTTTACGTTTTACGAGGGAGCAGGAGAGTATCACATTTCGATAAGTTTCTTGATGCGGTCTTCGACGGGAGGATGAGTGCTGAACAGGCTCTGCACCTTACTTTGCATCGACTTATTCTTGAATGGATTGCTGATGAAAAGATGGGCGGTGGCACCCGATGCTCTCTGCAGAGGTCGCGGATCTCCCGAAATTTTTTGGAGGGCGCGCGCGAGTGCGTCGGGATTGCGTGTGACGAGCGCGCCAGTTGCATCAGCAAGGTATTCTCTCCGCCGCGACACCGCAAGCTGGATGAGTGTCGCGGCAAGCGGTGCCAAAACGAGTGTAATGATGAGGAATATCAGCTGAAGCGGATTGGATCGCTCCTCGCGGTCATCCCGGCGGATGCCGAAAAACATGAAGCTCCGCATGATCCAATCCGATACCAGTACGAGTGTTCCCACGAGCACAGCGACGATTGAGGAGAAAAGAATGTCGTAATTCTTGATGTGGCCGAGCTCATGCGCTATGACACCCTCGAGCTCGGCCCGGTCAAGTTTCTTCAGGAGCCCGGTGGTGGCCGCGACTACTGCGTGCTTCGGGTCGCGTCCCGTTGCAAATGCATTCATCGCTTCGTCTTGCATGACATAGAGCTTGGGCATCGGCAGACCGGACGCCAATGCAACATTCTGCGCAACGGTATAGAAATCAAAATATTCTTTTTTGGTTGCCGGCTTGGCTCCTGTAGTTGCCAGAACCATTTTGTCCGAAAAAAAATAACTTGTGAAACTGGAAACGCACGATATACCCAGTCCCATCACAAGGTATCCCGTCGGATTACCGCTCACCGTTCCAACGAGGTAAAAAACGAGCGTGAAAAGCCCCATAAACAGCGCGATGAGAAAGAAGCTTTTCACCTTATTCTGTGCAATCTGGCTGTAGACTGTCATGAAAAGTTCACTTTGACATTCTTACGGTCTTCCGCTCCCGCTTCGAAAAATACTTCCGAACGGAATCCGAACATCGAAGCTATGATGTTGGATGGGAATGTCTGGACACGGGTGTTGTAATCGAGCACATTCGAGTTATAAAACTGGCGCGAGTACGCGACCTTGTCCTCTGTATCTTCAAGTTGACGCTGTAATTCCTTGAAATTCTCGCTTGCCTGAAGCTGGGGATATGCTTCTGCGACTGCAAACAACGACTTGAGTGCTCCGGTCAACATATCGTTTGCCTGTGCCTTTTGCTCAAGCGTATCGGCCTTCATGAGGGCCGTTCGCGCTTTCGTGACATTCTCAAACACTGTTTTTTCATGCTTTGCATACCCTTTGACCGTCTCGACAACATTCGGGATCAGGTCCGCTCTTCGCTTGAGCTGTACATCGATTCCTGATAACGCTTCCTTGATCCGGGCTCGCAGCGTGATTAGCCCGTTATAAATGCTCACAACGTAGAGTGCGAATAATACCGCAGCTCCTATCGCAATCGTGTTGATGTTAATGTCCATAATAATCTTTAAAACTGATTAACACTCCGATTGTAACACCTATAGAACATCAGTTGCAAGTCGTACTGTCAGATTCGTTTCGTTTTGAGCCGTAGCGAGTTGAGAACGACAGAAATACTGCTGAATCCCATGGCGCCGCCGGCGATCGCCGGACTGAGAAGCAATCCCGTCACCGGATAGAGTGCGCCGGCGGCAACCGGTATCCCGATGATGTTGTAAATAAATGCCCAGAAAAGATTTTGTTTGATAACTGCCATCGTAGCGCGGGCGGCGCGAATCGCCGTGGGAACTTTCGCAATCGCGCCGCCCAGTAGTGTAATTCCCGCCGATTCAATCGCAACGTCGGTCCCGCTCCCCATCGCAATCCCGACATCCGCCGTCACAAGTGCGGGCGCATCGTTGATACCATCCCCCACCATAGCGATTCTGTGTCCGTTTTTTTGAAGCTTTTTGATTTCTTCAGCTTTCCCTCCCGGCAATACTTCTGCAATTACTGTATCAATCCCAACGGTGCGGGCGATGTAATTTGCTGTATTGCGATGATCCCCGGTGAGCATGGCGGTCTTAATGTTAAGAGAATGGAGCCGGTCAACGACCTGTTTGACGCCATCACGAACCGGGTCGGCTATTCCGAAATAGGCGAGTACTTTTTTTGAATCTGCCAAAATAACCGGAGTCTTGCCCTCCGAAGCGAAAGTATCGATGATACTGTCATCCGTTGAGATTGAGAGCTCCGACATAAGCGTCTTATTGCCTGCAAAGTAATTTTTTTTATTAATAATTCCTTTCAGACCTCTTCCTTCAAGGACGGAAAACTTCGAAACTGCATAATTTCTCTCACCGCTACTGCGTGCCCGTTTCACGATCGCATGTGCTATTGGATGCTCCGAATGTGCCTCAAGGGAAGCAATGATATGTAACGCATCTGACTCATTCATATCGCGAATTGTTTTAATATCTGTCAATTCGGGAGCTCCCTCTGTAAGTGTCCCTGTCTTATCGAAAACCACATAATTTACAGAACTCAGCTTCTGAAGTGATTCCGCATCTTTGATCAATATCCCTTGTGCCGCTGCACGCCCCACGCCCACAATAACCGCTGTAGGAGTTGCAAGACCCATCGCACAGGGACACGCTATGACGAGCACTCCCACAAATGAGAGTAACCCAAGCGGAAGAGCCTGTGCAAATGGCAAGAATTGAGCACCAACGATCAACCAAATCGCAAAGACCAAAACGGCAATACCCATGACTGTCGGCACAAATACGGCGGAAACTCGGTCTGCAAGGCGCTCAATAGGTGCTTTGGAACTTTGCGCGTGCTCAACCATTGCGATAATCTGTGCTAGTACGGTGTCCGCGCCCACCTTCGTGGCGCGGACACGGATCGAGCCCTGCTTGTTGATCGTGGAGCCGATCACGGTATCTCCGATTCTCTTGCTCACCGGGATCGGCTCCCCCGAAATCATCGATTCGTCAACCGAAGTATCCCCTTCGATAATAATTCCGTCCGTCGGTATTTTCTGTCCCGGTTTGACCACCATAATATCACCAACCACTACTTCGCTTGCAGGTATCTCTGATACGATATCGTTCCGCACCACCAACGCGTTCTTGACCTGATGGTCGATAAGTTTCTGGATCGCATCACCCGTCTTTTTTTTGGACCTGGTTTCCAGATATTTCCCGAACGTGATAAATGCAATTACAACTATCGTCACATCGTAATAATTCTGCTTAACACCGAGGTATGGTGCGAGCAAGTCTTCGAAAGCTGAAACGATGAAGCTATATAAATAAGCTACGGTCGTACCTATTCCAACAAGACTGTCCATATTGGCGGAACCGTATCGAAAAAAACGATATGCGCCTTTCAGATATGGAATGCCCACTACAAAAAGTACGTATGTAGCAAATATCGGAAACAGATGGTGAAAGAACGTCATGAGAGCCGGCGGCATTTCCGGCCAAATTCTCAAGGGTTCAGCTCCAATTTCCCAGACCATCACCAAAATGCTCGTTATCGCCATAGGGACGATTGCCTTCATTTGACTGGAAACGCTTCCCTGCATTGATTCAGATTCATGAACCTTATCATGTGCATTTTGCTGAGCAATCGAATAACCGAGAGGTTCGATCACTTTATTCATATCATTCACAGTAACGCTTCCAGGATCAAATACGATTTCAGCTTGTTCTGTTGCAATGCTTACATTACACGACTGAACACCTTCGAGTGCGCCGACTTTTTTGGAGATTATCGATGCGCATGAAGCGCAGTGCATCCCATAGACGGTAAATCTATTTTTTTCCACATGATTTTTCATTGTATGAGCTCCGCGGTATAGCCAAGTGCGGTAATGACGTTGATAATGTCTGTATGCGTGGTTTTGTCCGGATGGATGCGGACAATCGTAATCATCCGGACATAATTGGTATGGGAGTCCAGCACACCTTCCAGATCTTCCAGCTCAAAATCGATATTCATTGCACAGCTCGTACAGTGCATCCCGCCGATTTTGAGGGTGATTTCGTGCGACTGTTTGTGGTTCATAATACTTTTATTGTGCCTCGATACATTCCCATACTGCACATGAATGCCAGTTCACCAGGGACATCGGGAACTTTTATCACAATCTGATCAACAGCTCCAACCGGAATGACTTTTTGAATCCCGAGCGAAGGAATCGTAAATGCCTGGATGCATCCCGCTCCTTCCGTATTCACGAGTTTGAGTGTGAGTTCGGATCCGGTGGCAATATTAATCTCCTTTGGTTCGGTGACGTATCCTGACTGTGTGAAATATATGACGGCGCGGCTCACCGTCTTGACGGCCGCGCCGCTTCCTCCCCCGGAGCCGGTGGATACCCTCCTGAACGGAATAGTATTGCCGGTGAGCATGAATGCTCCGTATAGTGTGTACAACGCAACCAGTACTATTGCCGCGGCGGCGGCTTTGTTCATGAGAGGGCTTACGGACTTACCCATCTTCCTGAATACGTAACCCACCGCGAAGAACAAAGGAGACGTACCCAAAATGAATGTGAACATCGTCAGGGCTCCATACACCGGAGTGCCCGTCGAGATCGCGTATGCCATCATGGCTTGGGTTGCTCCACACGGGATGAACACGGTGAACGCACCGAGTAGTGCGGGGCCGAAAATTCTCCTGCTTCGTGCCTGATTACGCACCATTCTCATCAGGAACCGTGGAGGCTGGATGACGAAACGCCGGAAAAAAGGATGGATGTTGAGTAGGTTTAGTGCTGTACCGATCATGAAAACTGCAACAACGGTTTGGAGTGCTGCCCTCATGGGGATTGATATCGTCAATGCTGATCCGAAAGCGCCGAGTATCAGACCAAGAAGAGAGTAAACTGCTATGCGTGAGATGAGGAAGGAGAGTACCGGCAGCGCGCTGCTGTGGCGCGCTGCCCCATCTTCATTGTGTTGTTGATGCGCCACGGAACTCGCAAGCAACCCTCCCTGGACGGCAAGACAAGTGAGGCCCCCCGCGAATAGTCCCGTGATAAAAATAGTTAATACATCCATACTATTTTCTAATCGTCCGATCAATCTTTTTTCTTGAATACTGCAAGAACCTCACGAATTGCTTCATCCTGCCGGCCATGATTGATTGCATCAGTCACACACCCCCGCAAATGGTGCTCAAGAATGATGGTATCGATTTCTTTCAGGGCGCTCTGTACTGCCTGAGACTGGTGGATCACGTCGATACAATATTGATCATTCTCAACCATTTCAGTCACTTTGGCGAGATGTCCCCTGACGATCTTGAGACGGTGTAATGTGCGTTCTTTAATATCTTTTGGTCTGAATGCCATATATCCCCCCCCACAGGGATATGGTACACTAATTTTTATTAGCTTGTCAAGTTTATTTTAAACACTGCTTCATCTTGACACGGCAAATAATTGTGCTATAAATAGGTGCTATGGCTCAAGGATCGCAAAGCCCGACAGGATTCGATCTTGTCGTTGAGCGCGTACAAAATAAATTTCCTTATTTCCTCCTGGGCATTGCATTGCTCTTCGTATTCGTGATTGCGGTGTCTCTGATAATCCGGCCCAAGACCGCGGAAGTCAATGACCTTACGAACGTCCCGAGCCGCGTCTCACCAAGCCAGCCGGCTGCGACGACGACTCCCGTCCAGAAGAAAAGTATCGGATCGAGAATTGCGGAGTTTTTCCAGCCGAAGCAGGTCGTTACCCCGACGGCACAACCAATGCAAAAGACGTATGTTGTCGAAGAGGGCGACGGTCTGTGGACCGTCGCCGAGTCAGTATACGGGGATGGCAGCCGCTGGCAGGATATTGCGGCTGCCAATAAACTGAATTCCCCGTACATCCTTGAAGCAGGGCAGAAGCTTCTTATTCCTCAATCGGAAGCATCGCTCCCGTCCGTTTCACCGACGCTTTCGCCGTCGCCGGCCGGTGAGACGACCGGACAGGCGGCGGTAACAGGCGCTAAAGTGACGGTCACCGGTCCGACGTATGTCGTGCAGGAGGGGGAATGCCTCTGGAATATCGCCGAGAGCGCGTACGGAGACGGATTGATGTATATGAAAATCGTACAGGCGAACGAAATACCCAATCCCGACCTCATTTATCCCGGACAACGGTTCGTACTCCCGCGCAACTAACGAAGCGCCTGTTCGATTTCATTCGTCCCCTTCCTTCGCTCGGGGTCAATATATTCGAGTCCCAGGAAATGATACAACGCCTCTTCAGTGGCGAAGGGAATTATCCGTTCTTTCATATCATCAAGCCGTTTGAGACCGTATTCACTGAGGGAATAACCGCGGGATAGAGCGTGCTCCCGAAGAAGGATATTATGTGCTTTGCTGCCCGTGAAATACTGGAGCATGGATCCGTATGATGGTAAGTCCTGTACGCGGAAATCAACCCGGATGTTGGGCGGCACGCGTATTGATCCTTTGGTGCCGCCCGCATTGATCACCGATTCCTTGTCCGGATAGGCCAGGAAATATTCCAGAATCCCGGCTTCGTGCCCCTTTTTGGCCGCGACAGCGATATCTATGTCACCTATTGTCGCCTCATGTCTCCGCAGCGATCCCATCGCGTCAACGCGCGTGATATTCGTATTTTTCTTCAGATATGCGATAATTTTTTGCGCAATTTCGTGCGCGGTCTGGTATGGGATACGCTCGGGAAGAGAACGTGTCCGGAGATATTGGTCGATACCGGCGATGAGCGCTCCCTGTGACCGCTCCCCGAATCCCTCAAGATGTGCTACTTCGTCGCGCTCTGCGTGCCGCCGCAGGTCTGCGGCGGCCGTTTCCGCATGGTTCAGCGCGAATTTTTGGCTAAGTTTATATGCCTTGAGCGGTCCCAGGCCGGGTACTTTCATGAGTTCGAACACGGCGGGGGATATCCCCTTCATCGCACTGTCAAAATTTTTCGAATGCCCCGTCTTGAAGTACTCGATGAGGTTCCCGGTGATCGTCTCACCCAGACCGGGAACCTCTCCCAACCTTCCCTCTTCCCACAGGCTGTAGATAGATTCCTGAAGTTGTTCGATACTGTCGGCGGCGTTTTCATACGCCACCGTACGGAATCTGTTCACTTTGCGTATTGTATGCGCGGCCGCTACATTCCTGAGAAGTTCAACGATCTCGGCGTTCGTTTTCATACACCGCTATCATGGTACCACAACAATCCGGAGGGAATTGAGTGCAGGCACGAGTTTCGTCCCGCTCTCATCAATATATTTGGTCGTGCCGGTACCGGATTGTTTCACAAGAGAAATCGTGAACACCCCGGTCTTGGCGGGCACTACATCGAATGATAAAAGAGGAGTTTTCTGGAACGGCTTTACAGTCTTCATCATCGGATTCCGGTAGCCCGTGATGAATATAGTACCGTTTGATTCCTTCTGCGCGACCGTGAATCCTTCAAGAAGCGACCGGGTGGTGCCGATCTTCAAATCGGCACCGTCAAACTGCAATACCGCATCATAATCGCTCACCGTATTGCTGCCGGTATCCGCCACGAGCTGCACAGTAAACGGTTTGCCGACTCGTATCACGCCCTGATTCCCTTCGGCCGCGCCATACTCGAGTGCGAAATATCCTTTCGGGCTGTTTTTTTGTTCCTCAGTCAGCGCGGGATTCTGGTTCGCAGATTTTCTCGCATTATTGCGCACCTGTATTCCGACGACTCCCAAAAGAATTACGATAACAATGATCGAAAGTATCAATATTGTCCTGTTTTTCATTGTTTGAATTTCTTAAAACTGGTCATGCAGTGTTCCCTGCTGACTACCCCGGAACTGCTGAAACAGCAAAAACTGATCGAACTTATAATTCATTGACTTTTCCGCAAGTTCGAAGTCTTTCACATCCACGATACCGTCGTTATTAAGGTCTGCCACTGTGAGGCTCCTGGTATCCGTTTTCCCGAATAATGAACGGATTGTGAAGAGGTCATATGAATCGATGATGCCGTCCTGGGGATTGACATCCCCGGCCGGCATCGGCGTGTCCGAAAAATCCACGTCGACGATCGGGCTGCTGATATTGACATTGGTCTCCATGACGCCAAGGTGCTTCGGTACTTTGAGATAAAATGCATAGTCACCGCTTCGCAGCCGTTTCGTGATCTCTCCCCCGAATGTGCCGAATCCCTCGGAAGTGAGTTTCAGTACCGTATCAACCTTCGTCGGCCCGTCCAGTATCAATCTGGACAGGACTGGATTGCTTGCAGTTGCAGTCGTCATCCCTGGTATCGCTGCCTGCACCCTCACATCGCACTCGACATACGGGGCGGCTTCCTGTTGGGGAGATGTGTCTGTCTGATCGCCGCCCCCCTGCCCATCTGTGGCCGTCTCCGTCGTTGAACATCCCGGATTGGCTGTGCACGACGTGCTGCACCCGGACGGACACGGCCCGTTTTCCTGCCCCCGGTCACAAACTTCCCCTGTCTCAACCAGTCCATTACCGCAAAACGGATTCGTTCCCGCCCTGCATGAAGCCGAACAGTCATTACCAGTCGTCCTCCAAGTTCCATTTGTACACTGATATTCCACACCCTGCAATCCGCAGAGTACTGAGCCTTCCATTCCTTCTGTATTCACGCCATCACATCGCGAAATAGTCGGACACCCTGATCCGGCTCCTGAATCTGTTGCCGGAATCGAACAAGTACATGTCTCACCTGTGGGTTGATAATCGCCGTTTTCCCCGCATTTTTGTATCGCCCCACTAATATCACAAAACGACGTTCCGACCCACCCACTTGTGAAGATATTACCGCATGCTATGCCGTTGGAACAAAATACGGGTGCCGATGGATCATTGGAACACTTCGTACATGACGTACTACACCACGCATTTGGACATTCACCGTTTGATTTCCCCGCATCGCACACTTCTCCGGTCTCAATCGTTCCATTACCGCATGTCGTCGATCCGCCGGGAGTCGCTGTCGTCGTTTCGCATCCGTTACAGGTAACACCTGTAGCTGTCCAAGATCCGTTGGTGCACTTATATTGACGGGTGTCCATAGCGCATAAAACTTGTCCTTCGGCACCGGAATTCAACAATTGTCCGTCACACGTCGTGATACTGTTCGTACATAATCCGCTCGGAGCAGTATTAACCGTGCATCCTGTACATGTTAAGCCCGTCTTCACCCATGCTCCACCTGTACATTTATATTGATTCGTATCCACGCAGCAATAAACCTGACCATCAGCCGCATTGACGAGTCCTTCGCCAGTACATAATGTAATATTTTGCGCACATACATTCGCCGGTGTTTCCGGAGTCCCGATGCTAACACCGGGATTACTCGGTGGGAGCGGTGCGGGGACATTCGCAGTAGGACATTGATCATTGCACGTCACACCGGTATCAACCCACTGACCTGCCGAACAACGGAATTGGTGGGCATTCCCGCTCGAATCTCTCTGCCCGCACACCAGTTCCCCTCCAGATCCGGTATATACACTATTATCACACAGTACACCATCTGGACAGGGAACATTACATCCTTGTGTACAATTGCTCCCTGTTCCTACCCACTGTCCTGCGGTGCATTTATATTCAACTCCACCCTGCCCACATTCGACTTGACCCTCTGTACCTGTTACTGCCGAACCATCACACCTGATACCGCCCGAACACTCTAGAGTCGATTTTGGATCGGTCGTATTTGTAGTACTGGCGCCTGTACCGCCAGAGCTTCCCCCACCGCTTGGAGGAGAACTCGGTTGGTTCCAGGTACAAGATCCTGAATAACACAACGAGCCAACTCTTAAATCACACGTTGCTCTTGTAGTTCGGGATGAGCATGAAGTCAACTTGTACGGTCCTGCTGGACATTCTTGTCTACATAAGCAAGATGGTGGCCCAGTCTGCGGATTCGTAGCTGGATCGCAAATTGTATTTGCTGTTATACTTGTACTTCCTACTTTCGTACATACTTCAACTTTTGCTGAAATACCAAGTTGACCGGAACAAGTCTGAGCTGCTACTGATTTAACATATATCGACAATATAAAGAATACGAAAAGTATTAAGTGAAGAGCAATTCGAAGTATATTTTTTCTCATTTTTTATACGACACAACTAAATAAGACTTAGCGATCTCACTCTGGAAGTAAGCGTTGAGGAATTGTTTTTGTTTTTCATACCGTACCGCTGAATCCATCATTTCGGGTACATTCTGATTCGTCATATCGAATATTGCAGTCAGGAGCTCCGCAGAATATTTCCGGTTAATTTCATCATCATTTAATCCTGTCCTGTCAACATGTAAGTATACCGTAAGATACCCGTTCCTTCCGTCATAAAATTGTCCGTAACTTCGAAATATCTTGGATTTATTGCTAGCTGGATCTTCCACAAGTCTTCCATACAATTGCGGTGCGTCTGTGAGTACTATTTTGATCTTTTTCGCAGTTACCGGCCCGGTACCCATGAGGCTGTATACAGTGATATTGCCTGGTTTCCAGAAACCGACTTCATCCAGTTTTTGCTCGAAGTATTTCTGGTTACTTAGTGCCGCAGTAATCCCCGGAATATCTGACGCAATGGTGATTTTCGTGATCGCATGATACCAGAAATACACCGCAAAAATGATGACAACCAGCGTCATCACAATGAGAAGCCTTTTCGGAGTGAACATGCTACTGATTAGATTAAAGGAATTTGCTCGATACGTCAAGAGCTGTAGTATAATATTCTCGACGTTCGCGGGATTAGTACAGTGGTAGTATGCATCCTTCCCAAGGATGAGATACGGGTTCGATTCCCGTATCCCGCTCAGAGCTCTCGGATTAAACTATGGCAGAAGATCATACCGGCCAGTCTTTTGGTACGAATGAGATTAAATTTGGGAGACGTCAACCATTCGTTAAAAGAGCCGATACTCAGAATCAAACAGAAGGATCACACCGAAGAATTATTGATGTTGCAACGAATCACATAAATAGATACCTGGGTGTTAATACGATACCTCCTTATCTTGCCATACTGAATAATGAAGGACCAAAAGCGCAAACTGATGAAAATGATGGAAAAAAATCTATTGTATTAAGGCCTCATATCTTTGATAAGGAAGGTGGCGATGTACCCAATGTACTCGTGCATGAAGTAGCACATACTATCGAAGATACATTTCTCGATCTAGATCCAGACAGAGACACAGATACTGCCATATATTTGAGCGAGGGATTTGCGGATTTTTTAAGTGCCGATGACCCGACAGGTATACGTGTCGCGCTGAGGTTGGTAAAACTTCCAGGTACTTATGAGCGAATAAGAGCTGCAGAGGATACCGATTTTGGGGAAAGAATGATCGAGCACCTCTCTCTCAATAAGCTTTTTGCAGTAAGACAATCTGAACCGTTTGAAAGAGGTGCTCAATACTGGGTTGGAGGTGCGTTGGTGAGGTTTATCGTGGAAAAAGGTGGGCTTCAGGCATTGAGGGAGATCATGCGAAATGTGCAGGTATATAAACAATATTCACTAGAATGGAGTCAATCTGAAGGTGCGACTCTTGAAGAATTACAAAAGGAAGAGAATCGTGTCAGGGAATCATTAAAGGGTGCGATTCAAAATCAATTTGGAGATGTTGGCAAATTTGAAATGGAATGGAAAAACACAGTATTGGGTAAGACTGATCAATCGTCTTCTTGAAATTCCCTAGAATTCTAAGTTATACTCAATGATCTATGAACCAAACTCTAACACCCGATGCGGAGAATCCCGCACAAAAAATCCTCGACCTTGAACAGATGATCAAGGGCTACCTTACCGATATTGCGGCAATCCGCGAGAAACTCAAGACCCAGCGGGACATGCACAATTCGACGTTCGAACAGGACAAAGAATACTCCGAAGTGTCTGAAGAACATGGCAAAGTGAAACGCAAACAAGCCGAGGTGAAGCAGCGACTCGCAAAGACAGATGCAGTCGCTGCGGTACAGGCCACGATGAAGGGGCTCAAGGATGAGATGAAGGATCTGCAGGGTGCCCTCTCGACATACCTCAACCAGTACGCTCAGCTTACGAACAGCAACCAGTTCACGGGTGCGGACGGCGAAATACATGAGATCGTCCGCACCGCCAAGCTTGTAAGGAAAAAAACCTGAGTTTGACACCTTATTGGGGCTTGTGTTACAATGAAGCTATCACCAGGGAGAATACGACCCTATGACCGTGAGTCATAGAGCGACGCCTCCCGTTTTTTTATGGCTTTCTTTCTAATCGATCTTTTTCCCTATAGAGAAATTTTTTATATTTTTGAAATGGAGCGAGCAATTTGGATTCGGAATATTTGTTCGGAATAATTATATTCCGAAGTTTACCCTGCTTATCCAAATACTCGTGGAGACAAAAGAAATCTCCGTCTCCTGAGACAATAACTGCCTCATCGAAATTTTCAAACTCTATCATAGTATTTAGTACTAGCTCTGCGTCGACATTTCCTTTTGTATTTCCGTGCGAATCGTAGATTGTTTGCTTATAAATTAATGTGTAACCAAAAGAGGTGAGGCGTTTATACAGCATTTTATTAGCGGGAATATAGCCGATAAACAGAAATGCCTTGCTTACATGTAATGAATATTGAAGATATAGTCTAAATTTCTTAAAATCCAGTCTCCACCCACTATAAATACGTTTCTTGTGCTTAACAATATCTTTGCTCGTACCAAGGTTGAGATTTTGGCTATCGATAAATGCATAAATAATTGGTTTTTGACTTTTCTTTTTCATCGGTGGGAATTTTAAATCAGAGATGACTAGAATGCAATGTCAGTGTGAGACTGGTACAATTGGGATAGTAGGCCGCTTAGCTCAGCTGGCTAGAGCGTTCGATTCACATTCGAGAGGTCGGGGGTTCGAGCCCCTCAGCGGCCACTTAAGTTTTTACTAGAAAAACTTCGGTACAGTCACATTTTTTTGCAATCGGCGGTACCTTTTGTTACAGTAAATAGATGCATGCGTTGAAATCCGTCATTGACTTCGTAATGGATATTCTTGAGACGATCACGTTCGTTGCGTCGTTGTTTATCGTCGTATACCTCTTCATCGTACAGCCGAATCAGGTCAAGGGCGGGTCCATGGAGCCGACGTTTTTCTCGGGGGATTATATATTCACCAGCAAAATCACATACAAATTCCGCGATATCGAGCGCGGCGATGTTATCGTGTTTAAAGCGCCTTCGAATCCGAAAATCGAATATATCAAACGCGTCATTGCGATACCGGGCGATACGGTCGTCATACGGGGAAGCAATGTGATCGTGAATGGTCAGACAATCACAGAGGAGTACATCGCGGCTCCGACTAATCTGTTCGATTCGAGCATCGTCAAAGACGGACAGACGATCTCCATCGGTGATGATAATCTGTTCGTCATGGGTGATAACAGGCCGAAGTCGAGCGATTCGCGCGACTTCGGCCCCATCCACGAGAACAGTATTATCGGTCAGGTTTTTTACCGGTATTTCCCGATGGACAGGATGCAGTTCATCACAAATCCGCGACCGAAAGAATTTCGGTCGCAGGTGGTTCCTCTCTTCGTTCTTGCTCGTTCATGAAGTCGGCAAGAACTTGTGACGTGTGTTCAAGATTTCCCTTCACCTGGAGCGTGATTTTCCCTTTCGTCCGCGTCTGCAGTACCGTAGCGTCTATGCCCCGATGATTCATTTTCCGTACAAACATATCGATCTGCTCCTTCTTGAGGTGTTCACCGGTGTCCTGAAGATTGTAGAGCGTTTCCCGGACGAGAACTTCGGTCGCGGCAACGCTAAGATTATCGGCAAGCACCCGTTCATATACTTTCGCAGCCTGTGTCTGGTCCCTCAGACGCGCCAATACGAATAAGTGAGTAGCACTGATCGCCTGTGAATAGTATCCGTCGATGATGAGGGGAGAGAGCCGGTTGATCCGCATGATGTGGCTTACATGACTCGGCTTGAGCCCCGTACGCCTGGAAATAGTGATGAGAGGAACGTTATATAATTGCTGGAGCTGTTTGAGAAGCGTTGCCCGTTTGACGATATCCTGCTCCTTCGCGAATTCTTCGATGAGATCGTTTACTTGCTGCTCCATACGTGAACGTATTTTTGTCCCCGGAGTGTCTTGAATTCTACCGTGCCGTCACGCGACGCAATGATCGTGAAATCTTTCGAAAGCAATGTGCCCTCTCCGGCTTTGAATCGACTTCCCTTCTGGCGAACGATGACGTTCCCCGTCTTTACGAGGGCGCCGCCAAATGTCTTGATCCCCCGCCGTTTGCTCCTGGAGTCGCGATTGCCCGATGTTGCTTTCTGTGCTTTAGTATGTGCCATGATGGTCAGGAAATACTGGTAATCTCAATAGTGCTCAAAGCGGGTCGGTGACCGCTCACTTTGCGGGTGCGCGCCTTAGCTCTGAATTTCGCGGCGCGCACTTTCTCACCTTTTCCATGTTCGACAATCTTCCCCTTCGCTTTTCTCGCAAGCTCCGGTTCTCCCAATTGCACCGTATTCTTATCGGAGTCAAACGACGCCAATACAGCCAACTCAACCACATCATCTTTCTTCCCATCCACACGGTCAACGGTGATAGTCTGGCCCGGCTGGACAAGATATTGCTTCCCGCCTGTTTTCACGACAGCAAATAACCCCATATCGTCAAATTATACCTGCTCACACTTCAGAAAGCAACGCGATACCGATGGAGAGACTCGCCAGTGACGACCCTCCATACGATATGAACGGGAGAGTGATTCCCGCGATGGGGAATATTCCGAGATTCATAAGAATATTGACGCTCACCTGGAAGAAAAAAAACGCGAAAAACCCCGCACAAAACAGACTGCGGAAGTAGTCCCCCTCGCTCTGTCCCTGACGGTATCGAATGAATTTGAAATACAGGTGCGTAAGAATGAATCCGTACAAAAACAGGACGATCCCGCCTCCGAAGAAACCGAATTGCTCAACAAGCGATGAGTAGGCGAAATCCGTATGATTTTCCGGAAGGAAAAGAAGAGTGGACTGCGTCCCCTTGCCAAGTCCTTTGCCGAAGAAGCGGCCGGAACCGGCCGCTATGACCGCCTGCGTCCTATTATAACCCCTGCCAAGCACATCCTGGGAAGGATTCACGAATGTCACGATGCGGGCTTTCTGATAATCCTTGAGGAGCGACCATCCGGGAATCGCGAGGATGAGGGCGGCTCCGAATCCGATGAGGAGGAGCCGCCCCGGTATCTTGGACATGAGGAGCATTGTGACGAAAATTGCAGCATAGACGAGTGCACTGCCGAGATCCGGTTGGCTGAAGATGATGAATGCCGGAATCGCAAAATACATGAGCGCTCCGATGAACACGCCCGCGTGTTCCGCCGCATTCCTGGTACGGACAAAAAAATCTGCGAGAAAAATGACAAAAAAGATCTTGAAAAACTCCGACGGCTGGAAATTGAACAGACCGAAATCGATCCATCTCTTGCTTCCTTTTGCTTCGAATCCGATGATAAAGGTCACGATGAGGATTGCTACGAAAATCCAATAAATACTTTTCGCATTTGAACGGAAAAAGTGAAGTCCAATCCTACGGATCAGGAAAAAAAGAAGTAGGGATACAGCGAAAAATGCCCCCTGCACGGGCGCCAGGTGCACTTTCGTGCCAATGAGGTTGAAAATGCCGAACAACACGAGAAGCGTCGATGATATGAGAAGCGGCGCCATGTCCCATTATATCGTACGTATGACCCGGAAAACGGGACCTTCGGTAAGATTCGCGACAAGAGCCTTTTTCTTGATTTCGTCTTCAAATGACGCTGGCCACTCGGGAAGCTCTACATCGACCTTCTCGTCAAGCGCGGTGCCCAGTTTCTTGCGCTCCGCCTGAATAGCTCGCACGATCTCCCGCATCTCCCCCTCTGCCTTAAGTTCCGGAGTTATTGTCAAATCAAGAGCAACACTTAATCCCGGGGTGGTTTCGATTCCCCATGTGCCTTTGTGAGCCGGCATAAATGGTTCTTTCGAAAAAATTACTGCTGATTTTACGTTTAATTCATTTTTAATCAAATCTATAAATTGCATAGGATCAAAATTCGCTAATTCATTTGTCTGGTAAAACATGTCCCCAAGCGGTTGCCTGGCTTTTATTGATTTTTCTTTTCGAATTTTGTGTCCTAATTCAGCAATTTTTCTGATTATTTTCATATTTGACATCAATTGTTCATCTATAAATTCACTCTTTGCAGTCGGCCAGTCGGCGAGATGTACCGATTCTTCGCCGGTGAGATTCCTGAATAGTTCCTCTGTGATAAACGGTGCGATTGGTGCAAGAATCCGGGAAACTGTCACCAATACGGAATGCAATGTATTCAGAAACGCTTCATCACTTGCGCGGTCACGACTGCGGCGCAGATACCAGGTTGAGAGATCATGAACGAATTCATTGATTTCACTGATAGCCCCGACCGTATCGTATACATCGAGCAATGAAGTGACGCGGGAGATCAACTGATTCAATGACGAGAGTATCCACCTGTCCAGTATATGGGTACTCGGAACTGGTGAATGCTGCGGAGTAAAATTGTTGAGATTCGCATATGTGACGAAGAATTTATACACATTCCACAACACGAGCATGAGACCCCGCACCTGATTACGGTACGCCTCCTCGGAGATGATCATATCTTCTCCGCGCATTACGGGATTACCGAGAAGATAGAGCCGAAGCGCGTCACCTCCGTGTTTCTCAAGCATTTCCTTGGGATCGGGGTAATTCTTGAAGTTCTTGCTCATCTTGCGCCCGTCGGTGCCGAGTATGACGCCGGTGACGCTCACATTTTTAAAAGCAGGGGAGTCGTATAGTGCCGCGCCGATGACATGCAACACGTAAAACCAGGCGCGGATTTGTCCCGTATATTCCGCAATGTAATCAGGAGGGAAAAAGTCTTCAAGCTTGGCGTCGTTTGTAAACGGGTAATGTCTCTCTGCAAACGACGCACTCCCCGCCTCGATCCAGCTGTCAAGCACTTCCGGAGTACGTTTCGCTTCTTTCCCGCATTTCGAACACGTTACGGTAACATCATCGATTTCCGGTTTATGGAGATCGGAAATCTTTTTGCCGCTTGCTTTTTCCAAATCCGCTATGGAGCCCGGTACAAACCGCTCCCCGCACTCACACTCCCACACGGGTACCGGGCTCCCCCAATACCGGTTGCGTGAGATGTTCCAGTCGGGCGCACTCTCCATACTTTTCTCGAATCGCCCGTGTTTGAAATGATCCGGATACCAATTGATTTTCTCATTCGTTTGTTTCATTCGGCTTTTCAGTTTTTGTACATTCACGTACCATGCATTCTGCGGACTGTAAAACAACCGGGTACCGCACCGCCAGCAGTGTGCGACTGAATGGGTGAATGCCTCGTCGTGATAGATCAGTCCCCGCTCCTCAAGATCGGCATTCACCGCTTTGTTTGCTTTGAGGTAGTACATACCGCCGAATTTCGGTACTTCATCTTTAATCATCCCCTCTTCATCGACATGGAATACCATCTGGACATTCTGCTCCTGCATCACTTTGAGATCCTCTTCTCCGTATACCGCCAGGGTCACAATACCGGTACCTTCGTCTGCAGTGACAAAATCTCCCGCAATGACTATCCAGGCTTTTTTTCCTTCATCAATTTTGTAATAGTCATAATGGGGGACAAATTGCATACCGACGACATCCCTGCCGGCAATTTTCTCCACGACTTCATACTCCCCTTTCAGCATTTTCAAAGTAGTTGAAGCAAGAATATAGTACTCATCTCCCTGTTTTACTTTGCTGTATTCCAGTTCGGGATTTGCGGCAAGCGCGGAGGTGACGATTTTATTCCACGGTGTGGTAGACCATGCGAGGAGATATGTCTTATCTTGTCCTTTGACCGGGAATTTATACGTTGTTGCCGACTCCGTCACGTCCTTGTAATTTTCCGCATCCATAGCAACCTCGAAGTTGGAAATCGGCGTGGAGCAGTGGGGACAGTAGAGCGACACGCGCAGACCTTTATAGACGAGTTCTTTATCATACATCTGTTTAAATACCCACATGACGCTCTCCATGTAGTCATTGTCCCATGTGCGGTATGCGTTCCTGAAATCCACCCAGCGGCCAATGTGGTCGACATACCACTCCCACTCAGCCGACACGACATTCACATATTTCTTACATTCTTCGATGAATTTCTTGACGCCGACGACTTCTTCGATATCCTTCTTCCGTTTCACATTAAGCGCATTCTCGACTTTATTCTCAATCGGCAGACCATGACCGTCCCATCCCCATACGCGGCGTACCCGGTACCCTTTCATCGTCCAGTATCTGCCGAATACGTCTTTGGGGAGGCTGGAGAGCAGCGTGCCGTAGTGCGGCATTCCCGTCACAAATGGCGGACCGTCCAAGAATGTCCACAGCCGGTCCGCTGGCCTCATCTCCACAGACTTCTCAAAAATCTTATTTTTCTTCCAAAACGCAAGGATTTCTTCCTCAAGCGCCGGGAACTTCGGCACCGCATCGACTGGTTTGAACATGATTGATAATTATACCAACATTTTCCAACCGCTGTAATTTTGATATAATTGATGGCTTATGACAGAACAATACATTCCGATAGGTTTAGGAGACAGAGAAGTATTAGAATTTTTACCACCTGACGATAGAGAGTATCTCAATTCTTTAAATGACGCTTTTAACGCCGATTTACCCAATACAGCAAATCCACCAATGGATTTTCAAAGAATGTTGTTACTTTTCAGTCTTCATCGCGCTTTAGACCGACTTTATCCGCATGTCGATCCGGGTGAGGAAGTTGATGTCAAGGCTCAACGATTTTTACTAACCGGAAACGCAGGCTTGAGTCTAATGGAAGGGAAAGATCCCACAGCACCGACTCTTTCGGGAAAAAGACCGAAACTTGAAATTATAACGTTTTTGAATGAAGCGAACTACTTATATCCGGTGACCGCTCATGTTGGGGGAATTGACCTTGGTAATACCCAGATACATGCTCCGAAATTGCGGAGACCCGACGAATTGGGTGCTCAGACACTCATATTATCGGCAATTGAAGTCCCTTTTGAAACTCAATATGATGAACCATTCAAGATTCCCGTTTTACATCCCGCAGCAGCGAATGTCAATCGAGCGTGCAAAGATGAGGTAGAATCAAGAACGGGTGTTTATAAAGGAACAAAAATTCCCAATTATAGAAAAAGGTTGCTGAGTTTTGCAGGTGAAGAAAGGTTCGGTCCCGAAGCTTCCTGGCACTCAATTGCTGATGCCGCATTAGGAGCTGTAATCGTTGCACCATTTATCAGGGCAGCTGTGTGTAAGAATGTTCATCAATCGATAGAAGAAGCGTTTAGATCAAACTTTCGCTAACCAATAATATTAGACTCGATTTATGCACTAACTCTGAGTATTTTCATCGGTGCATTGCGCCCGTTGGGTAACCGCACGGTGTAAGGATTCACGTCTGTAAGCCCCGATATGAGCGTTGGGTGCCCGGCAACTTCCTCGTATTCCATTACGAAAATTAATCCGTCATCAGGAAATAGCAGATGTCTATTGTTCCCTGGTCCCAATATACCTTTATTTTTGGATCAGCCAGGGGATCTGACCCATACAATTTGTTCCATTCTTCTGCTGATCGCACTAATTGTGAAGATTCTGGATGCCGCGTACCTGCTTCTTTAGATCGAAACATAATCAATTGTCGTCCGAAAATGTTTTTTCTTTAAGCGTTTGAAACGATACCTCGAGATTATCCACCATTTTTCTGGAATAAGGATTATACTTCTGGAGATCCTTATACAGCTGCCAGGTATCATTGTTTACCTGGTCCATGATCTCCTTGAGTTTGCGCGCGCCAAGCGAATCTATCGATGTAGGTTTGAAACCATACTGCTGGAGGAGGCGGCCGAGGAAGTGAGTCAGTCCCTGAGACTCGGCCGCCGCTTTATCATGTTCTCCCGGAGTCATTTCCACAACTTTCAGCTCTTTGGAAATAAAATAGTGTTTCCATTCATTATATTTTTTCCTATTGTTTGACGGACACATGATCATCGGGAGATTGTGGAATCCATGCTTGCTGCTGTCCGGTCCGAACATCGGGTGTGTTGACAATGTGTACACACCATTATTTTTCACATACCTGGCAAGGACTTTGGAAGGATGAATCTTGACGGATAATACTTCTATGATGGTCTGTCCGTCTCTGTAGTGCGGCGCGTGGCGCCGCACGACTTCTTCAAACGCACGAATCGACACCGCATACACGATAACATCACTCTTAAAAATATCCCTTTCATTCACAAACTTCGCACCGTGGTACGATACAGCCCTATGCTTCCTCCTTGAATAAATTGAGAGTGAGAAGTCGCCATTAAACAACCGGACCAATGTCTTTGCAAACCGCCCGAAGCCTACTATCGCTACCGTTTTCATGCATGAAAAGTATATCACGCAGACTGTCCTATAAGTCTTTTACCAAGTTTGAATTTGATAAGTGAATACAGCACTGTGCAAATAGAAACAATATAAAGTGCAAACGCAGAAGTTTCGAAATTCCACACTTTGATTGTAAGTAATCCGATTAGTGAGGCAATTCCTGCGGTAAGAAAGGCAGTGGAATTCTCAGTTTCCGGAAATTTGAAAGCTTTCGAAACGGTCGGTATTGCAGCTGCTAAATCTGCGATGATGCTCATTAATATCGCAAAATTTCCCACTTTAGTAAACCACCACAATATGAGCCCTGACAATGCAATTAAACCGCAGATGATATCAAATGAAGTGATTTTCCAATACGCTTTTTTATTGAGAAATGAGGAAATAAATATTAGCAACGGCATGAAACCGTTAAAAAAAGTTAATAAAGCGATTAACTGGACACCCTAACTGATTTGTGCACTGAATGCAATGAGTGGAGCAAGCGCCCATATGAACCACGTTACTTTATTCGGTTTAGTTTTCCCCTTCAAAGTATCAAACACATAACTCGAAGTTCCGGATAGATTTAAAAGAGCTGAGAAAAAAATAAACCGTTCGTCAATCATTATTATTTCTTACGGAGGAAAGCTGGGATGTCGAAGCCGTCCTTGTCTTCTTCGATGATATCTTTGCCCTCGAAGTCGTCGATCTGTTCATCAAGTTCTTTGTCAAGAACCGCTTTGAGGGTGTCGGGTTCTTCTTTGTGCGGAGCGGGAGGTGTGGCAGCGCTCTTGGCATCCACATCGGCGCTGCCGAAGTTCTTGCGGAATTTGAACAATTTGAGCTTGCCTTCGTCGAATTTCGTCGCGATGAGGGTGATCTTGACCTGATCCACCATCTTGTCATCGATCACGGCGCCGAAGAATATGTCTGCGTCGGGATCGACTGTCTTGGCGATGATAGAGGCGGCTTCGTCGACTTCGCTCATGGCGAGATCGGGGCCGCCGACTACATTGAAGAGAATCCCTTTGGCGCCTTCGATTGAGACATCCAGGAGCGGAGATGATATGGCCTGTTTAATGGCCTGCATGGCACGCTTCTCGCCGCTCCCGATACCCATCCCCATCAGCGCTGTCCCTGCATTGCTCATGACAGTCTTGACATCTGCGAAGTCGACATTGACAAGACCGGGCATCGTGATGAGCTCCGCAATCCCCTTGACGCCCTGATGAAGGACGGAGTCGATTTTTTTGAATGCGTCCACAATTGATGTCTTTCGGTCGACCGTCGTAAGGATTTTTTGGTTCGGTACGATTATGAGCGTGTCGACTTTTTCTTTAAGCTTGAAGATGCCTTCGTCCGCAATCGTCTTCCGTTTGGATCCTTCGAACTCAAACGGCCGTGTCACGACTGCGACGGTGAGTGCACCGGCTTCTTTCGCAATCTCCGCAATGACCGGTGACGAGCCGGTGCCGGTGCCGCCGCCTTCGCCGGCGGTAATGAATACCATATCCGCTCCGTCGGGGCCAAACAGTTCTTCTTTGATTTTTTCCCTGCTTTCCTCCGCTGCCTGACGGCCGATATCCGGATCCCCCCCGCTCCCGAGGCCCCTCGTAAGATTCTCACCTATCTGAATCTTGATCGGCGCTTTGTTGGCAAGGAGCGCTTGTGCATCGGTATTGACTGCTACAAACTCAACACCGGGAATACCGCCTTCGGCAATCATGGTGGAGAGCGCATTCCCTCCACCGCCGCCGGCTCCGACTACTTTGATTTTTGCAGGCTGTCCTGCGCGGGGTTTGACAAGCATATTACGGAATAAACTGTTTGATGATATCTTTAATTTTGCCGAATGATCCGCCCATATTGAAATTGCGCAATACCGTGTTGAATTTCTTCATGCCGAAATCAGGCTCCATTATAGTTTTTCTCCCCCGTAAAATCAAACCGACCGTTGCGGCGTATTGCGGATCGAGAATTTCGTCGAGCAATCCGGTCACTTTGCCCGGTATCCCAAGACGTATCGGGAGGCCGAGCATCTTGCGCCCCGTCTCGATCATGCCGACTGTATGCGCACCGCCACCGGTGATAACAATACCGGAGGGAATCTGCTGTTCGAATCCGCTTTTTTCGATTTCTTCCCCGATGAGTTTGTACATTTCTTCGATACGCGATCCGATGATGCCGTCCATAAGCATCTTGAGGGGAACCTCTGTGATATTTTCCGGGAGGTGGAGACCGGATAGGTCGATTGCTTCTCTCTTCTTCTTCCCCGGTTCGTGGGTTTCCTGGTAATTGTGGAAGTATTTGCTCAGGTACAATTTGATTTTTTCCGCCGATTCAAGGGAAACGCGGAGACCGACAGCGATGTCATTGGTTATGTGGCGCGCTCCGACGGGTATTGATCCGCTGTACGAGAGCGCGCCATCAGCGTAGAGGCACATATCCATCTTACCGCCGCCGATATCTATGACGACGACACCGAGCTCCTGCTCGGTGTCGGTAAGTACCGCTTCCGCCGACGCGAGGCCGGAAAAAATATACCCTTCATTCTCTATCCCGATATCATTGAAGCATCGCTCAATATTCTTGAGGTTCGTGAGCGATGCCGTGATGATGTGGGTATCGACCTCCAGCCGTACTCCGCTCATGCCGGCAGGATTCTTGATCCCGGACTGGCCGTCCACGATGAATTCGCGCGACGAAACGTCGATGATCTGACGTGTCGTTGAGAGTGATATTGCCCGCGCCGCCTCCGTGACCCGGTCGACGTCTTCCTGCGATATGTCCCCCTGAGGATTGGAAACCGCCACGACACCATGGGAGTTGACAGATGCGATGTGCGGTCCGCCAACTGCAGCATACGCCCGTTGTATCTTATGTCCCGCCATTCGCTCAGCTTTCTCGACGCTTTGTTCGACCGCTTCGGTCACCTGATTAATGTCGACGATCAATCCTTTGCGAACCCCCCGAGACCGCGTTGCATTGAAGCCGATGATACGTGGTTCATCTTCGGTCTGTTGCTTCACTGCCACTACCGTGGCAACTTTTGAGCTTCCGATATCAACACCGCAAATCAATTCATCTGCCATACCCTATTCTGTTGTAATTAATATACACGGTCGTTCGATCATTTTGCAAATACGACAATAGGTTTGTCGTACCGCACATCAAGTGACGTGAAATCCTTCCCCTCAACGGCGAACTGACGCACCATGCGCTCGAACTGGTACGACTGCAGGCGCATCGGTTTCTCGGATGAGAATAGAAATGTTTTTTCACCTACCTGTAATCGTATCATATTGGTGCTTTCGATCGCTACCGTATCGGCAGTAAGTCCAAGATTGCGGATCACGGAGAGTGCGGCCAAACCGGTCCTGAAATCGCTGAAGTCTATGGTTTGGCCGCTCTGGTATGCGCCGTAGCTCAATTTTTGATAATATGTCACTTCCGTAAGTCCCGTCGGTTTATTCCGCGACTTGAGGAGTATTTTCGCAGACTCCGATACTACGAAGTACCCGTCCCCGGCATTTAGAAACGCAACAGGTGTGATGAACACCGGTGTCACTCCGATAAGATCCGGGAAGACCCGCTCGATCGTGACAGATCGTACGGCAGGATTTTGTTCTCTCAGGATTGACTCTATGGCAGTGTCTGACAGGAGAAATATATTCTTGTGATAGAGTGAGTCCACACCAGTCAGTGTGACGCCACGTGGACCGTGTACGATGACAGTGCGTATCAATGTGTATTGATAGGCCAGAAACAGCAGTACGCTCAACACAACCGAACTGACGAGTACGGAGATGGTGATCGTGCGGTCAGGCAAGAATCTCCCGAAGTATCGTACCAGCCGGATCTTGAGCATACGTTTTTTGTAACGGGATAAACCGTGATGAATAGTCTGATTTATGGTCATACACCTTGTTGATCAGTGTGAGGAGCTCCTCGCTTGGCCTGTTTTGGTGGAATACTTCACCTACGCCGGCCGTGCGGAAGAGTTCGGCATGCCGCTCCTGTTCATTGCCGGCAGACCATGGGAGAGGGATGAGGACGGATGGCCTGCCAAGAGCAATGAGTTCGAAGAAGGTATTTGCACCCGCCCGCGCAACGACCACATCTGCGATTGAATATACGAATCCGATATCGGATTGCGCAATGTGTTTGCGGACGTAATAGTTGGGATCTTTGATCCTGTTCAAGTCTTGGTAATCTTGGTACTCATCGGTGTCTCCCGTCTGATGAATGACGGTATATTTCTTGAGAAGCTGCGGGAGGATGTTTTTGATATGAAGATTGATGCTATGAGATCCGAGCGACCCGCCGGTGATATAGAGGACGGGCCGTGTTTTGGCAAGGACGAACGAACTGTTGCGCGGATTGAAAACGGACTGCCGGATGGGATTGCCGGTGAGTACAACCTTTGATTTGTCGAAGTACGTTCCAGATTCCTTGAATGAAATGAAAATCTTCTTGGCAAACCGCCCTACTATGCGGTTTGCCAGACCGGGATGTATCGTCTGTTCATGCGCATAGACCGGAACGCCGAACATCCACGCCCAGAACGCAATCGGTACCGCAAGATAACTTCCGAAAGTCATGACGACATGGGGTCTTTCCGATTTGATGATTGAGTACGCCGCGGCGAATCCTTTCGGGATAGCAAGAATATCGCGGATCGACTTAAGACTGAATGAGCGGGTTATTTTCCCCGTCTCCAGATTGATGAACGGTATGTTGAGACTCGTGACTTCGTTGTATTCGAATGATGGGATCGTATCCGATCCGGGCACATATTTGCGTCCCACAAAAACGACATTCTGCGTGTCCAACTGCTCCAACAACGCCAGTGCGGGCGTCACATGCCCCCCGGTCATGAGTATTTTCATAATGTCTTGATCCGCTTACGGATATTTAACATGATACCAATAAGCGCAAACGAGGTGAGGATATTCGATCCGCCGTATGAAACGAAAGGGAGGGGTACACCGGTCAACGGCAAAAGCATGACCATGCCACATAAGTTGATGACGATTTGCAGGCCGAAATATGCGAGTATGCCCCCTGAAAGATATTTTGAGAACGGATCGGGGGCCCGCAGAGCAATCTGATACAGTTTGTAGAGCAAATTGAAAAATACAAAAATGAGGAGCACCGACCCGACGAATCCGAACTCCTCACTGATGATTGCGAAAATCGAATCAGTATGCGCTTCCGGCAAAAATAAGTATTTTTGCTTGGAAGCGCCGAATCCCTGCCCGAGCAGTCCGCCGTTTGCAAGGGATATGAGAATCTGATTGACGTGATATCCGATCCCGAGCGGGTCACTGGACGGATCAAGAAATGCCATGAATCGCCGCATCCGGTACGGACTGACAAGCGCAAGCACATAGAATGCGGCAACGGAGACCGGCAGGAGTATGTAGAGATAGACAAGCTCCCTGCCGGCCAGGAAATATATGATGAGGCTTATCGAAAATATGATAATGGCCGTCCCCATATCGGGCTGAAGCAGTATCAGGGACATCAGCAGTCCCACAAAAAAAAGAAATGAAAAAAACCGTTTCCTCTGGCTGCCGGAAAACCATGATGCGAGATAGATGATGATACTGAATTTGGCAAGTTCGCTCGGTTGGAAATTGATGATCCCCAGATCGATCCACCTCCTCGCACCGTTTACCGTATGCCCGATACCGGGAATTAGAACGGCCATGAGAAAAATGATGCTTACCGTCATGAGCGGCATCGCAAGATAGTATAGTGCTCTGTAACGAATTATAGACAATATGTACATGAGTGCGATACCGATACCGATCCATAAAGCCTGAAGCCGGAAATAATAAAAGCTATTGCCGTATTCGCTGAATGCGCGTACTGATGACGCTTCAAATACGAAAAAAAGTCCGAGCGTCGCAAGAAGAAGCGGAGTGAACACTAAATGGGCGCTCTTGTGTGATTTTATAGTATGTGTGACGTGCGATACGTGCTTCCTGCGCATACCTCCATTGTATCACTTGAGGAACGCTATCATCAGGCCGAACACACTGCACATGATGGTGATAAGCCAGAACCGCATCACGATTTTCGGCTCCTCCCACCCCTTGTTTTGAAGATAGAGATGAAGCGGTGCGACGGCGAATGCTTTCTTTTTCCTGAATCGTTTACTTAAAAGCTGGATGAGCGAGCTCCCGATCTCCGCAATGAAAACGAGGCCAATGATCGGCAGACTGAACGCTTTGCCGAGTATGAGGCCGACAACAGCGAATGCGGCTCCGAATGAGAGCGATCCGGTATCACCGAGGAATATACGCGCAGGATAGATATTAAAGTACAAAAATGCAATGAGACCTCCGAGCCAAATCGCGATGAAAAGCGATGTCGGGACGTCAGCGATCGAACCGGCAATGATCCAGAAACTTGCGAGACTGATCATGAGCACTCCTGTCGCCAGACCGTCAAGACCATCCGTGATATTGACCGCGTTCGCAAACGCTACGATTGTGAAGGTGGAAAACAAAATATAAAAATATGACACGTCGAATACGCCAAGGAACGGGACATGAATAATACTTATCTTAAGATCCGTGTACAACCAAACGGAGATTATGAGTCCGAGGATGATCTCAAGAAATAATTTGAGTTTCAGAGAGATCCCGAAGAACTGATTCTTTTTCCAGAAGAATATTTTCGTCAGGTCGTCGTAAATGCCAAGGAGCGCAAAGCTGATGAATGTAAAAAGAAGTATGCGGATTTCCGAAAGGAGGGAGGGGAAATTGGTCGTGAGCGGGATGTTGAACAGCCCGAACATCACCATGAAAAACAGGAACATGAGTGATGTCGTGCTGATGATGAGAATCCCGCCCCCTACCGGAGTTCCTGCTTTATGTTTGTTGAATTTGTCAAATATTGGTGTTGATTTATTGAATGCATCTTTCGTTTGTTGCTGTGCCCGCTGAATCTTGCGCGTGTATAAAAAGTTAATAAACGGGACGATCAGAAGTGCGTTGATGATGAACGAAATAACTGTTGTGAATAAATAAAGCGGCATGATTTTTTCTGGTTTCTATGGAACTAACGCGACTATCTTCGGTATGAAAATGATGGCTGCGATGACGATCGCTCCGCAGGAGAATATGAGCATCGCAGCCGCGGACACATCCTTTGCGAATTTGATATCCTCCCTCCACTCTTTGTCTATAGCATCCGTCGTGAGCTCGATCGCGGTGTTGATGGACTCAGCCATCACCCCGATGAAAATGATAAGAAGAATCACCAGGAATTCCGTATAACTTACACGGAAGTACCAGCACCCCAACAATGCCACCAGAGAGAGCGCGAAATGAATACGGTAATTCGACTGCGATTTGAACGCCCACACCATGCCGTTGTATGCATTCCGGATTGAGATAGTGTGTTTCTTAATCATGTATTAATTCCGCGAGCACTTGTGCCAGCTTTGCGGGATCGTGGCGGACGATGCTGTGCGCGAACGTGGATGCCAACAATTCTTTTCTATCATTATACACCGCATCGCTCACAAGATCCCTGCGCACAATTATACCCGAAAAGCGTCCGTCGTCCAAATCGTCGGTAACGACAGCGTCGCCGACTTGTTCATACGCGTTGAGGAATTCATCCGGGATGTGTCCGGTGTTGAGGATGACCGCATCCGGCTGACGCCCGAAATAGCGGGTGATGTCGCGAACGTGGTCGCCGGCTGTGTAATCCTTCGTCTGGGACGATTTCGTCATAAGATTGGTGATGAAAATGAGGCGTGCCGGACTATTGCGAATCGCGTCCGGCACGCCGCCGCTGAGCGCAATCGATATGATGCTGGAATAGAGATCGCCCGGTCCCATGATGATCACATCCGAGTCGGCGATCCGGTCGAGTGCTTCCTGTCGGGCGGGAGCCGGCGGTACGAGTGTCGCTTCGCGGATCCGGCTCCCGTCCGAGTTCGCTTCATCAAGCAGTTTCTCCCCTTCTAGCTTACGGCCTGATTCGTAAAGAATGTGTATATTGACATTATCGCTGGTGACCGGAATGACTCGTCCTTTGACATTCATGAGGCGGTGTGCTTCATCAAGCACATCATCGTAATTGTCCGATACCTTCTCCAGCGCGCTGATGAGTATATTGCCGAAATTGTGGCCGGTAAGGTCGCCTGATTCGAAGCGGTAGGTGAACAGTTTACGCCAGACCTGCGACGCATTCGATAATGCGACGAGGCACTGCCGCAAATCACCTGCCGGTAATACGCCGAGCTGGTCCCGCAACCTTCCTGTCGAACCTCCATTGTCAGACATCGTCACGATGGCCGCAAGGTCGAGCGAATCGTCCTGTTTGAGTCCGCTCAGGACGACATATGATCCCGTGCCGCCGCCAAGCACAGTGATTTTTTTCATACTTTGCGTATCGTGCCCCCCAACGAGCGGATTTTCTCAACAATATTCTCATACCCGCGTTCGATGATCGAGACTCCGCTTATCACCGATTCGCCGTTGGCAACAAGAGCCGCAATGACGAGTGATGCGCCGGCCCGGAGATCCTGAATTCTGAGCACGGCACCGTGCAACGGCTTGCCTCCCCACACCTTAATTGCCTGCGGATATGAATAGGAAGGAGTCCAATTGAAATGATATGTGGTCGCCGGATCTTTCACATCCGGCTCGAAAAATTCGATCTTTGCCCCAAGTTTCTGAAGTTCTGAGACATATGCAAACCTGTTTTCGAACACGGTTTCATGGATGATGCTCGATCCCTCAGCCTGAGTCATGAGTACCGCCCAGTTCGGCTGCCAATCGGTCATGAAGCCGGGATGGGGCGCCGTTGTGATATCAACCGGATTGACTTCTCCCGAATACGAGAAAGTGATTCCTCCATCCGTGACCGTGACGGAGTTGCCCGATGCTTTCACCGCTTCGATGAATGATTCGAGCCGTGATGGAGAGATATTGGAGAGCGTCACGGATCCTTTCGTCGCCAATCCGAGACATGCATATGTCACTGCTTCGTTCCGGTCGGGTCCGATCGTGAACGGTTTCCGTTGACGAAGCGTGGCGGCGGGACGGCAAATGATCGATGTAGCGTCCCGCCGTATATCGGCCCCCGCATCGTTCAGGAACGTGATAAGTTCGTCTATTTCGGGTTCCAGCGAAACGTTGTGAATGGTGATTTCTTTTTGGGAGCGGGCACCGAGCATCACAAGCAGCTCGGTGCCGGTATGGCTCGGTTTGTTGAAACGATACGTCCCGCCCGGCTGGCCGGCAATGACGGCATGGTAGTACCCCGTGGAGGAATCGTAGTCGGTCACAACGCCAAGTGACGTCATGCCGGCGACGATCCTGTCGATCGGGCGTTCGCCGAGACGACAGCCGCCCGGATTGGGGATGAAGCACTCGCCGAATCGATACAGCAGCGCCGGAAACAGCAGGAACGCCACACGGATCTTGGATGCATGGAGAAAATCGACTTTGTTGAGCTTGAGGGTTCCGGGATCGATCGTAAGTGTATTCGTATCGGTGAATTCGATATTTACTCCCAGTTTCTTAATCAGGTGGATGAGCTCCATCACATCGCGAATGCGGGGAACATTGTGAATGGTGACGCGGGATTCGAAGAGAAGTGCTGCAATGATACTCTTCAGTGCCACGTTTTTGGCCCCCGAAAGCCGTATGGAACCGCTCAATGGTTTACCGCCGGTAATGATGAATGAATCTTCCATGAAACTGAGATTTAATTATCTATCACACACACTTCTTCATGCAAGTCAACATTGTGCACTTTTTTCACTGTCTGTTTGACGAGAGCCAACAGCCGTTTGAGATCCTCCGGCTTCCCTCCCCCCTCATGGACTATAAAGTTTGCATGGACGGGGGAAACGACGAATGAGCCGATGCGCGTATTTTTGAGGCCGGCAGTGTCGATGAGTCTGCCGGCTGAAACAGTGTCAGTGCGGTACCGAATTTTTTCCTCCTCACTCAGGTTGCGGAAAAAACATCCGCTTGTAAATACGCCCTGGGGCTGTGTGTGCTTCCTGTGTTCCTGTGTGCTCCGCGCCCGCTCCCGCAGTATATCCGGGTCAGCATGCTTGAATCGGAACGTACCGTTGAGCAGGACTTCATGAGTTTGATGAAGGATGCTGTAATCGTAAGCAAAATGAAAATAGTCCTTCGATTCTGTGCGTCGCGTTCCATCAAGCCCGATGAGTTCGGCGGAAACCAAATAATCACCCACATAGGAGAGCGGTTTCGTCCATTTGGAATTCATGTATACCGCTCCGCCGACGGTGCCGGGTAAGCCCGTCTGATATTCCATTCCCTCGAAACCGTGCTCGATGAGATACGCAACGAACGCGCTCATAGGATATCCTGAAGAGACGGTGACATCGGAAGTAGTACCGTCTCCCGGTGAGACAACGAGTCGGCGGCTCATATTCCGTATGACCAGTCCGTCATAGCGATTTGTCACAAACGCGATATTCGATCCTCCACCGACCACCACGTACGGGAGAGATTGCTTTTTCGCATACGCTATGGATTCCGCAAGCTCTTCTTCTGTCGACGCCGTCACGAAAAAACGGGCTACTGCCGGTATCTTCATGGTCGTTACAAGCCGAAGGTCCTGTCCGGACACTATCTTCATCAGTCAATTATACTATTTTGAGGCCGGAAATGATATCCGGAGCAATTTTGTAAATGTCCCCCGCACCCATCAATATGAGTACATCTCCTGACTTCAAATCGGAGCGGAGATGCTCAGCGATGGCTTCTTTCGAATGAAATGCTTGTATATTTGAGTACCCGAGGGCGGCGGCGCTCTGTGCGATGGTTTCCGCATTCACGGCGACATGAGCGCCGCTCTCACGGGCCGATGCGAAAATCGGCGCAATGTATGACGCATCGGCTATACTCAATGCAGTGCAAAAATCAGACAATAGGGACGCGGTCCGACTGTACGTGTGCGGTTGGAAAACAACCTTCACCCTTGCTTCGGGGAACCGTTCCCGTACGGCCCTCACTGTCGCCTCTATCTCATGCGGGTGATGTGCATAGTCATCGATGATCGTGATTCCGTGATCCTGATACACCACCTGCATACGCCTCGTCGGACCGGTGAATCCTGTCACTGCCCCTACGGCGGACTCCGCATTGAACCCAAGTTCCAGGAGTTGCACGATTACTGCGGCGGTGTTGAGAGCGTTTTTTTCTCCGAACAAACCGGGCTTGATCCCATGGATTGTTGTTTGAGCATAGCGGAGATCGAAAATGAATCCTTCTGAAGTAGGGGTATAGTTGATGATCACCGCATCCGCCCCTTCCCGGAATCCGTACGTTGTAAAATTCTGATGTCCGGATTCATGAAGCAGATCCATGAGAACGTCGTCATCAAAACACGCGACGACGTTCCTTTTCGCAAGAAACGTTGAAAAAGCATTTTTGACTGCTTTGAGATCTTCATACACGTCCGGATGGTCAAAATCCACGTTCGTGCAAATGATATGGTGCGGTTTGAGGAAGTGAAACTTCGGCGTCTTATCCTTCGGCGGATTCATACCGTATTCATCCGCTTCGATGACGAAATACCGTTTCCCATCATAGTCGCTCCCGTCCCGGGAATCGAATGACGGTGCTCCGATCAGGAAACTCGGCATGGCACCGATTTTTATCAGCGCATGTGCAAGAAGAGATGAGGTCGTCGTCTTACCGTGCGTCCCGCACACAGCGACGACCGTCTCGAACCGGTCCAGCAGATCTCCCAGGAACTCCGACTGGTGGACTACTTTGACTCCGGTAGCGGCGGCACGTCTGATGATGGGATTGTCCGTGCCGCCGTGAGCCGCACTGAAGATGACGTGTGATACATCGTCCGGGACTACTTCTATATCAAAGTGCGTGTGGACTTTGATTCCATGTTTCTCTAGTAGTTCGTCGGTGATGAACCGTTCATCGACATCGGCCCCTTCGACGGTGAATCCCATTTTTTTCAGGATGACTGCAATATGAGCCATCGCAGCCCCTTTGATTCCGACGATCAATATTTTTTTACGAGTGTCTATCATGATAGTTTCATTATAATATTCATCATCCGACGTGTGTCACTCCGGTCTCTCCTGTGTGAGAAAAATCGCTTCCGGTCGCACTGCGTGCATGATACAACATAATCGATGTGTTCCGGTCGTACTCCCCCTTCGATCAGTTGGAGCCTGCAGAGTTCAGTCGCATTCAGATAATACTTCCCTTCCGCTTCACGAAGGTAACTGCTTCCATACCGGCGGAATGTATCCCTGAATTCCTCGTATGTTTCTTGGTGCAATTCGAGACAGCATGCACCTATTGCGGGACCGATTGCCGCATGGAGATAGTCGTTGCTTCCCAATGTATCGAGCTTACGAGTCATTGTGTGAGGCATGCCCTTGAGAGTACCGAGCCATCCCGAATGCGCTATTCCGATGTGCCTGGTTGAGGCATTATAAAACAATATGGGGACGCAATCCGCAGTAACTATTGTGAGTGCAATTTTTGATTCTTTCGTGATTAATCCGTCCGTGTTTTGCGGATCTTCACCGCAGTCCGGATATTCTCCGATATTCGTGGTGTGTTTTTGCTGCGGTCGGATAATCCCTCCGTATTGAAATCCGAATGATAATAAGGTGCGTTCGATTGTGCCCGGTTCCTTGGCATCTCCGAGCAGCCGTGTGCCGAAAATAGAAACAACACCATGCTCCTTCATTAAAGGGGAGAAGTAAAATCCTCCCGAATCATATCTCATAGTTTCGAGTGTTTCTGCTTCTTGGTTAGCGCGGTACGTACTGCCTCATATTCATCCCATGGTTCTTCCACCGTGCCTCGGCACAGACTGCGTTCATGACTTTTGCCGGTGCATACCACGATATCTCCTTTTCGCGCAATCGAGATCGCTGTTCTGATTGCCTCCTGCCTGTCGGTAATGACTGCGTAGCAGTGAAGAGATCGGACAGTGAGGTGCGACGGATCCGTATATGTATGTCCATGTTTCGTGATACCGGTCGCCACTTTTTGGGCAATCAGTGCGGGATCCTCGGTGCGGTAATCCTCTTCCGTAACGATGGAGATATCCGAATACGTCGCGGAAGCGTCGCCCATAGCTGGCCTCTTGAGGTGGTCGCGGAGGCCGGCCGATCCGAACACATGTATGATCCGTCCCGATTTCCTCTTTACTTTTTTCAGGTGGGAGAGCAGCTGATGGATCGAATTCGGCGTGTGTGCGAAGTCAATCATGACAGTGAAGTCTTTTTCGTACACGATATCAAATCTCCCTTTCGGAAGTTTGAACATCTTAATCGCATCAAAAATATCTTTTTCCTTAAGTCCGATCATCCGGCATATGCTATATGCCGCTAGGTAGTTGTAATTGTTAAAGTCGGCAACTGCAATTCCCAGTTTTTTACGAAGGTCGACCCGGTAATCGGCCTTATTGAGCAATCCGTACGTTTTGAACTCCACACCGCCCGATTTCAGGATATCCCGGAGGGGGCCGTACGATCTATCATCGCGGTTGATCAGCCGCTGATCCGACTGGAAGAACAGCTTCGCTTTCGTTCGTAAATAGTTCCGGTACGTTTTGTGGTAATCAAGGTGTTCTTCTGTAACGTTTGTGATAGCGCCGACTTCGTAATGAATTCCCCAGTTCCTGTTTTGATCTAATGCATGCGAAGTGGTCTCCATCACGAAGAATTCATCTCCGTGTTCGACTGCCCGCTTCATAAGACGCTGTACCAAAATCGCATCAGGTGTTGTCATATGCAGGCCGGTGTCGTATTCTTTCGGGCCGACTTTCGCGTAGATACTGGACATCATCGATACACGCTTCTTCGCATGCCTGATAATGTGGTACACGAGGTGGGTGGTCGTCGTCTTGCCATCCGTACCGGTGATCCCGATGACATGGATCTTGCGGCTCGGGAATCCATATACGATGTTTGCCGCGACCGCTTTCAGGAAATGGTAAACGTTGATCAAAGTCTGGATCTTCCTCTTCAATCTATAAATATTAGCTGTCATACACGTGTCATTCACCCGGTGCAATATTATAGTAAACGAGCAAATCTTTGGCTATGGAGAAAAAGAGCGGAGCGGCGGTTTCCGAACCGTAGATGGACGTACCAGGTTCGTAGAGGATGACGAGGCCGACAAACCGCGGTTTGTCGGCCGGCGCAAATCCGATGAACGATGCATTCGTCTTGGAAGCATCGTACGTCCCCCGCACCGCGATCTGGGCGGTTCCCGTCTTGCCGCCGATCACGTACCCTTCGGGAACCGCCCATTTATACTCCCCGTGATTCACCGTTGAAACAAGCATCTGTTTGACGATATCCGATGTGCGTTTACTGATCACGCGGCGCTCGACATTCTTATGCACCACCTTCTCGCGCCCGTCATACACCGCTTTTTTCACTACATGGGGGGTCAGCAGTTCTCCGCCGTTCACTACGGCGGAGAACGCTTTCACCATCTGGATTGGCGTGACCGCGATCCCCTGCCCGAACGTCGCAGTTGCATAATCGATCGGATACCACGTGTCGCGCAGTTGGGCAGAGGCTTCGCCCTGGAGATCGATACCGGTGACATGGCCGAATCCGAACTCCGAGATATACTTTTTGATACTCATTTCACCAAGCTGTTCACCGATATATACCATACCCACGTTTGACGATTTTTCCAATATCCTGGTCATGGATATTTTCCCCTCATATTTATTATTCCAGGTGCGGATCTGATATTCCCCGATTGTGACTGGACCGCTCTCGTCATACATATCGTCCGGTTTGATTTTTTGCGCATCGAGCGCTGCTGCCACAATGAGAGGTTTGAATGTACTTCCCGGCTCATAAAGAGAAGAAATAGCGTTGTTCTTGAACACGTCCTGCGATGACTCGTAATAATGCTCCGGATCGAAGTCCGGTAAGCAGGCGAGTGAGAGTAACTCCATCGTATACGGATCAGCCACGATGACGCATCCCGCTCGCGCCTTGTATCGTTCGATCCCGTCCCGCAGATTGCTCTTCACGATTTCCTGTACGGATTTATCAATCGTGAGCTGCAGGTCGCGGCCGTTCTCGGATTCGATCCGTTCCTGATTCCCGACCAATATCGGACGGCCGAACAAATCGCGGTCCGACTTGAACAGTCCCGGGAGGCCGGCCAGGTCCTGATCATAATATCCTTCAATCCCGAAATACCCGATGTTTTCGCCGTCTTTGTCCTTACCGACGAATCCGAGCAAATGCGCAGCCAGAGACGCTTCCGGATAGTACCGATCTTCTATACTGGTGAATCCGAGTCCGGCATATTTCCGTTTCTCTATTTCTTCTTTTTGTTTTTTCGTCACGCGGGAAGCGATCGGAGTCCACACCTTGTCCATATCGATGCGTGCTTCAAGCGTAGCGGAATCTATCTCGAGTATTTCATGAAGCATATCGATGATCTGATTCCTGTTTTCGATCTTTTTCGGCTCTCCGAAGAGTTGGTACATTGTTTTGTTCAGTACCAGCGGATCACCCGAACGGTCGGTGATGACACCCCGCTGTGGTGCGATTTTTTGATACTTGAGGTAGGAACTCTCCGCCGAAGACGGGCTTAACACCTGGAGAGAGAATAATCGTATGACAATAACGATGAGTATGAACGAAAAAAAGAAAAACAGGATTTGTATTTTTGGCATGATCTCGTCACCGCACTACCAATAGTGCTACTGGGACAAAGCGAATTCCGGTTTGGCCAGGTTGTACGGTTCTGCGCGTCTGGTGAACTCAAGATCCGCCGCTTTGGATGCGGCATATTGGAGCGAGTTCGCCTCGAATACTTTTTCCTGGAAATCGAGATTTTCCTGTTTGATCCTGTACGTCTCTTTTTCGTAATACGACATTTCACCCTGAAGACTCAAGCCGGATACGAAAACATAAATATTAACGACAGCAAGGATGAGAAGAACGAATGCGGAAATGATTTTAAGTGATTGATATTTTTTCATTGTTTTTGTATGACCCGCAGCATCGCCGACTTCTCGAACGATTGTGCGGTCCGGTAATTTTTAAATTTGGTACTGCGCGCCGACTGTGACTTGATCCCGTTCATGAACCGCTTCACTATCCTGTCCTCACGAGAATGAAACGTGATGACGGCGAGAATACCGCCGGGGGCGAGAATGCGCCATGCGCATTCGAGCCCCTTGGCTATTGCTTCGAATTCGTGATTCACCTCGATACGGAGCGCCTGGAAAATCCGGGCGTATGTTTTCGTATCCACCGCCCCAATCGCCGCATCAATGCAGTCGGTAAGATCTCCTACTGTCTGCAGCGGATGGCCGGCTCGGCTGCGTACGATGCTGTGCGCAACGCGATGTGCATTGATCTCCTCCGCATTGCGCATGAACATCGTCCCGAGGTCTTCGGCGGAATATCCGTTGACTATCGAGGAAGCGGGACTCCCCTTCGTCGGATCGAGTCTCATATCAAGTGGCTCCGACCTGTTCTTGAACGTGAATCCCCGCCCGGCTCCTGCAATCTGCAGATATGATAACCCGAAATCGAAGAAGACTCCGTCTGCAGGGACGTACCCGTTGCGGCGGGCAATCGTTTCCAAATCCGCAAAGTTGCCTACCTCCAAAACGACTCGAGGAGAATCCCGGAACAGTACTTCGGCTTTCCTGACCTGTTCCGGATCCGCGTCTATCCCGAGTACGTCCGCTCCCGAATCCGAAATTTTTTTAAGGTGCCTTCCCTCGCCGACTGTCGCGTCGATATAGCGCTTGCCTTCCTGCGGGGCAAGCGCCCGTATCACTTCGTCCTCATAGACCGGCGTGTGCTTCATATTCCAGCTTCATTCAGCTGACTTGACCACTTTTCCTGTTGCCATATCTCGAAATGATCCCCCACGCCGACGATCACTGCCTTCCCGTCAAGAGATGCATAGTTCAGCATCTGCTTCGGTATCACAAACCTCCCCTGATCGTCGATTTCTGCGAGTATCGCTGATGAAAAAACAAATCTTCGTGTTGCGAGATTTTCCCTATCCAACAGTGAAACATCAGTCAGATCCCTTGTTTTTTGTTCCCAGTCGGATCTGTCATACCCCGCAAGACAGTGATCAAATCCTTTGGACAAAATGAAGTCTTCCCCCTTGACGAGGCTCCGGATTTTTTTGGGGAGCACGATCCGGCCCGGTGCAGTAAACGAAACCAGATATTCACCAAAAAACACCATATGTATAAATATACCGCCATTTGTGGCCATAAGTCAAGCGATCGTGGTGTATATTTTGCGATTAGTAATCCGTATAATTACGGTAAGCTGATTTTTTTATGAACAAACTTTTTGCCGGCACGAAAAACCTCATTCTCAGCAAACAGCACAGCCTCATCTCTTCGACGCTTATCATTTCGATTACCATAATTTTATCCCGGCTTCTCGGATTGGCCCGGTATCGTATTTACAATACTTTTTTTTCCAAAAACGAACTCGATATCCTGCTTGCATCGTTCAGGATCCCCGATATTGTGTTTGAGATCCTTATCACGGGGGCGCTGAGCTCTGTCATCATCCCGCTTTTTGTGAAATACCACAAGAAGTCGGATGAATTCAGCACGCTCATGTCCTCAATCATCACATCGATTCTTGCAATACTGGGAGTGTTCATAGGACTGTTTCTGATCATAGGGGATTATATAATCGCGGCGATCACGCCGGGATTCTCCGACGCCGCCGTCCGGCAGATCTCATACCTCTCCAAGATTCTCCTGGTCAGCCAGCTGCCGTTCCTCGTATTCAGCAATATTCTCACGAGCGTGGGGCAGGCGCGTAAGACGTTTATACTCACTTCGGCTGCCCCCATCATTTACAACCTCTCGGTTATCGTCTGTACGATCGTCTTAGTACCCTATGTACATCTTCTGGCGCCCGTCTTAGGGGTCGGCACGGGCGCCGTACTCATGTTCCTCACCCAGCTCCCGCTCCTGAAGTCGTCGAAACTCATATTCCGGTTCGGGATACGGATGACGGAGGGGATGCGGGAGTTTATTTCCGTCGTAATCCCGCGTATTACCGTCGTCCTTGCAGCCCAGATCGACGCAACGATTGACCTCACACTTACGAGTCTGCTCGGTCCGGGAGCGTATACGTCTTTTTACTATGCACAGGCTCTCCAGTTGTTCCCCGTGTCGTTCATCGGTATTTCACTGAGTCAGGCTGCGCTCCCCTACCTGTCGGAGGCATACCATACAAACGACCTCATCAAATTCCGCAGGATCGTTACGGAGTCGATCCTCTCTATTTTTTTCCTCACGATACCTATCGTCAGTTTCTTCATCTTTGCCCGGACTCCGCTCATTCGGTTTATTTTCGGCGGACAGCGATTTGATTGGGATATCACCGTCCAGACCGCCAATACGCTCACATTCTTCGCTATGGCGATCCCCGCACACTCGATCTATTACATTATTACGAAATGTTTTTATTCTTTCCTGGACAGCAAGACGCCGTTTGTGGTCAGCTTCCTCACCACGATACTGAACACATTGCTCAGTGCGTTTTTCGTGTTCGTACTTCACCTCCCGGTATGGTATATTGCCATCGCGTTCGCAATCTCAATCACTGTCAATGTGACGATCCTTGCGATTATTCTATCCGTCAGGATCGTGAGTTTCGACATCGTATACCTTGTCACGGAATTGCTGAAAATACTCATATCAACGTTTGTCGCTTCATTCTGGGTCTACTGGGGGATGAAACTCCTGGATGGACTGATCCTCGACACGTCCCGTACCGTCAATGTCTTTTTCCTGCTTTTGATCGGTGGTGTATCATATATAATGTCCTATCTATTCTTCGCCTGGATTCTAGAAGTGAAGGAGATCAGCGTACTCAATTCGTTTGTTCAAAAAGCCAAGCAGTACCGGCGACGAGTCATTGAAATTTATACGGATATCGAATAATGGATAAAACAACAAGCCACCTGAAAGCCGTCAAGGCAATCCAGAAAAAACTCCTGGGCCGGAAACTTACCTACAAAGAAATCTATCTTCTCATGGACGAGATCGCCAATAGGCGTCTCAGCGATGTTCTTACCGCCTATTTTGTCGCCGCGGCATTCCAGGAAGGATTCCAGCCGGATGAGCTGTACTACCTCACGAAAGCGATGGTCGAGACCGGCAAACGCCTCAAATTCAAAGGGATCGTCGCAGATAAACATTCGACGGGCGGCGTCGCGGGCACACGGACTACGATGATCATCGTGCCGATCATCGCCGCCGCCGGATTCCTCATCCCCAAGACGTCTTCGCGCGCTATCACATCTCCTGCCGGTACTGCCGACGTGATGGAGGTGTTGGCGGACGTCACATATACGCCCAAACAGATCGAGTCAATCGTTTCCAAAGTGGGCGGGTGCGTCGTATGGGGCGGTAAGCTCGGCATCGCGCCCGCGGACGACGTCATCATCGACGTCGAAGAGGAGCTCTCGATCGAATCGTTTGACAAAGTCATCGTGTCGATCATGGCTAAGAAAGTCGCAGTGTCCGCAACCAATCTGGTGCTCGACATCCCCGTCGGCAAAACGATGAAAATCCGCCATTTTGCCGACGCCGAGAAAATTGAGAAAAAATTCAAAATGCTCGGCGAACGGTTTGACATGAACGTCATTGCGGATATCAGCGAAGTCATGGAGCCGGCCGGCATCGGCGTCGGGCCGGCCCTGGAAGCACGTGATGTGTTAAGTGTTCTGGAACAGCTCTCGGACCGTCCGCTCGCGCTTGAGGCGAAAGCGCTCCGTCTCGCGGGACGCCTCCTGGACAGCTGCTACAAATCTGCAAAAATTAACAAAAACGGTGAGGAGGAAGCGAAGAAACTGCTCGTCAGCAAGAAGGCGCTCACCAAATTCCGCGAGATTATCGCGGCGCAAAAGGGCGATGACCAGATTAGTTACGACACGCTCAAAATCACGTCGCATAAAAAAGAAGTGAAGGCACCGCAGAGAGGTAAGATCGTCCAGATCAACAATTTCAATCTCAATACGGTTGCAAAGGTCCTCGGTGCCCCCGAGGACAAATTCGCAGGAATCATTCTCGGCAAGAAACTGGATGAAAAAATCGATGCGAAAGAACCGCTGCTCACACTGCATGCAACCAATAAGTTAAAATTGCAGGAGGCGGAAGTAACGCTCGAAAATTTCCCGATCTATGAAATTCAAAGCTAAGACCACTGTTGTTCTAGTGATTTTCGCCGTTGTTGCGGCAGCTGCGTTCCTGTTTTACAAAGAAGGACAGCTCCCCGTCAATCCCGATTCCCCCGTGCAGAAGCGGTTCATCATCCAGAAGGGGGAACCGCTTAATTCGATCATCAACAATCTCGAGAAGGAAGGACTCATCCGCAACCGTATCGTATTTTATGTCATCGTGAAGCGACTGGGGATCGAGAAAGATATCCAGGCCGGCGAGTTCGCGCTCTCGACAGGTCTTACCGCGCGCGAACTCGCTCTCAAGCTCACACAGGGTACGATCGAGTCCTGGATTACCGTCATCGAAGGACTCCGCAAAGAGGAGATCGCCGAGATCATGGCGGAAGAGCTTGATATCTCGGAATCCGATTTCAACCAGCAAGCACAAGAGGGGTATCTCTTCCCTGACACATACCTCATCCCGAAAGATGCTACAGCGGAGACGGTAATATCTATCATGAAAAACAACTTTGATACGAAATATTCCCCTTCACTGCGTGCCAAAGCACAGCAACTGGGTCTTACCGAGCGCGAGGCGGTGACCCTCGCATCGCTCGTCGAGAAAGAGGCGCTCAAGGATGACCGAGTCGAAATAGCGAGCATTATGCTCCGGCGGTTGAAAGAAGGTATGCCCCTCCAGATCGATGCAACTGTGCAATATGCACTTGGCTATCAACCGCAGGAGAAGCGGTGGTGGAAGAAGTCACTCACGCTTGCAGACCTGAAGACGAATTCCGCATACAATACATATGTCAATCCAGGCCTCCCGCCCGGACCGATTGCCAATCCCGGCCTGGCAGCGCTTGAAGCAGTCGTCAACGCAGATCCTGATACACCATACCTTTTTTACCTCCACGGCAAAAACGGCAAGACGTACTACGGTCGCACCGGCGAAGAACACGAGAGGAATATCGAACGCTATCTCCGCTAATCTTAATAATGTACGTGCGTTATTGTTCAATGACCGTGTCGTCGGTCATCGGTTTGCGGAGTATTTCCCGCGCTTTGCTCTTGTTAGGAGGCCCGACGTAACCTTCTTCTTCCAATTCGTCTAAGAGGCGGGCGGCGCGGGCGTAGCCTATGGAGAGTTTGCGCTGGAGGAATGAAGCCGATGCATTGTTTGTGGCGGCTATTATCTCCAGCGCCTGATTGAAGAGTAGATCTTTCCCGTCGGCGGCGGCGCCGATGGCGGCGCCGCTTTTCTTCCCCACTCCCGCCTGCGCCGGCTGGTTCGTGATTTCTTCAGTGTAGTGGACAGGGGGTGCCTGGGACTTGAGGAAATTCACTAGGTCATGGACTTCTTTGTCCGTGACATACGGACCCTGGATACGGCGCGGCTTAGCCTGATCGGGAGGAAGGAACAACATATCTCCTTTCCCGAGCAGCTTCTCCGCGCCGGGTGTGTCGATGATAACACGCGAGTCCACAAGTGACGACACATTGAATGCAACACGCGTCGGGATATTGGCCTTCATGAGCCCCGTGATGACATCGACAGACGGCCGCTGTGTGGCAATGATCAAATGAATCCCGGTCGCACGGGCCATCTGAGCGATCCGCGTGATATTCTCTTCCGCCTCGCGGGGAGCAAACATCATAAGATCTGCGAGTTCGTCTATGATAAATATGATGTACGGCTTTTTCACGACATCGGAAAGTGCATTGTACCCTTCGAGATTACGGGCATGGACTTTCTGGAAGGCCTGATATCTCTCCTTCATCTCCCCCACGGTCCAGTTGAGTGCGGATAATATCTTATCCGGATCCACGATCACCTCCGTGAGGAGGTGCGGGATGCCGTTGTATCCCGTCAATTCGACCCGTTTGGGATCCACCATGATCAGGCGAAGCTCTTCCGGTTTCGTGCGGAATAACAGTGTGGAAATCCATGCATTCAGCATCACCGATTTACCGGATCCGGTAGTACCGGCAATGAGTGCATGAGGCATTTTGGCGATCGTCGTGGCCGTCGGCTGGCCCGATACATCCAGCCCCATCGGGACGAGCAGAGGATCATTATTGTCTTTGAATACCGGCGATGTAAGGAGTTTCTTGAGCGTGACGACCTCCGGACGTTTGTTGGGGATCTCAATGCCGACCAGCGAACGTCCGGGTATCGGCGCCTCGATACGCACCTGTCCCGTCGTGGCCGCGAGCGCGAGCGCGAGATCGCTCGCAAGAGCCACTATACGGGAGAGTTTGGTTCCCATTGCGATCTCGATCGCATATTGAGTCACTGTCGGACCCTGGTTCACTTCCGCAACATGTGACCGGATCCCGAAACTATCGAGCGTCTTCTCGATCTTGTGAGCATTTTCTTTCATATCGCCGCGATCAGCCGCCTGCTGCGAAAGATCTGCAAGCAGACTGATCGGCGGGTACACCCATGCCGAAGAAGCTTGCTGGAACGGGCGCACCGTGAAGTCTCCCCGGTGCGCCCCGCTGTCAATTTTGCCCTTATCCGCAGTCTTGAGATTCGGTTTGACGGGAATTACCGGCAGACTCACAGCAGCTTTTTTGTCGTCGCGGATGAATACGTCCGCTTTGGCTTGCTTTTCCTCCTTCGTTTTCGCTTTCAGTTTCGCTTTATCGGGATTGAGAAGTTCGCGGAACACGTAATCCTTTATGAATATGACAAGTGCTTTCATGAGTTTGGCAAGAAATATGACAAATGCGTCGATTGACGTATCGAGGAACAAAACCAGTCCGATGACGAACGTGATGGTCAGGATGAACACTGCTCCTGCGCCGGAGAAGTCAGATGCGAGATTGCTGTATACCAAATCCCCGAGAGAGCCGGAACGGAATACACCCAGTATCGACGCGAATACGAGGAATGTCCCTACTGTCACGTGAGCCTTGAAAATCTTGACTTTCTTCGTCGCGAAAAAATGCGTTGCTAGCAGGAATATGAGGAATGGTACCGCTATAGCCAGGAAACCAAATCTTTGCAGTAGTTCGCTCCTGATCCTGGTAATATATTCACCCGTAATCTCGGATTCCCCTCCGATGCCAAACTGGGCGATAAGCGCGATGAAACCAACGCATACCAAAATAAACCCGATGATATTGACCATCGTCTTGTTCTTGACCTTGAACTTAAACGGTGATCGGAAAAGCTTTTTTCGCCGTGCCATACTGCACCAATCATTCTAATGAAACATTATGACAAAATCAACGCGCTCAACGGGAGGAGAATCAGGAAAGAAGCTCGAGATTGACGCGGTTCTGGGCATCGATTTGATACACCCGCACTTTGACTTTCTGACCGATTTTCACGACATCTTCCGGATGTTTGACGAATCCCTTGCCCATCTTGGAAACATGGACCATGCCGTCCTTACCCGGTAACAGCTCGACAAATGCGCCAAACGGAAGGATGCGGACGACCTCCCCCTCGAAAATCTCGCCTTCCTGGATCTCACGGATCTGGTTTTCGATCTGCTTCGCGGCCAATTCGACTTTGTCTTTGTCAATGCCGCTTATCGTTACCACGCCCTCCGGAGAAACATCGATATCGGTTTCTGTCCGTGCAATAAGTCCGCGGATATTCTTGCCCCCGGGTCCGATGATCTCTCCGATTTTATCCTGCGGAGGTGTAAGCACTACCACTTTCGGGGCAAACTGCGAGAGCTCCTTGCGTGGACCGCTGATTGCAGCCACCATCTTGTCCAGGATGAACAAGCGCGCTTTCTTCGCCCTCTTGAGCGTCTCTTCGATGAACTCATCCGAAAGACCCTTATTCTTGACGTCAAGCTGTATGGCGGTGATACCGTTTTTCGAGCCGGTAACCTTGAAATCCATGTCGCCGGAAAAATCTTCGATACCCATAATGTCCGTGAGAATCATGTGGTCACTGTCGGGATCGCCGTAAAGACCCATTGCGATCCCGGAAACAGCTTCTTTCGTCGGTACGCCGGCGTCCATGAGTGCAAGCGACGATCCGCATGTCGAAGCCATCGAAGTCGATCCGTTGGATGATAACACTTCAGAAACGACACGGATCGTATATGGGAAATCTTTTTGCGTCGGGAGGATTGGCTCGATCGCCTTCTCAGCGAGCGCGCCGTGCCCGATCTCGCGGCGTGACGAGAATCCCACTCGTCCGACTTCGCCGACCGAATAGGGAGGCATGTAATAATGATGAATATATGTCTTTGATTCCTCACCTTCGGGATTCTCGATCAGCTGATGGAGGCTCGGCGCGCCCAACGTAGCGATCGAGAGCACCTGAGTATCGCCGCGCTTGAAAACGGCAGACCCATGGGTGCGCGGGAGCAGCGACAACTGGATATCGATATCGCGGATCGTGTCGGCATCCCGTCCGTCCACGCGTTTGCGTGTCTTCAGCACATTCTCCTTGATTGTTTTTAATGAAACATAATCAATTGTCTTTGCGACTGTTTTTTTGTCGTACTCTTCCGGATAGCGTGCAATGACAGAATCAACGAACGCGTTAACCGCATTCTTATCCGCAAACTCCTTGGATGCAAACTGCGCAATGAGCGCATCAAGATCTTTTTTGAATTCGGTCTTAATGATTTTTGCGAGTTTTTCGTCTACCGGCTGGTCGACGAACTTCTCCTTCTCAAGTCCGACTTTGGCGCGGAACGAATCGACGAATGAAGCTATCTTAGCGTTTTGATCCTTCGCGGCTTTGATACCGTTCAAAATCGCTTCTTCCGGTACTTCTTCCGCCTGAGTCTCGATCATGACCACTTTGTCGTTAAGCGACGTCACGAGCAGGTCGAGTTTGGAAAACTGCAAGATCTCATCGTCGGGGTTGATTTCGTAAGTACCCTCTTTGCCGTCATTTTGTACATATCCCACCCGTGTGATGCTGAGCGGTCCGGTACAGGGAAGCGAAGAGAGATGGACAGCGGCATACGCACCGTTCGCAGCGACAATATCGGGGGAGTTGACACCGTCTACCGAAAGAAGTGTCATCACGATCTGAATCGCGCGGCGATACGACTTGGGGAAAAGCGGTCTGATACCACGGTCTACCAGGCGCGCGATCAGCACAGCTTCATCGGTCGGCCGACCCTCTCTCTTAACCCAGCGCGATCCCTTGATTCGGCCTCCGGCATACAATTTCTCGACGTATTCGACTTGAAGCGGAAGATAATCGATATCTTCCTTGGCGGGCGCAGTGGTGAGCGTCACAAGAACGCATGTGTCTCCAATGCGCGAAAGCACGCTGACATCTGCCGCGCGCGCAAGCTTCCCTACCTGGAGCGTGAACTTCTGACCGTTGATGTCTATCGATTCCTCTAAGTGCTTCATGAAGAAAATTACTTTTTCAGACCAAGCTGTTCGATAAGATGTTTGTATCTATTATTATCGAGCTTCTGAAGATAGTTGATGATACGTCTCCGTTTGGCGACAACTTTTAAAAGCCCCCTTCTCGAGTGGTTGTCCTTTTGATTGCCGTTCAGGTGCTGGCTCAATTTCTCGATCTTGAACGTGAGCAAGGCCACCTGAACCTCCGGCGATCCGGTATCTCCTTTTTTTTGCGCAAAAGACTCGATGACCTTCTGTTTGTCAGACGCGATTGCAGATACGGACTTGTCTTTTGCCTGCGGCTTCGCAACGGACGGTTTGGATTCCTTTGCTGATTTGACAGGTTTTGTGACTTTTGCTGTTTTGGCTGCTGCGGGAGACTTCTTGGCCGGCTTCACTTGCTTTGCCGCGCTTTTCGTTTTCATATTTGTTGCTAAAATTATAATCGGTGACTCGCCGATTTGCAACAATGAATAACAGAACCGGAATCATATTCTCCCTTCTTTTCCTGATTGCGGGAGTATCCGTATTCATATATATTGTTCCACCGTCTTCAGTGTATTCAGTATTCCTGGTAGTCATCTGGATCGCATTCATCGGTGCGCGGGCGGCCGCCGTATTCTCCGGCGACCGCCTCATACAGTTTCTCACGGCACTTTTCTTGCTTTCGTTTCTCACAATGCAATTTCTGATTGGATTCAACCTCATCAACACAATTCTCCTTGCGTCATTTATAATTGGAGTCGGGATCTTTGCAAGACTCACATGAAAAAGTACTACGTAACGAACTCTATTCCCTATGTCAATGCAGCACCGCATATCGGCCATGCGCTGGAGTTCATCCAATCGGATACGATCCGCAGGTATCACCGCGATATTCTCGGTGAAGAGACACTGCTGCTGTGCGGAGGCGACGAGAATGCACTGAAAAATGTACAGGCCGCCCGCGCAGCGGGCCAACCGGTACAGCCGTTTGTAGATAAGAACACCGCGCTATTTGAACAACTAGCCAAAAATATCAGTGTTGAATTTGATATATTCCAAAAAGGAAGTGATGCAACAATTCATTATCCTTCAAGTCAGAAATTGTGGGAATTATGCGACAAGAACGGGGATATTTATAAGAAAAAATATTCCGGTCTGTACTGCGTGGGCTGCGAGGTTTTTTACACCGAAGACGAATTAAATGAAAACGGAGAGTGCTTCGAACACCCCGGAAAAAAATTGGAAACCGTAAAGGAGGAAAATTATTTCTTCAAACTCTCCAAATACGGAGAGCACATCAATACGCTGATAAGAAACGATACCATAAAAATCGTTCCGCAGACACGAAAAAACGAAATACTGTCGTTTTTGGAAAAACCGCTTATTGACATAAGTATTTCCCGAAGTAATGAGAGGGCAAAAAACTGGGGGGTACCGGTGCCGGGTGACGATTCCCAAAGAATTTATGTATGGTTTGACGCGCTCAATATATACCAATCGGGTATCGGGTTTGGATGGAATGATGCGCATTATGAAAAATGGTGGCCGGCCGACGTGCATGTGATCGGCAAAGGCATCATCCGGTTTCATGCCGTATACTGGATTGCATTCTTACTGTCGGCCGGCCTGCGACTTCCAAAATCACTTTTCGTTCACGGCTACGTCACGATTGAAGGGCAAAAAATGTCAAAAACAATCGGGAATGTTCTCGATCCGAATGTACTTATCGAAAAATACGGAGTTGACGCGGTACGTTACTATTTCCTCCGCGAAATCCCAGCTTATGGTGACGGTGATTTTTCCGAGTCCAGATTCAAGGAACTCTACAATGCAGATCTTGCAAACGGACTGGGGAATCTCGTAGCGCGTATCACGAAGCTTGCGGCGGGCAATACATATCCAATGGGAACACCTGTTTTGGGAAAAGAATATGCCAATGCTATGGAGTTGTTCAAATTTAACGAAGCGCTGTCTATCGTCTGGCAACAGATCCGAACGCTTGACAGGTATATCAACGAGTCACAACCGTGGACCATCAAGGATGCCCGGGAACGAACTATCGTCCTGACACGATGTCTGGTCTCACTAAACCAGATACGGTTTGAGCTTCAGCCGTTCCTGCCCGCAACTGCCCGGATCATCGGAGAGGCGCTCACGGGAACCGTTTCACAACCGCCCATACTATTCCCCCGCCTCAAATGAAAAAGAGACTTTTTGCTACAATGAAACCAATGAAGTTCAGGAAATGGTCCAAAAAAGTCGGGATACCCGTGACTGTCCTGACAGTGCTGGGAGTAGCAGGATTCATATTCATTTACTTTTACGTTTTCTGGGGACTCCCCTATCCGGGAAAACTTCGAAATTACAAATCGGTGCCGCTCGCGACGCATATTTATGATCGTAACGGGAAGCTGCTTTACGAGATTTTCCGCGACCAAAAACGTACACTGATCAAACTTGATTCGTTGCCGAAATATGTCTATCAGGCATCAATTGCAATTGAGGACAAAAACTTCTTCAAGCACGGCGGTGTCTCGATCATTGGCGGCGTGCTTCGCGCCGTCCGCGAGAATCTGGGAGGGAGTTCCCTCCAGGGAGGCTCAACGATCACTCAACAATTGGTGAAAGGTGCGCTCCTCACACCGGAGCGCACCATTCGACGCAAGATGAAAGAAATCATCCTGGCTCTGTGGACCGAACGTATGTTCACAAAAAATGAAATCCTCGAACTGTATCTCAACCAGATTCCGTACGGCGGATCGGCATATGGGATCGAAGAAGCGGCGAACGCATATTTCAATAAACCCGCAAGCAAACTGACGCTAGAGGAAGCGGCGTTGCTAGCCGGACTCCCCCAAGCACCATCACTGTATTCGCCGTATTCGAATCCTGAAGTCGCGAATCGGAGGAAGAATGAAGTGCTGAAGGCAATGCTCAGCGAGAAGTATATTTCGCAAAAGGAATATGACACAGCTGTGAAAAAACGCGTCAGTGCCCAGGTGCCAACCAACACGATCAAAGCGCCCCACTTCGTTTTTTATGTCCGGAACGAATTGGAGAAACAGTATGGAGCAGATCTCATCGAAGAAGGAGGTCTTGATGTCTATACGACGTTGGATCTGGACATTCAGGAAGAAGCGGAACATATAATGCGTGAAGAGATCGACAGTATCAAGAGGCTCAACGTCTCAAACGGAGCAGCGCTCGTGACACGCCCGCCCACGGGAGAGATTCTCGCGATGGTCGGCTCTGTCGATTACTTTGCGTCACCGTCGGGGGCGTTCAATGTGACTACCGCGCTGCGCCAGCCGGGCTCCGCCATCAAACCGCTCAACTACGCGGTGGGGATCGACCGCAAGCTCGTGACGCCAGCAAGCGTCTTCCTCGATGTGCGTACCTGTTTCCCGTCCCCGGGCAAGCCGTATTGTCCCGTCAATTATGACGGAACATTTCATGGAGCGGTACCGCTCCGGCTTGCCCTTGGCAACTCGTACAATATCCCGGCGGTGAAGATGCTTGCAGTGAATGGTGTTGAAGAATTCGTCGCTTCGGCATCCGCATTTACTATTACGACATTCACTGATCCCAAACGCTTCGGCCTCTCATTGACACTGGGCGGCGGGGAAGTCCGGATGACCGAGCTTGCACAAGCGTTTTCCGCATTCGCCAATCAGGGCAAACCACGCAAACTCACAAGCGTATTGAAAGTGCAGGATAAAACCGGATACGTGCTTTATGAATACAAAAATCCGAACTTTGTGAAAGATGTCCGGAAACCGCTCGATTACCCGCAATCGCTTGCAATCACAGGCAAGAACGCTGTTTCTCCCGAAACAGCGTTCCTCATCTCCCACATTCTCCTGGACAATTTTGCGCGATCCCAGGCGTTTGGCACATCATCGCTTCTTGTCGTCCCGAAACAGACCGTATCGGTCAAGACCGGTACCACCGATGACAAGAAGGACAACTGGACAATCGGATTTACCCCTAATTTCTTAACCGCAGTATGGGTCGGCAATAATGACAATACCCCGATGAATCCTGCACTCACATCCGGCGTGACCGGTGCGGCACCGATCTGGAATAAAATCATGAAATTTACCCTGGAGAAACAGCCTTCTCTTATGCCGAGGAAACCGGGAACAGTCGTCGGCCGGCAAGTATGCTGGAATACAGGGGGACTTGCCGGCAAGAATCCGGACGGTTCTGCCAATTGTCAAACACGTTTCGAATACACCATCCAGGGTACGGAACCGAAAGGGATCAGCATCAAGCGGGAAATGGTATGGGTCACGAAAGACAGCGACAAACTTGCTCGCGAAGGCGATCCAAACGCAGAACTCAAAGAGAAAACAGTTGCTACGGATGCGTATTCTCGCTATTGCATGGACTGTGCCGGCGACCAGCTGCAGCCAAGCCCGACGCCGAATCCATAATAAGCACCCGAGTGTGGCAATTCCCTTCGCGCCGTGATATAATTTGGGACTGTGAAACGGACATCCACGCGCGCTATATCCAGTCTTTCCGTCGTCATCATCGCGACAAACTGCGCCGATTCGATAGAGAAACGGTTGAAGCAGGCCAAGAAGTCGGCCTCGCAGTTCACCGAGAATGTTCAGTTCCTCGTCGTCAATAACGGGTCGACCGACTCTATGGACTCCGTGCTTGCGTCACTGAAGAAAAAAAATAAAAAACTCGAAATCATAACCCTCCGAAAAACGATGAGGATCGGAGATGCGTTCCTGAGCTCGATCGTAAAAGTGAAAAATGACTGGATATTCTACACGCTCGGTGATGATCAATACGATATCGCCGAGCTCGAGAACTTCCTCTCCGCGGCAACGAATTCGCTGGATGTCGTGAACGGTCTCCGGACAATCCCGAAGAAAAATGTCAAGACGCTTGGGGCCAGTATACGCAACAAACTTATTAAGAATGTATTTATCCTCCCTGTCAAAGATATTCATTCCGATTTTAAACTGATCAGAACATCGGTCTACAGATCGTGCCTCTTCCGCCATTTCGAGAACGATTTCCACCGCGAATTGCTTGTGAAACTCAAGGCACGAAAAGCGCGGTTCAAAGAAGTACCGGTGACATTCCAGCCGAGTGACACTCCTCTTGTCGATATGGACGACCTCAAAGATTCCCTCGGCGCGTTCCGGAGCAAACTCCGCTTCATCGAATCGGTCAAACTCTCCTGATCCGCATTGTATAATTAGAATTGGCAAAGGCTCGGTAGCTCAGCGGTAGAGCACACGTTTCATAAGCGTTAGGTCAGAGGTTCGACTCCTCTCCGAGCCACCCACGCACTACTTAATCCAGAATACGGCACATCTTATCCTATGCTGTGACGCAGTATTCCTGTCTCTTCGATCAACTTCTGAACATATTTTGGATCGGTTATATTCAGTAAAAGTAATGCGGTAAGCTTTCGATGCTTTTTTTGGTTTTTAGTAATCGGGCCGAATCTTAGCCCAAATATTTTCTCCAGTTTTGCCACGTCCAATGCAATCTCTTTCCAGCCGGAATGTAATTCTGATAATTTTGCCAAGTTTGTTTTATTCAAATATCTACCCGCTGTAATCATAGCTGATTTATAACCGGGAACAAATTCCAGTACTATTTCCCGTTCTTCGTCGGTCAGACTTGCAAGGATTCGACCGCTTGAGATAAATTCCGGGGGTATTCCGATTGAATAGAAGCCTGCGGTGAACGTGATAGCCCGCGGAAAACTCATTCCTCCGGACTTTCTTTTGTACGCAAGCAGGCCGACGTGTTGACGGCGCTCCCTGCGCTTGGGCACTGCATCGAATAGCGGCTGCATTTCCGACACGAGTTTTGATAACGTAGAGCGGTATATTTTGCTGGATTTAGCAGCGATATTTTCCAGTATTAATTGTTTTTTTAAGGAAACTGAAGGTATTTTTGATGTGCCAAGACGTTTATTCAAAATACGGATTGCGTCTACCACATCCTTGATCGGGTAATCGTACCGGAAGGCCGATTGTATTGTTGTAGTACTCAGACCCGGAAAATTACTGATAAACTCATCGACTGTAAACGGACTGAGTCCGCCCCGAAACGGCAGGCTCCCTGCGCCGGCAATCGGATACATCGGTACACTGTTACGCGTGCCTGCTCTATAAATCTCGATTAAAGCCAACTTATTGGAAATTCTTGTAGCCAAAAATCCCTCGGTAAGCGCGGGATCGGAACATGCTATAAACGGCCGGATATATTCGGGTTTTTTCCCATAAACTTCCTTGTAAAGCGATATATACTCATCAAGAAGCGTACCTATTTTGCGCTGGCTTGCCGCACTCTCCACGAGCGGGATGAGTTCCAACATGTCAGTATTTGATTTGCTGTCTATGGCGAAATGTTCCGTTTTGAAAGCGGCAACTTTATTGAATAAATCATGCATACGTATGAGCTGGTCTGCCCGTACCGTCATGGGGAGAATAACTTCGAACAAAGGTCTGTTGCGGTATTCCAGATCCCGCGCGAAATCTTCGCTAGCGAGTATCACGGTCATCACCTGCAGCAAGTTGTATCCCTTCTCTTCCCAAATATTCGGTATCCGAAAAGTCAGAAATCGGTCCGTTCCCAGGATATTTTTGGAAAAATATGTATAGTACTTTGATAACAGTTTATCTACGACAGCGGCATCCGCATGTTTCCCTTCCCAATCCCACATATATTCTTCTATACCCAGATAATTGAATGCGTCGAAACATTCATATATTTCCTGGTGAGTTTTGATGAACGGATGCTTTTTCCAAAAAGGAGTTCGCGCATTATCGGGATGCTGAGTTGCCATCGTCGACGGAATATTACGTTTTGCCATAATTTAGAGAAAATTCTTTTATGAGTTTCAATGATCTCTCGAGCACGTCTTTGTCTCCGACGAATGATATACGGACAAATCCGGGCGACCGGAATGCTTCTCCGGGAACGAGTGCAACACCGGTTTTTGATAACAACTGATCGCACCATTCGACACTGTTCCTATTCATAGAGCTAACATCGAAGAATAGATAGAAAGCACCTGCGGGTCTTACGTATGTAATATTCGGTATTTTTGATAACGCGTCACAAACATACTCTCTGTTTGTTTTCAGATGATCAAAATCAACTTGTTTGTCGTCGTTATCCATAGCAATGATTCCTGCGTATTGACCAAGAAGGGACGCATTGCCCGTAACATGGCTTAATAGTTTATTGACTGCTCTGGCAATCTCAACGGGTGCTATCAAGTAACCGATACGCCAACCCGTTATTGCCTGACTTTTGGAAAACCCGCCGATAATGACAATGTTTTCGAATCCGTTGCTAGGTACCGGTACGAAATTGTCGACATATATCAATTTCGAATAGATGTCGTCAGAAACTATCATAATTTTTTTTGAGTTTACGATTTCGACAAGTTCGGTTAACTTATCGCGTGAAAAAATTCCTCCGGTGGGATTATGGGGTGAATTCAGGAGAATCGCCTTTGTTTTATCCGTAATTTTCCATTTTATATCCGAAACATCAAGATCATTATTGCCGTCAAGATGCGTTGTCACCAATTTTGCCCCTACAATAGTGACAAGACTCATATAACTTACCCAGGCTGGTATCGGGATAATAATTTCATCGTCCGTGTTGAGCAAAGCGGTAAAAACAGCCCATAATGCCGGTTTCGCACCGCCGGTCACAATGACATTTTCGGGTTTGATCCAATCCAGTTCATAAAATTTTTTACAGTGAGTTGCAATCTTTTCTCTCAGTTCGGGCAGACCTGCCGGCGGAGAATATTTATTCTGCTGTAATTTTCCTGCGACAAATTTCTGAATATATTCGGGGGTTTCACATGCAAGTTCACCTACCGTCAGGTTGTATATTGTTTTCCCACCGGCGGCCAATGCTTTTGCCTTTGCATTAAGTGCAAGCGTAGCACTTTCTTCCAATTCCGATAATCGATCGGCCAAGAAATTTTTTTTCATAATCCCCCATTATAGGGAACAGGAAGGAATTTTTTCAGTAATATGAATCCGAATTGAACGATATGACATAATGCATTGAGGAACCGTTTTGATATACTGGATTTGTGAAAGCGGTGGATTTATCGGTTATCGTGATCTCGTATAACACGCAAAAGCTCACACTGAATTGTCTTCGCACTGTTGAAAAAAGCTTCAATGGGTCAAACACGGTGTATGAAGTGATCGTAGTGGATAATGCATCGACGGACGGGTCGGCGGCGGCGCTCAAGAAGTACGCCGCCGACCGCAAACAGATACGTGTGATCGAAAACAGGGAGAATATCGGTTTCGGCCGCGCAAACAATCAGGGGGCCGAAGCCGCGCAGGGGGATTACATTTTGTTCCTCAATTCCGATACGGAAGTGATCGATGACGCGATCGGGAAACTGTACCGTTTCGTATCCGCCGCCGGCTCACCTGCCGATATCGCCGGCGGCAAACTACTCAATCCGGACGGTACGGATCAGCCGTCCTGCGGTCCGTTTTATACACTACCTATAGTGTTCGGTGCGCTATTTCTCCGGGGCGACTATTGGGGGCTTACCCGTATGTCTCCCCATACAGTGAAAAGGGTCGACTGGGTCTCTGGAGCCTGCATCATGATGAAACGATCGGATTTCCATTCGCTCGATGGTTTCGACAGGGATATCTTTATGTACATGGAAGAGATCGATCTCCTCATGCGATCGGCGCGGAAAGGACTGAAAACATATTTTTTCCCGGATGCGCGGTTCGTGCACCATGGTTCGGCCTCCTCCGGAGGCCGAACCTATCCGATTCTTCAGGTGTACAAAGGTTTTCTCTATTTGTACCGCAAACACTATCCGTCTATGCACCTGAAAGTGTTACAATTTATGCTACAATTGAAAGCGTATATCTCGATCTTTCTGGGCACGCTTCTGAAGAAGAGATATCTCACGGAAACGTATGAAAAAGCTCTTGAACTGGCTCGGATGGGTCGATGACAATCTCGTCCACATTTCATTTGCCTTTTTCCTTGCGGCGATCAGTCTCCTGCCAAAAATACCGATCCAGTACGTCGAATATACTTACATCAGAATCCGACTCGACGATATCCTTCCGTTCTTTATCACCGGGGTTTTCTTCATACAGTGGATCCGGCGCAAAATCACTCTCAACAAAACGTTTCTGATCCCCATATTCCTATTCTGGCTCGCGGTATTCCTGTCATTTTATTATGGATACAATGTAATCGGCACTATACCGTGGCCCAAGCTGAGTATCGGTGTGCTTCATAGTTTCCGTCGTATCCAGTACATGATGGTGTTCTTCGTTGCATCGTCGGTCATTCTTTCTGAGAAGAGATTTTATACATATCTGCGGATATACTTTTGGACCCTAGCTCTTGTCGGGCTGTACGGGCTGGGACAGAAGTTTCTCGGATTCTGTTCATTCCAAAGTATGAATCCTGCGTATGCGGACGGACGTTGTCTCATACTGAATGCCGCCGACCGGATCAACAGTACATTCGGCGGCCACTTCGACCTTGCGGCATACATGACATTCTCAATACCGATTATTGTCGGGTACTTTTTTTACACTAAGAAAATCAGATATGTCGCGCTCTTTGCCCTCTCACTTACGATACTGCTCTATACCGCCGCACGTTCCTCTTTCGTCGCATATGTCGGATCCATCACGTTATTTCTTATCGTACTCAAGAGGTTCAAATTCCTCCTGTTTACTATCGTGATCACTGCTGTGCTCCTCCTCGTGACGGGAGATATGACCGAACGACTTCTTCAGACATTCCAGATCAAGACCGTGTTCGTTAATACCAGCACGGGAGCGCAGAAAATCGACCAGAAAATCACGGTCGATAAGCTTCCTGCCGGAAACAGTGTCATCCCGGTGATTGGCACCATCAACAAGAAACCTGTGGCAACGGATGCAGGTAAAATTCGCGCATTTGCGGAAGAACAGGTGAAGGCAGAAGCGACTAAACAGGGGAAGAAATTGAGCGAAGATGAGATCGACAAACTCGCATCGGAAGTAGCACAATTCGTCAAACCTCAGCAGCTGTTGTTTTGCGACATATCGTGCAGCACGCGGCTCCAAGTCGAGTGGCCGCGTGCCATCGTAGCGTTCCGCAGCAGTCCGATACTCGGCACCGGACCGTCTTCGATCACGGAAGCGACGGACAACGACCTGCTCCGGTGGCTCGGTGAGTTCGGACTACTCGGTACGACGATTTTTATATCCATTCTCGTGGGACTGTGCTACAAGGTGCTGCAGCTTTCACGGAGGGTTTCTCACAATACACAGCCGGTCTTCCTCGGATTCATATTCGGTGTGATTGCGCTTATCACAAACGGGATTTACATCGACGTATTCGAAGCATCAAAAGTCGCATACAACTTCTGGACTGTCGCAGGTATGTTTGTCGGAATTGCAACCCTGTATGTCAAAGACTCAAAAAAATCCAAGAAATAAGAGAGAAATTGTATTCATCGCAATCATCCTGATCGCGGCGTTCGTCGTGAGATTTTATAAGATCGATACACCTCTTGCCGATTTCCATTCATGGCGGCAGGCAGATACCGCAGCGGTAGCACGCAATTTCGTCCGCGACGGATTCGACCTCATGCATCCGAGATATGACGATTTTTCCAATATCCAGTCCGGGATGGAGAATCCGCGGGGGTACCGGATGGTCGAATTCCCCCTTTACAATGCACTGTTCGGCGGGCTCTTCGCGCTTTTCGGAACTGTTCCTCTGGAAGTCTGGGGTCGGATCGTGAGCATTATCGCAAGTGTTATTGTGGCGGTATGTGTGTATTACCTGGTGAGACGAGAGGTATCGGGCGGCGCGGCGATCCTCGCCGCGCTCATTTATTCTTTTCTTCCGTTTTCGATATTCTTCTCGCGGACGATACTCCCCGAGTTCACATCACTTGCATTCGTATTTGTCGGGCTTGTGCTTCTCCATCGGTTTGAAGAATCGCAGAGCCGCTGGGGGAATTGGGTATTGCTTACGGCGGCCGGCCTCACATTCGCGGCCGGCCTCCTCACGAAGCCGACTGTCATCTTCTTTGTAATCCCCTTCGCATACCTTTTTTTCCGCAAATACGATATTCATGCGTTCACCAAATTCCAACCATACATCTTTGCGCTTCTTTCATTCCTACCGCTCGTGGCGTGGCGCCAGTATATCAAACAGTATCCCGAAGGGATCGCATACAACGAATGGCTTATCACAAGCGTTAATACCTATCAAGGGCTCCAGAATATTTTTTTCCGCCCCGCTTTTTTTCGCTGGATATTTTTTGAACGTATCAACAATATCATTATGGGCGGATTCCTCAGCGTTTTCCTATTCATAGGTCTTGTTACACGTCAAAAAAAGTATTTCCTCCACAGCATCTTCTTCGCTTCCCTTGCATACCTGTTCACATTCCAGGGTGGCAATGTCCAGCACGAGTACTACCAAGTACTCATCATCCCCGCGCTTGCGATATTTACCGGTCTCGGATTGTTCTTTTTCATTCAGAAAAATAAGATGTTCCTCAATCCTCTCATCGTGATCCCGGTAATCCTAACGACCGTAGCGTTTTCAATCCTGATCTCCTGGTACCGGATCAAGGATTACTACATTTACAATGGCGATGTTGTCACGATCTCAAGTATCGTGAAGTCCATCACCAAACCGGAAGATAAGATCATCACGGAAACACTCGGGGATACGACTCTGCTCTATCTGGCGGATCGCAAAGGGGCACCGTCAATCTTTAAGGATCTTACCGATCTCCAAAACTCCGGATACAAATATCTCGTGACACAACGGAGGGAAACAATCGATATGGTCAAGTCGGACTTCGCGTATCCCGTTGTATTCGAGAACGATAAAGTTGCGATTTTCAGTCTGCAATGAAGATATTGATGGTGACTCCGTATCTGCCGTATCCGGCGGCATCGGGAGGCCAGATTCGAACCCTCAATCTCCTCAAATATCTCTGTAAAAAAAACGAAATAACACTCGTCGCACTGTACAAATCCGATTCTCAAAAAAAGTACAGCGAGCATCTCAGCAAATATTGCAAAGAAATTTACCTTTGTAAGCGTCCCGAATCGCCATGGCAGCCATCGCTCATTTTCAAATCAATTTTTTCCGTCAAACCGTTTCTTGTCGTCCGGAATTTCTCAAATGAAGCTGATCAGGTGATTTCGCGACTTCTTAATGAGGAGCGTTTCGATGTTATTCACTCGGAAACGTTTTACGTGATGCCTCATATTCCCGAAACTGAGACTCCCATATTACTTGTTGAGCAGACTATAGAATTTGAGGTTTATCGTCATTATTACCTTACAAGACCATGGTGGGAAAAGCCATTTTTGTTTTTGGATATTATGGTCAAACTGAACTATTGGGAGCGCCACTACTGGAAAAAGGCTACACAGGTGGCTACAGTGTCAATTGCAGATGAAACTGTCATCAAGTCCATGGAGCCAAAAATAAAGCCTGTCATCATACCGAATGGGGCTGGTGACGAAATGTTTGCGCCGGCTCTCCCCGCAAAATCGCTCAAAAATCCGACCCTACTGTTTATGGGAAATTATGCTTGGCTTCAGAATGTGGAAGCTGCAAACTTTCTTGTGAAAGAAGTGTACCCTCATCTCAAGGCAAAACGCAGTAACTTCACACTTATTATCGCAGGACAGGAGGCAAAGAGACTGAATATGACTTCCGGTGAATCACTCGAAATTCGCAGTATTGATGCGTCGGATCAAAAATCCGTGCATGATTTGTATACCGCATCAACAATTTTTGTCGCACCAATCTATGGACCGGGCGGCACACGGCTGAAGATCCTTGCAGCGATGGCAGCCGGTCTCCCGGTGATCTCGACAGAGACCGGCTTCGAAGGCCTCAATGTTGTGAACGGCGAACACGCACTAATTGCCAATACCGCCCAAGATTTCGTAGATGCCATACAAAAAGCATTAAACGATAAACAGCTGTACAATAAACTGCAGAAAAACGCATTTAATAAAGTCAAGGAAAGTTACAGCTGGAGTTCGATCTCGAAGAGGTTGGAACATGTATACAAAACAATGCAGAAACATGAAAATAGGAATTGATATTTCACAAAGCATTTACCGGGGAACAGGTGTTGCGCGTTTCACGACCGGACTAGCCCATGCCATTTGCACATACGGGAAGGGTCATGAATGGCATTTCTTTTTTTCCGCGATGCGCCATAAACCCGATCCGTATCTCCTCAAACGCATCGCGGAAACCGGACACGCAATACATATCCTTCCTGTCCCCAAAACGGTTCTCACCAACATATGGAACAGACTGCATATCGTACCCATTGATACGTTCATCCCGGGTTTGGACTGGTTCATCACATCGGACTGGACGGAGCCTCCAGCCCGGTGCAAGAAAACAACGATAATTCACGATCTGGCATACCTCCGTCACCCGGAAACAGTAGCGAATTCCATCCGGTCCGTCCAAAAATCCCGTATGTATCATGTAAAGAAAGAGTCCGAATTTATGTTTGCCGATTCGGAAGCTACGAAAACGGATATTGTTGAGCTTTTGCGTATCAAAGCTGACCGCGTAGTCGTGAATTATCCGGCGGTCGAGGATATCACCGCTGCAAAAGAGACTGTCTCGACCGTCATCAAGAAATACAATATCACCAAACCGTTCATACTGACCGTTGGTAAGATAGAGCCGCGCAAGAATATTGCGCGGCTCATCGAAGCGTTCAATACAATCGATTCAAACGATACGGAACTGCTGATCGTCGGTGAAAAAGGGTGGGGTGCGACTCCCCATTCCGACTCCCGTGCTATCCGTTTTCTCGGCTACGTATCCGATGATGAGCTTGCCGCCCTCTATTCACTTTGCGAATTTTTCGTATTTCCCTCCATGTGGGAAGGATTCGGATACCCGGTCGTTGAAGCGATGCGTGCAGGTGCTGCCGTCGCGACATCCAACACTTCGTCGCTCAAAGAGATCGGCAGCACCGCAGCGGTACTATTTGATCCCTATGACATTCAGGATATCGCCCGGGCGCTCACCGAATTACTCCACAATGATGCCAAGCGAGGACGGCTCGCACAAAAAGGGAAAGTGCTGAGTGCACGATACACATGGAAAACGTATTACGACACGCTTATCAGTTCATTGCGCACACATTCATGATCATCGGAGTCGACGGGAATGAGGCGAATGTGAAGGAGCAAGTCGGTGTTTCTACCTATACGCTCTCCCTCCTTTCCCGATGGCGAAAAGAGGCAAATCAAAGATTGCAGTTTGCCGTTTTCTTAAGCGGTGATCCTCTCCCACATATGCCGCCGGCTTCCGAATACTTCCGCTATGTCGTCGTGAAGCCTGCCCTTGCGTGGTCCCGGATTTTTCTCCCGGTGTATTTCTTCTTCCATAAAAATCCCGACGTTTATTTCGCACCTGCGCATTACAGTCCCGTGTTTCTCCGGTGCCCGTTGGTGGTCACGATTCATGATCTTGCATACCACCATTTCCCCAGGGATTTCCTGAAAAAAGATCTGTACAAACTCACTCACTGGACAGAGGAAAGTCTCAAAAAGGCAGCGAAAATAATCGCGGTGTCACGCAATACCGCAAATGATATCACCGCACTGTACGGTATCGCATCTTCAAAAATATCGGTCATATCAAACGGTTTTGACGCACCGGGTCGGGCTCCAGTCAAGAAATTGCCGCTGAAACATCCGTATTTTCTTTACGTCGGCACGCTTCAGCCGCGTAAGAATATCGCATTCCTGATCAAGACATTCACACAGTTCAAATCTGATCACCCGGAATACCAGTTGAGAATTGCGGGGAAGAAAGGATGGCTGTACGATAAAATTTTCAAAGTTGTCGCATCGAACAAACTTGAAAAAGACGTCATTTTCGAGGGGTATGTTTCCGAAGAGAGGAAGTCGCAACTATACCGCAATGCCTCATGTTTCGTGATGCCTTCGCTTTATGAAGGATTCAATATTCCCCTTCTTGAGGCTCTGTCTCACGGTTGTCCCGTGGTAGCAGCTGACAGCTCCAGTCTGCCGGAAGTCGGCGGGGACGCATGCCTGTACTATGACCCCGCTGACACTTCGTCTCTCTTAAATAGATTGGAAATCATCGTCCGGGACGGCGCATACCGAAAAGAGCTCATCGCCGAAGGCAAACGGCAGGCGGCGCATTTTTCCTGGGAAAAATGCGCAAAAGATACCCTAAACGTCATTATCAACGCAGCAAAACAATCCAAATGAACAGTCAGTCCGTTTGTTTATTAAAAAATAATTATGATCGAAGTAATTAGGGAAACGTACGATCAGAAGATGTGGAATGAGGCGGCGGGCCATCCGCTCCAGTCGTGGGAGTGGGGCGAGGCCCGCCAAGCAATGGGTATCGATATCCTCCGGCTTGGCGTCACCAAAGGTGCACAACTGACCGCCGTCTATCTCATTATGCTCCACCGAATACCGTTTTCACCGTATCGAGTCGGATACATTCCCCGTTCACCGCTTCCGTCCAATGAGATCACCGACTTCCTCCTGGAGTACGGCAAGACGAATACTATCATCTCATATCAGTTCGAGCCTGACGTCAGGAAAAATGAATCTCCTGTCATACCGCCCCATCTCGTTGCTTCCGTCAATCCGTTATTCCCATCACACACCCAGATTCTCGATATCACTCCGGCGGAATCCAAACTCATGGATGCGATGAAGCCGAAGACGCGATACAATATCCGCCTTGCGCAACGAAGAGGGGTCACGGTCGAAGAAGTGAAGGGAGATGAGGGATTTGCGATATTTGCGAAGCTTTATTTCGATACGACGAAAAGGCAGCGGTACTTCGGGCATAACTATATGTATCATAAAACCAATTATGACACTCTGAAAGATAAAATAGCGCACATTCTGGTAGCAGAATATAAGGGAAAACCGCTTGCGGCATATGAACTTTTCCTGTTCGGTTCGAAGCTCTATTATCCGTACGGCGGCTCATCATCCGAACACAAAGAGGTAATGGCCGCGAATCTCCTCATGTGGGAGGCAATCAAGTTCGGTAAGAAACATAGTGCGAAATCCTTCGATATGTGGGGATCGCTCGCTCCGGGATATGATGCGAGCGATCCCTGGTCGGGGTTCACCCGCTTCAAAGAAGGATACGGGAGTACCATCACGGAAATGATCGGCAGCTATGACCTCGTTGTGAATCCGCTTCTCTACACGCTTTTCAGCACGGCATATAAGCTGCGGGGGAAATTCCTCTAGTTCCCGAGCATGGGGAACGGCGCTTTGCGCGACTGTGAGAACGAAAGCGCCGTCTTAAGTACTTCGTCCAGATGCTTCACAAATACGAAGTTGAGATCCTTGAGCACATACGACGGGATATCTTCGAGGTCTTTCTTATTCCCGAACGGGAGAATGACCGTCTTGATGTGTGCTCGATGAGCAGCAATCACTTTCTCCTTGACGCCGCCGATCTCCATGACACGGCCCCGGAGCGTGATCTCGCCCGTCATTGCCACTTCTCTCTTGATGCGAATCTTGGTAAGGGCCGATACCATCGCGGTCGTGATGGCGATCCCTGCGGAAGGACCATCTTTGGGCACAGCACCTTCCGGAACATGCACGTGGATATCCATTTTATTGAAAAATTCCTTCCCGAGTCCGAACATGTCCCACCGTGAACGAATATATGAAAGCGCTGCCTGGCACGATTCTTTCATGACATCTCCGAGATGTCCGGTCAATGTAAGATGGCCTTTGCCGGGCATGATTGCCACCTCGATGAAGAGGATGTCCCCTCCCGCCTGCGTCCACGCAAGTCCGGTCGAAATGCCAACCGTGTCCTGCTCTTCGATCATCTGATCAAGATACTTTTGCGGCCCGAGGTATGTGAGGATATCGTCCGCTCCGACCGACTTCTTCGTCACTTTTTTCTCGACCGTTTCGCGTGCGATCTTACGGAATACGGCCGCAACCTGGCGTTCAAGTTCCCGCACCCCTGCTTCACGGGTGTATTTGCGCACAATGATGCGGAGCGCATCATCGGTGATTGAGATATTCTTCGATTCCAGTCCGTGCGTTTCCGTCTGTTTCGGGATGAGGTACTGCTTGGCAATATTGAATTTCTCATCCTCGGTATATCCGGGGAAATGAATGACTTCGAGCCTGTCCAGAAGCGCCTCCGGTATCGTATCGAGCATATTCGCGGTCGTGATGAAGAACACATCCGACATGTTGAACGGCACCTCGAGATAATGATCCGAGAACGCGTGATTTTGCTCCGGATCAAGCGTCTCAAGAAGTGCCGAAGACGGATCGCCGCGGTAATCGTGACCGATCTTGTCGATCTCGTCCAGCATGAATACCGGATTGTTGGTTCCCGCCTGTTTGATTCCTTGGATCATACGCCCGGGCATCGCTCCCACATATGTGCGGCGATGCCCTCTGATCTCAGCTTCGTCCCGGATACCGCCCAGTGAGACTTTTACGAATTTGCGGTCAAGTGCTCGCGCGATCGACTTGCCAAGCGAAGTCTTACCGACGCCGGGAGGTCCCACGAAACAGAGAATTGTCGGCTGATTGCTCTTTGCAGCATCTCCTTTTTTCTTCGATTTCTTCAGCTCCATTACTGCAAGATATTCGAGGATGCGCTCCTTGATTTTTTTCAGTCCATAGTGATCTTCGTTGAGTGTTTTCTCCGCGACTTTGATATCGATTTCATGGGATGATGCGACAGACCATGGGAGCTCGACGAGCCAATCCAGGTATGTGCGAATGTATGAAAATTCCGGATTGAACTGTGACATCTGCGCAAGACGTTTGAGCTCTTTTTGTGCTTTCTCTTCTGCGATTTTGGGCATTTTCGCCTTCTTGATTTTGTCGTTTAGTTCCTTGATATCCTTGTCTTCTCCCTTTCCTCCGAGTTCTTCCTCGATTGTCTTCATTTTTTCACGGAGGAATGTCTCTTTCATCCCCTGTTCGAATTTTTGCTGCGTCTTGGAGGAAATATTATGTTCGATCTCGAGAACGCGCAGTTCCTTATTGGTGAATTCCACCTCTTTCTTCAGACGTTCCTTGAGATTGAGCTCCTCCAGAAGCTCCTGGCGTTCCTTCTCTCTCAAGTCAAGCACCATGGCGACTTGGTGGGAGAAATCCGTCGGATTCGAAACATTGAGGATATTCATGAGGAAAATGAAATCGATCGTCTTGCCGAGATTGATCGCTTTCTTGATCTGACCGGAGATATGCTTCACCATCGCGTTCACTTCATCGTCTTCGACGACGACATCGTGGATGACTTCGACCGCCGCTTCAAAAATCGGATCCTTTTTCAGATACTCCTTGATGCGCACTTTTTCAAGTCCCCGGACCAGGGCGTTGATCTCTCCCTTCTCTCCGGTGACAATATTCTTGACAGTCGCGATGACGCCGATTCTGCAGAGATCCTCCGCCTGCGGATCGTCCTGGGAAGGATTCTTCTGCATGACGAGGACGACCTTCTTCTCCGCTTTCATCGCCTCATTAATGCCATTGACGCTCTTGGGTCTGCCGAAAACGAGGACATTCTCAGTATTGGGGAACACGATGCCGTCGCGGACAGGAACAAGCGGATATATTTGCATGGTTAGCAGTTTATCGTATTAATTGCTAAGTGTCAAGGGCAATTATGTGAACTCCTTCAAGAGGACATCAAGATCGGCGAACGGCTCTTTGCCGAGAAGCGATGATTTCTTATGATACGGCAGAGCCTGCTCGTGGTACGGTGCACGGTCATTGGTATAAATGATGCCGAGCGGGTACCGCTCGGTATCCATCTCCACGGCTTTTTTTACCGCTTCTTCGAAGTTCGTCGGATCATAATCCTCCGGAAGTTTATATGATTTCTGCTGGTAATATTGATATGTATTGACTTTGTTGAACGTGACACACGGCTGAAGGATATTGACGAGGGAAAAGCCGCGATGATTGAGCCCGGCACGTATCGTCTTGACCATATGCTCCATGTCGCCGGCGAATGTCTGGGCGACGAACGTCGCACCCTGCGTAATGGCGAGAGACAACGGTGATACCGGGCGTTCAATAAGACCTGTCGGTGTCGATTTGCCCTTGGATCCTTTGAGAGAAGTCGGCGCCACTTGACCGGTCGTCAATCCATATACTCCGTTGTCATGCACGATCAGTGTGACATCATGATTGCCCCTGCACGCATGGAGGAAATGATTGCCTCCTTCTCCATAGGTGTCTCCGTCGCCCGCAACGACGACGACTGGCATTGCGTGATTTGCGAGCTTGGCGCCGACTGCGGACGCTATAGCACGACCGTGCAGTGAATGGAATCCGTACGAGTTGAGGAAATCGTTCATATTCCCCGAACACCCGATACCAAAAAAGACCATGACAGAAGACGGCTCCCATCCCTGTTCGACGAAACTTTTCCTGATTGCCATATTGATGCCCCAATCGCCGCATCCCGGACACCATGTCGGGCTGTGGTCGTTGAAATCCTGAATAGTGGCCATTATGAAATATGTAAACTTATATCGGCAACGATATTGTGTGCGTGGATCGGGCGGCCGTCATACTTGAGCATAGCCCGCCCGATATCTATTCCGGTCTGCTGACGGAGCAGCTGACCGAGCTGCGCATGGGAATTGTTCTCGATGAGTATGTAATTTTTCTTGTCGGAGAATACCGCGCGCACTTTATCACGATCCATCGGGTACATATAGGTAAAATGAATGAGTGCGGTCGGAACGTTGCGTTCCTCCAGCTGACGCATTGCCTCGAGGATGGCTCCTTTGGTCGATCCGTATGATACGAATACATATTTGGCACGTGACACATTGCCGTACACGCGGGGCGCGCAAAAATCCTGCGCAAGGAATGTCGCAGTTTTGCGCGCCCTTTTGTCTACCTGTTCCACGCGGATATCAGCTGCTTCCGTGGTGTGTCCTGTCCGGTCGTGTTCGTATGAATTAGCCTGGAAGAATACACCCTTCTGACCCGGAATAAGGCGTTCCGAAATGCCGTCAGGCTCCGGCTTGTATCGGTAGTAAGGACTCTGATCGGTATGCGACACGGTTTTGCCCCTCTTGACGGGATGTGATCGTACAAATTCAGCCATTGTTGATTGGGGGACTGTCGCATGCGACTCCGAAAGGTACATATCGGAAAGGACGATCACCGGTGTCTGATACACATCTGCGTACTCAAATGCCCGTTGGGTCATTTCGAACATTTCCTGATGATCAGACGGTGCAAGCACAATCTTCGGGAATTCTCCGTGTCCGCTGTGGACAGCGAAGAGAAGGTCGCCAGCCTCCGTCCATGTCGGCATTCCGGTCGCGGGGCCGGCCCGTTGCGCAAGGAATATCACAATCGGTGTCTCCGTGACTCCGGCCAGTGATACCGCTTCCACCATGAGCGCGAAGCCGCCGCCGGAGGTACCGACGGCGGCGCGGACACCGGCGAATGATGCGCCGAGCGCGCTGTTGATCACCGCGATCTCGTCTTCGCTGTGCCGGACGACAATCCCTGTCTTTTGCTGCCATCCTGCAAGTGTTGCAAGGACCGAGGACGAAGGCGTCATAGGATATGCGGCGTAGTACCGGCAGTCGGCTGCGACGGCGCCAAACGAGAACGCATCGTTCCCGGTCATGACGACACTCGGCGGTGCATCCGTACGCGGCGGCATGATGGGTTTGATGTATTGCGGGAAGTGGTTGACAATCCGCTCATACCCCTTTTGCGCAAGCGTCTTATTGAACGTGATGACGCTTGCGCCTTTGCGCGCAAACTGCTGTTCGATGATCGAATTCAGAACCTGCAGATCCACCCCCATGAGTGCCAGCGACGCTGCCAATGCAACCGTATTTTTCATCACCATGGAACCGTTGAGTTCCGTGATAATCTTGCGAAACGGCACACCGATAAGAGGACCGCTGTACTCGGGCTCCTTTTCGCCCGAATCGTACAGCACATACGCACCTTCGGCTAATTGGTTCTTGTGTATTTCATATGTCTGTAAATTAAGACACACAAGCATATCGACTGATTCCTTGATCGACGTGACCGGTCCGGCGTCGAATGCCACTTCATACGCATTGTGTCCGCCGCGGATGAGCGACGGATATTCTACATAGTCGAGCACTTGGTATCCCTGCCGGGCGGCAATCTTGGAGAGGGTGAGGCCGGTCGTCATGATGCCGAATCCGGCCTCACCGCCGATCTTCCATAAATATTGGTTCATTTAATCATAACAGCACGGATCTTTGAATCCGCAATTAATACATATGGCATCCCGCCCTCCCGGCATGCCTTTAAGTGTCATATACAAACAAGACGGACACGCACGACGGTTCCCCTCATCACCGCTAATACTATATTGGTCACGAATTCCGATACTTTCATTCGGTTCAGACGGGGAAAATTTTCTCACCGTTTTCATTGTACACAAATATTGCTGCCGTCGGGCATGATTTGGCACCGTCTATGACGTCCGACTCGCTTTGCTGATCAGCGGTGTCGAGTATGATCGCTTTTGCTTCGGAGTCCAGGACGAACGTGTGCGGTGCTACGGCAACGCACGTTGCTGCTCCAATACATAAGTCGCGGTCGACCTGAACTGTCAATTTCCCGACTTTGACCGGTCCGGACGGTTTGGATGGATCCTTGGGATTCATACGAGTGATTTCTTGAGCGCTTCCAGCGGAAGGAGCAGACACGGGAGCCGCGCCGGCGCAACATCGATCCCGATGAGCTTCTTCATAAAAGCGACGTTAATGGTTTGTAACTTAGTAGCCGGCATACCTTTCACTGCATCCGTAAGGAGCGAGGCAGATGCGCGGGATATGGCACAGCTTTCACCCTTGAATGCGACTGCCTTGAGTACTCCATTTTTATAGGAAAATTCCATTGTTATTGCGTCCCCACATGATGTATTGCGAACGCTTATTGACTTCGTCGGATCCTTGAGAGTACCGTAGTTGCTGGGATGCTTATATAACTCAAGTACCAGAGATGGATACATCGTACCAGTATACTACAACTTCTTGAGTCCGTGCTGTGATCAAAATACGAACAGCAGAGTGAGCAGCACTACGCTTGCGGCGGCCATGAAAAACACGCCGACATTCGTACCTGCCGGTTCGATTGTGGGCGCCGGGGTCGATGTGGGTGCCGATGTGGCATTGGGCGCAGGCGTCCATGTGGGTACCGGTGTCCATGTGGGATTCTCTGCAAGAACCCGTTCTGTGGGAGTTGGCGTACTCGTTGGTGTTCCGGTGCTCGTCGGCGTCGCTGTGGGAGTGTGGGTCGGTGTGTTGGTCGGCGTCGCTGTGGGAGTATGGGTCGGTGTGTTCGTCGGCGGAGTGTATATGCACATTGTTTCGTCACACACAGCATCTTCCTCGAGACATTTGTCGAGTACGCACTTCTTGGTTCCGTCGTCAGAGCCCTCCGAAGTACATGTATTTCCCTCGGGACATTCCGCATCACTCTCGCACGCGTTACCGCAGCCGGGAACTATTGTCGGAGTTGCAGTAGGTGTATGGGTCGGTGTTCCGGTCGGTGAGGCAGTGGGAGTATTCGTCGGTGTGCCTGTCGGCTTCTCCTCGGCCTTACAGGTATTGGTGGCGACACTTGGCTCACCTACGGCACAGCTGTTGATAGGCGTGACGACACATTCATATGTGTGATCTGCTTCCGGTGTGAACGTGACTTTGCTTGAACCTTCGTTATTGGTCGGTGCGATGGTCCCTTCTTTGATCACTTTGTTCGATGTCTTGTCGGTGATCTTGTACTTGTACGCTGTCGCATTCTTCGAAGCATCCCATTCGCATGACGCACCTTCTGCCGGACAGCTGCCCGGTGTGGGAGAGAGGCTCGCGCAGAAAGAAGGCGCGAGCCCGCACGACGTGCTGCAGGAAAGAGGATTCGGTTCGGACTGTCCCCAGATATACCAGTCCTCATCCGTGCCGTTGACCGGACCGGATACTCCCTTCGATTCTTCCGCTTTGGCACGGCACTTGATCTTATCGTACGTTGACTGTCCGAATCGGCATTCCGGCCACCCGCTCTCCGTATCCGGAGTACATTTGGACATCGTTGTGTTTGCCCGGCCACGCAACGTCGTACCGCTCATGACAACGAGATATCCCGCGATGATCCCCACCAACAGGACCGCGACAGCGATGATCGTGATCTTGCCGCGACTGCTCAGGGTCTTTTTCTTCTGATTCGGTGCAGTTATAAGTACGTTGTTATTCATATTATTGCGCTTCGCAGACCGGACAGGTAACTTTTAGATTGCTCACTTTTTCCGGGACGGGGCATGTCGTCGGAGTCGGTGATGGCGTCGGTGTCGGGGGAATCACGGTACATTTCGTCTCATCACATACTGTACCGGATGCAAGACATTCATTGAGCACACATTTGCCCTGTACGCACGAAGTGGATGCGGGACAGCCCGAACTTGAACTACAGTCGGATCCGCATTTCGGCACCGGGGTAGGAGTAGGAGAAGGTGTATTAGTTGGTGTCGACGTCGGAGTGATGCACTCCTTGGAAACATTGAGCGTCACCGTATTGCTTTTTTGCCATTCATAATTGAATTCCGCGGCATTGATCTCGCCGGTATTGTAGAGCGTGGCTTTACTCCCGCACCCGCCGATTTCGTTGACTTTGACGATTATCTTGGCGTATCCGCTCTCACCGGGAGATACAATATCGCCGTTGTATTCGACAGTTTTATCTTTCTCAACATACGCCGATGACTTCGCGGAGGCATATCCGGGCCGCAGATTGTCGCTATGGGTCTCACTGACAAACGTGAGACCGTCCGCAATCCGATCTTTCAGACCGACACCGCCACCCGTACAATTGGCGCTTCCGGTATTCTTGAAGTTAAGCGTGAATTCGATAGAATCACCGGGCTTCACATTCGTCTTATTTGAACTTTTTGTGAATTCAAGTACACATTTCTTCGTACCGCAGCCGCCTGTGCCGCATGCCTGCTCCGAGAAGATGATCCCGCGTGAAATGAGCACATACCCCGATGCGATCCCCAACACGAGAACAAGTGTGGAGATGAGGGAAAATTTGAGACGGTTGCTCATTGATCGTTTCGGCTGATTCTGAGGCGGTACACTGGAAGAAATATCCAACGGGGTATAGTTTTGCATAGTCTACGCTAGTTTCAATGTAAATGAAAATATGTGCGAATGCAAGGGGATTTTTTCGCTGTTTACGCAGCGAAACGGGAGTGAATTGTGTTCAATTCCGCAATTACTCTGTCAATATCCTCTGTTGAGGTGTAAAGGTGGAAACTTATCCTGCACGACGCAGGAGTCGACAGGTGATCATGGAGGGGCATCGCGCAGTGATGACCGGCTCTGATGCAAATGTTCCGTTCATCAAGGAGCGATGCCACGTCATGGGGATGGACACCCTTGAGATTGAATGCGATGATGCCGCCCTTCAGGGCGGCATCACCCGGTCCGTACAATGTGATTTTTCTGCCGAGTACGGACTGGATTGTATCGAGGGCATATCGCACGATTGCTTCTTCGTGTTGTCTGATGTGTTCCACTCCGACAGACGTAATGTAATTTGCCGCAGCGCCAAGACCAATTGCCTGCGCAATCGGGGGAGTCCCGGCTTCGAATTTCTCCGGAATATCCGCGAACTCCGTCTTACCGACCGATACGGATCGGATCATCTCTCCTCCCATAAGGAACGGCTCCATACGTTCGAGCAGTTCGCTCCGGCCCCACAGCACGCCGATGCCGGTGGGGCCGAGCATCTTATGCCCCGAAAACGCATAAAAATCGCACCCGAGCTCTCTCACATTGACCGGGAGGTGTCCGGCCGCCTGAGCACCGTCAACTACTATGATGGCGTGAGGATTGATTTTCCTTACAAATGCGACGATTTCGCGTACGGGATTGATGGTGCCAAGGACATTCGAAACATGCGTGAGTGACACGATTTTGGTCAGTGGTCCAATTACGGATTGTACTGATTTTTTGTCCATCGCGAGAAGTCCGTCTGCCGTCACGTCAACAACTTTGAATACCGCGTTGTTGACTGCCGCAAGCCGCTGCCACGGGACGAAATTGGAGTGGTGCTCCATCATGGTTGTGACGACTTCATCGCCATCGCCAACGATTTCCGTCCCCAGACTATACGCAACAAGATTGAGTGATTCCGTTGTGTTTTTCGTGAAAATGATCTCGCGGGAATCCGCTCCGATCAGCGAGGCGACTGCCGTACGTGCGTTCTCATACTCGGCAGTCGCCCTCTCACTCATCCGATATAGTCCCCGTTTGATATTCGCGGAGTATTCTGTGTAGTATTCGTTTACCGTATCGATGACTTCCTGCGGTTTGAGGGACGTCGCAGAAGAATCAAGATAGACTACGTTCTTATTTCCACGCAGGAGCGGGAAATCATCCCGATGATTATGGTGTTTCATATGCTTCGATCCTTTCGCTGATCTCCCGCAGGAATCCGCGGACCACGAGATCTTCCGCCTGTTTGCGTGGTATACCGCGCGACGCAAGGAAAATGAGCTCGTCTTCGTTAATCTTACCGGTAGTCGAACCGTGTGTACAGAACACCTCATTTGCGAGTATCTCCAGGAACGGTTCGGACTCGACAAACGCACCAGGGGACATCAAAAGATTCTGGTTTTTCTGGTACGCGTGACTGTTTTGTGCCCCTTTGTCGATCTTGACCAGACCGGTGTAGTGAAATTTGGACTGGTCGTTAAATACCCCTTTGATCAGCAGATTCGAAGTAGTGTCGGGAGCGATGTGATGCTGTACGGTGTGGATTCTATACTCGTCGGAAGAACTCCCCTCAAACAATCCGATGATTTCCAGATTGATGTCCGGCACGCGAAGCTCAAATGTGAACGTGCCGGACACATTCCGAAGATATGCAACATATTTGCCGCTTTCGGTAATCCGGATTACCGGTGATTTTCTACCGTTCAGATTGATTATTTTCATATCACCCGACGCTTCCGGTCATCTCCAAATTGATAAGCCTGTTCAGCTCAATGGAATACTCGAGAGGGATCTCTTTCGCGACCGGATCGATGAATCCGTTCACCAGTAATCCCTCCGCGTCCGACTTGGGGATCCCGCGGGATGTAAGATAAAACAGTTTCTCCTCCCCGATTTTCTCCACCGTCGCCTCGTGCTGAATGCTCGTATTGTTTTCTTTAATTTTCATATATGGATATGTGTCGGAGCGCGACTCCGGATCAAGAATCAATGCATCGCACGATACGTAAACCGAGGAATCGTGTGCGCCGGGGCGCACCGTCACAAGGCCACGGTACGAGGTGCGCCCTCCTGCTTTTGAGATTGATTTGGATACGATCCGTGATGTCGTCCGGGGAGCGAAGTGGAACATTTTGGCGCCCGCGTCCTGGTGCTGTTTCCTGCCGGCGAATGCTATGGACAGCACCTCCCCGCGGGCGCCCTCCCCCATGAGATAACACGAAGGATATTTCATTGTGAGCTGCGAACCGATATTGCAGTCAACCCATTCCATGACCGCATCTTTCTGCACATATGCGCGCTTCGTAACAAGGTTGTACACATTATTGCTCCAGTTCTGTACAGTCGTATATCGCACGCGCGCACCTTTGAGCACCGCAATCTCCACGACTGCCGCATGGAGCGAATCGGTGTTATCCCGATATACCGGTGCCGTACAGCCTTCGACGTAGTGGACGAAACTGCCTTCGTCTGCGATGATGAGCGTGCGCTCAAACTGTCCGACATTCTGTGCATTGATACGGAAATACGCCTGGAGAGGGAGTTTCACCTTCACTCCTTTTGGAATGTAAACAAATGAACCGCCCGACCATACCGCGCTATTGAGTGCGGCAAATTTATTATCATGCGGAGGAATCATCGTCGCAAAATACTTTTTGAAAATCTCAGGATGTTTACGCAGACCGCTATCGGTGTCCATAAATAACACTCCTTTTTTTGCAAGATCTCGACGAACGCTTTCATACACCACTTCTGATTCATATTGTGCAGATACTCCCGCCAAATATTGTTTTTCTGCTTCTGGAATACCTATTCTGTCGTACGTCTCCTTGATTTCTTCCGGAAGGTCCTGCCAGCGTTCGGCCCGGTTTTTAACAGGACGTATGTAATAGTAATAATTGTCAAAATCTATTCTTGAGAGATCGCCTCCCCACGCAGGCATTATTTTTTCAGTAAATATCCGGTACGACTTGAGCCGGAAATCCCTCATCCATTTCGGTTCTTTTTTGTGGCGGGAAATGGCTTCGACGATTTCAGCGTTGATTCCCCTCGGAGCCTTGAATTCATGCGTTTCAGGCATTGCGAAACCGAACCGGTAATCTATTGAGATATCATCGGGAGACTGACGCATAGCCTGATTTTTCGATCTTTTGTGCCAACTGGTAATTCCCCGTTTTCTTCAAAGTTCCTTTTTCCAATACGAGCACTTTGTCCGGTTTCAGGTAGCGGAGGATGCGGTTGTAATGAGTGATGATAATATACGTTTTGTTTTTCTGATGAGACTTGAGGAACGTCGCAATGGTCCGAAGCGCATCAACATCGACGCCCGTATCGATCTCATCAAAAATCTGGACGGGTTTGTCAAGCACCGCCGCCTGGAGCACTTCCAGCTTCTTGCGCTCGCCGCCTGATGCCCCTTCGTTGAGCGAGCGCGCGAGTAGTTCGTCCGGTATCTTGAGTAATTTGGCGTACTTCACGATTTCCTTCCTCACAGTGAGCGGATCACGTTTGCCCGAAAGTGCCACATGGAGAAGTTGGAATACTGTCACGCCGGACAATGCGAGGGGGGACTGAAACGAGAGGAAAATCCCCGCCTCAGACCGTTTCTGGGCATCAAGATCCGACAAGTCTATGCCATTGAACGAGACGGGAGGTTTTTTTTGCGATTTTCTCCCGCTGACTTCGTAGACAGGATGGCCCATGATCGCATACGCAAGCGTCGACTTGCCGGACCCGTTTGGCCCCATGATCACGTACGTCTTGCCTTCTTCGAACCCGAATGAAAAATCGGAAATGATCCGTTTCCCTTCAACCGAAATTGATGCATGATTCAATCTGAGCATAGCTTATTATACCAGTGAGAAGTTCTATTTTTTTCGCGAAGAAAGTGAAACTGCAATTACAAACAGCAGTACGATAATTGCGTAGAGTGCAGTGATAATAAGATACCTCGTATTGAGATCGTTGACATCAATCTGACCAAGCATCATAGAGTTTATTCATAAAAACAGACAAGAGCGTAAATATTATAGTTCCCACAGTATTGAGAAGTAAACTGAAAAAATTCAACTTTGTGAACAAAATAAATCCGAGTGTTGCTGCAGCCAGATTACCACTTATCCCTGATAACGTGACAAACCAATACTCCGGATCCATTTGTAGTACGTATTTCATTTCGGAAGTGTAAGTAATAACAAGCATATGTGCAACGGACTATAGACAACATAAACTCTTTTTAAGATTGTTACGACAGGCGAAGACGTGGTACACGATCTAATGAGTCAATGTCTGTGATGAACTTAGTTGCCTGTGTTTTGTAGCTTGCGGCGACTGCGATCATTGCCGCATTGTCGGAGTTGAGGTATTGATATGCGGGGAAAAGCGCGGAGCCGCCGTGCCTGGCGGCGACGCGGCGTATGAGGAGGCGGAGGCGGCGGTTCGCCATCACGCCGCCTCCGCACGCGATTCGGGAGATTCCGGTCTGCACCACTGCTTTCTCCAGCTTCATCAGAAGCGAATCATACACAGCCTCCATGAAGGAGCTCGCAAGCTCTTTGATATTACTGCTCGCTTCTTCTTCGCTCATAGAGCGGAACTTGTAGAAAAATGCGGTTTTCAGACCGGAAAATGAAAAGTCGAGGCTATCCGTCTTCTGCATCGGTCGCGGAAACCGGTAGTTGTCGCTGTTCCCTACTTCCTCCGCAAGCCGCTCCATGGCGGGGCCGGCAGGATACCCCAGTCCCAGCAGCCGGCCCAACTTGTCTATCGCTTCCCCCGCGGCGTCGTCGAGCGTCTCGCCCAACAGTTCGTATTCGAGATGGTTCTTGAAAATTACGAGTTCGGTATGCGCTCCGGACGCGAGAAGTCCGAGGTAGGGGAAGGTGAATGCGCGGGCAGGATTGCCCGCGCTGTTCTGGACGAACGGCGAATACAAGTGTCCTTCCATATGATTGACACCGATGAGGGGAAGATTATAGTGCCGGCATAGTTCTTTCGCTTTCCGGATACCTACTTCCAGGGCTATGGCAAGCCCCGGACCATACGTCACGGCAACTGCGTCAATATGCTTCATCATGCCAGAGATAGTGTATCTCTGACGGGCACCGCGCACCGCGTGGTGCCTCATGACGAATTTTCTGAGTGTTTTCTCGATGACTCCGTCGATCCGCTCTTCATGAGCACGTTTCGCGAGAGTCGGGACGACACCGCCCCACTGAGTCTGTATCAGCACTTGGCTATATACGACCGATGACAGTATTCTCCTCCCCTCTCCCACCGCACATGCTGTTTCGTCACATGATGTATCAATTGCAAGGATTACCATATTGAATGGTCACCGCGATGCCTTTTCGCTGATAATGATTTCGCGTTCCGTTTCCGATGAGTATTTGATTTCGATGAAACGCACATCGGCCTTCGATTTGATGCTATTGATGATATCCCCCGCTTTTTCTCCCCACTCAACGCACCAGATCACTCCTTTGCGCAAATAGGAATCGAGGCCGAGATGGGCGAATTCGTCCTTGTCCTGTACGTTATAAAGGTCGACGTGAAGGAGTGTGTTGAATTGCGAAATTTGGGACTGGTATTCATAATACACAACATAGGTGGGGGAGATGATATTGTAGATACCCAGGCGCTCCCCCACCCCTTTCACGAATTGTGTCTTCCCCGCACCCAGGGGACCGATGAGTATGAACACGACCGGTTTGTCATGCGGTTTGATAATAGCTTCGTCCGCCGCCTCCCATCCAACCGTTTTCGTCTCGGCGGCGGACGTCGTATATCTTACCTGATCCGTCGGTACGCCACGATCACCCTGCCTGAGTACCGTAATATTAGGTGATGTCAGATCAATCACCGTCGATGGTTTGTTGGATTTGAGTTCGCCCGCATCCACAAGGAGACTCACGAGATCGAGCTTGTCGTTGGGTGTCCTGCTCAGGAACGAATCAATCGAATAGTGCGGTTGTTGATACGATACGTTTGCAGATGTCGCAGTGAGCGGTTTTCCGTATGCGGCGACGAGGTCTACGACCGGTTTATAGCGCGGTATGCGTACTCCCAGCGTGCCAGTTTCCGCTTCCAGGACTGTCGGAAGACGGTGTTTGGCAGGAAGTACGACCGTGAACGGTCCGGGAAGGATTGATTTCAGGCGTTGTTCGACGATTTCATCCACGTAGACTTCTTTTTTCATCATATCAAACGAGCTCACGAAGATAGAGATGGGCTTACCGGCGGGCCTCTGTTTGAAATCGATGAGACGTTTCACCGCGAATGTATTAGTCGCATCCGCGAGAAGACCGTAAACGGTATCTGTGGGGTAGACGACGACTCCGCCTTTCGCGAGTTCGGACTTAGCACGCTCGATCACGACTTCGAGATTGGCAGCGTCAAGCGATATTCTGGACATGGGTGTTGGCAGTCATATTCTAACAAAATATGCTACAATCTACGCATGCTTTCGAAAAAAAACAGCGTAATCTCCCGAAATGGCAAGCAGCAATCGAAGAAGAAAGTGGCCGAATTCAAATTCAATTTTGACGTCCGGACAGTCTTCATCATCCTGTTTGCAGTCATGTTTTTCCTCTTCGCATGGGGATCGGTTTCCCGGGAGATCCAGAATACGTTTCCCGAGAAACCGATTACTACGGTGATACAGGACCTGAAGGCAAACCGGATCAATAAGCTCGAGATCCTTGATACGAAAGTGATCGTATATTACAAAAACGGGACGAACGCCATCACGTACAAGGAAGCCGGAGACGGCATGATCGGGACGCTCAAAGACGCCGGTGTCAATCTGGACAAGATCAATATCGTCGTCAAGGATACACAGGGATCAGCCGGCGTCATCAATTTCCTTGGCAACCTCATTCCTACCGTTCTTATGATCGCGTTCTTCATATTCCTATTCCGCCAGGCCAAGGGAGCGCAGGAATCGGTCTTCTCATTCGGACAGTCGCGCGCCAAGCGGTTCAGCAAGGATCTCCCGAAAGTATCGTTTGCCAACGTGGCCGGTGTGGACGACGCCAAGCAGGAGCTCGAAGAAGTGGTCGACTTCCTCAAACGCCCTGAACGGTATAAAAAACTCGGCGCCCGTACTCCCAAAGGAGTAATACTCGTCGGGCCGCCCGGATGCGGTAAGACGCTCCTTGCCAAGGCGGTTGCGGGCGAAGCCGGCGTACCGTTTTTCTCTATCGCCGGCTCAGAGTTCATGGAGATGCTCGTCGGTATCGGCGCTGCTCGTACCCGCGATCTGTTCGCAACCGCCAAGAAAAATGCGCCGTCCATTATCTTCATCGATGAGATTGAAGCGATCGGCCGCGCGCGTTCGACCGGCGTGATGCCGTCTCATGACGAGCGCGAACAAACCCTCAATCAGATTCTCGTTGAGATGGACGGCTTCACACCGACCGAGCAGGTAGTCGTGATCGCCGCGACCAATCGCGGCGATCTCCTGGACCCTGCTCTCCTTCGTCCGGGGCGGTTCGACCGCCGGATTCTCGTCGATTATCCCGATCTGGAGGGACGGAAAGCGATCGTCTCCATCCATTCCAAAGGCAAACCGTTCGACGAAGGGATCGACTGGGACCGCGTCGCCAAACGCACTGTCGGGTTCTCCGGTGCAGACCTTGAGAACATGCTCAACGAAGCGGCTATCGACGCGGCCCGCCAGAATAAGACATCCATCTCGATGGGTGATATAGAGGAAGCGGCAACGAAGGTCAAGCTCGGTCCGGAGAAAAAACGTCTCCAGTCCGACTTCGACAAGAAGCTTACCGCGTACCACGAAGCCGGACACGCAATCGTATCGCATTTCCAGCCTCACACCGATCCGGTCCACCGCATTTCGATCGTATCGCGCGGCATGGCGCTCGGATACACGCTCATACCGCCGGCCAAAGACAAGACTCATGAGACACGATCACATCTGCTTGAGAGGATAGCGGTGATGATGGGGGGTCGCGCCGCGGAGGAAGTATTTTTCAAGGAGATGACGACCGGCGCGGCCAACGATTTCGACCAGGCGACGACCGTCGCCAAGGCAATGGTGTCGGAGTATGGTATGAGTAACCTCGGCCCCATCAATCTCGGTCCGACATACGACATCACGGAGTATGGCAAATCCGTATGGCAGGAAACTCAGATATCGCAGGAGATGCTCGCGAAAGTCGATCAGGAAGTGACCCGGATCCTGGACGAGGCATACAACAAAGCGGTTTCGATAATCAAGCTTAACCGTGCTAAACTTGAGAAAGTTGCGGACGAGCTCTTCACGAAAGAAAGCCTCGACGAGGACGAGTTCGAAGCGATTGTCGGACCCAAGAAACAGACAGCTCCCCGCAAAGAATAATAATGGATACCATACTCCTGGTAGACGCCCACGCAATGATGCACCGGGCATATCATGCACTTCCGCCGTTTCAGACCAAATCAGGTGTTCCGACAAACGTCGTGTACGGTTTTTTTACGATGCTCCAGAAGGCGATCCTGCTCCTCAAACCGACTCATGTCGTCGCATGCTTTGACACTCCCGCGAAGAATTTCCGCGAGGAGCTCCTTCCTACATACCAGGCGCACAGGCCCAAGGTAGACGATTCATTCATCGCACAGATCCCACTGATCAAAGATCTCCTTGATACGGCGCGAGTCCACCGGAGCGAGAAAGACGGACTCGAAGCGGACGATATCATCGGCACAATCGCCCGGGAAGCGCACAAGCATCATATGCGGACTTTCATCCTCACCGGAGACAAAGATATCATGCAGCTTGTTGATAAAGATACATTTATCATCGCGCCGCAAACCGGCTTGAGCAACGTCAAGGTGTATGATGAGAAAGAGGTAGAGAACAAAATGGGGGTCCCTCCGTCACAAATCCCCGACCTGAAAGCACTGATGGGCGATCCCTCGGACAATTACAAAGGGGCGAAGGGTGTCGGGCCCAAAACTGCAATCAAACTCCTCCGGAAATACGGTTCGATAGACGGAATTCTCCAAAAAAGCGATGAGATCGACGAAGAAAGCAAAAAAGACGTGGCGCTCTCGTACAAAATCGCAACAATCGTGACCGATGCACCTATCGAAAAATCACTGAAAGTGATGAAATTCGCCGGATTCGACGAATCATTCAAGAAGAAACTTCTTGATTTGGAAATGTACACGCTGGCTAAGCGAATATTCAACGGCAAACAAGCGGATGCGTCGAAAGCGCCCACAACCGGCAAGAAACTCCCACACGCAAAAAAAAATTCCGAACACAAAGACCAAATCGGCCTCTTCTAACTATGGAAAATTCGCCTGTTTCACATGAGCCTGTAAGAAAGCGTTATGATATATTGACCACTCCGCTTCGCCTTAAGCTCGTCAAAAACATACTTGCAGGAGATCCTCTCGGTCAACCTGCAGCAGCAGAGCGGGGGCTTGCAGAAATGAGAGGAGCGACCGCAATATTGCGACACGCAATCAAAGATACCGGACATACTTCAGTCTCACAATTTATAGTTGACCTCGTACTTTCGCAACCTGATCCCATTCTTTTTGTAAGACAACACAGACCACTGGCATCTGATCGCGTGTACTTTGATCCGGAGAATTTAGAAGATCGTCCCCAGGGTACAAAAACAGAGCATAAAAAGAATCCCTTCTTAACAGACGCTCAGGTGAGTCAACTCAGAGCATATGCCAATTTTAGAAACAGACTGCCCACGAAAGTAGAATACCCCAGAGAGAATTGGGTGATTCGATGGAAACAAAGTGCAGCTTTTCTGGCAAACCCAATTATGGAAGGATTTTTGAACCCTGACATGGTGAAATTCCTAGAGGAGTACACTCAGGAGAATGATCGCGAAGGAGCGCGAATCAAACTTGGGTATTCAAAAGATAAAGTGAAACACCTGATAAAACAAACAAATTTACAGCTCGGACTCACTTCCGGGAGGTGGAATAAGCTAAGTCTTCTCCAGCTATGGTTAGAGGTTGTGGCATTAGGGGTTGTGGGTGATATGCCACAGCCTAAAATTGCTATTACCTTTCCTACCGAGGCGGCAGCACCTGAAATAACACAAGGTGATGAAGCGGCTCTATAATCAGATATGCGGATTGCTATTGTGTATGACTGGATGGACAAGCAAGGAGGGGTTGAGAGGCTCCTCCCGGTGCTGCGCCAAATGTATCCGGATGCGGAGTTTTTCACTTCGTTTTATGATGAGGGCCGCGCGCCGTGGGCGCGCGGCCTGAACGTGAAGACGACGTTCATGCAGCGGCTTCCGACGGTCATCTGGAGAAGCCGTCTGCTTTCCCTTCCGTTTTTCCCGTTCGCATTCGAATCTCTCAATTTCCGGGGATACGACCTCGTCATCAGCGTCACTTCTGCGTTCGCGAAGTCGGTGATCACGCATCCCGGCACAAAACATATATGCATATTGTTGACACCGCCACGCTATCTATGGTCTCACGTCGAAGAATATATGCCATCGAAAGCAAAGAGGGCGCTAACTGGGCCGTATTTGGCTCAGTTGCGTGCGTATGACTATGTGGCTGCCCGGCGCCCTGACATGATATTGTCGATTTCCAGGCTCGTTGCAAACCGGTGCAAAAAATTCTACAGTCTCGATTCCGAAGTTGTATATCCGCCGTTTGACGAAGAACACTGGAAAAAAGCCAAGGAAAACTCGTCTAAAGTCATGATATTACCTGAAACGTACTATTTGGTGGTGGCGCGCCTTGAGCCTTATAAGCGGGTTGAGCTCGCGATTCAGGCGTGTAATAAGCTCAGGGCGCACCTTATTGTGGTGGGAGCCGGCTCGCAGAAAGAGCGTTTGCACAGCCTTGCCGGCCCGACCATACGCTTCCTCGAAAACGTCACCGACGAGGATCTTGTAAATCTCTATAGTAAGGCGCAAGCGCTCATAATGCCTCAAGAGGAGGATTTTGGCTACACGTCCCTTGAGGCGCAGTTTTGCGGATGCCCCGTTATCACATATGCCGACTCCGGGGCATCCGAAACTATAATCGAGGGGAAAACAGGCCTAACATACCGGGACAGGTCTGCCTCCGGCCTTCAAGATGCGATTGAACAATTTGTCCCTTTAGCATACAATATGAGGCAAGAGACCGCTGCAAAGGGCCCCCGGCACGTTGCAGCGTTTTCCGTTTCCCGGTTTAGAACGCATTTATTGCGTATCGCAGCCGGTACCCTATGAGAGCAATCATATTCGCAGGCGGTGTGGGAACACGGTTGTGGCCGCTCTCGCGCAAGAAATCCCCGAAACAGTTCGAGCGCGTCATCGGCGACAAATCCACTCTTCAGTCGACGGTCGACCGTCTCCTCCCCGAATTCAAGCCTGAAGACATCTATATCTCAACAGGACTCGCATACGAAGAACTCGTAGCGAAGCAGCTGTCCTTCATTCCGCGGGATAATATCATCGGCGAACCGACCAAGAAAGACAACGGACCCGCAGTCGCGTATGCAGTCAACTATGTAGCGAAGAAAACAGGGAGTGATGAGCCGATCGTCATACTGTGGAGCGATCACCTCGTCCGTCATGTCAGGAAATTCAAGGATGCTCTTGCCGCTGCAGGAGATGTCGTGCGGCAAGAGCCCGACCGACTGATCTTCATCGGCCAGAAGCCTCGATTCGCATCCGATAATCTCGGCTGGATCCACTTCGGCGATACGCTTCGGACGGACAAATCATTTGAGTTCCACAAGTTCCTCGGCTTCAAATACAAGCCTGATCCAGACCTTGCCCAGACATACTTCAAGGACAAGGTCTACTGCTGGAATCTCGGCTACTTCGTATGCACCCCATCGTTCCTCATGTCGCTGTTTCAGCGGTTTGCTCCGGATATTTATGATAAGACCGAACTGATCGTCGACAGATACGGCGAGAACGATTTCGATTCCGTCCTCAAGAAGGAGTATTCCGCAATGCCGGAGATCAACCTCGATAATGCCATCCTCGAACAGCTCGACCGGGAAAATGCTTATGTAATGGTCGAAGATATCGGATGGAGCGATGTAGGTGCATGGGAAGCGCTCAAGGAAGCGCTGGAACAAAAGCGTGAAGATAATATCACCAATGGCAAAGTGCTCCTCACCGACAGCTTCGACAACCTTGTATACAACTACGACTCCGACAAACTGATAGTAGGTATCGACCTCGATGACCTGCTGGTCGTAAACACCAATGATGTGCTGCTTGTCGCTAAGAAATCATCCGTCTCCAAGATCAAGACGCTTGTTGAAAACTTCAAAGGAACCGAAAACGAAGATCTGACTTAACCGATGAATCCATTTGTAGGCCAATCGTACGAATACGGACTGAAACGGATGATGGATATTTGCTCGGCGATACTCCTTCTGATACTGTTCTCGCCGATCTGTATCATCACCGTCATCGCGATCAAGCTCACATCCGAAGGACCGATATTCGCGGATGTGCCGGAACGGGTCGGTATGGAGAGCAAACGGTTCAAGATGTTCAAGTTCCGTTCCATGATTAGCAACGCGCATGACCTGCTCCGTACCGATCCGCGGTTCGCATCGCTTTATAAAGAGTATAAAAAAGGGAGCTACAAACTGAAAAACGATCCCCGTATCACAACAGTCGGTAAATTCATCCGGAAACATTCGATCGACGAAGTCCCCCAGCTCATCAATGTACTGAAGGGTGAGATGAGCCTTGTCGGACCGCGTGCGTACTACAAAGACGAACTCGAAAACCAGCAGAAAAAGTATCCCCACACCAAACAGCTTGTGAAACAGGTGTTGTCCGTGCGGCCGGGCATCACCGGTTTGTGGCAGGTGTCCGGCCGCTCCGAAATCAATTTTGACAAGCGCATAGGGCTTGACGCGAAGTACGTCGATACAATATCATTATGGAACGATTTTAAGATCGTACTCAAAACACCATGGATAATGCTGACAGGCAAGGGGGCGGTGTGATACAATCTCTGGACACACACGCAACAGATATGCCCCGACGAAAGAAAACGAACAGGAAAGGAATGTACATGCGGATTGCCGGCGTCGTGGTCGTACTTTCCGTGCTGATTTTCATTTTCGTATACCTCCCCTATCTCAGAATCAGGAAAAGCGCCCAGGCTGTCATGACTTCCGCCGATACCCTCAAAACCGCATTTAAGTCTAATAACATCGATACCGTCAATTCTTCGTTCAAGGATTTCACCGACAAATATGCCGTTCTCAGGAAGAATTCAAGCTCAATTTACTGGCTTTCCTTCATTCCATATGTTGCGGACTACAAACATGGAATTGAAGCGGGACACTATGTCGTCGAAGCCGGTAAGGATGCACTCATAGCGATCACTCCCCATGCTGACCTGATCGGCTTCAAGAAGGGACAGACATCATTCACAGAGAAACCGGCAGAAGATCGGTTGCAGACTGCGGTTCTCACGCTTGACAAAGTACTGGGCAAACTCGACACCATTTCCGAGAATATCGGCAAAGCGGAAGCTGAGATGGAGAAAATCAATCCGGATCGCTATCCAGAGAAAGTCGGCAATACATTCATTCGCGGTCGAATCGCGAATGTCAAAGAACAGTTTTATGGCATGTCCTCTCTGTTCGTCGGTGCCAAACCGCTCCTGAAGCAGATACCAACGATCATGGGGAAAGACAAGGAGAAGACATACCTTATTCTATTCCAGAACAACTACGAACGGAGAGCCACGGGAGGATTCCTTACTTCGTACGCGTATTTCCGGATCAAGGACGGCAAGATGAAAGTAGAACGGTCTGAGGATATCTATTCGATGGATAACAGTCTCTCGAGTCACCCGCGCGCTCCGCGTGAAATCCTGACATTCCATAAGGGAGTGAGCCAGTTTTATATCCGAGACAGCAATCTCTCCCCCGATCTTCCGACTTCGGTCAAACTTTTTGAAGGACTGTATGCGAAAAGCAACAGCAAGATCGCGTATGACGGCATTATCATGCTGGACGCCAAGGTACTCGTAGACTTCCTCACGATTTTCGGCGATACTGAAGTGAGTGGCGTGAGGTTCTCTGCCAACGAAGACAAACGGTGTGATTGTCCGCAGGTTATCTATACACTGTTTGACATCGTGGACCGTCCGGTCAACTACGTCAAGACGGACCGCAAAGGGATCCTCGGCGACCTGATGTACGCGCTGTTTTACAAGGCGATCGGTTTCTCTCCCTCGAAATACTGGGGGACGCTTGCACAGACGATGTACGGCAACCTTGAACAAAAGCATATCATGCTCTACTTCAAGGATCCGGCACTGCAGGCGGCCGCTGAACACATCAATTTCGCCGGCCGCATCCGCGCGGTAGACTCCGATTACCTCCATGTCAACAATGTCAATTTTGCCGGGGCGAAATCCAACCTTTTCGTTTCGGAAGTGATAGAGTCCAAGACAACGAAAAATGGAGACACGATCGAGCGGGAAGTGACGGTATCGTACAAAAATCCGTATCCCCAGTCCGACTGCAATCTGGAGCGGGGCGGTCTCTGTCTCAACGCCCCGCTCCGCAACTGGATCCGTGTCTACGTACCGGAAGGATCGAAGCTGGTATCCTTCACCGGCGCCCAGCGTAAGACGGAGACGTATGATGAACTTGGAAAGACGGTCTTTGAGAATTTCTTGGTCGTCAACCCCAAGGGAGTAGCGAAAGTTACAGTACGGTACACGCTCCCCACTTCCATCAAGCCGGGAGAATATTCGCTTATGGTACAGAAGCAGGGAGGCGTGATGCAGGAAATGCAGAGTCTCAAAGTCTCCATCAACAATCAGTCCGTTTTCGACGCACCATTTGCGGTGGACAAAATGTTCAGCAAACCGCTGTGACATCATCTCCCACTCATACATTGAGAGCTATAGTACTCAAGAAACAGAATCTTCCGTCGCGAGATGTCGTGTTCACCGTGTTCGCTGAAGGATTGGGCAAACTGCGCGTATACGGCAAGAATATCAAGTCCGTCACAAGCAGAAGGATCGCCCACCTCCAGACCGGCAATCTGGTCATGATGCAGATCCGTACACGCGGTGAAACGAATTATATCGAAGAAACGTCGCTCCAAAGTGCGTTTGGATCGGTAAAAGGTGATATACGCCTCCTGCGATCCGCATATCTCGTCCTGTATGTTCTGGACCGGCTGCTCCCGGAGCGCGAAGCCGAAGACAGGATCTTCGCGCTCCTTCTCCGGTATTGTGCCGATCTCTCCCGCAGACCCGAAATGGTCGACGAATTGTCCGAGCGTGCCCTGAACGACATCGTGGGCACGCTCGGCTACCTGCGCAACCCTCTCCCGATCAACCTGCTCATCCGCGAAATCGAAGCCGTAATCGGCGAAAAAATACCCGCCGATATTATATAATTACGTGAATATTTATGGACAAAATAGTCGCATTATGCAAACGCCGGGGATTTATATTCCCCGGATCGGAGATTTATGGCGGACTCGCCGGCACGTGGGATTACGGACCGGCAGGCACGCTTCTCAAGAAAAATTTCAAGGACGAATGGTGGAAGGAGATGGTGCAGTTGAGAGACGACATAGTCGGGCTCGATGCTGCAATCATGATGAATCCCAAAGCGTGGGAAGCGTCGGGACACACCAAAGCGTTCGCCGACCCCCTCGTCGAATGCAAACTATGCCATGCACGGTTCCGGGCAGACAAAACGGACGAAATCAGCGAACATGAAAAAGAACACAAAGGCAAATCGGTGTCGTGGACGGAGCCGCAGCAGTTCAACCTGCTCGTGAAGTCTTATCTTGGCATCATTGAAGGGAAACAGACAGAGGTATACCTCCGTGGCGAGATCACAAACGGTGTACACGTGAATTTCAAGAATGTCCTGGACTCCACCCGTGTCAGGATACCGTTCGGTATCGCACAGATCGGCAAGGCATTCCGCAACGAGATCACACCTGGCAACTTCATCTTCCGTTCGCGCGAATTCGAGCAGATGGAAGTGCAGTATTATATCAGGCCTGATGAATCGGAAGGGAAAAAATGGTTCGAATACTGGAAACAAAACAGGATGGATTGGTTCCTCACTCTCGGTATGAAGAAGGAGAATCTCCGCTTCAGGGATCATGAAGCGCATGAACGGGCACACTACGCGCGGGCTGCTACAGACATCGAATACCGGTCCCCGTGGGGATGGCAGGAGATGATGGGGATCCATCACCGCGGGGACTGGGATCTAACCCGCCATCAGGAGTATTCCGGCAAATCCCTCATGTACCGCGATCCGTATACGAATGAAGAGTATCTCCCGTGGGATATTGAGACGTCATCGGGGATAGAGCGCCCGCTTCTCTTCTTCCTCATCGACGCATATCATGAAGAAAGCGGGCGCACGATCCTCAAACTGCATCCCAAACTTGCACCGTACAAAGTTGCGGTGTTCCCGTTGCTCACGAACAAACCTGATCTTGTTGAACTCGCGCGCAAGATTTATCATAATATTAAAAGCACGTGTATGGCTGCGTGGGACGAGCGCGGCAATATCGGTAAGCGATATGCCGCGCAGGATGAGATCGGCACGCCGTACTGTGTCACGGTCGACTTCACGAGCCTGGAAGACGGCACGGTCACTCTACGCGACCGTGACACCGCTTCGCAGACTCGTGTGAAACTAGATGAAGTCGAACAACACATATTAAAAGTTCTCAAATAGAAGTATGCAAAATGGAGTGGAATTCATGAAAAAAAATAAGGTACTTGCGGGTATTGCGGTTGGGACAGTTCTTATCATAGGTGCGATTTTTGTCCGTTTTACCGGTAGTGCCCAACCGCAAAAAGGGACCGAGACCGTGCTCGAAAATGAGCCTACCATCCCTATGGTTGACTCGTCCGTCATCGTCAGTCTGAAGAACTCAACGAAGAAAGGAGAAGTCGAGATTGATATCCAAAACGCGCCGGCAGGGAGCAAGCAAGCAGATATTGAGATGAGTTATGAACGCAAGCCGCAGCCGAGCGACGATCTGGAAGGGGCAGAAAGCATACCCGACGGTATCCTCACCGCATGCGAATTCTCCGGTAATTCCCGTGATTGTCATAAGGAAGGCATCACGCTCGGGACATGTTCTTCCGGTGTGTGCCGATATCATACTCTCGCAGGACCAGTGCGGGTTTCGATCCGTTTCAGCGGTACATACGGTCAGAAATTATTCGAAAAAGAGTACGAATTGTAAATTAACGGTTTTAGTGTAAGGGAGGAGGTGTCAGAGAGTAAGTATGCCAATCATCCAATCAGCAATCAAAAAATTACGCCAGGATCACGCCAAGACACTGCGGAACAAACGATTAGAATCAGATCTCAAGAAAGCTATGAGTACTCTGAAGAAGTCCAAGTCTGCGGATGCGCTCAAAAAAGCATATTCTCAGATAGACAAAGCGGCGAAAAAAAAGATCATTCATAAGAAAAAAGCGGCCCGGCTCAAATCGCTTGGTTCCAAAATACTCAGTGCAGTTGAACAAAAATCGAAGAAATGAGCTACAACATCAATCTGGCGAGTAAGAAGGAAGCAAACACAATTGATAAAATTGTCGATTTTTTTTCCAATTACCTCCGCTATGCGCTCGTGATGACGATGCTCGTGTTGCTTGGTGTATTTTTTTTCCGGCTTCGGATAGATCAGAATATTGAGGAACTCGAGGACTCTATCGGACAGAAAAGACAAATATTCCAGGTCGTTAAACCGCTCCTTACCCATGCCGGTCTAGTAGATGCGCGCATGAAAGCTGTTGACTCTGTTGTGCGCGAACAGGAGCGCCAGTTGGAAATTTTCAATCTTATTTATTCCTCGTTTCCGGAACAACTGTTCCTCACCCGTCTCACATTTGACACTACGGGTCTGGTATTCAGCGGCACCGCTTCTGATCCGCGCATACTTGAAATGTTCTACAAAAAACTCAAAACACACGATTCACTCAAGTCAATCGTCCTGAACAAAGTCCGGCGAACCGAGACGGACTATGAGTTTACCTTTACCATTGCAGTTCCAAAAAAAATTTAACACCAATGCAATCACTTAAGCAAATCGTCCGGGATGTGAATACGGAAAAAAACAGAATTTATTCATCAATTGCACTGTTTCTGATGGTGATTTCTGTTTTTGTCATGTTCGCGATACGACCCGTGCTGGTCATCGCGTTCGAACTCGTACAGAAGGAAAAGGAACTGATTGCGCTCAATTACAAATTGGAAGAAGTGATTTCCCAGATCACCTCAATTCAAACTGCGCTCCAGCAGGTCGAAAACCGGCTTGATATTCTATCGATTGCGATGCCCGATAAACCGAATATCAACACAATGATCGGCGATATCCAACGGAGTGCTATCGAACATAATATCACGGTCAGTAAGATCACCGGTAGCGATATTACCCTGATCAAGAAAAACACATCCGCACAGTCATACGTGATTGATATGCAAAGCAGCGGTAATTTCGAAGACATGTTCGCATTCCAGCAGTCGCTCTACCGCCAGAGAAGACTGAAAGGAATACAGAAAATTGATATCCTGAAAAATACGCAAACCGTTGCATCCGATGCGGCACAGTTGCGGTTTGCAGTTGAGATCGTAGGATACTATCTATGAGCAAGAAAGAACTGTTTTACCTGTCCATCTGTATATTCCTTTCGGTTATTGCGTGGCTTATCGCTGACTTGCATCACGCGTCCACCGTTGGACAACTGCAGGATGATACTGAAATTCCCAACGTGAAACAGTACACTATAAGCAACGAACTGATAGACAAACTCATGGAGAAACAATGATATATTCCGAATTGTTCCTGAAAAAACAGCCGAAAATACCGACAGTATTGTTAGTGCCGATTGTGATGTTTATTTTCGGCGTTCTCACGTATTTCTTTTTCCCCGCCCAAACGACACAGGGAACGAAGAAAAGCCTTCTCAAAGTTGAAGTCGTCAACCTGTATCCGACAAGCGCGGGCATCGTGTGGCAGACCGCCGGCAAGGATACGAGCTGGATTGCTTATGGGAGCAGGCCGGATGCGCTCGATCAGATTGCGTTTGACGAGAGGGATGCAACAGACAAAAAAATGCCGCGTTCGATACATTTCGCACGTATAAAAAATTTGAATCCGAATACGAAATATTATTTCCGCATTACCGACGGCAATGTGTTCCTTCAGAGTGGAAATGAGGGATTTTTCAGTATTACCTCCGTACCGAAAGATGCCCAGATCAACAACATCAAACCCGCATATGGCAAATTGGTCGGTAAGAACGGCGCCCCGCTGAGCGGGGCGCTCATCACACTCACCATACCGGATGTCTATACACTTGCAACAGTCACGAAAGATAATGGCGAATGGCTCATCCCGATGAACTACATCATCAGCCGCGCCACCAACCGCTCCGCCGCTATCACGCAAAACCAGGATGTCATCCTCCGTGCGATAGACGAGAGCACTATGCAATCGCTCGTCCGTACCCGCGTATCTCTCATGAGTCCCCTTGGTGAACAAATCGTATTGGGAGAAAACTACACCATCAACAGCAAAGACCAGGTGCTGTCTGCGAAGTCCGAAGTCAAGAAGCAGAAGCTGACGATCCTGTTCCCCAAGAATAACAGCGTCATTCCGGGGACGAAACCTCTCATGAAAGGCACATCCGGGGGCGATATCGATGTGTCGGTAGATGTAGCCCGGAAAGACCGTGCGAAAGTAGTCACTGCACGGGTCCATTCGGACGCTGACGGAACGTGGAGATACGATGTTGCGTCGCCGCTTGATCCCGGCACATATACGCTTGCCGTGAGCGCCATGGACTCGGCAACGCGCAAACTTGTCAGCACGAGTCATGTATTCACCGTCGCTAAAAGCGGTGAACAGGTTCTCGGCGACGCTACCGGTAGCGCCACTCGTACTCCTACTCCGACTCAGACACCCACGCCGATTCCCGCCACGGCGACACCGACGAAGATTGCAACGAACGGGGCGACGGCAACACCCACTACGAGTGCGGCGATCGCCACACCGACACCAAGTGCAGCCGTCGCCACGGCGTCAGCTACGCCAGTACCGCCTGTTTCCGGCATCACAGATAATAATGTCGTCCTGTCCAGCATTGCATTTATTATTTTGGGGATCGGCTTGCTCGTTGTATTTAAATGAGATTTGTGGCTTAATTAACGTATGGGCATAGATTTCATCGACATACTCTCCAAGCTCAATAAAGCGGCGTTATTTTTTTTCCTTGCTACGATAGCATTTCTCGCATATGAGTTTTACCTTTTCCGCAAGGAGCGGAGCAAGAAAAGCGCGTTGAAGGTGCCGCAATTCGGTTCCGCACCGGTCAAGAACGTACCACCCGTCGTACAGAATGCCGTCAATGCCACCCCCAAATTCGCTCCTTCGCCGCTCAAGCGGAAAAACAATAAACAACTCATCATCATTGCTGTTTCATTAGTCACGCTCGGGATCGTCGGACTGATCGCATTCCGTTTGAATCAGGGATATCAACAGGACGCGTCGGTAGCGCCTCCCGCGCCCCGGGCCGCAGACGAGACAGTCCCATCGGATCTCACCGGCGCCGGAGAAGCTACTTCATCCGCACAGACCGATACCACGGCAACATCAAGCGCACAGACTACGGAAACGGCGACCAGTTCGGCCACGACGAGTTCTAGTGGCGCAGAGACTGCCGCGGAATCATCCGATTCCGCGGCTATGTCCGGCAATGAAACCGCTTCTCCCGAATCGTTGACAGAATCATCGACCGCTTCGACTGTCACTGACACGCCTACACCTACTTCTACTTTTCTTGCAGACACTTCGTCTTCATCGAGCCCCACCGATACACCCACCGCAACACCGACGGAAGATCCAGAATCTTCTACTACCGATACTGCCACTGCATCGCCGACGGGTGTCTCCGAGCTTCCGCTCACTGCCGACAACACATCGATTCCCTATACGCTGTTTATCTTCCTTGCAGCAATCATCACATTCTTCGTCGCGTTCATTTACTGAGCGGTATTCCGAGCGAAGCGTGAAGCAACATAGTCGTGTATGCGTTCGATCGATCCGTCTTTTGGTATGAGTACATACCGGCCGTCATATTGATATGTGGGCGGCACCGTGAATAGTTCCCGCGGTATCGTAAGAGCTTCGATCTGGATATTCTTCTTCACAATGAGCGTCCGAACGATATCCGCCGCCTGCTGGTTCGAAATATCACGGATGAGGAATGAATCGAATGTGCGATATAGATCCCGCAGTGTACCGACAGACGGGGTGGCAAGCTTACGGAGGACCGATTCCTTCACCGCCGCAAGGACAAGTTCCTGACGTTTGTTCCGGGCGAAATCGGTGCCTTCTTCTCCCTCAGCCTGACGTGATCGAACGAACTTAAGCGCTATTTCGCCGTTCATAGTGGTTCGCCCTTTGGAGAATTGAATAGTTTCGTATCGGCACCGGTATTCCGGATCGCCGCCGCACTCATCGGCCTCTTTCCCGGCGATCGGGAACTTATGGTCGGTGAACGATCGCTCAACATCAACAGTAATGCCGCCGAGTGAATCGATGAGTTCCCGGAAATTATCGAAGTTTATCACCGCAGCATAATGGACAGGCTGTCCGATGATGGCGGCTACCTCCGCGCGCGCGAGGATCATCCCTCCGCCTTCCTGCTTCGCTTCGCCATACGCATATGCGGAGTTTATTTTGTCCCGCAGGGATTCGCTCCATACATCGCGTGGGATCCCGAGTGTTTTCACGGTCTTATCGGATAGATCCGCATGGACGACAACGATCGTATCTGACAGTGTGGGACCGTCGTGAGTACCGCCCGGGATACCGAGAAGGAGTATATTGACCGCCCCGTTTACCGTTTTGAGATTACCTCGGATACCAAGAAGTGTCTTGAACGGAGATATCTTCACCTCATGTGCAAGAAATGAATAATACGGTTTGACGGTAAGAAATATCCCAAAAAAAATGACTGCAATGAGAATGCCTGCTTTGATCAATCGGTTCCTCATATCTGCAGAAGGACGCTGTAAAAGTCTTTGGGATCCTTCGAGGCGGTGCCCACCAGCACTCCGTCTATTTCGGGGCACCGCAGATAGAGCGCGGCATTGGATCTGTCCACGCTCGCGCCGTAGAGAAACTTCGTTCCCTCTTTGAGACTAAGACTGCGCCGGACCGACAGGACAGTGTCGAGCGGGACGTTCTTCCCTACTCCAATGGATTCGAACCGTTCAAACGCGACGAACGTTACGTCCTGTTCACGATATTCGCTCCGCTCCCTGATGCAGAGTATTGATTGTATGTCATTCTCGTTGAGGTACGTAATCTTATCCGTCACCTGCGCTTCCGATTCATGCAGGTGCACACGGCGCTCGCTGTGGCCGACGATTGCATAGTCGACCAGGCCCGAAAGCGAGCGCGCCGCCACCTCGCCCGTATAGCTTCCGGCCGGGAAGTGAGACACGTTTTGGGCCGCCAGTACGATATTGCGCCGCCCTCCGATCATATCCCGTACCGTTGTAAGGAACGGGAAGGGCGGCGCAATGACCACCTGCACTCTGTCCTCATCTAACGCGCTCTGAAGAGCATGAGTGCTATTGATCGCGGCAAGGAAGGTGTCCATCCAGTTCCTGCACTCCTGGAGCGTCTTATTCGCCTTCCAGTTGGCAACAATATATTTCATACCTTTTATTGTATCATTAGAGATCATGCCCGACGCAATAATAACATCCCTCAATCCCCAACAGCGGGAAGCGGTGCTCTATACAGACGGGCCGGCGCTCATTCTCGCAGGCGCCGGCTCGGGCAAGACGCGTGTCCTCGTGGGCAAAGTACTCAATCTCATTGAATCAAAAAATGCTCTTCCCCGTGAAATCGTGATGATCACATTCACCAACAAAGCGGCTAGGGAAATGAAAGAACGAATCGGACACGGATACCGCCTCGGATTCATCGGCACGTTTCATTCGTTTTGTGCCAAAGTGCTCCGGATCGACGGCGAAGCTATCGGCATACCGCGCAATTACGTCATTTATGACGATGCTGACCAGCTGTCCATCATCAAGGAGATCCTCAAGAAAACCAAAGCGGCGCAAACACCGGGATTTTTCCTGAACAAAATTTCCGCGGCCAAAAACGAACTCATTACTCCCGCGCAATATAGTCATCTGTTTGGCGATTATCTTTCGCTCAAAGTCGCGGACGTGTATCTCAAGTATGAGAAAGCGCTCAGGAAAAACAACGCGCTCGATTTCGACGACCTCATCGTAAGAGCGATCGAACTATTCAAAACAAATCCCAGTATTCTGAACCTGTATCACCGGCGGTACCGGTATATACTCGTTGACGAATTCCAGGACACTAATACCGCCCAATACGTGCTTACGAAACTTCTGGCATCCGGCAGCAACAATCTCACCGTCGTGGGAGATTTTTCCCAGAGTATATATTCATGGCGCGGCGCCGATATCCGCAACCTGGAAAAAATTGAGAAAGATTTCGCCGGAGTACGCACATTCAAACTCGACACCAATTACCGCTCCACAGCTCCAATTCTTGAATTCGCCTATACGATCATTTCCCAAAACACTACCCACCCGATTCTCCACCTCAATACAAAAAACAACAAGGGGGATGAGGTGACATTTTACGAAGCGTTTGATGAACAGGACGAAATTTTTTATATCATCAACTCTATCCAGGAGGAGATCACCAGAGGCGACTGCGCATCGTTTGCGATTCTCTACCGCACCAATGCGCAGTCGCGCATCCTGGAGGAAGGCCTCCTCCACGCGGGACTCTCCTACGTACTGATCGGCGGTACGCGGTTTTATGAACGGAGGGAAATCAAGGATATACTCTCATACCTGCGGCTTCTCCAGAATCCGCAGGATGAAGTGTCCCAGACCCGGATCGTGAAACTCGGTAAGCGCAAATTCGCCAAACTCCAAATTTTCTATCCGGAATTACGGGACGCAGCGGAACACATGACGACGACCGAGTTGATGGAGCGGATTTTCCATGAAACGGGATATCTGGCACAGTACAATCCCATGGAGCCGGATGACTTCGACCGGCTGGAGAATATCAAAGAGCTCAAATCCGTCGCACACAGCTTCCCCAAACTCCCGGAATTCCTCGAGCAAGTTGCGCTCGTTGAATCGGAATATTCCCAGCACGAGAAGGAATCGGAAGAAAAGAAAAAAATATCCCTCATGACTCTTCATCAAGCGAAGGGACTTGAGTTTGATTCGGTCTATATCGTCGGTCTTGAAGAAGGCCTCCTCCCCCATTCACGTTCAATGGACGACCAGTTCCAGCTGGAGGAGGAGCGCCGACTTTTTTATGTCGGCATCACCCGCGCGCGCAAGCAACTGTATATCACGAGCGCGCGCCGCCGCTTCATCTTCGGCCGCTCCGGCCCGGCCGTCAAGAGCCGCTTCATCAGCGACGGCTTGCAAAAAGATGAAGTGGATTGGTAACATCACGTATGAAAACACGCTTTCAATTTGTTGCGCTGCTTCGAGGAATAAATGTCGGACAATCTCTGTCGCCATTTCGGCTTCCTTATACAAGTGACCGTCAGGTCTGATGCGCAGATTGCCACCGTTTGCCGCATCGTTCCTCCATCAGTGGTTAACGACTCCCACATGAAAACGGATGTAATATTCCTCTGGGAAACAGTGAATAGTCCGGACGTTCTGAATCAGATAGACCAAAATCCGGATGTTGATTCACTGAATGAATAAATTCATCGGGACACACGTCTACAAAAACATGACAGCCCGCAACATCAACACAATCAGAAAACTGGATTCACTAATGAAAATGTGAATTTAATTATCTCAATTAGGGTAGTGGAACAATGTATAAAACTCTATAAATCTGAGGATTCCACTATCTTAACTAAATCTACTATTGCATCGCTAACATATGCTTGAGAAAAATTGAGTTCGCGGGGGTACTGGTCTCCTTCCCTATACATATGCATGCTGATAAAAAGGTTCCCGCCTTGAAAGGGAATTGAGCATGCAGAATTTTCCCTCGGTTTGCAGGAACTTACATACACATACGCTGTATCTTTAAACACAAAGAGTTTCGTCCCCCTTTTTGTCGTCACAGTTTGTATTTCAGAGTTGCTTTTAGCATAGGCTCCTGAAGGAGACATGTAATCGTCATCATTTATCTGGAATCCGATTGCTATATTGTCATCGTCAACCGTACGCCTCATTAAAATATCCTGCTTCATATTCCACCCTTGCGGCACGTTGATATGAATTGAGTTATTTAAAATTGACGGTTGCGAAGCAAAAAAAATCTGTTCCCAGTCATACTTGTACCATAAAAAGATGCCGATAACGAGAACTGCAATAAATACGGTTATTAGAAGGTTAAACGGTTTGTTTATTCTTATTTTATGCAGATGCACCATTCCTTAAATGTACGCCTTTTATTTTCAAAGAACAAATCTAGTTCGGGTAGTGGCACTTCTTGTATTTCTTGCCGGAGCCGCACCAGCAGGGATCGTTACGGCCGATTTTGGCTTTGGCTGGTGCGGTGGGGGGCGGCCCCGCCTTTGGCGGGGCCGGTGGTGCGAATGCACTCACTGCGGCCGGAGCGGACAGAACGAGTTCCTTCTCCGGCTGTTCAAGCTGGAGCGGGGGCGCATCGTTTTCGACTTTTTGCACATTCACGATGCGCCGTAATGTTTCGTAATAAATTCCGTTCAGGAGTTTCTCGAAGAGAGAGAATGCTTCGTTTTTATACTGCACCAGCGGATCAAGCTGTGCGTATCCCCGCAGCCCGATCCCCGCACGAAGATCCTCGATCGTCGTCAGGTGCTCAGTAAAAAATGTATCGATCGTATTGAGGAAGAGGAAGCGCACGATACGGCTCCATTGATCCGTACCGAATTCCTTATCTTTGGAGTCGTAGAGCTTCTTGAGGATTGAACGAAGATACTCAACAGTCTGCTGACCGTCATTATCGTTGACGATCTTGAGGATTGATTGCGGATTTGCATTCAGAGTAAGAGCGACCTCCTTGACGTATTCTTTGTTCATTGCGATCGACTGGTCGCTGCCGTCATACTGGAATCCGTTCGCAAGACCTTGAATTTCCTCATCAAACGTCTTCAGGACATACGATTTGAACTCCTTAGCACTTTTGTCCGGAAGCAGTAGTATATTGCGCCGAAGTTCATAAACGATTTCGCGCTGTTTATTGAGCACATCGTCATAATCCACGAGATGTTTGCGGGTATCGAAGTTGTGCCCTTCGACTTTGATTTGCGCACTCTCGATGGCCCGGTTTACCATGGCGTGTGTAAGCGGCTGGTCTTCGGGGAGATTGAAGAACGTCATGAGCTTGGAGATTTGTTCACCTCCGAAAATCCGCATGAGATCATCTTCAAGGGCGACGAAAAACCGGGACTCGCCGGGATCACCCTGGCGGCCGGAACGGCCGCGGAGCTGGTTGTCGATCCGGCGGGATTCATGACGCTCCGTACCGATGATGAGGAGCCCTCCGAGATCGACGACTTCATCATGCTGCTTCTGCCAGCCTTTTCCTTCGATGTCGGGATCACCGCCGAGTATGATATCGACGCCGCGGCCAGCCATATTTGTCGCGACGGTGACGGCGTATTTCTTACCCGCGCCCGCGATGATATGCGCCTCCTGCTCGTGATTCTTGGCATTGAGCACCTGGTGGCGTATTCCGCGCGCATTGAGGAGGCGCGATACGAGTTCGTTTTTCTCAATTGATACAGTGCCGATGAGGACTGGCCGGCCGACTTTGTGATTCCGGGCAACTTCTTCGACCACTGCGTTGTATTTGCCCCGTTCGGTCTTGTAGATCATGTCCGGTTCGTCTTTGCGCATCTGGGGGCGGTGGGTGGGGACGACGACGACATCCGTTTTGTAAATCTTGTGGAACTCCTCCGCTTCCGTTGCGGCTGTGCCCGTCATGCCCGCAAGGATTTTATACATGCGGAAATAGTTCTGGAGCGAGACCGTCGCGAGAGTCTTGGACTCCTGCTGAATGGCAACATTTTCTTTCGCTTCAATTGCCTGGTGAATGCCTTCGGAAAACCTTCTTCCTTCCAGAAGACGTCCGGTGAATTCGTCGACGATGACCACTTCGCCGTTTCGTACGATATAATCTTTGTCATTTTTGAATAATGTTTGCGCTTTCAGCGCGGCTTCCACGTGGAATAACGTATCGAAATCCTTCTCGTACATGTTGGACACGCCGAGCAATGATTCCACCTTCGATACGCCCGCTTCGGTGAGCGTAGCGCTCCGTGTTTTCTCGTCGATTATGAAATGATCTTTCGGGTCAAGCTGTTTCACGATCTGTGCATAGGTGTAGTATCGTGAAACATCCTGTCCGGACGGCGCGGATATGATGTGTGGTGTCCGCGCCTCGTCGATCAGTACGGAATCCGCTTCATCGATGATCGCATAGTAGTATTCTTTTTGCCGGATCTGCGAAGGATCGCTCACCATATTGTCACGAAGGTAGTCAAACCCGAATTCGCTGTTGATGCCGTAGGTGATATCGCATTCGTACGCTTCCTTCCGGTCGATTCTCCTGAGATGTTTGAGCCTCCAGTCGGTCGTATCGGGGTCGGAATAGTTCTTATCGTATTTGTACGACACCTCCGATATCATGGCGGCGGTCGTAAGTCCGAGAAGGGCGAATACGCCGCCCATCCACCCTGCATCACGCCGTGCAAGATAGTCATTGACCGTGACAAGATGGGCCCCCTTGCCCATCAGCGCGTGAAGATAAAGGGCTGTTGTCGCAGAGAGCGTCTTCCCCTCTCCGGTTTTCTGTTCGCTGATCTTACCCTCTGACAGCGCGATACCTGCGATAAGCTGTTCGTCGAAGTGGCGCTGTCCAAGGGTGCGGCGCGCGGCTTCCCGGACCAGGGCAAACGCCCACGGCCGCGCGCCCTCCACCGATTCCTTGCCGCTTTGAAGCTTGGTCTTAAGCAGATCTGTTTCTTTGCGGAAATCAGCATCTTTGAGCTTTCGGGCTTTTTCCTCCAACTCATTTATGTGCGCAACGATGTTCCGGTACGCGTTGAGCTGTCGTTTATTGAAATCAAACAGCTGTTTGAGAGGATTGAACATAGGTGTAGGAGATTAAGTATATCACTTAATGAAAAACTCCTGGGGGATGATGAGCGTGCGAATCGCATCGTATCTGTTTTTCTCCTTCTCATCCCCCGTCTTGATAAGTACGAAATGGATTGTGTCGCCTTCCTTGATCTTGGTGAAACCGATTTTCTCGGTTTCAAGTGTCTTGCTGTCAAGCAACAGCTGTGTCGTTTTTTTCTGGATATCTATCGTAAGAGTCTCACGGTCTGTGGTGGCCACCTTGATATAAAAATCGGCACTGTTTACTTCGGTAATGTTCCCCGATCCGACGATATATTGCTGATCCACATATATGGTATTTGCAGTCACCGTCGAGTCAGATTGGGGACCCGCGGCAATGATATAGTCGCCTTCGGCAAGATCCCCGAACTCGATATCCTTCATCGTCGTGCCCGATATCGAATACACGGAAGTCAACACGTCGTCCGATTTGATCTGATATTGTTTACCGTCGGATCCTTCGATGGATAGTGCTGTTTTGGATACGTCGATGATCACACCGCTTACCGCTTGTTTATTGGTTTGCTGGAGCTGTTCCACTTTATTCTCAAGCTTTTCTTTGAGATTGCGTATGTCGTCCGTTTCTGCGGATGCGGATGATTCCTTCGCTGCGCCTGTTGCAGATGGTGTCGACTGCTTAGTCTGCGCAAATGAGACTGAACTCACAGTGAGAAAAACCATGATCGCAATGATAACCTTATTCATTTTCCTTCAGGTAATAAACTGTTATTGTTTTCTGTTGCGGCCTGACCGTCTTGTCGTCGGGATAGGCCGCAACCAGTATGATATTCTCGCCGACGGCGAGCGTGAACGGTATATCAAACGTATCTTTCGTGATTTTCACGACCTTTTCTGTAAGAGGTGACTGCACGATGACGGTGGAATGCTTCTGGACCGCTCCTTTGAGTGTGATCGAATTACTCTTGACGATCGCACCGTTTGCGGGACTCTTGATCTGGAGTGTATTGTCAACGATACCGGTTTCCTTGCGCACGGCCGGTGTCGGAGACACGGATGCGATCTGTTTAGCGGGAGACTCAGTACCGCGGATGCGCCATACCATGAATACAGCGACGCCAAGCCCGAGTAGTATCCCAAAAAATATTGCGAAAAGCGCTTCTTTCTTCATACGAGTGAGGCAACGGTGTGGGCGATGTTGCCGATGATGTCGGATACATTATACCAATTCCCGCTCTGTAAAGACAGGGATTCTGCGGTTCGCTTGAGTATGATGGAAGAGTAGAGGGCGCTGCGAAGTGCATCATGCTTCGCCCGCAGCGCCACCGCCAACCCTGCGAGCACATCTCCTGTGCCGCCTTTCGTAAGCCCAGCATTACCGCCGCGCACGATGAACGTCTCCGTTCCGTCGGTGACGATATCGTCGATTGCTTTGAGGAGAATCACGCAGGAATAACGCCGGGCCGCTTCCTCAACCTCCACGACTTTTTGTTCCAACGAGAGAGGTAGGAGATCGATCCCGAAAAGTGTCTTAAATTCTCCCTGGTGCGGAGTGAGGATAGCGGTTTCCTTCATTTGTGCCAAAATCTTCGCGTCGATAGTCTGCAGTGTACCGGCATCGAGTACGAATCGTTTGCGCGGGTGCCGCTTAAGGAGGTGTTCGCTTACCAGTTTTGTCTCATGACCGTCGGGACCTTCCCTCATCATCCCCGGTCCCACCAAAATAGCATCGTCCTCCTCCGCATACCGGTCGATGTCTTCCCTTCGCACAACGATTCCGTTCCGGAACACTTTTTTCAGAGAAAGAAGAATTTCATTGTTCTCCGGAGTCGAAGCATAATGCACCATGTCCACGAAATGCGACGCTACTTCCGCCGCCCAAATCGAAGCAGCGTGGAAATAATGAGATCCCCCCACAATCAGGATCTTGCCGTTTTGCCCCTTGTGGGATTCGCGATTTGGGACGATAAATGCCGAAAAAAGGTCTTTGACCGAATCGGTATCCGAGGTCGTTATAATATTCATTTTGTTGCTATAATTGTACATTATGGCGATAACACATACCAAACTGCGTACTCTTTTTGCAGATTTCTGGACACAAAACCGGCATATCGAAGTACCTCCGATCCCGCTCGTACCGCAAAACGACCCGACCACGCTGTTCACCGGATCAGGGATGCAGCAGCTCGTGCCGAATCTTCTTGGCGAACCGCACCCTCTTGGGAAACGCCTTTTCAACATACAGCGGTCTTTTCGCTCCCAGGACATTGAAGAGATCGGAGACAACCGCCATACGACGATGTTTGAAATGATGGGCAACTGGTCACTGGGAGACTATTTCAAAGAGGAACAACTTGCGTGGTTTTATCAGTTCCTTACGGAAAAACTCGGATTTGATGCATCACGATTGCATGTGACGGTATTCGGTGGTACCAAAGATGTCCCGAAGGATGAAGAGTCCGCACGGATCTGGCGGAAACTGGGATTCCCCGAAAACCGGATCCATTATTATGTAGATAAAAACTGGTGGTCCCGCGCCGGGACATTCGAGACGATGCCCGCCGGCGAAGCCGGCGGCCCGGACTCCGAAGTGTTTTATGATTTCGGAGGATCATACCGGATGCACGAGCAGTCGCCGTTCGCAGGACAGGACTGCCACCCCAACTGCGACTGCGGCCGCTTCGTGGAGATCGGCAATTCTGTTTTTATCCAATATAGGAAAACCGATGACAACAAACTCGTCGATCTCCCTGCTAAGAATGTCGATTTCGGAGGCGGACTGGAACGCCAGCTCGTTGCCCACCTGGGAATTCCCGATATGTTCCTCATTGATGTTCATAAACCTGCGATTGACGTACTCGAATCAATCACCGGGAAGAAGTACGAGGGCGAAGCCGAAATGCGCGCGATGCGGATCATCACCGATCATATGAAAGCCGCTACGTTCCTCATGTGGGACGGCGTCCGGCCTTCAAACAAAGAACAGGGATATGTCCTGCGGCGAATGATGCGCCGGTCCGCTGTCAAGCTCAGATCGCTTCGTGGCCAGCTCCCACCCCCTTCCGATATATTCGAGATTTGTAAATCTTTCCTGTCGGTGTACGAAGGCATTTATTTTGACCCGTCTAAGGATGCCGTCACGATCCGGTCAATCATCGAGGACGAAATGACGCGGTTTGGCAAGACGATGGAGAGGGGTCTCAAAGAAATTGAGAAAATCCCGACAATCGACGGGAAGAAAGCGTTCGACCTGTACCAGACGTTCGGATTCCCCCTGGAAGTGACGGAAGAGATCTTCACTGAGAAAGGCCAGAAGATCGACAGAGTTCAATTCCAGCAGGAATTCGATAATCATAAGAATCTCTCGCGGACGGCGTCGGCGGGCAAGTTCAAAGGCGGGCTCGCCGACCACAGCGAGCAGGTGCTCAAATACCATACCGCAACGCACCTGCTCCACCAGGCACTCTTCGATGTGCTTGGAGATGACGTTCGGCAGGAGGGCAGCAATATCACTGCCGAACGCCTCCGCTTCGATTTTTATTCCAGTGTCAAGCCGGACCAGGGACACGTGCAGGAAATAGAAACCATCATCAATAAAAAAGTGGGAGAGTCACTCCCCATGCGGTTCAAACTTATGCCGAAAGAGGAGGCGTACCGAATCGGCGCACGGTCATTCTTCCGAGACAAATATCCTGACACCGTGAAAGTGTATTATATCGGCGGAGAGGATGAAAATCCGGCCACCGCATACTCCAAAGAATTTTGCGGTGGCCCTCATGTCACAAACACTCAAGAAATCGGACCCGTCAAAATCCAGAAACTTGAAACGATCGGGAGCAATCTCTATAGGATTTACATGAAATGACATTTTCCCTCATCAAATACGTTTGACATACAGGGATCCGTTTTTTATAGTTATGTACTATGGCAAGATCAACACGTCCAAAAAAACCTTCCCGTACGTCATCAGTAAGAGCGCACAAACCCGTTGAGACAGTCATCGAACAACAGCCCCAATACGTCGTCGCTTCCGCACCCCAGCAGACGCCGACATGGATGATCGTTGCGCTTATGGCGGTGTCGGCGATCGCAGGATATTTCTTCTTCAAAGCCCAGTCACTCACCCAAGGCACTGCCGGTGTTAACACCCAGCAGGCGGCACAGCAACAACAACAGCAGCAGAGACCAACAACGATGGATATCAAGAAGCCCGACAGCAAAGATCGCATCCGCGGCAATGCGAACGCGCGCTATATGATCGTCGAGTACTCCGATCTCGAGTGCCCGTTTTGCAAACGGGCACACCCCGACATTGCCAAGCTCTATGAACAAAATAAGAATGAGCTTGCATGGGTTTACCGACACTTCCCTCTTTCATTCCACCCCAAGGCACAGAAGTCCGCGGAAGCTGTAGAGTGTGCATATGAACTCGGCGGCAACGAAGGATTCTGGCAGATGACCGATGCGATCTACGAAGCGATGCCTGATATGGAGCTCGCACAGCTTCCGGATGTTGCATCGAAGGCCGGACTCGACAGTACGGCCATGAAGACGTGCATCGACAGCGGCAAGCATGAGAAGTTTGTGACCGGTCAACGAGACGAAGGCACCAAAGCCGGTGTCGCCGCTACTCCAACAAATGTGTTTTACGACACCAAAACCGGCAAGACGCTCGTAGTCGAAGGGGCTGTTCCCTTCGACCAGCTCGAGTCGTCCTTCAACACGTTCAAGAAGAGTTGACGCACTTGACGTGCGTCACATCCAGTGCAACAATAAGGGTGTAGACTGTCGATCAGTTATACCCGAAATCATACGTTAGCTGAATTAAGAGAAGTTTTTCGTCGCCCCCTCAGGCCGAATTCGTCTTGTGTAGTTAATGTAATTAAGCCGTATATTAATTTTACGGTGAGAGATGAAACCGACAAACCTCCCCTGACCGGTGAAACAATAGTTCCGAAAACTCATTCGGAAGTCAGACGCGATTATCTTATTCGTTATTGGACATATCAGAACACCGTGGTCGCGGCAAGAGCTGCCCTACACAAGGCTGCTCTCGAAACAGGTAGAAACAGCCCGTTTCCTCCAAATGGTACGATTTATACCGCATCAAACGGTCAGAAGTAAATCCTAGAATATTTTGTGTTTAAATAATCGAGGTAGTATTTGGTATTGATCGTTTCTCCGCAGACGTTTTTAACGAGATCATTCGGCATCAATTCGCTCCCATAGACATGTATATGTTTCCTCAGCCATTCGCGGATCGGCGACAGGTCGCCGTGCCGTAATAATTCTTCGAACTTCAGATCTTTCCGCATCCGCGCGGCGAATTGGGCGGAGTAAATATTCCCCAGCGTGTATGTCGGGAAATATCCGATTGATCCGTATGACCAGTGGACGTCTTGGAGTACACCGTCGCTGTCTTTGGTGGGCGCGATGCCGAAGTACTGCTTCATTTTGGTATTCCAGGCATCGCGCAGATCCTCGAACTTCAATTTATTGTTTATCAGATCATGCTCGACCTCGAATCGCAGGATGATATGGAGATTGTATGTCACTTCATCCGCCTCGACACGGATATATCCTGGACGGACATGATTGACATATCTGACAAGATCATCGCGGGTCGTACCGGTAAATTCTGCTGGAAACAGTGTAAGTAATATCGGCTCGAGGTATCCGAGGAACAGTGGATTTTTACCGACCAGATTTTCCCAGAAACGGGATTGTGATTCGTGAATGCCAAGAGATACACCTCCGGCAAGAGGCGTTCCCGCATAGTCATGATTGACTCCGAGTTCATACAGGGCATGCCCTGCTTCGTGCACGGTAGAGCTATACGAACTCCGGAAATCGTTTTCGTAATACCGTGTCGTGATACGGATATCATGTGCGCCCAATGCGGTAGTGAAAGGATGTGCGGAAACATCGAGACGTCCATGTGTCGGCGGATAGTGCATTTTCTTGAGCATGAAGTCGCTCAACTTTTTTTGCATGTCGATCGCATACCGCATTTCCTGCTCCATAAACGGATTGGTTTCCCGGTATGTCTTGGACTTGAGTATTGCGTGCAGGAGCGATCTGATCTCAGGTTTGATTTCGCCGAAAAGTTTCTTCACCGTCGCGGACGTGAGCTCCGGTTCATACAAGTCAAGGAGCGCATCATACGGATCTCTGGTATCCGCAAGATATCCGGCAACCTGCCTTTCGATGTCGAAAACTTTTTTCAGAATATTCTGATACATTCTGTAATTATTTTGCTGCCGTGCTTCCTGCCATACGGAGAATGCTTTCACGTTCACTTCAGTTTTCTCAGCGATGAGCGGTTTGGGAACGCGCGTGTAATACCTGATCGCGCGTTCCAGATTGCGAACAATAGCTTTTTCAATGACGGTTAACGATTTGGTATCAAGAGACTTGAGCTTTTTATCAAAATCACCGTTATGCCACATATCGGTAATTTGATTTTGAAGATATGTAAGTTGTGCCGCGCGCCCCTCCGCCCCGGCGCGCGGCATACTCACATTCTGATCCCAATGAAGTATCGAGCTCACTTCGCTAAGAATGTGAATCTCTCGATATTTTTCAACTAATTCTTTGACGATTTTATTTTTTATTTTGAGCATCAGGTGACCCTACCGGGATTCGAACCCGGGTTTGCAGGATGAGAACCTGCCGTCCTAG
>CAZLQR010000001.1:148311-158120 GCA_964561915.1 uncultured Gammaproteobacteria bacterium | reverse complement strand
CGGGTCCACAAGGCGCCACGGGAACCACGGGCCCCACGGGTCCACAAGGCGCCACGGGAACCACGGGCCCCACGGGTCCACAAGGCGCCACAGGAAGTACGGGCCCTACGGGTCCGTATGCCCCGGCGGCCTTTGGGCTACGCACGTCACAAAGTTTCACGGGGCCGTCGCTGTCGCCCGGATCGTTTGCCACGATTACTTGGACTGGAGCGGGAAATTCGACATTTCACATGGGTTCGTCGTCAACGACGTACTCGGTGAGTTCCGGTTACGCAGGATTGTATCTCATCAATCTGAATGCACAGGTCACTTGGAATACTAGCAGTGGCAACGTGGAATTCCAGTTCATTTTTGGTCCCAGTGTGAATTTCAGCCACTCGTTCTTTGTGAATGTTTCGAGCACTGTTTCAGCACCACTGAACTTGACGTTCATGTACAACATGTTTGTAAGTGACACGGTGGCAGTGCAATGGAAAACATCGTCAACCGCCACAGTTACCCTGGCCAACGTCACCTGGTCGGTTTATTACATCGGCACAGCCTAGGCGTAGCCTAACAGCGGTCGTCACACATTGCGTGCCGCCAGCATCATTTGGGGGTAGCCCGTGAGGGGATGCAATTGGTAACCCAACGTGTCGGTGACATATTGGTGCAACGACGCACGCTGTGCTGCATGTGCCGGGTCCGTCCAAGACTCAAACACAAATGGAGGGTATTGGGAGCGTTCCAGTGTCTGTACGGCGCCACGCAGTACTTTCTCTTCCGAACCCTCGACGTCCAGTTTGAGAAAGCACACTTGGTCCAATTGAAACGAGTCCAATGTGCTGGTAACGGTGAATTCCTGGTCCAGAATGGGTACGTTCTCTGGCGGCGCCTGCAACGAAGTGCCCCCGCCGTCCAAAGACGTGATGTACACTGGAACGTGTACGTCGTCTTGGTCGCTCAATGCCACGTGGTGCGGATGCACATTCCAGTAGGCATTCAAAGCCACTCCGCCACACAGTTGGTAGTAGGTGGCGCGTTGGCATTCAAAGGCGTGTACGGTTTTGCAGTGGGGAGCGAGGGATAGGGCATACATGCCTGCATGGGCGCCAATGTCAACAAAGACGCCATTGGGTCGGCAGAACTGTTGGCACCAGTCAATCAAAGACTGTTCTGGTAACCCATGGACCGCGACATGAGACGTCGAGTCATTGGGTTGGCGCAAAATGAAACAGGGTTTGGGGCATTCCAACACCATCCACGGCGACGTGGAATAAATAAGCGAGCGTTGGCCCAGAGCCATAGTTCCTTTGGTTTTTCTGCAACACGAGACCCTACGTGGTGTTCACAACGCGGCCACACTTGTACATCCTTGCGTCGTCATGGCGTCGAAACGGCCCTCGCTGCAGTTGTGTTTGGACAGTGTCGATTTGATCCTCACGCATGAGAACTCGGTGCCGGATTTTGAAGCAGCCATGCGCAGCCTGACCTCTGTGCTTAACTGGCCTGACACCAACGTGTTCCTGAAACACGTGCGCGGACTGGTGCAAAAGTGCAAACGTGATGAATTCAAAGATTCTGCCTTGGGTTTGATCGGACGTTTGGCAGCAGAGTGTGTGGCCAAGCACATGAAAAAATACAATCCAACATCTGAAACTGCTGCTGCGGACACTGTCGCTCCACCTGGTGGCCCCGCCGCGGATGCATTGACACCCCTAGACCGTTGAATAAACACACACACATGAATTCATTGGCGAATGACTTTGGGTTCTCGGTTGTCACATATGACGGTGTTGATGTCGTTGCGGCATTGCAAACACTTGGCCTTGTCACCGGTGGTTTCCAGTCGGTCGCTGCATTGTACGCAAACCACAATATGGCCACAGGGCAAAACCATGGTGTTGGCCGTGCACTCGTCGCACACAGCGCACATCACCATCTCCACAGCAACGGGATCGACTTTTTGCTCCCTCACGGCGGCTTTCTGCTCGTCGACGGTAGCATCAGGAACAATGGGTGCAGCGGGGGCAAGCCGCGGCCCAAACCACCAGTCCCCATATTGCAGTAGGCGGTGTTTGCGCGCCACCGCATCGGTGGTAGGCCAGGCAAAGAAATTGAGCGTGCGATCCTCCTCGGCGTTGATTCCGCGTGGCAAGGCTGCCCGCGCATCTTGGCAAAACTGCTGTCCTTCAGACGTTTGCCAATTCCATGGATGCAACAGACGGGTCAATTTGGGATGGTCCCGCAATACGTCCCACGGTGTTTCAGGCGTGGCACTTTGGCTGCGCACAGACGCAATGAAGCGTGCCTCCACTTGCAGTGGGTCGAACGTTTCGCCGGGGTTGTACACTGGTTTCAACACCATGTGCAGTTGCACGTGCATCTTTTGGTCCAGTGCGTGTTGGATGACAGCAGGAATCAGTTGATAGGCTGCCACGTCGACACAGATGTAATACCTGCCCAGCCAACTGTCCAATTTTACATGTGGCGTGCCCAAGGTGTTTTGCCACGCCACAGTCTCGGTGTCAATGTTGATGGTCTCGAAGCCACGCGTGACAAAAGCCACTATTATGGTGGTAGGTGGATCCACCCAGCCAACTTGAAAACCAAAACCGTTGCAATGATGCGCGAGCAACAAATCCATAGCCTCGCGCTGCTTGGGATCAAGTTCGGGCCAAAGGTCCATCCTTGCGATCACGTTATGCGATGGGTAGTAGCAATGTGGGTGAGAGTGTGAAACGCAATAGGCATCTATCGAAACACATCTTATTGAGAATGGTTCTGCATTTATTGCACCCGCACTGGACGGGATTTGAACCATCGTGCCAGGGGGAACAAATTACTCACCGAACTAAACAACCAAAGTCGCAGAGCATTGTGCTGGTCTTGCACCTCTTTTTTGCGCAGCATGTCCACGATTTCCAAACGCACCGACATGTCCTCTTGACCGGTGTCGATTTCGTTGATCATCCAGTTGAGAAACACAACCATGTCAGTCTCATGCCTCATGAAATGAGTCATGGCCTGGTTGCACGTGGCACGAGCCGTGTCTATTTTTTCGTCATATTTGGCACGTGCCACTTGTTCTTGGCGCCGCAGTTCGGTTTGGATTTGCCGTTCGCGCTGGTGTGCGACTTCTTGTTCGCGTCGCCACGTTTCTTCGTGGGCGCGTTCTTCGGCCACGCGCCGTTCGGAAGCCGCCCTGGCTTTGGTTCGCTCTTGCACCCAATGATGCACGCTGTCCATGCGGGCCGGAGAGGCTTCAGCCCAGCCTTTGAGTTTGTTGAGTTGCTTCTCAAAGTCGAGGCCGTAAAACCCCATTAACCCGGGCTTGTCTTCCAACGTCAATCCGTCACGCTTCGTGTTGCAAGAGTATTGCAAGTGCTCCACCAAAACAGTCAAGTGGGCCGGACTATCCAGCATGTACGTTAACACAGTACCAAAACTCGACGCCATGCTTGCGCCAATGACGGTTTGAGCCCACCACGGGGTTACGAGTTTGCACCCCAAAAAGAGTGACGCAGAAACCAAGCGTGTTTTGAAAATTTAGGTGGGCATATGCCCCAGCAGCGTGGCGGCCTTTGCATCCATGGCACACATGGCTTGGAGTGAAAAGCCACATGCCTTCATGAACTCATGCATGTGTCTGCGACCCATGCTGGCGTTGCACGCTTTGCAAATAGGCCGCAAGTTGACGAGGTGGGTGGCACCTCCAGCGGCTTCAGCCAGTACATGTCCACACTCAAAATGAAGCGCATCGATGTTGACGCTGGAGCAACACGGACATGACACTTGAAACGTGGGGCCCACGTAAAAGGTCCACACTTGATCCCGCAAGGGTTTGGGAATGTGCTGCTTGCGGGTGCTGGTGTTGACAGTGCCACGTGGCCGCCGCACCAAGACGAAATCGGTGCCGCCAGCGGTATCCGTGGTACGGCTGGTTGTCCACCAATCCCATACGGAAGTACAGTAACGCCACGCGGTCCGCCACATCGGACTGAATCCAATTTACCACTCTCTTAACCTATGTCTAAGCATAAAGCCAACCTGTGTGGAGCCAGACCCGATGACGCGTACACTGGTGGACTTGCCTGTGTACGTGATCAACTTGGACCGGCGACCAGACCGGTGGCACGACGTCCAGCAGATGTTGGCGCGTCACCAGTTTCGCCGAGTCCAGCGGGAGGCGGCAGTGGATGGCAAGTTGTTGACCACCGAAGCCTTGGAACAGGTAACCACGCCCGAATCTCGGGCCAGCCTCACGCGGCCCCGGGTGCGTCACGAAGAGTTGGGCTCGGTCGGAGCCGTGGGGTGTACGCTGTCGCACGTCAACGTGTGGCAACGCATCGCTGCTTCGGACGAACCAGCGTTGGTGGTGGAAGACGACGCCGTGTTGGTCCCGGAATTGGCGCAGTACCGGGTGTTTGCTGAGCCCGAGCAGGTTTGCGCCGACTACGACTTGGTGTTGCTGGGCTATTTTGCCTTGCGGTCTCCGCCTCCAGCCCCACGCACCACGCCTCAAAACGCGGTGGTGCCGTACGGCTCGCTCTTCTTTGGCACGCAGTTTTACTACTTGACGCCAGTGGGGGCCCAGAAGTTGTTGCATCACGCCTTGCCGGTAGAGATTCAACTGGATGCTTACGTGGGCACCGAGATGACGCGAGGTCGGGTGCGGGCCGGCGCGCACATTCCCAGTTTGGCGTGGCAGCGTGGCAATGACACGGACATTCAAACGCCTTGCCTCAATTGCGACTCATCCAGTGACACGTCGTTGCGCGTGAAATTGGCACTGGCTCTGTGTGTGTGTTTGCTGGTGGGCGCGGTGACGTTCTGGGCGACGCGGCGCAAGCCAACCCATCTTGCCTACGTTTAATGAAACGAAAACACAACATGGCCTCGGGTTTTTCGACTGGTGTACACTGGACGTGCTGTCTTCGTGGGAGTAGACAGCATTCGGCTGTGGAATTGCACGCGCAGCACATCCCCCGGCTGCAACGTGGCAATGGTTCGGTCTTCCTTGACTAGTCGCAGCGTGGAGGTTTGCATGTTGAAAGACCAATGCCTCAGGCACTTTCCATCGCAGAGCCGCACTTGCGTCACGACCATAGGATGATCGTCGGACACTGTCGATCCCAAAAACAACGTTTGGTCTATGATGGCCACGGACATGACACCTCTACGTCCGCCTGGGTGATATTCCTTGAGCACAGATCCGGTTTGCAAATCTATGATGTCGAAAGTCTTGTCCCACGGTTGCGTGGCGATCACCATGGTACCAAACACGGCCATGTTGCGGGGGCCATTGCAACATTCCAACGTGCGTAACAACATGCCGTCGGCGAGCCGAAACACTTGAATGCGATTGCCGTTTTCGTCGGAAACCAGCACCTCGTAGGTGTCCGTTACAGTTATGTTGCATACATACGCATTGTCCAACGGCACCAAACCAAACTGCCGCAGCAATTCACCTCGGGGAGTGTACGCACTGACCGCACCTCCCAGGTGAGCCACCAAAACTTCTGTACCCCGCGGTGTGGTAACCACAGTCAGATCAGACATGTCTTTGCACCGCCAGGCTTCCACAGGCTGTTCACACAAAGGTACCACGACTACCATGGCTTGCCGATTGTAACCGCAATAAAACACGTGGTTGTGTTCCACCACAACCGGTGCTTCGGATACAAGTGAACCTTGCAACACGGCGGCAAAGGGCCAAGCCGTGTACTTCACCACAGGGGGCAACCACTGCGCCACATGATGGGCCAACACGGTGGTGACAGCCTTCCACCTCACCACTCGGCACAAATGGGCCATGAAGGTGTGCAAGTTAAAACGAGACACACGCAAGCCATGGTGATTAACCACGCTGAGTCCTACAGAACGCTTACGTACTGGACACGACCAAAGAGAACGCAGGAGACCCACAACCCAGTTTATGTCAAAACAGACTCATTGCTTTGGCGTTGCCACAACTTTGGCCGGCCACAGTCGCGACCACGGCAACAGGTGGATCCACTCACCCCACCGTTGACTGGGTAGAAATGCATCGGGTGTCTTTTTAACCTCACTGGCGACATGTGTTCGTTGTTTCGTCCGATCCTCTCCGCCATCGTGACTGGAACGACGGAACATCACCGAACGAGGCGGGATGCCCCAAACAGTTTGTTGTTCGTGTGGTAGACCCCACGGATCAGAGTCAAATTGCAATTTCTGATGGGATGGCAGGCCCCACGGGTCAGGTTCAGTGTGTGGCTGACTCATGGAAGGGTCGGGGGTTTGGAAGCCGAAGCCCCTCCACGTCAAATCAACGGTGTTTGGCACAGAACTTTACTGGCATGTCCAGGCTGTAAAAGTCAGCGAACGTCCGTGAGGCCAACACGTCTGTTCGTACAGTACAACTAGGTGATTGGAGGGTGTCACGCACAGGGACCGAACTGTGGAGTACGGCATGAATGTAAAAAACCACCCACTCCTCCACCGTCCCAAGTAAACTCCATCGACCAACCGGTAGATAGACACTTGAAAGTAATTGCTGTTCCATCCGCCAGCCAACACTTGCGTTTCGTTGCAAATGGCGTTGCAACTGCGGGTTTCCAGGCCCACTCCATACATGAAGGAATGTTGCACCTGTCGACTCTGACTGTCCAAAGTCACACGCGACACTTGGAAGCCAAAGCCACTGTCGAATTCCATCAGCATGTGCCCCTCGGATGTAACTTGCTTCAGGTTCATGGAGATCAGAGGAACCGGGAACTGGCCACACAAAGACCCATCGGAAAGGGCGTACACGCTAAACCGGCGTGCGGTTGTCGCTATGATGTATTCGTCAAGTCCGTTGCGTGGCGACCATACCGTCACATTGGTAATGCGTGACGATGGCGAATCTTGGGTGAGAATGGTTTTTTGCGGCGCGCCACACGTCGGTTCACGGATTTCTAGCCACGAATGCAACGCAACTATGACCAGGTTGCCGTTGGCCGTCCGAGACACACACCGGCAATCCTCGGAGGAGTCGCCACCCCATTCATAAATCATTTCGCTCGTGGCCGCATTGACGACGCCCACGTGGGTGGACTTTGTTTTTACCAAAATGACTTGGCGGCCCAGGCCAGCCACCATGCGCACTTGTTCCGGAGAGCAATTTTCCACATCCGCCGCGTACAGTGGAGACGGTGCCCAGCGAATCCGTCGGAACGAGGCAATGCGCTGTCCCAAATGGCCAGGCACGTGGGCCCACATCTTGCCCCGCACCATCGGTACGAGCGACAATGGCCCCCACGAGTGGGGTTGGGGGCTTCCCCCACGTCCGTATGCAGAACGAATCACGCCTGCGTTTGGGGGTGCGTGAACACGGTGCCAAAGGGCTTCAGCACCCCACGAAACACGCTGGGCTGCACGATGTCAGCCAGAACGGGTTCGTCACGCAGCAACTTTTCCGCGTGTAACTTCTGCACGTACAACAACTCTTCCAGTACAGTTTGGTAGTCCACGCCGCGTTGCACGTCGGCGGGGTTGGATTCTGGATTCAGCAACTGGCGCAAAAAGTCGACCTTTTGCAGTGCCGCCTCCAAAGACATCAAGTAGCATTCAACGAGGTTCAAGGCCTGGTTGAGCAGTGTTTTCCGCTCTTGGTCCACGGCCTCGCCTTTGGCCACTTTCAACTGAATTTGTCCCGTCTCCAACAGCAACATGCGGTGGTTTTGTTGCACGGCCGTTCTCGCCGCCAAAAGTTGGTCGTGAGTGGCCTCGCTGGCCAGGGTTTGCAGCATCCGTGTGGTGGTGGTCACGCGGTCTTCGTCCTCGTGCGGCGCCGCCATCGGTCCGTTTGCCTTGTGGTGTGGCTACAATAAAGTGCGTGCGCATGAACTTGGCGGTGTGGCGACAGATTGCGGTTACATTAAGCATGACAGCGTTGTTGGCAGCGTGGTTTGCGGCCCAACGGTCCAACAGTTTCTTGCACCAAGCAGCGCGACAGGCCACGCGCCGTTCGACGGTGAGTTTGTGGGGTGCCTTGCCACTGCCGCTTATGCTGTTGCCGTAGCAGTCTCCTCGGTAAGGTGCGGCAGACTGGTTACCGCAAAGATTTCCAGGTTGGCTTCGTTGGGCCGGTCGTTGCCGGACAACGCGTCCAACTTCAAGCGGAGGACCAATTGGCCCGGCGAGTCGGCCACAAAGGCTGGTTGGTCACGAGGACATTCGGTGTGCCAGTTGCGAAACGTCAACGTGAACAGCGACGACTTGGGCAGTGGCATCTTGAACAGCAGTTTGTCAATGACCACGGGTTCGTACGGGTCGTCGAAGCGGTACAAAATGTGCTCGGACCGGGTGGGTTCGTCGGGGAACACGCGGCACAAGGTTCCCGATTTGATCCAGTGGTTGGCTCCAGGAATGTGAAACACAATCTGGGCCAGTTGTTGCCCCTCTTCACTCCACGGCAGCGGAATGTCCATGTCCACCACCTCGGGGTCGGTGGGCATCTTGACGTAGATGGGTTTGGTGATGGTCCAGCCGCCGCGCGTAACGGCAGGAGGGGGCGTAGACGTAAACTGGGCAAACAATCTTGCGCGCTCGTGTTCCTGCTGGTAGTGGCGAAACGAGATACTGACCTCCACGGGCGCGTGCCGCACGTCGAGACACACGCCGTCTGCCAACAAGGGGATGTACAGACGGCTCTCTTTTCGGTCCTTGAAAAAGTTCCGGTCTTGCAGCACCAGGGCGGTACTCCAGGCATGGGCCGAACATTGGTGGACCACGCGTCCGCCTTGCCGTATGGTCAACTGGTCCATGCGCTTGAACAGATCTTGGGGGGCATCAACCGTCTTGTACGTGAGAAACAGTTTTTCCACAAAGCACGGGACGCGGCCGCCAAACGGCGCTGTCAAATCCTCCGGGTCCACCTGGATCGTGAATTGGATTTCCAGGTCCGAAGTCCGCGGCGCGCCACTGTTCCATGTGATGTGAGTGGGAATCCACGCCATGTGGCGAATGAAGGTGTAGATGGGTTTGCTTTCGTCAGACTGCATTTCTTCGTGTCTGGGCGCGAACGTGTCCCGGGGCAGAAATAATCGGCCCTTAGGGTGTCAAACTAGCGCCTACCCCCGCGACATGAACAAGACCTCGGTAGGCCATGCGTCGTGGGCCTGGGGCGAGCGACGGCCGGAGGGCCACCGCATACGCCTGGACGTGTTGTTGAGTGCGGTGCAAAAGGGTGTGCGGCGGTGCGACCCCACCGTGTCGCTCTGGGCCGTGGCGTTGCTGTGCCGCGCCGGGTATTGGATGCTGGCGTTGCACGCTGTCACCCAATGCGGCTTGGAAGAAACCAACGCGTGGGCCGAACCCGTGTGGCGCGACACGTGGTGGAAGCAGGTGAAACGCTTGCGCACGCAGTTGGCTCGGAAGGGCGTGTCGGTAGACACCGAGTTGGCGCGGCGGTTGATGTGTGAATTGACGCTGGACGTGACTCTGGCGTCGAAGAGCCGGCTGGCGGTGCATGCCATGGAGGCGGCGTATGGTACCCTCGCCGACGAAGCCAAAGCGTTGCGAGCGCAGTTGCCCCAGGACCCAGACGCACGTTTGGTGCACGTGTTCACGCAATTCAAGCGACACTGGGAAGACAAACGTGACGGCGACACGTTTTTGTGGCTGACACTTTTGGATTTGTTGGGTGACACCAACACTGTGTATGGCAGTGAGCGGGTGTGGCGGTTGGTCCAACACCCCGAAGCACCCCAGGCCGAACGGTGTGCGGCTTTGTGCCAGTTGTTGGATGCCAAATTCGTCCCTGACCCGTACACACGTCGCGTGATGCTGTACGAGGCGGTGGCGTA
>CAZLQR010000001.1:133420-148301 GCA_964561915.1 uncultured Gammaproteobacteria bacterium | reverse complement strand
CTCCATCGATTGGGACGTGTGGCACCCGTGTATCATGGACTTGACCACGGCTGTCGGACGCAACCACGACACTGTGGCCGAGTTGCAACGCAAGCATCCAGATTTTCCAGCCGACGAGTACACCGCCCCAGACTACGCCGGGGTGGCCTTTCCGTCGTGCGTCATCCACGACTTTACGGTTTGCCAACAGTTGACGTTGCGTGCCGTGGCCGATCCGTACGAAAACAAGGCCCGGCAGTTTTTGGCTTCCATCGAGCGTGGCCAGTGTGCGCCGGCCCTAGGCAAGGGGTGGGCCAGTGCCGAATTGGAATCCATTCGCGCCGCGTTGCGCCGCATGTTGGTGCCACCGGACGCCCCAGTGCCCGCGAACTTGGCCAGTGGGCCTCGCACCACCTTGACGGAGCGGCGCGGCAAGCGCAAACTGTCCATGCCTCTTTCGGTGGCTTCAGATCTGTCGTCGGCTCCGGTATCGGAGGCCAATTCGGCGGCCACGTCGGCCGCTGCCTCGCCTCTGCCCAGTGCCGCGGCCGTGCCGGGGCGTACGGCACGCGCCAATTCGGCGGATCCCTTGCGCAGCCACACTGTGAACAAGGCACCGTGTCTGTTGCCCGGCTTTACCGTACAGCACCAAGACACTGTGTCCGGACCCAGTGAACTGGATGGACGGCCCGTGACGTATTGTCACCTGGCCGAGTTGCCAGTGCCTGGACGGGCGCCGCGGTGGTTTGTGGGTTTGAACGACCGCAGTGCCTGGGTGGTGCAACGAACGTCGGAGATGCTGACCACAGTGCCCATGTTTTTGGACCGCATCAAAGGCCGCTTCGGGTTGCCGGCGCTCGGGTTGCGGTTTTTGGAGCAGGTTTGGTTGGTGATGCGTGATCCGGGCCAGGGCGGCCCGTACGCCACACAACCCGTGGGGGCGCGGCGCTACGACGTGGTGAAATGGGGCTTGGCCGGATTGCATTCGCTGGACGCCGCGGACTGGGTGTGGACCGAGCCGGCCCTCGAGCAAGCCACCAAGCACTTGGTGTTTCGGGCCTTGTTTCGGGTCACTGACACGGCGTTGGCGACCTTGGTGTGGTCCGACCGGGAGCGCAAAGTGCTGTCCTGGGGGGAATGGAGTACCTCATTGGAACCGCTGCCCACGCCTGAAGCCTGTCCCGTGCTGAGCAATTTGTTGCTCTGCAAAACCAAACAGTATCTGCCGGTGTACCACGCCCGTGATCCAGCCTTGGAATCGCTGACGGCTTACTGGGCACTGCCCACCACCCAAGCCCGGGTCCGGCATTGGCTGGACCAGTGGGAGCCCATTCTGTACGAGATACCGCACCCGCCGCGTCCAGTGCACGATCTGCCTACGGCCAATGTGGTGTTGCAGAATCTTGCCGCGATGCGGGCCCATTGGGTGGACGCGGCGGCGGTGACACCATCGACACCACCGGCACCATGAGTCAACGCTACGGCGAGCCGCGAATGACCGAGGCTGTGGCCGGTCTTTTGGATGACAACGGCTTGATTGAGTTGTTGGCGTCGCGGCTTCAGAAGTTGCGCCTGGTAGAAACTGCTTGCATCAAGGCTTGCACGGAACGCAGCGATGAGATCACGCGGTTGCGGCTCAAGAACTTGGAGGCCGAAATGAAATTGTTTGATGGCACGGCAGAGAAGCGACGTATGATGGATCGCATTTGCGAACTTCAACGTCACGTGTGTGACTTGACGGCCGAAGTGGAGGATTTGCACTATGTGTTGGGTCGCGAACGCCTCAACACACGGTGCATGATGCGTGACTTGCACAACGCAGCCGCGGCGCAGGACGGTGCTGGCAACCTCAATGCCGAGGACACCGAGAGGTTGCCGTCTGTGGTGGAAGAAGAACCAGAGTTGGAGACGTTGGGAGCGCCGATACGCCCACCATCGCCTCCTCGCCCGGTGCAACATCCCACGACGGATTCGCCTCCAGGCGCGGGTGGTTGGACTTTGTGCGGCGACAGTTTGATTTAATACACCAATTTGCAGCCGTAGTTGTCGCGTTGTGCAGAGGTGGGTGGGGCATACACCACGCACGCTCGTTTTTGTGGTTGCAGCGCCCAGTGCGGTTGTGGATCCTGTGGCGCATTGAACAGGTAGCCGGGTTTGTAGGCTGGAATGACTCTGTCACACGTGGGTTGTTGCTCCCAAAAGGAACCCCGCGCAAACGGTTGGTTCCAGTCACTGACGGTGGGGGCTTGGGCGTGTGTCGTACACGTAAGGTTGGGAACAGTGGCCATGCGTGCCTTTGCTTTTGAAACACTCGATTCATTCGCGTGGAAGGTTCACATGCGCCGAGCCTTTTCGGGTGGCACAGTGACGTCGTTGGCATTGGCCCATTCGGTGGCGTCGGCCTTGTCGGTAGCATCGCCATTGTTGAAAGACGCTTGGGCGTCAGTTTGCGTCGTTTCCAATTGGGCGCGCTTGGCCGGATCCAAATCCGTTCGTTCCAGTTCCTCGGTAACTTTGGTGTACACAATGGCGTCGGACACACGTTCCAGTGCACCTTTGCTGAGTTTGCCGGTTCGTTGGGCATCGGACAACTTTTGTGCAGCCCAACGGCTGGCGGCCGGGAGGAATGGAGCGATGAGAAACCCGGCCATGAACAAGTACCAATGCGACGAAGCCCACGCCAGGGCACCGGTGGCCGAAGTAAACGCATCGCCCAAGTTCTTGAACGCCGGGTTGTTGGCGGCACTGCGGAACGACACCACTACACTGTACACAATGTAGATCACCACGGCCAAACCAATCAATTTCAGCCACTGGCCGGGTTCCAGTCCGAACAGTTTGGAGCCATGTGATTCACTCTCTCCCCCAAACTCGGCACTCCCTTCCGACAAAGTTGGTGTTTCCGGCACCGACGGCGTGCCTTCACTCATGTGGGTGCGCGTAAGAGCCCTTTACTTGTGGCACACTGGAAAAAATGCCGTGAGGACGACGACGCCACACCTTCGGTTTATTGGCATTTAAAGATAACAAAGGACCGTGATGGATTGGGTGGATCCGCAATGTTGCCGCAACATTACGTATGGCCAATACATCTCCCCGACTTTGCTTCAGGCGGTTCGTGCGCTAGGGTTGGACACGCGTGACATCATCAACGTCGAGAACGATGCCAATCCCATCGTCAACACGGGCACGCTGGCCTTAAAACCCACTGGAGTGGTATCTGGCACCTACACCAATGCCACTGTAACCGTCGATGCCAAGGGTCGCCTCACTGCCGCATCCTCGGGAGCCGGCGGCGGAAGCATCACCAGTTTGGGCTTTGATCCCGCCGACTTGCAAAACACACTCAACCCCGACAATCCCATTGTGTCTACCGGCTCATTGGCGTTGACCAACACTGGCGTGGTGGCCGGCGTGTATGCCTACCCCACCAACTTGCAAGTCGACACACGGGGCCGTGTCGTCAGCGTTTCATCCAGTGGTACAGGCTTCATTTCCAAAAGTGGAGCCTCGGCGGATACACAGATTTTGGTGTGGGATGGCAACAACACGCTGGTGGCTATGGCGGCACCCGCCACGGTGGACGGCGCGGGAGCGCTTACGTGCACCAGTGCCACCGCCACGACCGGCAACATCGTCGCCACTGCCGGACAAGTCAATGCCGGGACCAGTGTGTCCGCCGGAACGACTGTCACAGGCGGAACCGGTGTCATTGCCACCGCGGGCAACGTCACCGCCACGGCGGGCCAAGTCAATGCTGGCACCACCATGACGGCGGGAACAGGCATCACTTCCACCACTGGAAACATCGTGGCCACAGCCGGCCAAGTCAATGCCGGAACCACCATGACGGCGGGAACGGGTATCACGTCTACGACTGGCGATATCGTCGCCAGTGCCGGTCAAGTCAACGCCGGAACCAGCGTGTCAGCCGGAACCACTATGACGGCAGGAACGGGCATCACCTCCACCACTGGTGATATCGTCGCCACAGTCGGCCAAGTCAATGCTGGAACCACCATGACGGCAGGAACAGGCATCACCTCTACTACGGGCAACATCGTAGCCACGGCGGGCCAAGTCAATGCTGGCACTACCATGACGGCTGGAACAGGCATCACGTCTACGACTGGTGACATTGTCGCCACAGCCGGCCAGGTCAACGCCGGAACATCCATGACGGCTGGAACAACTGTAACCGGAGGAACCGGGGTTATTGCCACCACGGGCAATGTGGTAGCAACGGCAGGTCAAGTCAACGCGGCAACTACGATGACGGCGGGAACAGGCATCACGTCCACCACCGGTAACATTGTCGCCACGGCCGGTCAAGTCAATGCTGGAACCTCCATGACAGCAGGAACAGGCATCACGTCTACCACTGGCAACATTGTGGCTACGGCAGGGCAAGTTAATGCCGGAACCACCATGACAGCAGGAACGGGCATTACGTCCACTACCGGTGATATTGTGGCGACGGCCGGACAAGTCAATGCCGGTACATCCGTGAGTGCGGGCACTACGGTGACGGGTGGCACCGGGGTGATTGCCACTACGGGCAACGTTGTGGCCACGGCAGGCCAAGTCAATGCGGGCACTACCATGACGGCAGGCAGTGGTATCACATCTACTACGGGCAACATTGTGGCCACGGCGGGCCAAGTCAACGCTGGAACTTCGATGAGTGCTGGAACAACCGTCACGGGCGGAACCGGAGTCATTGCCACCACGGGCAACGTTGTGGCCACCGCTGGTCAAGTCAACGCTGGAACTACGATGACGGCAGGTAGTGGTATTACGTCTACCACGGGCAACATCGTGGCAACCGCGGGCCAGGTCAATGCTGGAACTACCATGACGGCAGGAACAGGCATCACGTCTACGACCGGCGACATTGTCGCTACTGCGGGTCAAGTCAATGCTGGCACATCCGTTTCCGCGGGAACCACGGTTACGGGCGGGACTGGTGTCATTGCCACCACAGGTAATGTCACTGCCACAGTGGGCCAGGTTAATGCAGGAACGTCAGTCAGCGCCGGAACTACCGTCAGTGCAGGCACTACGGTCACGGGTGGCACTGGTGTCATTGCCACCACGGGCAACGTCGTAGCCATAGCGGGTCAAGTCAATGCCGGCACCACCATGACGGCAGGCAGTGGCATCACGTCCACGACGGGCAACATCGTGGCTACGGCAGGACAAGTGAATGCGGGAACTTCGATGAGCGCAGGAACCACTGTTACCGGCGGAACCGGGGTCATTGCTACGACAGGCAACGTGTCTGCTACCGCAGGTCAAGTCAACGCGGGCACGACTATGACAGCGGTTAGCGACATCACATCTACCACGGGCAACATTGTGGCCACCGCCGGCCAAGTTAATGCAGGGACTACCATGACAGCGGGCAGTGGCATCACATCCACTACGGGCAACATTGTGGCCACAGCCGGCCAGGTCAATGCCGGCACTTCAGTTTCCGCGGGGACTACCGTTACTGGTGGAACCGGAGTCATTGCCACCACAGGCAACGTAACTGCCACGGCCGGCCAGGTCAACGCCGGCACCACCATGACGGCGGGCAGTGGTATCACCTCTACCACAGGCAACATTGTAGCCACGGCGGGCCAAGTCAATGCTGGTACTTCGGTAAGTGCCGGAACTACAGTCACAGGCGGAACCGGAGTTACAGCCACCACCGGCAACATTGTGGCCACGGCGGGTCAAGTTAACGCAGGCACCACCATGACAGCAGGAACAGGCATCACCTCTACCACAGGCAACATTGTCGCCACGGCGGGCCAAGTCAATGCCGGCACCACGATGACGGCGGGTACGGGTATCACCTCCACGACAGGCAACATCGTGGCCACTGCAGGCAATGTCACAGCGGGCGCCACCGTGAGTGGTGCATCCGTGACATGGACGGGTGCAGCGACCAATCGCGTGGCGCTGACGTCTGGTGCAGGCAACTTGACGACGGCCTCGGCCTTGACCAATGGCCAAACGATCCTGGGTGTAACTGGCGGTGCTCCGGTGGCGGCGAGCCTTACGAGCACAAACAGTTCTATCACCATAACGGCTGGATCAGGATCGCTGGACTTTGCCAATCCTTTTCGCCCCATTGTGCTGTGCAACAACACATGGTCCAGTGTTGCCAACCAAACACAAGGCAATGGTTATTTCACTGGCTTTCAATTGGGTCGAACAGTATGCCGAGACACCACTGGGTTGGCTGTTCCGGCTACAGACACATCTACTGCGCAGTACATCGTGATTCCGGAAACAGGCATCTACATGTTGTCAACAGGTACATCCTGGTGTGGACAAGGTGGATTGTTTGTGCGTGTCGACATTCGAAGTACACTGGGGGGCACACTGGTGTTTTCGTTGGCCCAGGGCAACCCACAGTCCGGGTGTAGTTACGCGAGCCCACAAATCTTTTTCATTCCGTCATCAGTTGCCATTGCAGGTTACTACCTCAGTTTGAGTTACGGCACGTGGTATCCTGATCCAGTTCCTCCTGCAAACATTGGGGCAGGTGACTACCCTGTGACAGAGCCTTTTCGCCGCCCCTTAAACTTTGTGCGTATAGGATGAGCGACACCGTACGTGCACCGTTCATTCGTCCAACCACGACCCAAACAGTCGTCTTCGGCGTGCCGAATTCACACGCAGGCAAACTGCACCAAAGATGGCCAATCCAGCCAGCAGTTGGACAATCGATCACGCCCATGGAAACCGTGGTCCTTCCCAGGGCAGCGTTTCGGGTGTCAAATAGGCGACGACGAGGGTACGCAATTCGGGCAGCAATGTGTCCAGACATTGCTTTGCGATGCGACGTCGCTTGCTCCAAAAGTGATCCCAACGGACCACGTGCCACTGGCTTCGTGTCTGGATCAAAACCCAACGGTACCATTCGGGTAGATAACGGTGGGGATAACCCACTTCGTTTATCTTTTCAGGCACCACCCAGATAATCAACCAATCCGCGTCTTGTGGATCTCGCTTCGGCCGATGTCGAGGAGGTTGTGGTGGGGTCAGCCAACCGTTTACAAATCGTTGGTTGTAGGGGGGTAACCAACTGTCCACACGAGCAACCACGTGTCTGGGTATGGGCTCACAGGCATCGACTTCGTGCCAAGATTTGACCTGGGCACTTGTGGTCATGTGGGTTGGGTTGTGTCATGCTGCAAACGTCTTTTTACTTAAAACTCAATCCGAATCTGGGTGGCCACCATCCATGCATCTGCATTGAGGCTGAGCCGGTGTGGCTGCATCACAAACGTCTTGTTGATGGTTGCGGCCACGGCCACGTTTTCTTCGTCGTGCGCATCAATGAGCGCAGTCGAGGAACAGGCCTCTGCAACCACCGACAGCACTCGGTGGCAAGTGCCGCACACACGTCCGCGACCCTTCACGAACAACTCCGTGTTGTTCCATTGCTGCCACAAACCACCCCATCGGGTTGTTTCTTGTCGCACTTGAGCACAAAAATCTCGCACGTGGCATTGGTTGTGTGTGCACTGCCGCGTCAACCAATGGTACCCCAGGTACCCAAAGACCCCCAGACAAAAAGCGGTGAAATCGGACATGTGACCCCACCAACGAGCGCACACACACACCACCCCGTGTTCTGCATTCATCTTTTACTGCTCCATGGTGAGTACGTCCAGTGTACAATTGGGGCAAATGGTGCGCTCCAAAAACCACCGCTCGATGCAAGCACCATGAAACACATGTCCACACGGCAACTGTTTCCACGAGTCTTGGTCATCGTAACAGATGGGACACACTTCCTCAAGCACGGAAAAGGTGTCCACTGCTTTCAGTTTGTCCGATGCGGTTTGGTGCCGCGATTTGGCACGACGAGACTCAAAGTCCAATGAAATGCACAGGATAAGCAAGGCACACCATATTAACGCCGCCAAATACGCCGCCAAATGGACAGTTTGAACTTGAGGTACCCGGGACACCCATTTGAACACAAAATCAAAAGTGTCGAGAAACTCACGATGTTCTGCTTCTAGCAACTCGTCAATAGCGTGGTTCAGCCGTTTACGACACGTGGCTACGGCCTCGTCCGCGATTTGAACGTGCGAACGTGTGTCACATGGCAATGTGCTGCATTGTCGGTGGTGTTTGACAACGGCCAAATCCCAGTGACAGGCCTGTGCCGTGGAACAAAGCAAAGCCATCCAAAGCAGAGCATTCCGCCGCATTGTGGGGAAAATGAGTGATTTCAGAGTCATCCCACGCGTAAAACAACTCATGCAGAACACACCCACATGTCCACGTCACATGATGGCACAGGCGGAAGAGGTTCCACACTGGGACTTTTGTTCAAAGGCACCCAGTCCCAAGCCAAGGCCTGCACCCACCAGTGCGCCGATGGACGACCCCTCGGGACCAAACGCCGCGCCCGCCATGGAAAACGTGGCTCCGGTAGATGCTACGCTGGCTACGGACGTGGCTGTGCTGCACGAAGGCGGCGGTGGACTCTTGGCGTAGATGGCATTGTACATGTCGGCGGGCGAGGTGCCACTGGAGCCCAAGTACTTGGCGATGCCCCACAGTCCAGTGGTGCACAAAATGTTGAGGGCATTGGTGTCGGTCAAAATTTTCGAGGGCGCGCTGGGGTCCGACGAAAGGAAGAATAGCCAGGGGCTGTGTTCGGGATCCTTGGCTACGTCACTCAACGTCTTGCCGGTTCCCGCAGTCCAATCCTTGAGAATGTCGCCACACAAGTAGCCCAAGGGAGTGACTGGAGTGGATTGCCACTGTGCGGACTGGGCGTTGATCTGGTCTTGTGTGGGAATCCAATTGCTGCGGATGGCCATCCACAAAAAGTCGGCTTGGTCTTGGGACAAGGGCTGTTGATTGACCAAGCGTCCCAACCACGGGTACGCCACATTCAATACGATGTTCCACGGGGTGCCGTTCCAACTGTCCAAACACGCGTAGCCATCATCCTTGTTGAATTGGCTGAACAGCGTGAACACGGGTTTGAATTGGGTGCGGAGCATGACGTATTTGGACACCAGGAAGAACACGACCGACAACAAAATGAAATTCCAGCGCACCCGGCTCTTGCTTTGTGCCATGTCACGCAGGACTTGTTCCCGTGTCAACAATTGGTTCGTCAGTTTCGCGTATTGCAACTGTTGCGCGGCTATGCTGTTCTGGGATGCCATCGCCTCGTGTGGCTGTTTTCTTACTTTGCGCCGCATTTTTTTCGTGGATGCAGGGTTGCGCAGCCAAGCACGCGTAAACCCGATCGGGCCACGTCAGATCATGGTCATTGTGCAATTCCAAGTCCCCGTACAACAGTTTCACATCTCGGCGGGCCTCGTGGCACAACACGCAGGCCACATTGGGCAACAGCAGTTCTTTTAACTCTCCCACAGTGGTCAACCGCGCCTTGCAAAAGTCCAAGTACCGGTTGTCGTACAGCACCACGCGCAACCAATCTGTTGCCATGAAAAAAGTCCAGCGTCTTTATTCTCGCGGCCCACTGTTTGGCCGGTCAATCCAACGGAGCATGGATGGTTGTGGCCGCACCGTCGCCCACTGGAGCAGGATAGTTGGCTTCGCTCTTCGTGTTGGCGGGAAGGAGGGGCCGGCGCAAGTACGCAAAGTCCTTCTCGGATTCTTGGGTGACAATCACGGGTTCGGTGTCGGGATGTTTGGTTTCCACCTTGGCCTCAAACGTCCGGGCGGGCAAACGAATGGGACCCGAAGGACCTGCGCCGCTGTCGGCTCCCGTGGGCTGCAAGGACGAGCCCATCTGGTCGGCTATCACTTCGGTCACGGGCACTTCGACCTTCTTCTCCTGGCACCACTGCTCGAAATTGAGTACTTTGGTGGCCTCAGCCTTGCGTTGGAGCATCACAGCGTTCTGTTCCGCGTGGCGGTACATCTCCGTGATCTTGTCGCGCTCAACATCCTCGGGGAACAGCCATTCGTAATTGTCCACCACCTCCAAATCAAAGTCACGCACGTACTGGCTGCCGACGTCTTTCACCCATTCGCACGCCAGTTCGTACGTGGCGAAAAACCGCCACACGATGCAGCACGGCTCCGGGTCATCGCTGCCCAGCACTGCGCTCTTGGACACGTCACGCATCCACGAGACCACCACGTAATCCTGTTTGCGACGGATCAAACTGGCCGGCACATTGTTGGTCCCAGACGTCGTCACCTCGTTGAGTTCGGCGTCGGCGTGGATGCCTTGCTTTTGTTGCGCCGTGCGGGCCTTTTGGCGCAAGGCCTTGAGCCGACTGGACGACTTTTTGTTGTGCTTTTCGCGCTGTGCGGCCTTTTGCTTCTCCAGACTTTGGTTGACATCGCCTTGCTTGCGCGCGGCGCGGTTGTGCGCAAAGTCGGCCTCGCGCTTGGCCTTGTCCTCTTGGTACAGCACCTTCAAGGTCTCGATTTTGCTCATGGTGTACAGTCCGTCCTGTTGCCGATCGGTGTTCTTGCACAAGATCATCCACCGCATCATGGGCAGTTTCCACATGTTGCAACCCACCAACAGAGGCGCCGCCTCCCGGATGTACTCGTCGGCGTCGCGGTCGCTGTCAAACACACCCAACAACCGCAATGCGGGCCGGTCCTTCTTGGGTCTCTGGTTGCGGTGGGCAATGTTGACCACCACCACCTTTTGCGTGGGGTCTTCAAACTGGCGCTTTTCAGCAAAGCCATCGCCACGGTCGGAACCGGCAGCCGCGGCCACAGCGTCACTTTGGTGGCGTGCGGCGGCAGCCAGAGTGTCGCGGCGTTCCAGTTCGGCCATACGGGCGTTGGCATCGACCACATCGCCGGTGTAGCCCGCAGTGGGGTTGGCGGCCACGGGCGCCGCCTTGGACGCGACCTTGCGGTACTTTGACATCACTCGGTTCTTCTTGTTTTGTGTGCCTGTGCGTTTTTCTTCGTCCGTGACGAACGAGGCACTGAAGGTCAATTTTTATGGACGCTTGTAATTTTGGCGGCACCCTTCATCGTCGCAGCACTGGAACGTCTCGTGCTCCATACGGCGAAACATAAGGCAGGATGGCTTGTGGCGGGACCAATCTTGTTGTTGGCACTCCTTTGAGCAGTACGTCACGCAGGCACAACCACCACAATGTTTCCGGCCCGGTGCCGTGCAGCGCTTGCAACCACTGGCACCGGCCTTGGCGTACTGCAACAGCCAGGTGCCGCAATAACCTTGGCACAACTCGATTTGGCGCAACCATGCCACATTGCTGTTGACACTGCCTCGCTGCATCAACGGCAGTCTTTCATTCAATTGTACCGTCACGCCCGACGAAATCACGGCCCGCTTCGAATACATTACGCACACGGCCACAGTCAAGGTCAAGGTCGCGGTTTGCAGGTGTGACCGCAAGCGTGCCAGTTGGGAGGCTTCAAACTGGTGTCCAAAGCCCTGCAAATAGGAATCCATGTCCATGATGTCCATCTTGACCACGGCGTCTTGCGTGGCAAACATAAACGCATGCTCAGCGTCTTCAAACAGCAACAGGCACAAGGGCTTGCTGAGTTTCTTCTGCAAAGCCACTTGCTCACACATTTCAAAGATACGCAAGACGCGGTTGTCGTTGAGCCAGTGCTTCACCATCAGCACCACGTGATCGGTGACGCGACTGCGCACAATGTTGCGAGCGCCGACCCGCTCCATAGCGGAACACGTGGGTTTGAACTCCTTTTGGTTCCACTTGCATGGCGGTTCCATGCATGCAGAAGTTTACGTTCGTGCTCGACAAAAATCTTATCTACGACAAAGAGCAGACATGACAGGCTGGTGGACTGGCGTTCGGGGCTGGGGCGTAGCCCTGGCAAGAGATGCTTGGTATGTGGCATGCAACATTTGGCATTACTTGGTTCCGGGTGGTTCGGCGCCGTCGTTTGAAGGGCCGCTCCGTCTTCACCACAACGGCACCAAGACACCCATTGTTTTGGTTCACGGAGCCAGTGGCAACCAGTCAGAGTGGCTCCAAGCCCGCGAAGCCCTGGACCAGTATCTGAGTGACCACCCCATCTATGCCTTTTCCATGGATCTGCCGTTTGATGTGCACACTGGACAACAACAAAGTTCGGTGGCACCCAATGTGGTGGCGCTCAAGGCACTGGCGCACCGCAAAAACCAAAACATCGCCGAGTATGTCGCGGTGTTGCGCCAACATTTGGCGTACTTGCAAAACGTACACGGCACGCAACATGTGATTTTGGTGGGGCACAGTATGGGTGGATTGGTGGCGCTGGAGTATGCACTGACCCACAAGCACGAAAGCACGGTTGAGGCAGTGGTGTGTATCGCGTCTCCGCTTTACGGCGCGCCGTTGCTCACTTATCCTTGGATCCGCTACGTCTTTGCCACGCGACGTCACGATGACATGGTGCCTGGCTCCAAGTTTTTGCAAGCCCTGCACACTCGCCTGGATGCTGCACCCATCTGGAAAGACAAGAAACTGTTCACATGTGCATCGGCGCACGATCTGCACGTGCCGCCCGAAGCCGCGTTGCATCCGCAGGCAGCACAGTTACGTATCGCCAACTACGCGCACTTTGCCATCCCCTCCTGCAATGAGATGTGGCAACGCATTGCCACGTGGTTGCACGAACAAGTCTAGTCCACATGACCGTTTATCGTAACAACAAACAGTGCCACGGAGCAGCCATGCCCAACACGAAAACTTGCAACACCGCCACTTTGTATGCTGGTGCAGAGAAGAACAGCAACGACAATGCCAGCGCTATCGCATACGTGAGGCCCACATTGCACAAATAGATCCAATTGCGCCGCCGGTTACGTCTGGTGGTGTGTTGTGTCCACACGTAACGGGCTGTACCCAGCCCGAGCAGTGTGCCATACAGTGCCGCGGCGCAAATCGCATTGTCCATCGACATCTTGCTCACCACGGGAACAACAAAAAGTGGCGCGGCGCATCGTGTGGCTCACTTTCCCATGTGTTCTGCAACGCAAGATCACCAAAAGTTTGGTTCGTAAGAAGTAAAGTTGGACACAGAGATGTCTCTCGCGACTGCGAATCCCATTTTGTTGCCTCGCGCTTCTAGCAACTTGGACCGGGTGGAAAGTGCCTTTTTGACGTCCGAAGGTCTGCCCCAGTTCCATGCCGCTGTGGCGTTGGGCAGTACGTCACGCGTCAGTGGCCCATGCATCGACCGCCACTTCAACACGGGGGTGTGTTGGGGTACATTCAACGGCGAAAACACGCGGTTTGTGGCCAACAAAGACTTTGACACGGCCTGTGCGCTGGAAGAAAACCAATTGTATGTGTCGGCGACAGGCAGCATGTCGGGGTTGTCAGGCACCAACCGCCTCTATACCTACTCCAGTGCACCGCAAGCCCGAGGCCCAGGATGCACGGCCCGCAGTTACGGATCCTACAGCAACTGTCCCAACTGCTCGTTGTCGGGTGCGACTGTGTACGATTGCCAATGCAACTTGTCCAATCCAGAGACCATCTGGAGCACCAACCCCTCACGTTGAGTGTGTGACCCTTAGTGTCTAAAGTACCCCATTCCACAAAGACATGAGTTCCGAAATGCCCTCGATGGTGTCTGGCATTCCCGCACGAGCGCCGTTGGATGTGGCCGAGTTGCAACGCAAGACACGAGACGCACTGGAACGGCTGCACGCGGAGGAAATACGCAACACTCACAAAGTAATCCTCGAGACTATCCACATGGCGCGTGACAACGCACGGTATTCGTGTTCGGTGCGCATGCGCTTCGACGAATACCAGGCCGCGACTTTGTTACAAGAGTTTCTTCCTCCTGGCCTGAAGGCTGAATTCTTGTCTCGTGCGAATACTGCATTTTTCAACTATTCCACATTTGTCATATCGTGGGTTCCTGCGTCAGCACACCCAAACAAATAAACAACGGTTGCGACACACACAAAATGTTTAAAATTGTACGAATCTCACGGTTTCGTGGCATCTCAAACACGTTTTTGGATGGTCAACTTTGGGCGATGACAAAGGACACTGCCAAATTAATGTGAGGTGAAGATAAACCTCCTTTGCATTGGTGCTGAACATGGCCACTAACAAAGACATCCTCAATGCACTGGGTGACCTCATTGATGCGGTGGAGGCGAAGCAAGAAGTTGATCTGACCACTCCCTTTGATCCCACGCAGGGTTTGCCCGAACCAGGAGACGAGCCCACTGCCGATATGCACCAATTGGCATTCAATCTGGCCCAACTGTCCTTCAATCTGGCTCAGCCACAACTTGATTACAGGTATGTGGCGTCAGATTTGGCCCAGTTGGCCTCGGATCTGGCCAAATTGTCTTCGACGCTTGCCGCTGGATACATTCCTGAACAGCCCATACTTGAGGTGGAACCTGCCCAGGATTCATTGCCGGTGGATGACGCAGCGCCCGAACAGGATCGGCCCGCGGAGGACGCAGCACCCGCGGAAGATGTGGCACCTGTGGAAGACGTGGCACCCACGGAAGATGCGGCACCAGTGGAAGACGTGGCACCCACGGAAGATGCGGCACCAGTGGAAGATGCGGCACCAGTGGAAGATGCAGCACCTGTGGACGATGCGGCACCCGTGGAGGACGTGGAACCCGTGGAGGACGTGGAACCCGTGAAGGACGCAGTACCCGTGGAAGACGCAGCACCCGTGGACGATGCAGCAGCCGTGGAAGACGCAGCACCTGTGGAACACGTGGCACCTGTGGAACACGTGGCACCTGTGGAACACGTGGCACCTGTGGAAGACGCAGCACCTGTGGAAGACGCAGCACCCGTGGACGATGCGGCACCTGTGGAAGACGCAGCACCCGTGGAAGACGCAGCACCCGTGGACGATGCAGCACCTGTGGAAGACGCAGCACCCGTGGACGATGCGGCACCTGTGGAAGACG
>CAZLQR010000001.1:51765-133181 GCA_964561915.1 uncultured Gammaproteobacteria bacterium | reverse complement strand
TGGACGATGCGGCACCCGTGGACGATGCGGCACCCGTGGACGATGCGGCACCCGTGGACGATGCGGCACCCGTAGAGAATGCAGCGCCCGTGGCGTCCGTGGAAGAGCAGCCATTGGCGGCTGTCGCGCCTGTGGACAAAACGGCGGTATTGGATGCAGTGACTACTCTAGGTGAGACAACTGTGAAATCTGTGTCTGAACCACCACTGCCTGTTCAGGAGGCGCAACCCGTGCCGACTCTTGCGTTGCCCTCGGGTGAGTCAACGTGCGTGTCGGTGCAATCTGAACCCACTCAGCCTGTGGCGGTTGTGGTGCCTGCGACATCTACGATTGTGGCTCCTGCGACGGTGTCTCGTGCGCCAGTTGCAAGCCCTGTGCCAGTCACTGCTTCTGTTCAAACTGTATTGCCAAAATCCATTGCGCCGGCACCCCCGACCATCCTCCGCGTGTCTCGCCCAGTTCCGGTACCCCCTCCAGCCGCGCGCATCTCTGCTCACCGACCAGTTCCGATTCCCATCCGACGTGGCTCAACTGTCCGAGTGATGTCGCCGATGCGCCGGGCGCCGCGTCACTGACGATAGCGCCATCAAGCACGCTCCCAGTGCCAACAAATCCGTCAAGGTGCAAGACACATAAATCCAGAGGGACAGTACAAATTCTCGCCTTCCTGTGGTGAACATGATGGAATCGATCTCTGTCGAACACTGAAACTGTTGTTCCACCACCATTTGAAACACGCGGTGGTTGAGTTTCAAGAGACACGTGGCGTTGATAAGAAGACACCATGCCACCATGCCCATGCGCCGAAGGTCTGTGTGGGACCAGGCTTTGAGTACTTTCATGATCACAGCGCATACGATGCCCAAAAGGCCCATTGTGCCGGGAAACAAGTTGGTGGTGACGGCGAGATGGAGCAGCGTCACACAATGGCACGCATCAAACAAGTTTCGAGTGCGCCACTCATGCACTATCCTCTGCTCCTCAAGCCCGACGCGCAGCAAACCGATCACGGTAAACGCGAAGGCCACCGCCGCAATATTGTGCACGGTGAACCAAGGCGTCGTGGTCGTGTCGCATCGCTTGCGGCGTGGGCTATGCGGCGTGTCGAAGCGCATGGGTGGGAACGTGGGCGTCTCAAGCCAAGTTTCGGGTGGGAACCCGGAGCCACACCGAAGGGGTTCTGCAACTCGACCCTTGGATGCAGAAGGGGAAATATGCATGATGGGAGGTAAACCAGTGCGTCATGTCGTCTGGAATCCAAGTGCCGAATATGCCGTTCGTGAGGACCGACCGTCCCTGCAGCACGCCCCAAAATCCAGCGGCTCCCATGGGTATGCTCGGCTACCAGTGTGATCCGGTTAACCGGTGCAACACTGTCAACCAATTCACCTTTGCACCGACCGGGGGTCCTCTGTTCTTCAGTGCAGCCCAGTGCTCGAACGTTTGTGGTGGCATGCAGGAAGGCGTGTACCGTCCGAAATCCGCGTTTTTGTGAGTGAGCGGTCCGTGTGAAAATCCCGAGTCCACAGAGTAAACGTGAGATGTCGTCGTCCGAGTCGTTCGCTTACGCCAACACGCTGCCCAACACCAAGACGTTCTTCCCTCCCGATGCGCAGCCCTATCACAACAGTGCTCCCTGGGCAACTGCGGGCAACTTTGCGTTGCCGCCCAACTTGGCGGCGTGTGGTGCCAACGGCCTGACTGCGGGCCGCGCGACACGCGAATGTCCAGCCGAGCGTTCGTGTGGTGTGGATGCGTCGGGTCAGCCCCTGTGCTGTCCCAACGGTACGGTTTGCGACACCACAGCCACGTTGGGTCCAGCCTGTGTTCCCTCCAAAGGATTTTAACGCAAGTACAGGAGTAAACCAAACCGGCCATGTCGGTGGTGTTCAACCCACGCCAAGATCGTTACTTTGTGTGTCCCCAATGTGGACCCTATGCCATGGGTTACGGCAACTACACTGTACCCAACTGTTACGGAGGCAGTTGCACCTCCTTGTGCGGCAACCCGTCGGGTCCGTTTGTGCAATGCAGCGTCCGCGAGCGGCTGCGTGACTTTTACGCCGACGGCGTCCAGGGTGGGTCCCCGGCTTGCAAATCGCAACGGACCGACGTGGAGGCGCAAACCGGATTGCGAGCCCCTTTTGCTACGTATGCCATCAACTACTGGGGCGACAACGACGAGTACCGGCAGAGGCCTTACGGCGGGGTGGTCGAGGCCACGAGTGGCACGGCGTGTCCGACGTTGCGACCCGACACGGACTACCAAGCCCAGGGCCACTACATGAGCAACAACATGGGCTGCAGTTCGTCGTACGAACAGCCGTTGTGGGTGGCTCCAGTACCCGGAATACCCGAAGCCAAAACGTTGTCCAGCGTGGCCTTTCCTGGCCTGGGCAACGTGTGCACCCGCGCTTTGTGAACCACCTCTTCTCCTACCAAAAAAAAGGTGTGCTCATCCGTTGGTGGCCGCATAAGGCTTGAACAAAGGCAGCAAGTACCGTTCGCCATTGACCAACACCGTGAAATACAATTGGGGTTGGGCTGGACAGGCCGACGCATCTCCATTTGGACCCACCAGTTTGCCAGTCAACAGTGGGTGTTGGGCCGACCCCAGCGCCATTTCTCCCGACTGCGTGGCGTGAGCACCACTGCCCAAATTGATGGTATCCTCAAAGTCTCCAGCCGGGCCGGCGCCACATCCCAAACACGTGTTGTCGTCGGTGGTAACGATGCTGCTTCCGGCATTGGCGCCGTAGGCGGCATTGCGACACCCTGTGACGCACCGTGCCAGGGCCATGTGACCGTGGGCCGCGTTTTGGTTGCCAGTGGTGAGGCTGCTTAGCGTGCGAAATCCATCGGCAGTGTTGCGCGACCCAATGCAATTCAACAACACATGTGAACCATGGCCGCTGTTTTCGCAGCCAGTTCCAGTGCCTTTGGACATGCCTTGTGAACCGGTGACAGTGTTGTCGCTGCCCCAGGCGTGTTGCAAGGCCTGGGCTCCATGGGCCGTGTTGTGCGAGCCGCTTACCAAACCCTCCAGCGCCTCTGGTCCAAACGCCACGTTGTGATGGCCAGTTTGGTTGTTGTGCAACGCGTGGTACCCAAAGGCGGTCAACTCGGGGGCGGTGTTATCCATGCCAGCACCCGATCCCATCAGAGTCAAGCGAGATACAGTGGCAATGGCACGTTGTGCGGCATGGCCATACACGGCATTGTCGTCGCCCTCCACCACGCCGTACGCAGACTGGTAGCCATACACGCAGTTGCGACTGCCTCCCACATTGAGTACAGCCGCGTGGGCACCAGTAATCGTGTTTTCGCGTCCGGTGACATTGAACAACAGAGCCCACGCACCAGTGACTGTGTTGCCGGGTGCATTGGTGTCCATGGCGGCGCGATGTCCAAACACAGTGCAGTCGTCAGCAATGACGCGCTCTGTCGCCGACATCAAGGCACAGTAGCCTACGGCGGTGCAATTTTGGGCCGTCGTCAAACTGCGCCCTGCCCGAAACCCCACAGCCGTGGTTTCGGGTGCAATGCAGTTGCGCAAAGCCTCGTGGCCAAAGGCTGCGCACTCGGCGTACACCTGCGCTTGGCTGAGGGCATACGCACCGTACGCGGCGTTGGTGTTGGGACGGGTTTGTTGGCTAAATTCTGATTCGGGCTCACTGGGCCCGCTGGTGCAAGACACACCGTTGCTAACCCCACTGATGGTGCGGCGTTCCGCAGTTTGCATGTCAATGTACTTGGTTTACTCTCATAGGTTACACATTCGGCTTCGTGGTGTCGTCAGCGTCCTGGTCGTAGTCTTCGCCCTCCCAAAACACAGGCCCAATGGGTTCTTCGGCGTCGCTGTCGCTGTTGGAATCCACGTCCCACAGCCATTCCAGACCGGGCAGTTGTGGTTGCGGCGGGTCGCACCCGTGCAACGTGAGTTGTTGCAACGTTTCGTCTGGAACCTCCATGCGTGTCAAATCGGTTTGTGGAAAGCCAAATGCGACCACTCGAACGTCCCACGTTTCTGCATGAGTCCGTGTGTGTGTTGCACCCGTTGTTTAACGCGCACCATTGTTTCACGCATGCCGAAGTTGTGCCGCACCTGCCAACTGCCCTTGACCAAATCATGGTGCCTCAACGAGGCATGTGCGGATTACGCTGGTCCACTGCGCACGTGCAGTGTGTATTTGTGTGCCGTGCGGACACCCCTGTTGATGTGCCGGGAGCATTGGCATGACCGAAAGACCAATCCGTCGGTGTTGAAATGCAGCGTGCGGCGTTGTCGCGGCCCTACGACTAGCAACGAAGTGCGCTCGTTGTGCTCCAAGCACGCGGAAGGGGGCCAGCATTGTCCGTGTGGACGTCGGTTGCGTTCGTTGGATCAGTTGGTTCCGTATTGCCCACGGTGTGACGCGTGCTGGCCCTGTGCCACGGCGTCTTGCCCAGTGAAGATCGGGGCGGGCATGTATTGTAAATGGTGCGCTTCTGTCCAGGCGCTGTTAGTGGACGATCATTAAAAAGCGACGTGTGACACGGATTTCATTGACGTTGGTAGCGGACAGACTCACGAGCAGGTGCTGCGGGGCCGAACGGCGGCCATGACCACACCCTGCGGAGTGGGAATGCTGGAGTAGCAAGCCGACAGATCTTGATCACACGTTTGGCACACGGGCATGTTGAGTTTGGACACAGCATGTGGCGGCTGGAACAGGCATTGGCCCAAAGTTTGTGCTTGGTACTGGAACGTGGGGTAGTTGTCACCGCAGTCCATGGGGAATCCACAGCCAGCGGTGCAGCCAGCACCAAACGCGTCCGACCCCATTGAATTGGGCGGTGCCACTTGCATGCGAGACACGGCGCTGTTAGTGGAGCACGCCATCGATCCTCACTTTACTGGCAACCGTGCATAATTTTGTTTGGCAGTCGAGCAAACACCACCCGGTGGAAGCGGGGGGAATGTGGGGCATCGCGCACTTGTAGCACCCAGGGCAGATACTGACCAGCACTGGTACGTGCTTGACGTTCGATGTCGTCGTTGAACCACACGTCGTATCCCAAACTGCGTAGGCAGGCACGGGCATGCTTTAACTGGTGGGCATCCAGAGCACTGACTTGTACGTCGGCTCCATAGCGGCACACCAGACCTGCTGTCAAAACTTGTCCCAGAACACGAAACAGCGCATGATCGGGCCGGTCGCCGGCTATGTCCTGCGGGTGCAACTCAAATTGGATGCTATTTTCAGGTGGGGGAGTTTCAGCCAAAAACAGTCGACTCGCTACTCCCTCGATGTCTCCACAATCTATTGTGGTCTCGGCCATGTGCTACTTTTTTTTTAATGCAAACACGGTGTGAACTTGCCCATCCGACGCACGACGCGCTAGGACTGGCCTTCGGGTTCTCGGGCCGCAGTGGCTCCGTCCGGTTCGTCCGCCTCGTCCACTTCGTCCACTTCGTCATTTTCATACTGCTCCACCGGTACAGCAGCCACCACCAAATGGTACTCGTGGATCTCGTGGTGGCTCTCCACGCTCGGCGTGACACTCATGATGCCCGTAGACACATTCACAGCCACCACATCCACGTGCGTGCCACACGGGAAAGGTTCCAGAGTGTCGTTCAATTCGCAGTCGCAAAACACCCACAAGTTCGAGCCCATGCGCGAGGCGCTTTGGTACGAGAACATTTGGCGCACCATGCCGTACGGTGCATCTTCCATGTAGTCGGCACGCTCGTCTTCCGCGTCGTTGCCGTCATCGTCGCTGCCGGCGTCCGCATCCCCTCTGTGGGTGGGCGGTTCTTTGTGTTCCGGCTCCTCCGTGTCAAACTGATGCAACGACGCCATGCGAAACAATACGCGCGGATTCGATATTGCCCGTCCAAATTTATTGGAATTCTGGCTCCCCCTTTTCGTTTGCAGAGATGCGATGTACCAATGACACAGCCGACATACCCAACAACACATTGACATGTCTGGATTTGGCCCAGGTTTTGGCTACTGGGCTGTCTATCGGCGGTGCTGCATCCACCGTGGCAATGGCGGTTTTGAGCAGCATGTCGGCGGTGCGTGCGCTGCGCGGCACCAGTTGCATCAACTCGGGGATTTGCGAAGCCTTCAAAGACAGCCGCACCAGCATGCGCCAGCATTCGGCGCGTTGCTTGAAGCAGACTTCCAAAATTTGCACTTGGCGGTCCAGTCGAGAATCGCGCAAGTGTCGTTGAAACACTTTGCGCATGTTGAGTCGCTGCAACTCGTCGCGGGCGGCCTCGATGTGCCGCAACGCCCGGGTGATTTGGCCCCGGTAACCCGTGTCGCGCTCGTGATCAAAAAAATACGGAGGAAAGTCCACCAGCCGTTCCATTTGGCCCACCACATATGTGACGTTGCGCACGGCCTCTCCCGCAGTGAATCCCGGCTTGTGCCGTTGAGACGACAGTTTTTTGGCCACATTCTTGGCAATCAGTTGCGCCAAGTGTGTCGCACAGTTGCCATCCATCCAAAAGAACGTGGAAAAGTCGTGGACGTGGTGCCAGTACTGCACGCACCGAAAGTGCTTGATCCACCGGCGCAAGGCGCGGCGGCGGACACACGCCAAGTGCAGACTTCGCAGCCTGCGGATTCGGCGGGTTTGCTCCATGTGGTGGCGCAACTTGCGGCAAAACGCCCACGCAATGCACACTGGAAAGAGGGTCGTGGCAACCCACGTCAAGTAGGCTTTGCGCCGGGCTTCTTGCGCCAATCGGGGGCCCATAAGTGCGCGCATGTGAGCCCGGCGCGACGGGCGGGTGCGTGTGTTCTTGCTCTCCTTACGCGACGTGTCCCAGGCTTTGCTTTCTTGGGCCTCACTGGCTTGGTGAACACCATCTTCGGCATCGGCCAAGTCGGCCCACGACATGCGCACCGGCACAGGCAGGCGGCTCATGGCACCGCACCCAACAAGAATCGAAACAATGACAAAAGCACACTCGAAGGCACACTTTATGTTTGGAAACAGAACCACTCTGGTTACGGTTCCCCGGCGTCGTCGTCTTCAGCCTCCTCCTCCTCCTCTTCTTCCTCGGGTTGTGCGGCTGCCTCCTCATCCTCGGTCTCTTCCGCATCGTCGTCATCCCGTTTGCGTTTGGGCGAAGTCAACGCCGTGCGGATGCTTTCCAATCCGTTGCAAACATCTTGCACGGCTTGCAGTGCACTCTGTTTGAATTCGGCCTGTTCCGCCGGCACGGTGGTTGCCAGTTGTTCCAAATTGGTCTTGCACAACGTGGTTTGTGCGTAGAGTGTGGAGATTTGTTCCATCACTTCGGCGCTGGGCGCTGCCGAGGCCAAAGCATCCCGTTGAAGCAGTTCTTGCACTTGCGGGGGCATGGCTCCCAGAAGCCGGTCGCGCACCTCTTGGATTTGTTCGGGGCCCTCCAAAGTGTCGACTTGCTTGGCCACCTTTTGCATGGCGTTCTCCAGGCTCTTGACTGGGTCGGCAGGCTTGCGCTTCTTGGGTGGGGACTCCTGCTCGCTCTTGGCGACAAACGCCTCCCAGCGCCGTTCCACGATGTCTTCGAAGGTGTTGATGGCCTGGCGCTTGGCTCCGGTCTTTTCCTTTTCCCGGGCATACTCGGTGAACAGGTTGAGCCAGTTCGGCACGCGTTTCGGCACACGGGGCATGGCTAAGGCGTACGGTGGTCCCTGGCTTTATGCACCCGAAGCGAGATTCCCAGGGCCATCTGCGAACGAATCGCGGTTTGTGTGCCAACGCTGCTACACCCTACTGCCTCGCAAACGCAGCGTCATCCATCCGTTGCTGCACCGGCGGTGTTGGCGCGTCCATCGGGCCGCGGGAGAGAACGGACACAACCCTCAGTAAAACCCGCTCAGTGCCATGGCTTTGCATTTGATCATGGGTCCCATGTACGCCGGCAAAACGTCCGAGTTGATGCGCGAGTTGGAGCGGTACGACTATTGCACCAACTACTCGGTGTTGAGAGTCAGCCACGTGTGGGACACCCAACGTACGGACGGCCAGCCCATCGTTCGGAGCCACAGTGCTCGCAGTGCACCGGCGGTGATGGTGTCCGAGTTGGCGGACGTGTTGAAGTTGCCAGCCTATGTCGAAGCCAAGGTGGTTGGCATTGACGAGGGACAGTTTTTTGAAGACTTGGTGCCCACAGTACGTCGCATGGTGGATGTGGATCACAAGATTGTGTTTGTCGCGGGCTTGGATGGCTCCTTCGAGCGCGAGCCACTGGGCCACCTGCTGAAACTCATTCCACTGTGTGACACGGTCAAGAAACTCAGTGCCGTGTGCCAGCAATGCGAGGAACTGTCGGATGCCATTTTTACCCGGTCGTTGGTTGCACAGCACGGTTCGTTCAACGTCGGCGGGACAGACAAGTATCGGGCGGTGTGCCGCAAGCACTATCTGCATCCGGCGGGCAGTGCGTCACAGTAAAAAAAATGTGTGGTTTTCGTCGCAACGTGTTTTTCATTGGAACCTTGCAGAGTATCAACATGATCATCCCCGTGCGTTGTTTCACCTGTGGGGGTGTCACGGGCAACAAGTGGTTGCCGTACCAACGGCTGTTGGCCGAAGGTGTGGATCCGGGTGCGGCCCTGACCCAACTGGGCTTGCACCGTTATTGCTGCCGCCGGATGCTGTTGAGTCACGTGGACTTGATTGACACCCTCATTCGGCATCAAAAGTCACCGCCCAAGTAGCATTTTCCGCTGGTAGGGTGCCGAATACACGGTTTGGCGCACACCTCGTCCTGGGTGACTTTGTCACACTCCATTTCCAGGCGCTTTTCCTCCTCGCTCATCTCGTAGTCGTCGCCGTCGCCGTCCTTTTGGCCCAGCCGTTGCACGCCGCGGGCGCCCAACGCGTCGCCGCGGTTCATGGTGCCCACCCGCACCACTTCGGGCTTGAACTTGATGTTGTGTTGGGCGGCAAAGCCCGTACGCTCGTTGGCCGACAGCGGCCGCAACGAACCTTGGTACATGTACACCTTGGGTGCGTACTTCGACCCGCCGTAGTGTTCCCGCAGCATGATGGAGTCGTGGCCCCGCGACGCAGCCTTCATGGCGGCCTGCGATGGGTAGGATCCGGTGTACGTACCCAATACATCGCCATTGGCACTCAACAGTTTGAATTCGCGCTTGCCCGATTGAAACGTGGACATTGGGTGCGCCCCCCCTGGTCTTTGACCTTGACACGTCTGAAAATGTCACTGGTGAGAGGACTGTCTCTTGCGCCAGAACCACCATCCCAACAATCCCACCACCACCGCCACTGCCGCGCCCACCGCTGCCTTTTGCGCTGTGGACCAGGAGGCGCCCAAGTGCAACCCCACGCGGTGGCTGGTAGCCGAGGCCGGTGACCGGCCCAAATCGATGCGGCACAGGTACACTCCGCCAAAGCCCACCAAATCCGCATCCGACACTTGCAAGGCGCCCAACGAGGCCCGCGACAGTTGACTCATCATAACTGCGCGGTAGTTTTGTGCCGTGTTGAGCACCGGAATGTCAAAGCCCAAGTTGTTGGCTGGGTACTTGGGGTCATACGCATAGACGTTGAAATAGCCCTGGTTGCCCCAGTTGGGCCCCCACGAATTGCGGATGGTCCAGTACAGTTGGCCCTGTGCATCGTGGCCCCAGCCCACAATCACCACAGCATGACCGCCTTGCACCGATCCAGTGGCGCGCAAGATGTAGTTGGGGCTGGTAGGAAAATCGGGCACCATCAAGTCGGACGGCACTTGGAACCCGCATACCACTGGTCCGGTGTCGCGGATGGACTGCTGAATCAAATGCAACGTGGCGGGAATGTCAATGTCGTCCACGCTTTTGATGTCGGCGGCAGTGGCACCAGACTTCTTAGGCACCAACGCTTGGCAGATGCTGGTGGGTTGGACATACCAGCGCGGGCAAGATTGGCTCACACATTGTGCGGGCGCCGAACCCGAGGCGTTGCTGCGGGCCGAATCGTTGGCGCATACGTAGGGCCAGCATTGATTGGACACCAGTCCCTGGGTGGCTGCGGTGAGCGCGGCATCTTGCGGAATGCCGCCTGTGTCCGTGCAGTCACAACCCAAACTGGAGTTAGCACAGGTGCATTGGCACACGTCTTGCGCCGACAACACCACCGCGTCTTTGCGCGTGGCCACCGCCCATTTGTCGCCGATGCACGTGGCCGACGACACGGCCCAGCACGATCCGCATTGGCCCTGGTTTTGCACTGGAGTCAAGTTGGCCCGAAACGGTGTGTTGATGTGAAAGGCCCAGTTGAAGTTGCGGGGCAACGAAGCCCGCAGTGGTGCCACCTCGGCATCGTACCGCTCCTTGGGAAACAGAGGACCTCGCAGCGGCCACCGGGCGTTCATGGGGGGCAAAAACGTGCGCCCAATGTCGGACGCCGGGTACCGCACCCCATCCCCCTCCACCAGGGACTGAGGCAGCGACTGCGTGCTTTGAAAACGCTGCAAGTCGATGACACGCATGCGAGTTTACTTTCTGGACCAGAGATTTTTGCGCAGTGGAAAAGAAAACGAAGGCGAGGCGTGCTTCATTTGTTCCTACCTTCACATGCGCCGGTGGATACCTTCGCCCGAGTACGAAACGGTGTGCGCGGCGGCCAATCGCATTCACCAGCCCCATGATCCGCATCACTATGACGCCAGCCGTGCACGGCGCATTCAACCTGCATTGCGCGCCATTCCACCCTTCAAGGCGCGTCTGGACCAGTGCGTGCAGGACTTGCTCGACGAGGGTGTGCGTCGTTTGAGCCCATACGGGCTCACGCAACCTGACGCACACGGGCTGGTGGCGCTGGCCTTGTTGCAAAACAACGTGGACGAATTGTTTGAATCACCCGAAGTGTTTGTCGACCAGTTGATGACCAGAGGCGTACAACCAGAAAGTGTCAAATTTGCAGTGCAGTGGCTGCATGACACGGGGTTGCTCGGAACTTCCACATTGACCCAGTCACCATCTCCCGCGGCGAAGCCCGCAGCCCTGCCCACATGCGGGTAGGCTTCAGTTTGGCGTGGCAGGCGGTCCCCCTGCATTGCTGCCAAGAGGTGGCTGCCTATGCCACCCACTTTCGCTTCGTCCGGGTGCGAACGTTGCCTGGATCGTGTGATTGGGTAAACATCATACCAGAACAACACGCCCACGCGGCCACATCTGACAGACATGTGTTTTTGCGACTGCGTTGTCTGGTGTATGTGTTGGACCGCACGACACTGCATTGTGTTGCGACGTGGAGGTACGACGTGTCTTCAATGGAGGTGGGTGGGTTTGCCGTTCACGCTCAGTTGTCCCACGTGCTGGTGACCGAGTGGAAGACCGATCGCATTCTGGAATACACCATGCTGGGACAACTCAGGCGCGTGTTGAGATGTTCTTGTCCACGTGGCCTACTCCTGGACACCCGCCGAGACGTCTTGTTTGTGGCCGAGTGGAACCAGCAGCGTTTGGCTTTGTTGTCTTACACACAAGGCTGTGTGCTGCAGTACATCAATGTGCTGGGCACCCAATGGTATCCCTTTGGGTTGTACGGGTTGGGACGCGACGAATTGATACTGGTTTGCCACACTACGTTCTTTGGCGTGACGTTATTGCAACGGATCCATCGCGACGGACGTGTGCTGGCCAATCACTGTCCGAAGGATCCGGAATTCCGGCTCCAGTCGTGTATTTCAACCGAGGGCGAATACGTGGACCGGTGGCACGCGTATCGCTTGGCTGATGGCCGAGTCACGTCATCGTTTTCAGGAATGGCGTTTTATGCACTGGTGCAATTGGAGGGACCAACTTGGCTGTGTGTGGATGCCACTGGAGTTCACGTTTGTCATTGAGTTCATTCAAACACTTGTATCCGCGTGGTGTCGCTCACTAGCACTTTACCCGTGTGCGTCACAGCCAATCCACCTGGATAAAAGACTTGTCCAGTGATTGAACCATGCATGTTCCACTGGCGCACGAACGTGCCATCCCGCCGAAACACTTGCACGCGATAGTTGTAACGGTCAGAAACCAAAACTTCGGCGCCCCGCATCACCACGGACGATGGATGCTTGAATTGGCCTGGACCATGTCCCCTGGAACCCCACTGGCGCAAAAACACACCAGCCAAGGAGAACACTTGTATGCGGTCATTCGCACAGTCGCAAACAAACACCTGTGGAAAATTAGGCCCTTTGTGTGTTTTTTTCTCAATGAGACACGCTACCTCGCCGTTAGAATCGATGTGCACACCACGAGGATACAAAAACTGTCCGGGATTTGATCCCTTGGTACCCCACCTGCGCAAAAAGGCTCCGTCAGACAGCCGGAACACCTGAACGCGGTGGTTGCCATCCTCGGTTACCACCACCTCGCCGTCGTTCGTCACTGCCAAGTCCCGAGGAAACGACAGTTGTCCGGCGCCTTCCAAGCCCCACGTGCGCAAAACCTCGCCATCGGGCCGAACCACGAGCAGGCAATGGTTGGAGCGGTCCCCAACCACCAGTTCGCCCTCCTTTGCCACTGCAATGCCGTAGATTTCTGGGTAACTACCAACAGGGTTTGGCGGCAATTGCCACGTGTGCAATAGCGTGCCGTTGGCTGCCAACACGTGCACGCGGCGGTTTTCGCAGTCGGTTGCAAACACTTCGTCGGTAGGAGACACACTCATGGTGTTCGCAGAAAAACTCAAGGGCCAGGATGCAGTGCAAGTTCCGCGCAGTGCCGGCCAGGTACGAAACGTACGGATAAGGCAGTGCAACGGTGACACAACTCTACCAAACGCCCGCGACGGAATCGTTTGTCGCATTACCGCCTAACAAGGTGTGATGGCCTCTTGTTTAGTTTCGGTTGGCCATGCTCAAGATTCTGGACCCACGCCCATCGTTTTACTCAAACACTTGTATGCGTGTGCTTCCACTGTCACACACAAACACTTGGCCCGTGCGCGTCACGGCCAGCCCTGCGGGATACTGAAACTGGCCGCTACTCCACCCATAAGACCCCCATTTGCCAACGAACGTGCCGTCCAGACGAAACACTTGCACGCGGTAATTGTGATGGTCAGAGACCAGTACTTGGTCACCACGCACGGCGATGGCCCAGGGATTGCGAAACTCGCCGTCATTCGTGCCTCGCGAACCCCATTGTCGCAAATACGTGCCCGTCAATGTAAAGACTTGCACGCGATGGTTATTGGTGTCGCACACCAACACCTGTGGGCAGGTGTGAGTCTCAACAGCGGTTGAAACGTGGCTTACCTCACCAGATGGGCTCATGCATATCGCATAGGGATTGTCCAATTCGCCACGTGCCGATCCTCTGGTGCCCCATTGCCACAGAAAAGCCCCGTCACTGAGCCGAAACACTTGCACGCGGCGAACATCCGAAACCACCACTTTGCAGTCTTGGCTCACCGCCACGCCGGAGGGCCACATGAACTGACCGTAGCCGTCACCCCTGGAACCCCACTTGCGTACAAAAGTGCCATCGGAGCGAAACACTTGCACCCGGTGATTGAAATGGTCGGTCACAACCACATCACCCGTTGGTGCCACAGCAACACCAGTGGGAGTACAAACCTGTCTACCAGATCCCCACGTGCACCGACGCGTGCCGTCCAACGCAATCACATGCACACAATGATTGTTGTGATCAGTTACCACAACGTCACCGGATCGCGAGATGGCTATGCCATTGACATAACGTTCGGTAATCCACGTTTTGACACAGGTTCCTCGCAACGCAGGCCAAACGTTGAAGACACGAATGACACCCTGCAAAGGCAACGGCACACGACAGAACGCCTGTGCTGGAACTCTTCGTCGCGCGGCCATGATGGTGTGTGCTACGGCGTGGTGTGGTTCATTCGGGATGGGTGGGGCTTCTGGATTTACTCAAACACTTGCAGGCGTGTGCTGTCCGCAACGAGCACTTGACCTGTTCGGGTTACCGTTATCCCCAAGGGAAACTTGAATTGACCCTTGTCATTGCCCTGGACACCGAACATTCGCACAAACGTGCCATCCAGTCGGAACACTTGTATGCGATGGTTCTGATGGTCAGCGACCAACACTTCGTTCCCGCGCACTGCCACACCCCAGGGGTGCCAGAACTGGCCTGGGCCAAAGCCCTGCGTGCCCCACTTACGCAACAAAACGCCACTCAAGGAAAACACTCGTATGCAGTGGTTGCTGTTGTCGGACATGATCATCTGCCCGTAAAGTGACACGACGTGGTATCCAAAACCCTCACCTCGCCAGTTTTGGTAACACAGGCCGCAATGGTGTTGAATTCTCCATGGGCAAACTCCTTCGAGGTCCATTTGCGCAAGAACGTGCCGTCAGAAACTCGGAACACTTGGACGTGGTTTTTGAGGTCCGTCACAAACGCTGTGCCATCGTGGGATACCACTATTTCACGTGGCCACTGAAACTGGCCATCTCCGTCACCTCGTGATCCCCACATGCGCACAAAGGATCCATCTTTGCCAAACACTTGAATGCGGTGGTTGTCTGCATCCGCCACCAGCACCTCGCCCTGCTTGGTTAGTGCAAGGCCGCGAGGAAACCGGAATTGGCCTTTTTCCTGGCCTGGAGAACCCCATGTGCCTATCTTGGCACCATTGGCCGCAAACACGTGGATACGATTGTTCAACACATCGCTGGCATACACGACGTTGTCGTCGGACACGACCACCGAGTGCACACGCAAATGGATGGGCCACGTTGCAACATGGGTTCCTCGCAAGGCATTCCAGGGGCGAAATGCGTGCACCATCACGTGCAACGGCCGCGGCACGCGCCAAAAGGCTCGGGCGGCAACACGCGGCAAGGCCATGAGTTTATGCACGACTTGAGGCTATGTCAACATTTGCACACATCCCGTGTCATAGTCACTGACCAGAATCCGGCCCGTACGTGTCACCGCCAACCCATTCGGGCTGTTGATCTGGCTGTCGCCCAAGCCCTTGAAGTCCCACGTCCGCAGAAACGTGCCGTCCAGACGGAACACCTGCAGGCGGTGGTTGTCGCAATCGGCGACCAGGACCTCGTCGCCGCGCATCGCCACACCCCGTGGACGGGCAAATTGGCCGTGGCCCGAGCCCAGCGAGCCCCACTTGCGCACGAACGCACCATTGGCTGCGAACACTTGCACGCGGTGGTTGCCCCATTCGGTCACCACACTTCACCGGTCCTCGTGACACACACACCAACAGGACTATCCAGTTGCCCATCTGCAAACCCCTTCGATCCCCACTGGTAAAGGAACGCACCAGTGGCAAGTTGGAACACTTGGATGCGGTGGTTGCCTGAATCAGCCACCACCACCTTGGTTCCTGATGGCGTCACCGCCACGCTTCGGGGGCATTGGAACTGGCTGTTGCCGGAGCCGTGTGAACCCCACATCCGCACAAACCCGCCGTCTAAACGGAACACTTGCACGCGGTGGTTGAGGCAATCCACCACGATGACTTGGCCCTCCTTGGCCACCGCGATGCTGCACGGGTACATGAACTTTCCCGCAGCGTCGCCATACGAGCCCCACCGGTGCCGCCTCATGCCGTCGAATGCAAACACGCGCACACAGTCGTTTGTGGAGTCAGTAATGAGAATCTCGCCGTTTTGTGACAAGGCGATGCACCTTGATCGAATATCCACAAGCCACGTTGCCAACCATTTTCCTTGCAGTGCCGGCCACGTTCGAAACGCACAAATTATGGCATGCAACGGCCGTGCCACGCAACGAAAGGCTCGGGCGGCAACACGCGGCAAGGCCATGAGTTTATGCACGACTTGAGGCTTACATGAACATTTGCAGACATGTTTCAACATCATCGCCAACCAGAATTTGGCCTGTATGTGTCACGGCCAGTCCATTCGGGAACTGCTCGTGGCCTACGTCCCACGCACACACGAACGTGCCGTCGGTGCGAAACACTTGCACGCGGTGGTTGCCGCGGTCGGAGACCAGCACCTGGTCGCCGCGCACCGCCACACTCCGTGGAAACCTGAACTGGCCTTCGCCCGAACCAAACGAGCCCCACTTGCGCACGAACGCGCCGTCGGGTCGAAACATTTGCACGCGGTGGTTTTCGTGGTCACAGACCAGCACCTGCACTGATGTGAAATGTTAAGCCAACGCCGCGATACACACCATTCCAGTTAACGTGATAGATACACCCGTGGGATGACTGAATTGGCCGTCTGCAGACCCATACGCACCCCACTTTCTTACGAATGCGCCGTCGGACAGTCGAAACATCTGGATGCGCTGGTTGGCTGTGTCAGCCACCACCACCTCGGTTCCGGACGGCGTCACAGCCACGCCATTAGGGCGTGCGAATTGGCCGTTGCCAGAGCCCTCTGAGCCCCACATTCGCACGAACGTGCCGTCGGCGCGGAACACTTGCACGCGGTGGTTGCCCAAGTCAGCAACCACCACCTCGCCCGACGGCGCCACCGCGATGCCATAGGGGTGATAAAACTGCCCCACTGCGCTGCCCCGCGAGCCCCACTGCCGCAGGAAGGTGCCGTCGAGTGCGAACACGTGCACGCAGTCGTGGTTGTAGTCGGTTGCGAAAATTTCATGGCAGTGTGACACTGCTACAACTTCCACACAATGCTTCAGAGTCCACGTTGCAACACAGACCCCCCGCAGTGCTGGCCACATTCGAAACGCGCGGACGATGTTTTGCAAAGATCGGGACACGTGGCAAAACGCCCGCGCTGCGATCGGTGACGTGTCCATGGTACGGTTGACATAATTGCGTGTGCTCACGGAGGAAAGAGGGAATTTGGATTCTGGTTCATTCGTGGACCCACTGTCCTTCTATGTAATGAGTGCCCAAGGGACTGAGGTAGATGCGCAACATGTCGGCGTACGACAGATCGGGATTTTGTCCCATGGTACGGTCTTCGGCCAGTTCGGCAAACAGGTAGCGCCGTTCCACGAAATGGTCGTACACGGCGTGCGGGTCGTCGGCACTGATGTAGTGGTGCGAGTTGTCGGGATTGTAGTTCCGCATGGACTGACCCGACCGTTGCCGTTGTTCCAGGGCTTGGATGTTGCGGCGCACGATGTCACGCACCGCCTCAGGCGGATCGATGGTACCCACTGTAGCATGACTGCCCCAGTTGCAAATGCGCAAGTTGGCACTGGGATCGGTGGACTTGACGTACCGCCACGGACCGCCCCATTCGCCTTTGCTGATCAATCCCACCATTGGATCCGGTTCGCGCAACACTGGCTGTCCCTGACGGTCGTACTTGGCCTGCCAGATCTGGAACACTGTAGTGACATGCGTGGGCTTGCCATCCATGGTAAAACTCTTGTGGGGCATGTTCTGGTCAAACACCAAATGGAATCGTGGGTCTACCTTGGACTGGGTAGTAGGGCGGCGAAATGTGTTGCCCAGAATCATGGCCACGGTGTCACCCAGTTGCGCGGCGTGGTTGACAAAGTCCAGGGCCACGTTGTTGGACCGGCCGTCAAACTTGGGTGTCGAAAACGGCGGGTTGCCCAGGATTACAATTTGCGACGGCGGGATGCCTTCCAGCCCCAGATCGCGGGCATCCAAAGACAAAAAGCCACCCTGTTCCAAATCGGCCCCCACGTACTCTGGGTGGCGCCGCAGCAACACTGGATCCACTTCAACACCGACGCTGCGGCCTTTCGGCAAATACTTCAAAAACGCACCGTCTCCGGCGGCGGGCTCCACAAAGTACGCGCTGTTCCAGCGGGGTCCCAGTGTAGTCCGCAACACACCAACCAGTTGTCGCGCCAGCGCATCATTGGTGAAGAACTGACTCAGCAATTGCGAGCGGTTCAATTCTTTGCGCGGCATTGCCAATCTTGTCTTTCAACGCCAGAAATATCGGCGTCGTCGCGGCACCGGCACAGCACCCGCCTTCGGATGCCGTGGTTCGTGTGCGAGGCGGGCGAGAGGACGTGGGTAGAACCGGGCTGGATACCTCAGTCCCAGTGGCTCTCGCGCCACGCCGAGGTGGATTGGGTCAAGGTTCCCTTTGGCGCCGAAGCGGTGCGGTTGGTATGCGTGTACTTGGGCCACTATGCCGAAGAGCCCCACAACCTGGCCTGGTGTCCGGGCCACTTTGATCGCCAGGTACTGCCAGCGTTTGACTTTCATTTGGTTCGTGCGCTGCCGTTGCCAACTTTGTGGGAGTTGCTTCAAATCAGCCAAGGCCTCGAAATTCAACCGTTGCGACACTTGTGTGCACTTCGCTGGGCCAGTTTGTTGCGCGGCTGCAGCGTGCACGACGTTTTGCGCGCCGTAGAGACAAGTGAGTATGGCCACGCCGGCGTCGTCCCGTTTGGTGAAGATCCAAGGTTCGCGCGCCGCGTGCCTGCAGCGGGTGCAAGCCGAAGCCGATCGGAGTGAGGGCGTTTGGCGGGCGCAATTTGGTGTCCGCGACGTGGTCTGGGTCAACCCGCGGTCTGGAGGATCGGCGTCGGTCACTCCGACGTCTGTGTTTTTTCAGTGGCGCAGCGAGTACGGCGAGTTTGACAATTCGTGTTGAGCCTTCGTGGTGAGGGTTTCGCAACCCTGTGGAGATAAAGCGTAATGCATTGCAACTTTCAAGTGTCGTGCCCCCTCTTTGGAGGCTTTGAATGTGTACTGTGGATCGATCCCACCCAAGACGTGTCCTTGTCACACGTGGTGCAACGGGTGTTGGATGAACTGCAACACTGTTTGCAACAAACGAAACTGGTCATGTTGCTGGAGCAACTGAGGAGTAGACGCCACCGTTACCACATTCACTCGGCGTCACTGGAACAGTTGCACTCGGATCCGTCGCTCCGCACCGTGTACGTGTGCCAGTGTGAGCAGTAAGCCTTTACTCACCTCGGGTCGCCACGGGTAGAGCCATCAGGCGCAAAAAGCAATTGGGCGTTTGCTTGACAGCGCACTGGATCGCCGTATTGGTATCCACGTGCCGGACAAAGGCTGTTTCGGCCAACATGTCCATGATTTGCACGTGCTTCAACACGTCGTGTGTGCCCTGGCGGTACACCGTCAACGTGTCGGCAGTGAGCACACAGCCCAAAAACGACATTCGCAGTTGGGGCTCGAACGATTCGCACCAATCCGAGGCCGACAGGCAAAAGCGATCGGGGTTGGTGCGACTGTTGAGCACTTGTTGCAAGTTGGTGCATACCGTGCCGATGGAAAATTGTTCGAGTCTTTGGCCGGTACGGGACAGCCAGATCAGAATGCCACCGAGCATCAAGAACGGTGGTTCTGGCATCAAAATGGCTTGCACCTCCTGGGGCAAATGCAACAGCATTTGCTCAATGGGCTGCTCCAAGCCAAAGAACTTGACCGTGATGTTGCGTGACAATCCAGGAAACACTTCCACCAGATAGTCCATCACGGCCAGGGCCGAATTGCCGATGTGCCACGCCAGTCTCTGTCGTTCGGCTTCGCGCTCGTTGATCGGTTGTTGGGTTATGGGGCGACGCCGTTTCATATGCGGATTGGCGTTGACGTTGGCCCGGCGCGTAAGGCTGGGATGCGGCACTTGCGTAAAATCAGGCATGGCCAGAAGGTCTTGTTTCAAGATGTGCCGTGCCATGTCTTGCACCTCGGGCTCCGTCTTGTGCACGTTTTTGAAGCGGCGGGTCCGCGCCTCCTTCATGGGGTGGTACGTGCCGTCCGCGTCTTGAAAGTACCAGGCCACGTAGCCGTTGATTTCACACGGTTTCAACGCCAAGGCACTGGAAGACAACGCAGAAAAGTATTTGCCACTCAACCGCGTGGGCAACATTGGGTTGTCCCGGATGCGATGCAGCATGCATGTGTCACTGGCGTACACCAAATCAGCCTGAATGGGGTACTGTTCGTTGTCGGCCCCTTTCCACAAATACCGAAACGTCATGCACAGTGGGAGCATTACGCGGCCGTGCTCGGTGAGCCGTGCGTAGGCAGGGGCGTGCCATGCGGAGGCGTCGTGGTGACCGATCGAGGACGGTGGTGTGGGTTCGCGGATGGCTTCGTCTTCCATCTTGACACGGAGGGGCCATTGGGAGGACAGGCTTTGTGGCAGTGGGGTGTTTCGAATGTACAAGGAGCCGTTCACCGTTTCAGGCATCACCTCGGGTTTCGGGTTGGGTTGAGGCCAGGCACCAGACTTGACCACGTGGGACCACATGGTTTCAAACTTGGCAAAGGCCATAGCATCAATGCCATCATCTTCCCGACGCTCCGTGCCAAAGGTGACAGCCATGACCACACACGAATACGAACAAATGAAAAATAAGGCTTTGGTTGGTGAAGCACGTGGTACCGACTGCAATCTGTGGGTGTGTCACACACATTTACTCAAAAAATAGAAGAGCCTGAATCTGGTGGCACGGTTCACAGAAGACGGTTCATTTTGAAGGGGTTGGAGTTGGTACCAACAGGCGATCCGTTCACTGTGTATTTTTGGTTGCCAGCCGCGAACAGACCCGCTGCGGCACACACGTTGGTGGGGAACCCCATGCTGGCCAGTTCGTAGCCGCTGCTGCCCGCGATGAGTGTGCCGCCGGCGATGCACCGTCCGTCCACATTGGTGAGGCACTGACCCGTGGCCTCGCGGCTTGGGTTGCCAGCACAGGGAATGCTGGCCATTTGAAGAAAGTTGACCATGGTCGCTGACGAGGTCGAAGGATACGTAGCAGACATGGCTGGTTCGCTCAGACACAAACCCTTTTCCTCCGACTGGAGAAAATCACGGCTTGTCGCATGAATGGCGACATTTTGGCGCCGACCCGTTCCGATGCACCCGAGCGGCCGGTTCCGTTGCACACCGTGTGTGTGTTGTCCAGTGAAGAATTGGCCCAGTGCATCCGCATCGGCACCGAACGCAACGACAAGAACTTGCAAAATCACAGCCGCAACTTGAACTTCAGCGGCCGCGACGACGCCACGATTTCCATCCAGGGTGTTCTTGGCGAGTGGGCGTTTTGCCGCTTGTTTGGACTGGACACGGCGTTGCTGTTTGACACGCAATGCCGCAACCGGTGGAACGATTCGTTCGACGCCACCATTTGCGGACGAACCATTGACGTCAAGACGCCGTTGCATCACACCAGTGCTTTGTGGGTGGGAGCGTCACGTGGGGAACATGCACCCGATTTGTACTGTTTGATGACACTCGAGCGCTTGGACTACGCGGGCGACACACACACTGCAGCACAGGCCCCGTTTTGTGACGCCGAGCAGGTGGAAATCATATTTCGTGGCTTCATCCACCGCGGCATGCTGCTGGTGGGAGGGAACGCGCGACGTCGTGGTCGGAACACAGTTTACATTGCCACCCAGGCCCAGTTGAAACCGTTAGAGGAGGTTCTCAGTGTAACCGACGAGTCGACACCCAGTTTGTTTTGAGTGTGGCGGTTGTGGGCGGGGGGAAAACCTGGAAACAAGGAACAAAGTGGCTGCCATCTCTTTTTCGCCCCCAACTCCCCATGGCGGTGGCACCCGACGCAGAGGACGACGAAGGGCGTGTGAAGGGTGGACCCACGTCTTCCCGTCTGTTCTGGATTGATTTGGAAACTGGAGGTTTGAACTACCGCGACGACCTCGTGCTGGAGGTGTATGTGCTAGTTACCGATCACAACTTGAACCACTTGGCCGAATTCGAAGCCGTGGTGCATCATGACGAGGCCGCGTTGCAAAGTTTGAGTCGCTGGGCTACCAACCAACATCGCACGCTACTCGAGTTGGTACGCCAATCTCGACAGTCGTTGTCCGAGGTGGAGCGTGATCTGGCCTGTTTCTTCGACCAGCACCGCCAAAACAAAAAGGCGGTTTTGGCGGGCTCTTCGGTGTACTTTGACCGGCTGTGTCTGGAACACCAAATGCCCAGCCTCGTGTCGCGCATCCACTACCGCGTGGTGGACGTCAGCACGTTGCTGGAATTGGCCAAACGGTGGTCTCCAGGCCTACACCAGTTTGCACCGCGCCGATGCCTCTCCCACCGGGCGCGGGACGACGTGTTCTCCAGTTTGAACTTGATGGCGTTCTACAAGCAGTGTTTCATTCGTGCACCCTGGGTGCCGCGGTCTGCCACTTCGATGGCGGTGCATTCTCTGTCTCTCTAAACAGTAAAGCGTGTTCTTCTCTTGGGTAAAACATGGCCAATTTGTCGCCTTGCTTTTCCACGTTGGAGCAGCGGCAGCCAGAACTGTTTCGCGAGGTGGTCAACCGCCAGCGCGTGCCCCAAGCCCTGTTGGTACAAACGGCCATGCGCAAGCGCAACGTGGACTACAACCCACGGGAGCCTTTGGAAACCAATTGCCTGAAATTGCTGGAAGCCCTGCATGTGTCGTTGCAAGACGAGCCGGCTGCGGGGGCTGCCGCTGCGGACATGGAGGTGGAACTGCAACAAGTGGCAGCGGAGGCTGTCCCCGAGCCCTTGCCGCGTGAAGTTGGACGCTCACAAAGTGGGGCTCGGCGCATCCGCCCCGCCATGTCGCGGCCGGCGTTCCTTGTGCCGGTCGACGGTGAATCAACCCAGGTTACTGCAGAGGCCACCCGTGCGAGTGCTGCTGCAGAAATGGCGCTTGCGGAACTTCTCGGACCGGTGCCTCCGGCGCCCGCCATTGAGCCAGGGCCCAGTGAGGGCCACCCTCGTGGCATCGTGGCAGCCTTGAACCGGTTGATCGATGCTCCACCTGTAGCCGTCGAATCTGAGCCCGTGGCCGCCCCGCGCCGCCACCGCCGCGTGGTGTTGTTCGACGAGGAGGAAGATTTGCCACTGCATTAGTCACCAAGCCTGGTCAACGTAGGGACGCTCGGGTCGGATCCAAAATGTCTCGTCCAGCAACAACAGCGGCCGTACTCATGGATGCGCTTCACACCCAGTCGACGACGCAATTGATAAGTTGGTGCCGCAAATTTGGTATCCGCTGTGGCCCTTACACGCCTCGCGGCAAATTGGTCACGTCGCTGTCGCGTTTCTACGCCCACAAAAGCAAGTCCGTGGGGGTACGCCTGGCGGCTTTGCAACACGCCCGCAAACGACGGCGGTTGCGTCCTGCGCCTCCCTCTGAGTACGTGGCGGTTCGCCGCCTTCAACGGTTCTTTCGCCGGTACGTCCAGCCGCTGGTCAACCGGGAAGACTTGGACTTGGAACACTTTGCACCGACGGCGCCACCGTTTCGGCACGTGGCCGACGCCACCCACGTGTACCGGTTTGTGCCCCAGCAGTTGGTGGCTGCCATGCTGCGCAGTGGCAACTTCGAAAATCCGTACACCCGGCAACCCTTGAATCGCGTCGAGTTGTTGCGGCTCACCCACGCCATGCGGCGTCACGACGCGACGTTTCCGTGGAATTTGGCGCGTTTGACCGACCGGGAACTCATCAAGCGGAACGCCATGGAAGAGCAAAACACGCGCGAGAACGTAGCCTTGCAAGAACACCTCATACGCGTCATCACGCAGCCACTCTTCGCCATTCCCGCGTCCTGTGCACAAATCATGCTGCCACACCAGTACGAAAGCATGGTTGCAACGTGGCGGACGTCACTGTTGGAATTGGTGGAGCCGATTTTTGTTTTGGAACGTCTTGACAGTGTACAATGCCATACTGTGGTGATGGATCTGTTGCAACGTATACTCAGACTGGCCGGAGAGCCCGGATTTTCAGACACGTTTCGTCTGTTTCTGGTGCATTTCGGACACAGCGTAGAACTGATTCACGATGGCATCGTTTCGTTGCCCAGCGACACGCCTCTGGCAGCCGTGTATCCGTACATTCGGTCGGTGATGAACTGGGCCAACGACACCGACACCGACGACGAAGACGACGACGAACGGCGCGAAGCCCAGGCGGCCGAACCAGACGCAGAACTGGACGACGACGAGGACGAACGGCGCGAAGCCCGGGCGGCCGAACAGGGCGAAGAACTGGACGACGATGGCCTGGACGAGATCGAAATCAGTGCGGAGGAAGACGACGAAGACCACGAAGTGGCAGAGACCGAGGAGTAAAAAATACAACTGTGATAGAAGTAAATGGCCTTCGACCGTCGTTCTGGTTACTGTTTGACTGGCGGTCCGCCGGGACCCGCGGCACCCTATGCACCACAGATGTGTTTCCAAACGGCCTATGTGCCCAGTTTGGCGGTGGACAACAATGCCTTTGGTTGGCAGGCTTTGTCGTGCCAGGACAATGGCAACGCAGTGGGCGCCTGTTCGTACGACGCCGAGTGTGGCCCAGGCAAAGTGTGCGACGCCGGCAAATGTTGGCCCGATCCCAAGGTGCACACGCCCTGGGGCTACCAAGCCAACAACCCACAGGTGGTATTGGATCTGTCGTGGGAGCACGTGCGCGACTTGGCCCGGGCCATGGGCATGGAGCGGGCGTTTTCCGAATTTGCCAGCCAGTTTGCCTTTGGCAAAACCATGTTTATGGTGCGTCACAAGGGCCAGGTGCATGTGGCCATTCCTCTCAACGTGCAATACTTTCGCCAAGATCCGCAATGTTCCAACTGTTTGAAAACCATCTGGCAGTGCAATCGCTTCCGGGATCCAGCCCAATCCGATCCCCAAGCCGAAGCACTCTACCAGTCGTGCTTGGAACTGCAAGAATCGTTCTTGTACGACACGCTGCTGCCGAACGGCGTGCTCATCCCCATCATGGTGAAGATGAATCCCGTCGCGTTGCCGGCTGCCACTGCCGCGTTGCAAAAGTGCGTCAGCCAATGCGGAGACTGCCAACCGAACACACCCTTGGCACGGGGCGACCCCTCACTTTTTTATTGAATGCCTCAACATCAAACGTGACATGTCGTCGCCGTCGTTTCAGCAACAACTGTTGGAACGGGCCTTGCGGTTGCAAGCCCAAGCCCGGGCGCGACCTCCTCCTCCCCCTCCAGGGGCGGCTGCGCCAGTGCCGGTGGCAGCACCCCCTCCTCGGCCCGCCGTTCTGGAAGCATCGCAGTGGCCCTCTGTGCAACGCGCCGCCCCCGCCGTGGGGCCGGAACGCCTCCAAGAACTTCAGCAGTTGGCCCGCCCTCCGCCGCCGGCCCCGTCGGCGCCACGTGCACCGTCCGAAGCCGTCAAACGCAAACTGCAAGATTTGCGTCCGCAACAAAAGTCCATCCCCAAGCGGCCTTTTGAATTGTATTTGAAAGACTGGAAGACGCAACATCCCGAGTTTGCCACCCGGAAGAAAGAAGCGCGGGCTTTGGCGAGCCAAGCGTACAAGGTCGAATCCCGGGCTGTGCTGAAGCAGTACGACGAGCGGGCCCGGGCCTTGCAATTGCAACAACGCGCCGAGATGGAGTTGGAAGCGTTTAGCCCCGACCCTGCGAGACACGAGTCCAAGGTAGCGGTCGGTCCGGCTGCGGCCGCCGCGTCATCGGACATGGTCTTGATCAAGCGGCCCCGTCCTCCACCGAGTTCTCCGAAACCTCCCGCCGTCGCCGCGCCCCAGCGTGCCTCACTGCCCAATGAGGCGTTCTTGGCCGAGTTGGAGCGTCAACTGTTTCCGCCGGGAACGTAACCGTTGCACGCGTCACTGCGATGGATTGGACCGCGGTGCACCCCGTCCATAGGAGCGCCGCCCACCCCGCCTGGACTGGTGGTGGTGCTGGGTGCGTCGTTGCAACTCCTCTTCACGGCGGTACAGGTCACTTTCCCAGTGCGCCAATTCGCGATACAATTGGGCCAGTTTCCAGTATTCGTGTTGGAAGTAATCGAACGAAAACTCTTCGGGTACCGGTGGAGCCAACGCCGTCTCTTCGTCGGGTGGCAGTTGGTGCTCATCTGGGCCCCCGGCCTCCTGGGGATCACAGTGCTCCATCGCAGTTGCCGGATGGCAGTTGCCGTTTGGTGATGGTCTGCAGACTATGCTTGGTTTCCACGGGAACGCAACGCAGCGGTACGGTCGTGGGTGGCCGTGCGATTGTGGGCGGCCTTCAAAACAAGAAGTCCCGTTGCCATGGCTGCGTTTCGGTCCGTGGGGTCGGACGTGCACCATCGCATTTTGACCTACCTTGAACCCAAAGAGTACGTCCACTTTACGGCGGCGTGCCGGGACTCGCTGGCTTTGCGCACGAACGGTCCGTTTCACCACCAAAATACACTGGTGGACACGTGCCGTCTGTTGCATCAAGTGCTGGATCGTGGCTCCAATGTATTGATGCATGGACCTGGTGGCTGCGGCAAGACGTATGCCTTGAGCGTTTTGGCCGACCGCGCCTTCAGTCACGGAAAATACATTGTTATGACTGGAACCACAGGCATCAGTGCCTGTGCACTGGTGGAGGGCGTCACGTTGCATTCGTTTTCTGGGCTGGGCAAGGGCAACATGCCCCTGCCTCAACTGGAAGAAGATTTGGAGCGAAAACCCGATGCGTGCATGCGCAAATTTGCCCAGTGGCGCAAGGTGGACATCCTGGTTATTGACGAAGTCAGCATGCTGGGGACACGGTTTTTCAAACTGTTGAATCGCGTGGCCCAGTTTGCACGACGCAGTTCGTTGCCCTTTGGCGGCGTTCAATTGGTGTTGAGTGGCGATTTTTTGCAGTTGCCGCCGGTGGGTGACCAGTTTATCTTTACGCTGCCCGAGTGGGAGTCGTTTCGCTTTCAACCGGTGGTCTTCAGCACGCCGTATCGCCAGTACGGTGACCCACGGTTCTTCCAGTTGTTGCAACGGGTGCGCAAGGGGCAAGTGACGGCCGTGGACTTGGCGTGCATTACCGAGCGCGTGTGTGTTGATGTACCGGATTTTATCTACGAAGGCGTCGGAGTACGACTCGTGCCTCCGTTTATGTTCAGCCACCACAAGAAGGCCGACAAAATCAACGACGAGCGCATGGCCTCGCTGCCTGGTCTGGATGTGCATTCGTACGCGGCGGATTCGTTTTGGAAGATCACCCGCACGCGCAATCCCGACACGGGCAAAATGATGGTGTCACGAACCGCACATCCTGCGGTGCCGGTGCCTGACTACATCATGAACCGCATCAGCCATCGGCAACCCACTCGGTTGCCCCTCAAGGCCAATGCCCAGTACATCATCACCCAGAACATGCACGCGTTCGGCGTGGTGAACGGCACGATGGTGTTGCTGCGCGAAGATCCCAGCACGCATGTTCAGTCAGTGGTGTTGCGCAATGGCAAAGCCTTGCCATTGGAGCGCATGCGGATGACGTTCTTTCATTGCATTGCACCCAAAGAAAATTTGTATATGTGTCGGGAGCAGTACGTACTGCGTGTGGGCTATGCCATCACCATTCATTCGGCCCAAGGCATGACGTTGGAGCAAGCCGTCGTGGATGCCGGCTCGTCCATATTTGCCAGTGCCCAAACGTATGTGGCCTGGTCTCGCGTACGTCAATTGCAACACCTGTACCTGTTGGACTTTGATCCAAAGAGCATCAAAGTGCATGCCGAAGCCCGCGCCTTTGTCGCCGAACTCGAAGGCTTTGCCCACACCGATCCCTCCGAGTTGGTGGTGATGGAAGAGGACGGCAAGAAAAGAACGAAAGCGAAACCGAAAAGCAAGGCGTCTCAAGCGACCGTACGCCGCGGGGGCAAACCGCGCGCGCCGGCCGCAGCACCAAAGACAAAGGTGCCTGGCACTGCCTCGTCCTCGTCATCCTCGTCGCTGTCACTGAAGACATCGTCGAAAAAGCGGAAGGCCGCCGGTGCCTCTGTGCTGGGAGACCGTATGGGTGACACTGTGGACGCCCGAGCCTTTGCCGCGGCTTGCGACATCCTGGACGCTGATGCTGCCCGCCTGGACGGTGATGACGACGCCACCGAAGTGGACGACGCTCCATCGGATGGTGGTGACGGCAACAACGCCCCGGCCAACGCTGGCGACGACGACGACGTCTTGTTTTGAGCCATCCAAGCCTTGATCCACACCGTGTATTCGTGCGCTGTCAAAAACACGGGCAATTGAAAGCGAGGCTGTGGTGGTTTGCAAAACTGGAGCCATTCCATGACGTTCGGAAAGATGCGACGCGTTTCCCAGTCGTACAAGGCTTCGCCGTCGGTGAGAATCAAACTGTAACGGTTGTTGTAGGTCACGCCGCCCATGCGGCCCTCGACACCCGTCATCAAAATTTCCGCATTGAGCCGTGGTCGCCATAAACGACCCGTCACCCACGCCGTAGTCATGTACACACTGTCTTAGTTTGACGCTTTATGTTTCGCGTGGCATGTGTGTGGCCACAGCCTGGTGCTTCTTAGCGGTGGCTTTCCCATAGCGTGAAGGACGTCTGTTGTAGGTCTGGAATGGGCCGGTACATTCTGATCCGAGCGCGTTCAAACCTCCGCAACTGCCGAATGCTCCGCAACACCTGCGGCCACGTCAATACGGCGCTTTCGGATTGGTTTTCGTCTGTCACCATGGAGAAATGTACGACCCATTGTCCCTCCAATGCATGTTGAAACGTGACAGTGCCGTCCCACCCCATGCCATCAACCACCACCGAGGGAATCGCTGCCAGTACTTCGTTTTCTCCGATGGTTCGACTGTCGTCATCTCCTATTTCGTTGAAAAAGCCTTGGCTGACGAGTTTGACGGCTCGGCGAATGCGGTCGTATTTCTTGGTTTCGGGGCGCGGCGGTGGCGGCAACAAATACAACGCATGCACCAAAAACTCTCGCGGATTGACTACCTTCAACGGAGCCACCCATTTCCGTCGCGGAATGTCTTGTCGGCTCAACACAGCCTTGACGTGTTTCGGTCTTGGACTGTTTTCAAAGCGCGCTACCGCAAAGGCTTTCGCGCTGGTCTCACCCGACAACTGCGCCAACGCGTGCCGCCGCAAGTTGCGCCGACCGGCATGGTACCCCGTTTCGGCGCGGTTGTACTCGGACCCCGAGACGGGTCGATAGGTGTAACCCAAGTTTTGCTCCACGGGTCGCAGATGAATGGGGGCTGACCACTTAAACTCTTCTGCAACCTGCCGGGCCGCGTCACGCTTCTTCTGGTGACGTTTCTTTACGGCCTGTTGCAATGCCACAATTTCACGTTCGCGTTCCCACCAACAGCCTGAGTTCGGCATGATGCAATCGTACAAAACGGCTTCATGCTCCATCACACTGGGGTTGCGGAGAATGAGTGATGCAATGTCCCGGAGGTTTCGGACTGTCTGAAACACGTCGTCCCATCCAGCCAACTTCACGCCCACGTCATCGGCAACGTATTCGATCAACCACACATCAGGCAGCACCCAGAAAATCGACACGTGGGTGTCACGCACCGCCAACCCGATGTCTAGATGAGCCAATCGACCGTAGACCTGCGATTCCATGTACCCCACGTCCACCACTGCCAGACGCAACGAGGGAACTGGTCCTAGCACAGTGCGGGTGGCCTCACCCACTGTGGTTTGCAGGCTTTGCACAAATGCCACGCGCTCCGCGTAGCCTGCGCTGGTCGCTTGCGCCGGCGGAGGGGTCAGCACATACAGAGCATGCAAGGCCATGCCACCCACATCTTCAAACTTGGCAAAGGGTTCGTCAATCGCTAAGGCCAGTTCCGCATCCGTAAGATCCAGTTCCTCAGCCGCTGAGGCCATGAAAGGCTACGTTTCATTTTATTCTGACACTATTTCACTCATCGGTGCATAACCCAAATGATCCCAAACGGCTTGTAAATCGCAACTCCAGTTGATACGACAGTCCAGAACCACAGTGAGACTTTGAAGAGCATCAACAAGTCTGCATAATGGTTTCGGTACCAGGCCTCGCACGATTGGCCATTGTCCAGGGTGCGCGGCAGCATCTCCAAGTTCAACATGAATCCGAGCAGGAGAATCACAAAGGCCAACATGCCATCGTGAGTGGTCCATTCACGCACGAAGCACATGCGAACGACGGCAATGAAGGGCCAACATAAACACCACACCAGCAAGCCTCCGCAAGCATCAAAAGGGCCGGTGTTGATGAAATACAAAAACACAATGTCGGTCAGAACCAACATAGTGATCACGGTCGCCACTCCTTCGTAGGTGAAGAGCGAACGGAACACCCAAGGCGTGTAGTACTGATCCATGGTACGTGAAGGCGCGCACGGCGTAAACAATGGGACGATCTAACCCAATGGGCAACATGTCACGTTTTCTTTTGATTCTGCATAGCCCGTTTACCACGGACCTGGTGGCCGTGGCAGCAAGTTGGACATGAACGGTGGTGCCACCTGCGGAAACTGCCACGCGGCTGGCGGTCCTTGGTACGAGATGTTGACACCACAGGGAGGGCACGCCGGTGGCGGCAAGGGCACACCCCACGGCACCAACGGCGAATTGGTCAGCCAAGAAACGGACGGTGGACCATACAAGGGATAGTAGGGATAACCCAACGAGTCGTAAACTGGGCATGTGTTGAGACAGCCCCCACCCCAATTGCCGCAGCCCCTGCCTCCGCCTCCATTTCCGCCATTGCAATGCACGTGGATGACGGTCTTGCCATCGCCCGACTCGACAACGCGCTCCGCGGTGGACTGCGTCGACACACTGGGACTGCGTTGTGCGGCAGCCTCGGAAAGGTTGCGTGACAACAGCAACTTGCGCTTGGCCAGTGCCGTCGACGTACGCACACGCGGACGAGGCAATACGCGGCGCGGGTTATGGCTCGCCATACCTTTGGTCTTTTGCCCTTGAAATTTTGTCATGTAACAGCACCAGTGGGATCGCCTGCGTATCTGCACCAAACCAACGAGTGTGCCCGTGCCAACTACCAGTTGTTGGGCCGCGTGAAACGAGCGTCACCAACCCACATCGATCAACCCGTCCATCAGTTCTTGTGCGACGGGGTGTCGCACTGGCGGTGCACGCGTCACTTGACGCAACGGTTACACGACTACGTCAATCAAATGTCACGCAACAACGGGTACATCGAGTTGTATCCTCAGGAGCACACGTTACTCACGTCGTTGTCCACGTGGATGCCAGGGGCGTTGGCGGCACGAAGATATCAGTTGGTTCAATTGGGGTGGAACGCCAACGCTGAAGTGTGCAAGGTGGGATTGGTGACCTGTTTGCCCATAACGCGAAGGTGGTTGTTTTTGTGTCTCGGTGCCGATTTGGGCCTGAAGACCATGTACGTGACGCCGACGTTCAAGCACCGCACCAAGTATGCCGAGCCCTTGGGTGTCGCGCAGGTACAATGGGAGGACTTATTTCCCAGTGCGTTGCGTCGCATTCCAGATGAAACGCAACCACCACAGCAAACGCCAGTACCATGAACACACGTGTCACAGCCAATGTGAACGTGCCCGGTTTGTTGGGAGACGAACCCCACAACTGGCCCATTGTGTTGGAATTGTTGGACGACATTGACACGGCCGCTATTCGCAGTGTGGCCAGTACTGTGTCACGAGCACTTTACGCGCGGCAAAGTCTGTTGCCAGTTATCATCCATTCGCAGGGTGGAGATGTGTATGCAGCGATGCACGTGGCCGAATTGCTGAAGACTTCAGGTCTGGAGATTCACACGGTGCTGATGGGCGTGGCGGCGTCCTGTGCCGCGGTTATCTTCACGTGTGGCCACGTGCGGTGGATCTCGCCTCTGGGACGTTTGATGGTGCACGATGTGTCCACCGATTTGGACGGCAATCTGACTGGGCTGTCCATGTTGACGGAGGCGGGCGAGATGCAGACCCTCAAGGATGCGTTGTGCCGCATCATGTCACTCAACATTGGGAAATCCGAGGATTACTTTGCCAACCTGTTGCGGACCCGTGGCAATGTGGATGTGTACATGGGCGCCCGAGAATGCCTGGCCGAAGGTATTGCCACCCGTATTGGCACGCCACACGTGCTGGTCAATGTGCACGTCACTGTAGATTTGGTCGACTCAACCCTGAAACCCCGGACACCCACACGGCCCAAACGCCACGTTCCGGACCCGGGACAGGCAAATTGTGTCCGTAACCAGTAAACAGGCGGTGGGGTGTCACGCATGTATTCGCAAGCGGCTTACTATGGGGCCAGCAACGCCGGCAGTGGTGGTGGTGGGCGCTCCTATGGCCAGTACCAAATGACAGACGCCCAACCCTACTCGGATGTTGGTGGGCGTCGGCAAGCGCAACAGCAGCAACAACAGCAACAACAACAAGGCCCCTTCCTCAATGGCATTACCCCGCCTCCCTCGGGCGGGGCCAACGAAGCGCAAAGTCCACTGGACAAGAAGATCATGGTGCTGTATGTCAAGCCCGGAGATCCAGTGAGCATGCAAGCCTGGCAAATGGTGGCCGACTATCCGGAGATCTTGGTGCAGGATGCCAGTCAAATCCAGCCGCGTCCACCCTGGCTGACAGGTGTGCCTACTGTGGTGCAAATTTCCGATCGGCGTGTGTTTGCGGGCCCGGAGGCGTTTCGCACCCTGTCCGTGTACATCAACAACTTGAAGGTGGCATCGGGTGCCCAGAGTAGTATGGTAGTGCCCACCGTTGACAACAACAAGGGTTTCGCAGTGGCCGACAAAAGCGTGCATTACCTGGCGGCAGCCGACGAGCGCCGGGTGGCCGAAGTGCCGGTGGGCCAAGGCAACCACCACGCCATGTCCGTGGGACAAATCAACTTTGCCACCGAAGAAGACATGCGCTACTACCAATCCGGCAAGGTCAGCGAACAAGAAGTTTCGTCATACGCCGCCTTGCGCACGCAACAACGATCTCGGCCAGTGCAGTGGAAGCCATCTGTGCTAGAAGATGGAACGATGGTGACGATGTGAATGTGTATTGCAATGCATCCGTGGTTTAGTTCAACCAGGCTGATTCTGGTGTGCCCGGCTTGGGGGCTTGTTGAATCTTGAGGGCCGGTGCCGAGGGCTGCTTGGCACACTGAGTAGCACAGGCACTGTTGCACCCGTTGAACTCAGTCTGGCACTGGCTTTTGCACTGTGGATCTTGCATGCACGCCTGGTTGCAGGCCGTCTGATCAAAGATGCACATGTTTTGACAGGCGTAGAAGCACTGATTTTGGGGCTGTGCCATGGTCACAGGGTTTCCTATCATAACTGCGATTTTTCACCGTGACACAACACCGCGTCAGTGAGCATAACTCTTCCACAGCAAGGCCACAACTGTGGCCAAAACGAGCAAACCCACCACCACCAACGCTGCACCCCATAGCGCAGCCTGGTTGCGGGTGGAACCCAACCGCCACTCTGGATGAAAGGCATACAAACACTGGGCGTTGTTGCCGGTCAAATTCACATCGCGCAACTCGGGGGTGCCCGCGGCATCGACCCGCATCGCGTTGTCACCAAACGGAATCAAAACCGGTGGCACGTGTGCCCCTTCGTGCAACCACTCACCAATGATGATGTCATCGGTGGTAACACAGAGTGGTTGTCGTTGCCACATTTGGGTCACCCACTGGGCGAAGGCGTCGGACGTGGCCGGGAACAGCGACCGGGCGTAGCGTACGCCGGCAAACGTCTCCAGAAAATGCACGTCGAAATTGACGGTGGCCAAATTGCATTGGTACTCCAGGCGTTTGTTGCGACCGGCAAAACCCACAGCCGGAAAGCGTTGGAAGGCTGGATCCAGCAAACGTTCCAACAGGCGTGGGTCATAAATTACGTCATCGTCCACCAAAATCAATTGAGTTGACGGATCTGGCTCCAACGAAAGCACAGGCAGCAATTTGGTGATGGGCCCCCAGTCAGATTCAACACAGTTCACATACACTACCTGTCCACTGGGATCGACCCTGCGTGCCAAGGCGCGGAGGTGAGGCCAGTCATAGGGTTGGCCTTTGCGCGACACACGAGGCACGTGCAAGTAGATGCGATCGGGCACACGCGTTTGGCGCAAAAGGGACTGCAAATTGCGCATTAGAAGCACATCTCGCTCGGGAATGGTGGTCAGGCTCACCACCACGCGCATCAAAAAAAAACAAATCACTGGCCACAAAGCGTTTTAATTCCATAACGCACGTGCTTTCCACTCAGCGCACGATGGCAAAGGTGTCGGCCCGGATGAACATGTCAATGTGCCGACGGCACAGGGGACATTTGGTAAGACCCCCACAGTTGCGGTGGTTGATGCATTGGTGGCCACATTGGGCAATCACCGTGTCGGCTGGAGATTCCAAATCGATGACACAGTGATCCGACTTGTAGATAGCCGGAAACGCCGACACAACTTGGCGGCCTTCTGTGCTGGCCAACTCCTCCAGACTCAATTGCATCAAAACCTGAAGGTCGGGCAACGTCGTGAACTGCATGTGTGGAAACAGACTCAAACTGAGCACGGCGGCGCACGACGGGTGCTCGTAGGCGTACGTGCGGCCCGTCTCGTGCGCTTGCACTTCGATGCGCTGACCATACTCCAACTTGGCCGCTTGCGACTGTCCCACATCCACCGGCGCATGCAAACGGAGTGCACTGGGAGCCGCACAGGCAGCGGCTGCATGCACCGAGGTGGACATGGCCTCGCTGTCCACAAGAGGTGCAGCACCAGGTAGCACGGTTTGATTGGACAGTTGGCGCATGCCCCCGCCACCACGGCTCAACTCTGCGCCGCCGCGGGCCGAGTAGGTGTGGTGCATACCCAAGGAAGTTTCCACCCCACGCGTGCGTGGCAGGCCGATGCCTGCCGCTCCGAAAAGGGCGAATTCGTTACTCGAGACCTCTTGAGGCTCGGCTGCATCGTCGACCGCATCTTCCAACTCCTGAAACAACTCCAAATCCCCCATGGGCCGCATGGGCCGCAGATCACGCGACGACACGGCTTCCAACCCAGTGCCACACACAGCCCTGACGCGCTGGGCAGGGGCGGCTTTGGTTTTGGGTGCTTGGGCGCGACCCACAAAATACGGCACACATTCCCATTGGGTGCCCTCTCCAAACCAGCGGATGAGTTGCGGCGACGCTTGATCGGGCACCACTGACAAGTGGAAGTACAGGCCAGTTTGCACTTGCTTTTGTTCGTCGTCCCGCACCAACACCGGTTGCGACGACCCGTCCGATGCGCGGGGAGCCTTGAGTCCAGTGAGGATCATGGCCGATTGGGTGCGCTGGTCGGCCGACACAGTAACCGCTTCGCCAGGGCGCAGTTCGTTGATTTGGTTCACGCCAAAGGAGGGCCCCGGATCGACTTCGCTCACACGATGAGGAGTGTGCAACACGTTGAAATTGAGATAGCCCTCCTCCGTCAAGTTGGCCAGAACAAACGAGAACTCAGACCGGTCCACATCCAACATGCCTTGGAAATATGTGGTTTCGGGTGCCGCGTTGGGTGGAGGCGGGCGGGCCGTGAGCAGCGAGCGCACGCCATTGTCCTTCAGCTCCGGCACGTTGCTGCGGTCGAAGAGGCCTGCCCGTGAGTTTCGACCGCAACACCATGGTGCTGCGGACGTGGCGAGCCCGATACGCATGGTACACAGTGCTGCCGTGTCGTTGGCTCGCGGCCAACTCAAACATGCCGTCATAGAATTTGGTCGTCATTCTCTCACAAGAAGAATCAAGCCCACTCAAGTTATGGAAAAGTGTGTGTAGATCCGCGTCGGCGTTGTGGCCGCATGCGTCGAGGGTTTCTGTAGACCACCAAAGAAATGAACGTAAACTGCAACGGCGGTCCGCCGCCCAAGATCAACTGGAGCCTAGATCATGCCAAAAACTGGGGCTACACGGTGCAACCCGGCAACGACCCGTCGGTAGCACTGTGGTTTGCCACTACGGCTCCACCTCATTTGCCGGCCTATCCAGGCATGTGCTACACCTGTGGCTGTCCCAACCATTCGCAAAATTACTGTCCGTTGCGTCGGTGCAAACAGTGTCTTCAGTATGGACACAGCACCAAAGTGTGTTTGCTCAACACCTAAGGTTTGTCGCGTCCTGTCAACCAAACCACTAAATTATGAGTGCCTCGCAATGGGTGTGGGACATTGCGCGTCACGAACGCCGCGTGCATTCGCAAGGCACGCAAGACGGCGTCCTGGAGTTCATTTTTCAAAACTTGGGCGAGGGTGGCAAGTTTTGCATCGAGTTTGGGTTCAACAGTAACACGTTGACTGGGGGCAGTGGTCCAAACGTGGCGCACTTGGTGTTGAACCGGGGCTGGAAGTGCTTGTTGCTCGACGGAACCTATGAGAACCCAACCATCGGCTTGCACCGCGAGTTTCTGACCTCGCAAAACCTGGCGCGTGTATTGGCCAAGTACCAAGTACCCGCCGAACCAGACTACGTGTCCATCGACGTGGATTCGTGTGACCTGTGGTTGTTTCGCAGCCTGCTGCAAAACTACAAACCGCGGGTGGTGACCGTCGAGTACAATGCCCACTTTCCGCTGGATCGTGCCATTACATTTCCCGACGACCCGTCGTTGCACTGGGACAACGACCGCGCGTACGGTGCCTCGTTGCTGGCGTTGTATCTCGTGGGGCTGGAGTTTAATTACGTTCTGGTGCACGTGGTGAAGGACCTGGATGCCGTCTTCGTGCGAGGCGATCTGGTGGATGCGCGGCCTCCGTTGTCACGCTTTGCATCCACAGTGGGTCGCATGTTGCACCTGCCTTGCACCACCGGCAACGACCAGAGGTTGCTGGACTATGCGGTATGGAAAAGTTCAGGTGGCGATGCCACACTGGCCAATCAGGCTGCCCACGCCATTTGCAAACAACTGTTGACTTGAACCTGGCCTTTCATTGATCTTGGTACGTGTGGATACAGTTGTCGTCCCCCACCACGACCAAATGGCCTTCGGGTGACCGTGTGCACCCAATAGGCCTGTAGGCTAACTTGTGATGTCCCACCTGTGCTCCGTCCACCCGGTACACCCCAACTTCGCCAGACTCAGAAGCGTGGTAGTTGGCAAACAGTACAATCAAGTTGCTTCGGGCGGTCAAGACACAGCCCGTCACACTGCATCCTTTTGCACAACACAATGTCGAGGAACCGACCAAAGATCCACCCGGAAAGGTGTACACCAGCAAATCGCAACGAGTGTACCCCACAATAAACACCTGGTAACGGTGAGTCCGAAGGCACACCGTGATACGACCTTGTTTTGGTGCACCATCATGATGGCTTTGGTGTAGTGTCCACTGCCCCTCCATTCTGGCACATACCAGGAATGAAGTACTGCCGTAGTTTCAATGCTTCGCACATAACACATGCTCACAGATCCGTCCAGGTGCACCAACATTCCGTCGTTGGACATAGCCATGCCCGATGTTGCTGAGTTCCATTTGGCGTGCGTCAAAGCCTCCACATTGTCCTCATCAGCCCGTGTCATGCCAATGAATCCCAGTGCCTCCGCCACGATGAGTTTGTTCCCGTGCACGCCACATGACATAGGAACCACTACGACATCCCTGGGGTTGGCCACGTGATGCAATGTGCGTTTCCACTCGCCTGCGTTTGGAACCCATCGATGTACCGTCTCGTACAGTCGGCTCAACGCATACAAACAACCGCAGGCATCCATGGCCAGCCGCAACGGCTCAGTAAATGGCATCTTCGGAAATCGTACCCACTGGGTTTCCTGTGGCACCCATGGCAACCATTGACGTACGATTTGTTGCAAATGTACCTGCACTCGGTGCCAGGTACGGAGGTGTTGGGTAACACATGCCATACCAATAAGTGAATGCGATTTACGATGCCACACGGAAACCCCTTTTCTGGAAACTGTGGGTGACTCTGGGTTTCAACCCGGTTTTTTTATTGGCCCCGATAGGTATGCACGCAACAATCGCTGCCCAGCACTACCAAATGGCCCTCTTTTGACACAGTGCAACCCAGGGGTTCGTAAGCCAAGGCGTGGTGTCCCATGTGGGTACCGTTGGAGTTGTACACTTCAAGCGACCCCGTCAACGGCGAACTGTTTCCGAACAGTAGTACCAAATCGCCTCGCGGGAGCAGTGCACAGCCTTTGATACTGGATCCGAACGGGCAATCCAGTGACCGCGATACACACAACGTAACCAATGTCGGGTCTTCTGGCATAGTGTACATTGCCAACATGCAGGTGCGGTGCCAGACAATGAACACTTGGTCTTGATGAAACATCAGGGTTGTGACAAAATCGTATTGTTCGCTCGAAAACCACAAACGCCACGAACGAGCCACAGTCCCGGTGTCAAGGCATTGCATGTAACACAAATTGGCAATTCCGTCAATGTGCATCAACATGCCCTGGGGTGACACACCCACGCCACACGTTGTGGACTGCCACGGGTTGTTCACCAAGTGTCGAATGCTACTGCAGTCAGGCTGCATCATAAACACGTGTCCCGACGACTCGCCCACGACTAGTTTGCCTCGGTGCTTGCCACCTGACGCCGGCACCACTGCAAGGCAGGTGGGCGTCGTCGTCGTGCGCAACATGTGTTGCCACATCCGCGACCCACACTTGAGTTGCAGCACAGTTTTGCACGTTTGGTTCAAGGTGTACAAACAGTCAAATTCGTCCATGGCGAGGCCGACCAACCCCGCACAGTTGGTGCCAGCAAACCGCCACGTTTGGATTTCATGTGGTTTCAGCGGAAACCACTGGTCCAAACTTTGTTGCAAGCACAGTGCAACCCGTTGCCACGCTCGAAGGCGCGTAGTGACATTCGACATGTTGTGGAAGCCGAGTAGCACGGCAATCTCGCACGGGTTGGGTTTATCTGGATGATTTACGAGCAAGATGGTACACATACACTGCAGTTCCGGCCGTGTTATGCCCTGCCAACGCCACCGTGTCATATCCGTCTGGATGTGTAACTGGGTTTATGCCAAGGCCAGACACAATGAAAGGAACCCGCATTTCAGCCAAGCAAACTCCGTCTGGCCGCAACAAAAAAATGTCACTTCCAGTGGCATCAAACAAACATCCGGTCACCATGACTTCGCCTTGGGGTGTGATCGCTACCGCATAAATACAGCCAGGAAAAGAGAACGGCTGAAACCCAAATTTTAACTGTCCAGAGGATAACGTGTACGCGACCACTTTCGAACAGGGCCGCGACACATGTGCTACCACACACAAATCATGAGCCAGTGAAATGGCCAAGGAATAGCCATTGGTGTCAGTGGGTCCCGTTAACGTCCACTGCCGAGTCAAGGCACCAGTTTCGATGCAAAACACAAAACATTGATCGGACGTGGGCTTGGCTACAATTAATTCTCCTTGGTCTGTGATGGCCTTGCCGTAAAACACCAAGCCAAAATCTTGAGCCAACCAGAGGTCGACAAATTGATTTATCACCTGCGGGTTTGGCCGTGCGAAAGTCACCGGGTGCATCAGATGTTCGCCCAGGTTGACACATTGGTTGAGCAAATTGTAGGCTCCGTCAACCCTCGCATCGGGGTGATACAGCCATCTGCCGCGAGACAATGGATCCCACACATGTATGCAATGCTCAGCGTTCACTAGAACTTCCGCGCAACACGTCAACTCTCGATTGGGATGTTTGGACTTGTATTGCAAATAAGGGGGCAGACACGCCAGTACAACTCCGCACAGTGAATGCGGCACCGAGCGCCAAGCCCGGCCGCGGCACATGTGGATGGATGGAGTTGTGTGGTGCGCTATCTGCCTCGCTATGCGCTTCGCGTGGCTCCATAAATGTTTTCACGCAGTTTGTCCCGGTGTTCCTTGTTGACCAGAAAGCCAACTCCAGCCGCCACCACGCCCAATCCAGCACTAAACACCAGTACCAGGGGGATGTTGAGGCTGCAGGCTTTGCAGCACTTCTGGGGACACTTGCCTGAACTGTCAGGTTGTGACTCACCGGATTGAAGAAACTTGAACTTGTCGGCAAACAACAGGGCACAAACCGACAAGACGGCAAAGGTCACCAGACCCAAGGTCATGGGCAAGCGATTCGGCTCCAACAGTTTCGACGACATGGTCCTTTACTTCAACCGGGTCAAAGGTTTGGTGGTTCTTCGGGCGAGACATCGCCCGCATCACCCTCCTCGTCCTCTACCTCCACCACTTCGTCCTCCTCCGGATCTTCTGCGGGCTCGTCGTCTTCGTCTTCTTCCTCGTCATCTTCGTCCTCCTCGTCGTCTCCGTGATCGGCAGGTGCCTCCGCCGGCACAACCATCTTAGACATGATGCGCTGCAACAACCCTCCGGGACGAGACTGCAACGCGCGGTAAAACGCCACCACTTCGGGGTTGGCACGAATGCATGCCGGGTCAAAGGCCGACAACGTCAAGCCGGCGAGCGTACGCAGACGACTCAAGGCAGTGTACGCCTGTCCATCCTCAAACACCGATCCATCCAATTGAATTTGCACGCAGTCCATGCTTTGCGATTGGCTCTTGTGGATGGTGTAAGCGTAGGCCAACTTCAGTGGAATTTGCGCCACATACGCATAGACGCCAGTCCGAAACTGGTGCTTCCACATGTGGGCGCGGATGGTGGCTTCGACATTGTTGAAGCGGACAACCGGGTAGGCAAACGGCGCTTCGGTGAACCGCGTCACGACGCCCCGCGAGCCGTTGACCAATTGGTGCTCAAAGTTCAAATTGGCCAACAACATGACCTGGGCTCCGACTTTCAGCGTCACGGTTTCGTCGGCCGGCATGTTTTTGCGCAGTTCGGCGGTCACGCGGTCCACCCGGCTCTTGGGCGGCAGGGCGTCGGTGGACTGGTCTTTGACACCGCTGGAATTGAACCCCTGGATGGTGTGGTAGGTATGGGGCGGCGCATCGATGGCGTCCAGGTGCTCTTGGTTGATGCGGTCCACGTCCTCGGTGCGCGAATGCAAAAACGTGGGCTTGATGCCACTGTGCTCGATGTTGGCATGTAGGCGCGTGGTCAACAGACGAATGTCTTCCGACGAGGGCGTGCCCCACCGGATGCGCTGCAAGCACTGGGCGAACACCGGGTCCTTTTGGCGAAAGATGTGCTTGAGTTCCACCACTTCTTGGATGAGGTCGTGCCATTCGCGCGTGCTAAAGCAAAACACCGATTTGCTGGTGCTGTGTCCCCCCGCGACTTTGGACGCGGCCAACATGCGGGGCACGACAGGTGGCAACTGGAAAAAGTCACCCAGCACAATGAGTTGCACCCCACCCAGAGGAGTGGATGAGTCCTGCCGGGCTTCTTGCGCTACCAGCGCCAACTTTTCAAAGTACTCGGCTTTGACCATGCTGATCTCGTCGATGAGAATGGTGTCCACGGATTGCCAGATGTCGCGCATGCGCTTTGACGTCGCGGTGCGTCGCAGTTCGTCCCGCGTTTGGTTGCCAATGCCAAACCCGGCGAACGAATGGATGGTGATGCCGCCGATGGTGACGGCTCCGATGCCGGTCGAGGCCGTCACGACCACGCGTCGGCCGGCTTTTCGGAGTGCGTGCACCATGTATGCCAGGCAAAACGATTTGCCTGTGCCAGCACTGCCGGTCAGGAAGAAACTTTTGCCGGCCAAAGCCAAGTCGAGTGCCCGCGCTTGTTCGGCATTCAAATCCTCGCGGTTGAAATCGACGCTTGGGTTCATGCGTTTGTCACCCAGTGTACGGTTTATTGCGGCCCCGTCTTCAACACCCATCCGTTGTTGGCTGCAGCCCGCTGCAATATGCTTTGCAGACACTGGGGTAGTTCCTGGGGTCGAAACACAAACCGGCCGTCGTATGACAGTGGCTGGTAATGCTGGCCTTGCAGGTGCAACCAAATGTAATGGGTGGGCTGGTAGGTTCTGTCGGCGGCATGGTCGAGGGCGGCATGCAAGCGCAGCCCTTTGGTGGGCAACAACCCCATCACCACAAAACGCACTTGTAGTTGCTGCTCGAAGACTCGCAACGCATACTCTTCGCCCCAGTAGGCTTGGGGATCCAACATGCGGTCGGAGATGGCGCGCACCGTCGCAGCATCCAGAGGCCAGGTGTGGCGGGCTGCAGGAGCCATGAAAGCATATTCGTGCAAATGTGGACTGTCCCGATCTCTCAACAGTTCGTGATACAACGAATACCAATGCTGCAAGGCTGCCGCAGCCGAAGGGTTGGTGGCGTCCAGCAGTGACCGTGCCACCACTGTTCGCAAGTACGTGGCATCGAATTGCAAGGCCGTGTCGTGCCGCAGCACTTGACTCAAACTGTCAAACAAACAGTTGCCATTGCCAAGCGTGTGATGCAACCGCACGTGCGACGCTTCGTCATCCGAAACGGCCATGCGCAACTCGACCGGCAAATGCGACATCGGCGTTCGTGGGTTGCCAACTGGGTTGGAAAAATGGACGTGTACTTGTTGTAAATCATGGCATCTCTGCCCCCTGTGCCTTCAACGTGCTGTCGCGACTACGCGTTGGATGTGCCGTGTGCACATTGTCAACAGCCAATCGTCGCCCAGTGTCCATTTGTACTGCCGCCCTGTGACCACCCCGTACATGTCACCTGCTTTGCCGGCACATCGGGCCGGCCATCTCGTTCGGACACTGTGTGTCCTACCTGTGGTGTAACATGGAACAACGTGCCCGGCACGCCACCCGTGTACATCAACTGAACGGGGGGTCTTTTTGAGTGAATTTCAACAAGAAGGCTATGCGGTCCACCGGCAAAACCATTACGAACCTGGCACTGGTAGGTGCACTGGTGGGTTTGGCGGCTTTGTCTGTTTGCTGGCCGTACGTGAGGTTGCGTCGCAAACGCTTGGATGCGCTGGCGAAAGACTATTCTGCCTTGCCACGTGTTCCTGAAAAGCCACATGACACCCAAGTGATCATAAGTTTGACAACGCTACCCTCTCGCATGCCCTTGCTGCAGCATACGCTCAAAAGTTTGTTGCACCAGACATGTCGCGCCGATTTGATTTTGCTGAATCTGCCGCGCTACAGTGCCAAAGAGAACTGTCCGTACGTGGTGCCTCCAGACATTCAATTTCTCACTGCGTTTCCCTGGTTCCAGATCAATTGGGTGGACACAGACTATGGACCAGCCACCAAATTGTTGCCCACGCTTACCCACTCGGCGGTAAAGCCCCAAGATCGCATCGTGGTGGTGGATGATGATGTCTTGTACGGGCCCAAGTTGGTCGAGCGGTTGTGTACCTATGCCGCTCACCACCCGTCGGAAGCCGTAACCATGACGGGCTGGCACGCCAAGCATTTGAAACACACGCCGGCCGGGTTAGTGACACTGTGGGCCCAACCGGTTGATGCACTGCAAGGCTACGGCGGATACCTGGTGCGTCCGTGTTTCTTTGACGTGCCTGCGGTGTTGGACTTTTCCGTGGCACCCCGTGAATGCCGCATCGCCGACGACGTGTGGATCAGTGGCCATCTGCATGCGCGCCAGCACACCATTACACGGCTGCCTTTCAACTGCAAGACTATTCCGTGGCCGTCTGGCGCCTACCGCATCAACGCCATCCACTTGACGGACAACAAAAACGGCAGCGCCAACAACGTGGCTTTGGCTTGGATGCACCAACAGTTTAATGTGTTTTTATGACTGTCACATCGGCCCGGCAAATGGGACACGTCAATTTGGATTGAAGCCACTGATTGATGCAGGGAGTGTGAAAGAAATGAAAGCAAGGCAGCGTTTTGGCTTCGTCCCCGACCTTCCAGACGTCGTGGCAAATGGAGCACACGTCGGTGTGTTCGGTTTCGGGTGTTTGGATGGTTCGTACTGGCAACATTTCAATGACGATGCCATGGCGCACCATCAGCGCGGGATCGTCGAGGGGCCGTTGCAAAATTTGGACACGGCCAAACCACGCGTCGTCTCGGTACCACGGCTGATGCCGTGACAGCAACAACGCATCCGAGTGCGCACCCGACTCGTGCCAATTGATGGCGGTCACCAAAGGCGGTGGCACGTCCGCCGCCCTGTGTGGTACAGCCCGTCTCGAGACCAACGGCTCGATGCGCGAGTCTGACGTGTCATCGATCCGTGAGTCGAGGCGTGAGCGCAGAGGCCGCGGCCGCCGTCGGACGGCAGTCCGTGACCCGAACGTGTGAAACCCCAAATCGTTGGCACGCATGTGAGAGGGTTGGGTTACTGTTACACACCACATTCCTTGGTTCGCCCGGTGACGCAAGGGAAGTCTGGGTGCGTACAGTGGAACCACGCGTTTGTACGGCGGTGAGAAACCAAACTAAACTGACCATGGCGTCGGTTCCGCCCCCCGCTGCGCCTCAAGCAGGAAAGTCGTTCAAGTCTGGTGCCACGATCACGCTGCTCATTGCTGCGGCCATCGTGCTGGGCGTGGCCATCATGTTCCTGTTTGCACGCATCCGCAAGCAAGACCGTGTGCTGGATCGTATGCGCAAGGAAACGCAACAACGCCTGGACGATCAAGACGTGGTCAACATTGTGCAGCACTACACATCTAGCCCCGTTTACACACAAGAACAGCACCGCCATCTGCAGCAGTACGCCAACCACTACGCCGCTGCACACACCGCCACCCATTGGCAACACTTGCAACAACAGTGGCAGCAGCAACAACAGCAGGCCTTGGAGTCACAGCCACGCATCATCACGGGTATGATGGTGGAGAATGCAGAGGTGGACGTGCCACCCACTCCACCTTCCACGGAAATGGTGAATGCGTGCCCCGTCACATCCACCACCGATGCTTGCCACCTGCCTCCCGGGTTGGTAGTTCCGCATGAAGTTGCAGCCGCGGAGCCCGTCGTGGCCACACAACAATTCGTTACAGATGCCAGCCCGGCTGTGACCACACAATTTGTTGCCACAGTCGAACCCGTTGCGCCGGTGTTGGTGTCCACCCAAAGCGTTGTTCCAGATTTGACTTTGCTGGGTGACGCGTCTGAGCCGCCGGCAGCGGTGGCACCCAAACAGTCTTCTGGGCGCAAACGCAAACCAAAGCCCAAGCGTGCTGCTGCCGCAAACACTTCAACAGCACTTGCAACTTGAAGCGTCCGAAGAGTCCTTCGTGCGGCTCTCCAAAGATTGGGAGAACAAATGATCCAAGCACACGTCTGTCACGAGTTGGGACAGGCCAGGAACCCAATGGGCCCGGGTGCCAAAGTACACCAAGGCAGATTTGGCACAGTAGTTGCATCGTCTCGCCAGTTTGGGATGGTTGGTGCAATAAAAACAAACTGGTCCGCGTTGAAAAGTGAGGCTAGCCAAGCCCTGTGGGTCGACGTTGCACGACACCACAGCGTGGGTCTGGGCAGTTTGAGGAATCGTCGAGTAGTTGCACAGCAAGCACGTGGCCGTTTCGCGCACATCGATGGCCACGACCCCGTGTCCACGACACCACGTGTCGAAAGACGTCGCCATGCTTTCTTGGTACCCTCACTTTATGCCAATGTGCTGTTCAGCCCCGTGCACGCGCAGCCCGAGGGCAAGCCACAGATGGCCGACGAGGCGCGTTGGTAAATGGCGTTGGCCGGGTTGACACGAAGCATGTTGGTGTTCAAATACCATGTGTCTTCTGGCAACTGTTTGATACGTCCCTGTCGTTGGCCAGAGACCAGAACGGAACTCAACAGCGTTTCAGTCCACCCCGTGTCAGGGAAACGCGACTGCAACCCGGATAGCAGTTGTTGTGTGGACAACCCTTGGCCATTGGGCCCACAGCACCGATCCCACAACGAGTTGTTGGCTGACAACACCTGCAACACTTGCGTGTTCCAACTTACGGCAGAAGCCATTTTATTGTGACGGCTGGAAATTTTGGCGTTTCGTTGACACCAACCACACGACCAAGATGACAGCGAGGGCAGCCAAGATCCAAGCCGATTGCATCAGCCAGGTTGGGGGACGCTGTGCGATGGTGCGGGCCACGGGTGGTGGAGCCGGCTTCAAGGCCGCAGTTGCTGACGGCGCCAATTTGGTGCACATGCTGTTGTCAATGTACAACGAGGGTAGACCAGGGCCCAATCGACCCCAATCTTGAACGACATGCACGGTGGCGTCGTTTTCGTGCCCGGGTTCCGGGGTTTCAATGACCCGCAAATTGACGCTTTCTGGCAGCAACAAAGCCCCGCCTCCTAGTTCGGTATGCATGCCCGGTGGATAGGTGCCGAGTGAGTGCCAAATACCGCCCGGCATCTGGAATTGCAACGACACGTCACAGTCACTCAAGTTTCCAAACCAAGACACTGTGCCACATCGCGACCGGCACTCAGGTCGCATACAGTCTACAATGGGACATTGTGGATTTGCATCTGTCATGCCGTTTACTTCTTAGTGGGCCGAGGAATGAGGTCGTTTTGACCGCCGTCGTGCCGTCACGCGCCCCACCACCAACCACTGGTTTTCACGTAGCCAGTCCCATTCGGGTGGCAAACGCAGGCGCGTGTCAGGCACATGAAAGTGGTCATCACCCAATTTCACATCCACGACCAATCCTTCGGGCGTCTCCGTCATGTCAAACGTGGTGCCGGGTGGGAAAAAGGCGGTCGCCTCGTCCAAGCCCCCATGGTAGGCTGCCACAATTTCGCTGCGCATGCAAGCCGGCAGTGGCATTCCCGGGTCGCGTTGATGGTTTCGTTGTGCTGCATGACACCCAAAAAGATCACCCAATAAACGGCCGCCCCCCAAATTGCAGATCAACTTTGCCTGGCAAACTGGAAAAGTACGCAGAAACAGTGGGAAAAATAGGACCATACGGATAGGCCCCTGGCAACCCTTGAGGCGTAGGGGTCAAACTTCCATCGGCACCAATGCTGTAAAACGGAGTCGGTGCGGACGGAGCCACCACGCGGTGTGGATCAGCACCGGCCACAAACGAACCTTGTTCGTACCAAACTTGCTGGCCGAAAAACGGGGCTTGCATTTACTTGTGGCCCGCCATGAAACCCGTCCTGCCACGAGCGCCTCTTTCGTCCAAAAGACTGCCCTCGGGGCTCCCCTCGGACCCGCCTGTGGTGCCCCAACCACCTGGAAATCACGACGTCGCCTGGCTCACCCCCGATGTGGCGCCACCGCAACGGCTCACGGTGGACTTGAACTCGTGCCAGACCGGAGCCAACTTAGTCACGGCTGTGTTTTCACGTCCGATGTCTGCATCCCAGGGTGGCATCCAACCCAAAGCCTTTGCCCGCAAAGCCACGTCGTTGGACCAACCCAGCCCAGTGCTGCCGCCCCTCAATACAGTGGTGTGCGTGGCGGAAGCACCGCCTGTGCCGGTGCCACGTGCGGCCACTCCCAAAAAAGCGACTGTGTATTTGCCTGTGGTGGAACGGTTGCGGCCCCGCGTGTCCAAAGACATCTTTGGCAATCCCAAGGCCTTGCAAGCCTTTACGGCGTGGGTGAAAGCGCGGCGGCGCAACCCTCGCGTGTCCGCTTCACCGGAGACTCCTGTCATTGCTGTCTTGTACGGACCCCCAGGCGTGGGCAAAACCACCGCGGCACATGTCGTTTTGAAAGAGCATGGCTATGGCATCGTGGAATGCAATGCGTCGGACTCGCGTACGCGAGATGTCATTTACAGCCGCATCGTGAACACGGCCACGCGTCGGTCCCTGGATCGATTGCCCCAAGCCTTGGTGTTGGATGAAATCGATGGGTCAGTCAACGACGTGGGCGACGACCCAACCAACACGGGTGTGCAAGGCGTGCTGCGTTTTCTTGAGGAATGCCGCAGCGGCAAATGGACCATGGTTCATCCCATTGTGTGCATTTGCAACGACGTGGCTCACCCAGACGTGCGCCGCCTGCTGGCAGAAACACTGGCCGTTCGCTTCTGGCCGCCCTTCCCCAAGGTCATGCACCAGGCCTTGACCAAGTTGAGCCAATGCGAGGGTGTTCGCCTCAACGTCCGTCAAGCCGAGCGCCTGGTGAGTGCCGCACATGGGGATTTGCGCAAACTGGGACAACTGCTGCAAATGTATGCGGCGCAAATCCACAGTGGAGTGGAAGCCTTTGCCCAGATGTCGTCCAATGACGATGTGGACAACATCTTTGACGCCACCCGCAAGGTGTTGTACCAGCGCATTCCACCGGAACAAGCGCGGCGATTGTCGGCTTGCGATCCAGGCATGATGTTGTTGATGCTCGAAGAAAACGTGGCTGCCTTGGCTTCGTTGGACCCGCAGACTGGCGCTACGCGCGAAGGTCGGCAGCAAGACTGTGTCCCCTTGGCCCAAATGCTGGAAGACCTCAGCACAGCCGACGTGTTCCATGCCGCTGCTTACAGTGGGCGGTTTTCCGGAGGGGACGGCGGTGGTGGCCGGGGCAAACGGGGTCACGAGGTGGCCGACGACACCAGCCTTCAGTTGTCCGAGTGTCCCAACGGCATGGATGCTGTGGCACTGTCGGTACGCATTTATGGCGAACCCTTTCGCCGCCGGGTGCACGATGCGCGTGAGGACAGTGCGGTGCGATTTACTCAGTTTTTTGAACGAGATGCAGTGCGACGCCAGACTAGGCAGGCACAAGGTCTGGCAGCCTGGGCGCTCGAAGTGCCTGCCACGGATGCGGCCCTGGCTGCCTGGATTTGGCGCCATCAAAAACCGGATGAGCAGTTGCCTTTGGGCCAGCGCCTGGTAACAAAGTGGTCTGCGGCAGCCGGAGACCGCTGGGATTGCACCCATCCGGAACGTGCAGCCCAACGTGGCGTGGAGCCGTGGAATGCGTTGCGATCGACGCAAGTGTTTGTGCAAGCCATCGATGCAGTACTGGCGCCACCATCGTCCCATTCCAACACCAAACGTGCCTTGACCAAACCACGTCACCCTACTCCACAAAAACGAACCAAACAGTCTGTAAATTAGGCTTTTTGACATGGTGTTTATCCACACTAAAGTGCCTTGCGGCAGTCTGGGCAAGAGGGAACTTGTTGGGTGTTGAGCCAGCCGTCTATGCAATGGACGTGGAATCCGTGTGAACAGGGCAAGGTTTTCACGCGTGCCAAACGCTTCCAGGGTTCGCAACACAGCGAACAGTGGGGCATAGTTTCAGAGATGGGGTCGTACACTGTGTGGCTGGGGTAGTTCCAAAACCGAGTGGGTGCCGCAGTGGTTTCTTGTCGACGATGCCACTCGACGCCGTGGTGGCAGTGGTCACATTGGTCTCGAGAAAGACCACTCTTCGCCGATGACTTGAACTCCCAACACCGGCAATGTGAGTTGTGGGTGCACGTGGCGTTGAACCGAAGGCCAGGTTGGTGTTCCCGAGGCAAGGATGTTGAGGTTGCCAAGCCCATCAGTGATAGCGGTGTGTTGCACGCACACAAAGCGCGCCCATGGCCATGAGTCGCTGCACTGTTTCTACGTCGTGGAGAAATGCGGTGGCAATGAAATTCGCGTTGTTAGGCAAATTGTCTGGAACTGGAATGGCGTCAAACACTTGAAAATGGGTTTCTGGATTGCACCGGACAATGTCCTGCACCAATGTGGTCTTGCCACCGCCAGCGGGGCCTATGACAACGACACGGTGCACCATCTGGAGGGAAGGCGCTGCCTTTGCCGTACCGAGACTACCAATGCGTCACCGTGTGCGAACGAAGCCAGGTGCAAACTTGGTTCAGACATGAAACCGCGGGTTCATGTCGAGCCGCAAGGCACCCATGCTGGTGAAGCGAAGGATTGTGACCAAGTCATCGTCAAGGGCGGTAGCCACAAAATCCATGTTGTTGGGCACGTGGTCTGGCACACTGCCATCAAACTCCTGAAAACGGATGCCGCGATTGCTTCGGACAATGTTGCGCAGCATCGTGGTCTTTCCGCTGTATCTCGGACCGACAATCACTACCCGGTGGATCATCTGGTTCCTGGTTGCTATGTCTGCACCAACCTTTCACAAAATGAGTGCGAACGAACTGCATGGACGCATATTCCCTTGTTCAAGAATACACCGCAAGGGTTGGCACATCGGGTATGCCGTTTGCGGAAACCTTTGTCGCCTGTGTTGGTCTCAGCGTGGGCTTTGTGGGCTTTTGGTATTGGCTGTTGACTTCGTACGAAGAGTCGTTGCGACGCTCTCAAACGCCTCCTCCTGCTTCCCCACCCCGCAAAAGGGCGCGGACCCAACTGGGTCCACTCACCGAAGTCGTGACACACACTGGCGACGATTCAGTCCCAGTGGTTTTGACTCCCCCAGCCATGATGACGGTGATACAAAATGATCCGGATGACGAGTTCACGGGCTCGGAGGATGACTGGCATTTTGACATTGTGTGACAGTGTCGTCTGGTTCGGAAATGTGATGCATCCAGTGGCGCCCCACCAATTCCATAATGCCAAAGTGCTCTACAATCACCGCCAGGGTGGATAAAAACCCAATGCGAAAGCAGTACTTGTTTTTGTAACTGCCCCCGTTGCGGATGATACTCCGCAGCCGATGCAAACTCCACCAGCCAATTTGTTGCTTTTCCAAGTATTCCGACTTTACAGTCACGGCAACTACTTGTCCGTGGGCGTTCCGGCACACGTCAAACGCCGGGTGGCTTTGCACTTCCCGCGGCAGGGTAGCAAACCTTGTTGTGGCGGCAGCCATGTCTTGGCGCGACAAGGTGTCTATGGTTTCCAGATGTTGGCGCAAACACTGGAATTGCTCAGGCAAATCTGGCTGCCAAGGGATGCGTTTGACGTAACACACGCGGAGTTGTTGCATGTCCGTCTCAGGGGTTGATGCGTGGAGAGGGCGGTCTGTTCGCGTGTCCAGTGCCACCCGGAAGGTGTAGTTGCCGCGGGCCAAAGCCTCTTGCGCGACTTCAGCGTTCAGCGTCGGAACGCACAATGCTTCGTCCAACCAGGCCAATCCCAATGATTCTTCCACAAATTCCCGACTGGCGCATTCCAATTCCGTTTCACCTGGTTTGACCCGGCCCCCAAAGTAGGACCATCGGTTAGAACCGCTGTTGCGCTCGCTGCTGCACCGCTCGCGACCCAACAGAAAATACACATCTTGGGTATCCTCGAGACAAGCATAACACAACACACCAGCACTTAGCACCACAGCCATTGGGGCTTTTTTTCTGTTTTGATTTACTAAACGAAACAGAGAAATGCAACGGCGGCGGGTGGTTCGTGTAGCGCCGCGTCCTGGTGTTAGCAACGCGCCGCGCCGACGCTTGGTGTCGGCTGTTGCACAACGGGTGCGCCTTCCTCCGCGTCCCCATCCTCGTCCAGTGAGTCGCGTTGCGCTCCCCCCACCTCGCGTGATCGCTCACAAGCCAGTGGCTGCGCCTCCACCTCAACCAGTGACCAACACGCGTACTGTTGTTGTACGCCCCCCAGTCGTCAGTGCCCTACCTGTTGTTGCCTCGGTTTGCCCGCCTCCGTTGCCAGTAGCGGTGGAACCAGTTGTCGCCCCCAGTCCTGCCCTACCTGCCCCGTCCCCCGCTCCTGAAACTGCACCCAACATTCCCGTCCTGCCACCGCTGGCCAACACCGCCACTCCGTTCTACCGCGGCTACGACCTGCATGCGTACACCGTGTACTTGCAACAGCAATTGCCTCGGTATTTGGATGACTTGAAGACGCACTTTCCTGACACGGTTCCCCCGGATTTGTGGCAAACGCTGCTGCAATCCATCCAATCGAAACTTGGCGACTCGGTGGCGCCGGCCTTGCAAAACATGAATGGTGTGTATGCGGCCGGCGCCATCCGCAACCCCGAACTGCCTGGCATGAACTTTGCCGTGCTGCTGTTGGTGTTGTGGGACGCCATCAGCAAGTTGGATGATCCCAGCATGTGGGCCCATTTTCGACAAACGTTGGAGGACGTTGGCACGACTTGCTTGGCGGGCATTACCGACCGATTGTTTGCAGATTGGATTGCCTTGCATCCCCTCTGAAACACAGGTCTAACCACCAGGTATTGTCTGTCGTGTCCAAACAAACGGGAGCCCACCATGGAACGCGTCCTCGAGGTGATGAAGGACATGCCAGTTTGCGAAACGCTCTCGCCTGAGGAATTTGCCCATGACGTCGCCCAGTTCAACCGCACCTACAAGAAGAAACTGAAAGTAGATTTTGCCGACCGCAAGATGATGTGCCAGGTCATGGACCAGATTGCCCAACAACAAATGGCCACGAGCCAGCGCGACGCCATCAAACAAAACATGAGCGATCGGTTGGTGGCACGGTTGAAAATTCCACCCCATGAGCGCACGGAAGAGGATGTGGAAGCCATCGAAGCGTTGCGTATCATGGGTGCCGACGAGGCCAGTGCTTCACCCAATGGGTGGAAGCAGTTTGTTGCGCTGAACGAGGTCAAACCGCCCCGGCGCCGTGCTCCAGTTGACCCCGCCAAGCAAATCCAACGCACAGCCAAAGCCATGGCGACGCGTGTCCTTCAGTCGCATGCTTTTGACGCGCGCGGAAAAACGGGCAAACCCTTGGTCGTTTCGCAGTTGCGTGCTTTGCACAGGTACGTTGACAAACATCCTGAGGTGGCTGACTTGGAACAAGTGGACGCCGCCCTTCGAGTGTTGGACTATGCGTACGCCGAATGAGGCTCTGAAATCGGCTATGGCATGACAACTTCGGACATGCCCGTGTTTCGCAACAACCACATCAGTGTGCTGGTACTTTGCACCTCGACTGGATCAGGCGGCAACTTGGACCATTTGAAAGCATCCGGCCTGTTGACAGACTTGACACAACTCCGAGTGCCACCTGCCACGGAAAACACCATCCCTGCGGCGTTGAACCGAGTGCCTTGGCAGGACAATGCGTACTTGTTGGTGGTTCACGCCAACCGACATTACAGTCCCAATCTGATCAAGTGCTTTATGAAATGGGCCCGGCGTTACCCTGAGGCTTGCCTGGGTTTTTGTGGTACAACCTGGCGCTACACCGATCACACCTTCGTCACCGTGCATTGCAATGACAGACACGAAAAGCCAGCCCCTGTTTTGTGGCTGGACGAAACTCAAGGGGTGCTGTACCGCCGTCGTTGTTTCCCTCACCACGTGTCGGAAGACTTTAACAACTTTGCCCACACACTGAAATTCGGGCTGTCCTTTCGCGTGGCGTGGGCCAAGTACCTCCAACACCTCGGCCTGGAGCAACTTGTGGTGCGCGAATCAAACGTGCGCATTGCGCGGCCCTGTGTAGTAACCGACGCGCCGAACTTCACCCCTGAAGGTGTTGACTACACAGCCGCCTGCCGTCAGTTTGTGACTGGACCTGAGCAACCAGTGATTGATGCCAAAGTTCACGAAACACGCGTTGGTGCTTCGCGCCTTTGGATGGCACTGGCGGTGCCGTTGCTTGCAGCAGGGTTGTGGGGCATGTGGAAGTTGACTGTGTTGTCACTGGCCTAAGCATGTGGTGCAGATTGACCTCTTACGAAAGATCACAAGTAAACCGCGTGCCGTGCACATTTGTTCATTGGGCATGTCCAAGTGGATTTTGGTTTTGCTCAGCGCGTTTTCCGTGGTGTGTTGCTGGGGCTGCTACGAAGTGTGTGCGGCACGGCAGCAATTCCGACGGTTGGATGGCGGCGAAGACGACGAATAAGCGCAAGTTCACAGCGGGACAAGAACGCTTGCCTTGGTGCCCCAAGGTGGCGGTGGTGCCGCGGCCCAATCTGTCGATCATACCCCAGGTTCTCCCCGACGACTTGATGGTCCGCGCCAAGCAATTGTTTTTTGCCAGTGACGTCATTCGCTATTTGCCTCCGGACCAAAACCGTGTGGTGGTGTTTGGTAAGGCTCATCCAGTGCCCCGCCAGCAAGCGGCGTACTCGTCGCCCGGAGGCCTATCCTACACGTTTTCTGGGCTCACCGTTGCGGCCCATGACGAAACAGAGGTTCCTCTGCTGCGAGAATTGCGAGAGTTGGTCCAAACCCGTACTGGACTGTCCTTCAACTTTGCCTTGATCAATTTTTATCGCGATGGACAAGATACGGTGGGTTGGCACGCGGACGACGAGACAGTCATGGTGAAGGATTCTGCCATTGCGTCTCTGACGCTGGGTGCGGAGCGTGACTTTTTGTTTCGCATGAAACTGGACCCTGCCGTGAAACACAAAGTGGTGCTGCGTGACAACATGCTGTGCACCATGCTGCATCCCACCAACGACGAGTGGCAACATTCGCTGCCGCGTCGGGCCCGTGTGAAGCAGCCCCGTGTCAACATCACCTTTCGTCTGTTCAAAATTTGAACTATTTCTGCAGAATACAGTTGCGTGTTCAAACCCAAAGAACTACGGGTGGGGGAGTGGCATTGCTTCGTTGTGTCTTGTTGAGAAAAAATGGCCGAATCCAAGTCGGAATCGAATGCAGTCACGGTGGTCTATCCGTACATGCTAACGCGGGGAGTGATCGCTGCCATGGCTTTGGGTGTCATGGTGCAACTGTGGCTGCCATGGACGTTCCTGTCGGCGGCCATATCGGCTCCAGCCGCGGTGGGAATGTGGTACACGTGGCTGCGTCTCAAGCGCTACCAAGAATTCGAAGATGCGTTGTTTCGGATGCCCAACTACAATCAACCTCTGCCCGAACCGGAAAGCAGTCCCGTTCGTGACTACCACACCTGGATGTGTGTTTGGGCGGGACTGTTGTTTCATCCTCTGGCGCGATGGATCAGTTTCGACAGCGCAATCTTTGCCATTCCATCGTCCATTGTGATCCTTATGTTTTGTGAGCACCGAGTGGAACTGGCTGCCAAGTTTCTTTGGCTCAATCCGCCGTTGTATGGTGTTTTGTGCCTGGGCTTTTGCGATGTGTATGCCTGGTTTATGCATCTGCGTGGGTCATCGTTCTTGTACCAAGTCTTCGTGACGGCAGAGGTTCAAGTTTGGATGGGCTCACTGCTTCTCTTGGCCTGCTTCGAAGGCTATCAAGCCCGCCGTTTATTGATGCCAGAAACCCAGCGCAATCCCTATTTGTTGGCACTGCGCATTGTGGAAAACATTGCTGGGCCCTTGAGTTGCAACGTCGAGGTCGAACATTTGCAGAAACGCGAGTGAGTGGAAGGCATGTTTCTGCAGCCTGTTCGCAAGTGTGCTTGATCCAATACAACTCGTTGATTGGCATTGTTTCGTGTTAATCATGGTGGTCCGACCCGACGATGGGTTGTTTTATGATTACAGTTTGGCGCTGCAGCGCGTGTGTACGCCGATTCGGGGTCTCGTAGTCGGCCTGCTGATGGGCTACCTGGCGACGTGGGCTCAAGCGTATGCGCCGGTACCTTTGATGCTGAGTGTGGCGGGATCGGGCCTAGCACGATACTTCAGTGCCAAACTGTGTCACTTTTTCCCGCGGGCCCAGCAGAACCAATTGGATGCAATGCAAGCCCGTGCCTGTCAAGTATTGTTTTACTCAACGTGCGCTTGCTACGGCATGGCCATCCACCCAGTGTTGGCTTTTGCCCGTTCTGGCAGCCTTCCTGTGGTGGCCCTTCTTATGGAGTTGACACTGTTTTTGCAACGAGTGCGCAGTTGGGTTGGACCCATCCGTCGCCGGATCTCCGTGTTTGGAGTCGTGACTTTGGCAGCGTTTGGTCTGGTGGATTTGATGGTGCGGTATTGGCTGCCGTTGCCTTATCCTCTGCTGGACGTCATCGTGTGTTATTTGATTTTGTTGTGGCTGAGCCAATCGACCGTTGGTTCCTCCCTCCAGATCTTCGACCAGAATCTGATGTTTGATCCGCACGTCGCAGCCTTGCACGTGCTTGAGGGGCGTTGCGGCGCACTGCAAAATAAGCACGACCAATGAAACTCAATAAAATATTCCGTCCCTGAAAGCAAATTGGCCATGAACGTTTGGGTGGCGAAGAGGTTGACGCCGCCGCGCACGCGTGTGCTGGACTTGCTCCCCACCGTGATGGATCCAGCCGACGTGCCCGACGTGCGAGGGTGCTCCAAATGCTTGCAGTGTCACCAGCCCGCACAGTGGTACATTTGGGCCCTGTCTCCGAAGGCTGGCCAAACCAACGGCGTCATTCCCGGCTGGAAATGCAACCAGTGCAAAGAGGCCTTTTTGCGCCAGTACTTGAAGCCCATTTGGTCTGCAGACGCAGACACAGTGTGGCAAGCGTACGGGTTGGTGGCCTTGAATGTTCAAACGGGGTCGGCATAAAACATCACCAGTCAAAGCAAACCCCATCTCCCCCCACTTCACGTGCACCCATGTACGTCATCAAGCGCGACGGAGGCCACGAGCCCATGCAATTTGACAAGATCACCCTGCGCCTCAATGCGCTCATGAATGGCTTGGACCGCACGCACGTGTTGCCCGAACTGATCACGCAGCGCATCACGTCCATGATCCGCAAGGGCATCCACACGCGCGAGATTGACGAACTGGCGGCTGAAACAGCAGCCTACATGGTGTCGGATCATCCCGACTATGCGGTGCTGGCGGCGCGGATCTTGGTGTCCAATTTGCACAAGGAAACGTCGTCGTGCTTCAGCGAGGCCATGCTGTTGATTCACGAACTGAATGGGGGCTACTTCACCGACGAGTTCATGCACCGCGTCACCAAGCACGCCAAGGTGTTGGACGCCGCCATCGAGCACGTGCGTGACTTTGATTACGACTACTTTGGCATCAAAACGCTGCTGCGTACCTATTTGCACGCCAGCGAGGCCGGCAAAGTGCTGGAACGGCCGCAGTACTTGTTGATGCGTATCGCCCTGGCGTTGCATCTGGACAATGTGTCTGAGGCCGTGCGCACGTACAAGGCTCTGTCCTCCAAACAGTACATCCATGCCACGCCCACGCTCTTCAACGCCGGCAAGAAGCAGGGCCAACTGTCGTCGTGTTTCTTGCTCCAAATCGCAGAGGATTCGCTGTCCAGCATCTACGACACGCTCAAGCAGTGCGCCATGATTTCCAAGCACGCGGGCGGATTGGGTGTGGCGGTACACAAAATACGTGCCGAAGGCGCCCTGATCAAGACGTCGCGGGGCCATTCCAACGGCATCGTGCCCATGTTGCGCAATTTCAACGAGACTGTGCGCTACGTCGACCAAGGCGGGCGTCGCAAAGGCGCCATGTCGGTGTACTTGGAACCGTGGCACGCCGACATCTTCCGCTTTTTGAATTTGCGCAAGAACACTGGCAGCGAGCACGACCGGTGCCGCGACTTGTTCACCGCCCTGTGGATTCCCGATCTGTTCATGGAACGGGTGGACCAAGATTTGCCGTGGAGTTTGTTCAGTGAGGACACGGCACCTGGGCTGTGGAACGTGTACGGCGAGGAGTTTGTGCGCTTGTACACCCAATACGAGCGGGACGGGCGGGCGCGACGCACAGTTCCAGCCCGCAGCGTGTGGAACGCCATCCTGGAGTCACAACAACAAACCGGAACGCCGTACATGCTGTACAAGGACGCGTGCAACCGGGCCAACAACCAGCAGAATTTGGGCACCCTGACCGGGTCGAACTTGTGCTGTGAAATCTTGGAGCATACGTCCGATACTGAAACTGCGGTGTGCAACTTGGGTGCCGTCAACTACGCGGCCTTTGTTCGCAACTGGGAGGGCGACAACGTCACACCCACGTACGACTTTGCAGCCTTGCACGACGTGGCGTATTTGGCGGCTGTCAACTTGGACCGTGTCATCGATTTGACCTTTTACCCAGTGGAGCAAGCCCGCCAATCCAATTTGAGGCACCGTCCCGTGGGATTGGGCGAAATGGGGTTGGCCGATGCCTTTCAAATGATGCGTCTGCCGTACGCGTCGGATGCCGCCAAACAACTCAACCGCGACATTGCCGAGACCATGTACCACGCGTGTTTGCAAGCCTCGGCCGACTTGGCCATCAAGCACGGTCCGTATGCGTCGTTTGCGGGCTCGCCGTTGTCCGAAGGCAAGTTTCAGTTTGATCTGTGGCAAGTCAAGCCCAGCCCTCGCTACGACTGGGACAAGTTGCGACGCCAGATCATGGCCACCGGCGTACGCAATTCGCTGTCACGGGCCAGTATGCCCACCGCCACCACCTCCCAAATCATGGGCCAAAACGAATCGTTCGAGCCGTGGACGTCCAACTTGTACGTGCGCCGCACGCTGGCGGGCGACTTCATCGTGATCAACCGCAACTTGGCGCGTGACCTGCAGCGCATTGGACTGTGGAATGACGAAGTCATTCGCGAGTTGGTGGCCGCGCGCGGGTCGGTCCAAGGCATCGCAGACGTTCCCGCGGCGCTGAAGGACATTTACCGCACGGTGTGGGAGATTCCCATCCGCGACCAAATTGACATGGCGGCTGATCGTGGTCCTTTCATTTGCCAGACGCAATCCTTCAACATTCACATGCAGGATGCCAGCCGCGAGCGGTTGACGAAAATGCACTTTTATGGCTGGCGCAAAGGCCTCAAAACCGGCATGTACTACTTGCGTACGACGCCTGCCATGGAAGCCATCCAGTTTACAGTGGACCACCAGTTGAAGATTGAAGGCACGGCTGCCAAGGATACGCCGGCGGAAGTCAAGCCCGCGCCCGCTGAAAAGGAAGGGTTGGTCTGCGTACGCGACAGTGGCTGTGTGGCGTGTCAGTGATCCAGTGAAAAACACTGCCGTGCCAAGAGAAACGCGTCGTGTGCCCGAGCCATGCCCACCCCGCGGGCGTTTTTGACTGCGTTTGCTCTCAAAACAGGGACTGTGATAAAGCCACAAATCACTGCCATCAAGGTCGGCATTGGACATGATGTCGTGGAACAGTATCGCGTGTATGCGTTTCCGTTGGTGGTGCGGTTGGTCACAGCCAAGGACGTCACGAAAGCCGACGCGCTGGAGGCCTTCCAGCAGTACGTGGCCACGCCACGGGTGGTAAACTCACAGTACGGGAATCCGTACCAATGTTACATCGACACGTTTCACATCCGGCCCGTGGGTTCGGTTGACCCCCACGTGCACGTGTATGAGGTGACGGCCATGGGACATGGCGACAGAATAAACCGTTAAAAGACCAAACACAACAGGGTTATGGCGTCTGCGGCACTGTTTCTGGGTGGAGCGCTGGTGAGTTGGGTGGCACAGCGGTGGTACCAACTGCGCCATCCGGTGGCCACGCCCAACAGCATTTACACCAGTGTCAACCAAGGACACTGGATCAATTTGAGATCACACCGCCCCACCGAATCTCTGACTGTGCTGGAGGCCAAGTGGGGCGACTTTGACATTACCAACGACCTGCGCGAGTTTTGCGCTGACACAGACCACGTGGAGTTTGCGGCGCAAGAGTCTGTGTTGCATGTCATCACCAACCACCGGTACCTCGGCGCCATGCAATGTCCCGTAACGCTCTGGATCAAGTACTATTAAAAAAGGCCTATGGAAAGGAGTAAAGCAGACTGTGACATTGGGTTTATGAATCCAACTGTTTGGGGACCGTCCCTGTGGAAGATCATGACCGACGTGGCGGTCAAAGCGGACCGTGTGCAAGACGTGAGAGTGTTGCCGTACGTGACGAATTTCTACACGTCGCTGGCGTTTCTGTTGCCTTGTGTGCACTGCCGAAGGTCATACCGCCAGTTCATCCGGCTCATCGACCTGGGCGACTACTTGAAGCAACGCAACGTGGTGCAGTGGATTTGGACCTTGAAGGAACGGGTGAACGACAAGTTGGGAAAGCCACCGCAACAACGGCTGGACTTGGCTATGTTTCAGCGACGCATCAATTTGTACACCCATTGCGCCCACGCCGAAGACATGCTGGACTTTATGTCGCTCTTGGGCCTCAATTACGAGCCCAACGAACCCCTCAAGAAGAAACACATGCTGATCTTTCACGCTGTGTTGCCAGTGGTGCTCCCTTACACCAACCTCAATGCACTGTTGCTCAAGAAACCCTTGCGTGCCGACGACGTGGTGTCGCGCGAAAGTTATCTGAATTGGCTGTACCAGATACGCAGCCAGTTTGTCAAAATGTGCCAACTGCCCAGTTTGCCACCCCCGGCCACGTTGTGGCGGCGGTACGAAAACGCCCGTGCCGCCAACCGCGAACCCATACCGTGCGATTACGTGTTGGACGATCCCAGCACTTGGAGTGCAGAGCATGCCACATTGTGCCAACAACAACAACAAAAAGCGTCCACAGGCCGGTCGGCAAAATCCCAGCGACCAGGATAAGACCATGGCGTGGATGTGGCCCAGTTGGTTGGTTCACAAGTCGTCTTTGCAGGCTCCGCAAATGGATCCCCCGGATTTGCCTCATGTGGACTCGCCGCGCCCAACGCCACCCAGCCCCACCCAAGTGGCCCACCTCCTGGACCGCATGACGGCCCGGCTCGAACGAAAAATCCAAGCCACCACGGCCGCGGAAGAGTGTGTCCGCACCGACGTGTGGGTTCGTGTGTGGTGCCAATAAACAACCGACATGACCGACGCTTGCTGTGCCGTGTGTTTGGAAAAGTTTTTCCCCGCCGAAGCGTGGTCCCATTTTGACGGACACTTGCGGGCGTACGTGTACAGCCAACCCTATGCCGTGGCTGAGCCACAGGGCCGACTCATTGCACTGCAAAGTTACACCACGGCCCATCGCCTCCACCGTGCGCTACAGCGGAAATGTCCGGAGCATTGGCGAGCCCAAGATTGGCAGCGTCAAGCCGATCTCTTTTTGAACCCGGTGACTTTGGCCTGTGGCCATGCACTGCACCAACGGTGTGTCACGCAACTGATCGTCCAAAGTTACGACCCGGACGAGTCCGCAACGCCCACCACGGCCCTGCCGTTTTGCACGTTGCCGCGGGTTCCCCGCGTGGTCGGAGGCAGTGTTCGGTGTCCGGTGTGTCGGCGCATGAGTGACACCGAACTCGAGTCTACGTACGACGAGGCCGATGTGGCCACGGATACAGTCGGACCCTACCGGTTGAAGCCCGGGAGTTTGGTTTGGATGTACGACGAATGCTGGCAACCCGGACATCCAGAATGCGGCAGTTTGGGACAGTTAGTAGGCCGCGATCCAGACCGGGCCCATCGTGCACGCGTGGTGAAGTGGCCGACGCAAGACGTGGTGTCCGTGTCCACGGCTCTGGTGTTTGACTTGCTCAGTTTGGCGTGCACGGGTCTGCCTTCCCGCGACCGTGTGTTGGCTGGCCATGTGCGTCGCCAAATTGCACTGCCCTTGGTGGAGGAGTGGGTGGCCTTGCCAGAAAGCCTGTCCTTGGCACAGTCCATTTTGGACCATCGTTGGATTCAAACCTTGACCCGGCGTCTAAACTACGTCCAGCAAACGTTCGCCGCCAAGTCTACTTTGCAACAGTCCATACGACAATACTTGGACCAGGCGGCACTTCATTCCAGTTTGGTACATTCCAGTCCAGATTGGGATCCTACTGCGGTGGATATTGATTTGTTCTGGAAACACAAAGTGCTGCCTCGGTTGGGCATGCTGGGTCCACGAGCGCACCATCTGATCCTGGCGGCTACATCCAGTCCCATTCCCTTCCCCATTTTGGAGCACGCGGCACGGTGCACTGGGTGGCACCAAGAAGCGTGTGTCACGCTGTTGCGCTACGCCCAGTCTGGACTGGAATGCAACGCCCAGTCCGCACCATCGCTCATTCGGATGGTGCGGGACTGGCAAGAGCACCCGACCAATGCCACGCTGTTCCGTGCGTTTCGTCTGCCGCCAACGGTAGAATCCGCGCAACCCCGGCTCACTTCACCCAGTGTGGCGTTGGGACTCGCTTCGGAACACGAAGAACAGAGGCTACAACGCTACGCAGCGACGCAACGGGTCCTCGTGCACCGTGACACCGTGTACCATTTGGCCACCAACGCTTGGCTGCTGCCGTCTTTGGCCACGACGCGTGACTTGGAGTCTTGGCTGTCGAGGTACGGCACCGTCCTGGATGTTGCAACCGACACAGTGTCCTTGGAACCAGATGTGCCGCACCCCCTGCCCTATGCGTGGCTGCCAGTTGCCGCAACCACAGTGCCCCGCATCCAACTGTCGTTGCGTGCTTTGCGCGACAATGTGGTGGCGCGTGTTGCGGCCCAGATAGACCAGTCCACACCCACCTCTTTGGTACGCCCAGCCTTGGAGGCAGTCCGGGCCGAACTGTTGGCAAGCCACCACCTCGACGTGTACGCCGTGTCGTGGCTGGATTTGCCTCCGGAGGTGCAGAGCCGTGTTCTGGCTAGAGTGCGGGTTCGGGCAACGGACGGAACTCGCGAAACTTGATGGCCATCCACGCCAGATCCGGCGGCCGAAAGATGATGTACTCGCTCTTGGGCAGCGTCAACAACTGGGAAATGGCTGCGGTGCGGGCTGGATCGGTTTGAAACGGGGGCAACAGCATCAAGTCGTGCCACGCATCGCCAGCATTCAACACAATGTTGTACCCGCTGTCAAACAATCGTTTGCGCTGTGAAAACTTGAATTCAGAAAAGTTGGGTGCAAACAGGTGATCGGTAGGCATCAAAAACAGGCCGTCGATGCGATCAAACCCCGATTCACGCAATTGCTTCAACGTGGACGCGCGATTGCCATCCACGTCAGGCCGCGCCGTAACGAAAAACACAAAGTAATCCAGTTGGCGTGCCAGGGCGTACAAATCTTTGAACTCGGGCATGACAGTACCAGTGCGCACCGGGATGGCTGTGTCATCGATGTCAAACACCACCGACAAGTTCGACTGGGGCCACTCACGGCGCATGCTTTGCAAGTACATTTGTGCCCAGAACAGCACTGGAGCCATGCTTTTGGATCGCCCTTGAATATGCAGAGACATGGCGCCCACACACTTTACAAAAAACGATGCATTTATTGAAGTCATGCCGCCACCGCCGCAGGGGGCAAGTTGGAGGCATGTTCCCGCTGCATTGGTGGAGCACGTGGCCTCGTTCGTGTTTCGGTTTCCTCGCTTGGTTCGCACCTTCAAAGGACCCTGCACCACGTGGCCGGTTGTGGCAGCACACGACGGATGGGCCCTGGTCGCGGGTGACCATGGCGTCAATTGCTGCAGTTGCCATTATGTATCGCTGGACGATGGAACAGTGAAACACTCGGCCCATCACGATGGTGAAGACACTGCCGTGGGAGTGATGGACACCGCAACCGGCCCAGCGTTAGTGATGGTGGGTATAACCACGACGACCATACACGTGGAGACGGTGGGAGACAACAAGCAGCGCACTGTAATTAGGATTGCACACGACTGCTCGAATCCACTGGTTTCAACCTACAAGAACAAAGTCGTTGTCGTGGGGCGAAAGCCGAACCGCGTCGCGGTGTTCAATGCCCAGGGAATGTTGGAGCGTTCATGGCCGACAGCATACAAAGCCAGAGCGTCGACTGCAGCCGACAATGAGGTGTTTTCGGCAGACATCCACGGACGTGTGGAAGTGTTTGGACTTTCGGATGGGTCGGTGTTGCGTCAGATGAAGTGGGGGCATCTCGTTGAATCGTTTGCACTGGCCGTGTATCGACAGGTCATGTACGTGGGGGATTGTATACACAATTCCGTTTCGTTGGTGCGAAAAGCCGATGGCATGTTGCTGGGCACGTTGTATCCTCCAGATGGCGACTTTTACAACCAATTTTACAACCAAGGCCCTTCGTCGTTAACGGTGGACCAGAAACGCAACGAACTGGTGGTATGCTCCAAATATCACGGAGCGATCCGTGTGTATGCGTTATGATGCAGAACCCACCACAACCACTCAAGGTCGAGGGTGGCGCAAGGATCATTGGTCCAAGATGTTGGAGTGCCGAGCCTGGCAACGCGTTTCGCAAGCGTTGATCCGACAAGTTCGATGTGCCATGTTTGTGTTGCGGCCAGTAAATCACCTGGAAAACCCCAAACTTTTTCCGTTTGGAGTGGGCCTCGATGCGCGCCGACACACGATTTACATGTTCGATGGGGAGAGATCTGAAATAGCGTGTTACTCGTCCCGGGATGGACGTATGCTTCGTGCCGTGTCCATTCCCTGGGAACACAAGTGTGGCGAAATTCCGTCGAGTGTATCCGTGGTGCCGCGTGGGCGCAACCAACAGCCAGACTTTGTGGTCTCCGCCCTGACTCACCCGGAGGTATGTGTGTTTCAAGCCGATGGTACCGCCAAGTGCCGCTTTCGCACCGATGGTGAATACCAAACCGTATCTAAGGCGTGCCGCATGGGTATCATTGTCATCAATGGAGACACCCGGCACGCCACCTTGTACTCCTTTGACGGCACGCCTCGGGTTCGGTGGCGGTATGTCTGGCCAGCCATGTGCCTGGCTGTGGCAGACCACGAAGTGTTGTTGGGCAGCGACTATGGCGTGGAGGCGTTTCGTCTGCCTGACGGCGCACCCTTGTACCGGTGGGCGGCTTCCCTGGACGTCGTGTTGGGTGGCATGGCGGTCCGGGACCACGTGATTTTTTTGATTCATGACCTGCGGCACACAGTGTCAGCCTACCGAAAGTGCGATGGTGCGTTGTTGCACGTGTTGCAGTGCTGGACCGAAGCCCAAGCACCCAGTTACCTGGCTGTGAGCCTTGAAACCGGGTTGCTGGTGGTATGCGAGGAAGACGGCAGCAAACTGGACGTTTGGGCAGTCAATTGATCTGTGAATACAGCGTTTGAGACCGTGCCAAGTTTGTTTGCACCACAAACTCCCAAAAGTCATGGTGTCAGGTGTGGCGTGGCATAACGTTCCCGCGACAGCGTTGGCAGCGTTGCGCTGGTTTCGGAGGCCCAGATTTCGTGCCATGTGTTATATTCCGCAATGTGACGGAAGCGTGGGAGTTGTGGCACACGGGAAGTTTATCTACGTTCACGTGCATTCATTGTCAGCAGTGGAAGTCTACACCGACGATGGCACTAGGGTCACCGCGTGGGAGATCCCGGCTCGCTGGAACCGAAAGAAATTGTTGTTGCGTGCTACGTGCACTTCGCAGGGCTTGGACTTGATCGTTTTGTCCTACCACGACAAATTCTGTGTGTACACCACATATGGAGTGCCGTACAGTGAATTCAGCATGCCACACGCCCTGGCCTTTGGTTCTTCCGTTGTATGTGGGGACCAGATCGTGGTGCTACAGTGGTACAGAACAGCAACCACATTTTCGTTGACCGGGGAAATCTTGCACCGACACGAGGATGCATTTTCACCGTGGGTGAAGTTGTGTTCGCACCGAAACGAAATCCTGGCGTCTGGACACACGGAAGTTGTGGTGTTGAAACAAGGAAACTGGCAACCGCAATGCGAATGGAAACTACCCATGGAAAAAAATTGGTTGCGGTGGGATGGAAATTACGAGACGCAATGCTTTGCCACTGACGGACACGTGGTGTTTGCCAACCGGCGGTTTGAGTCACGCAGGCAACCATCCATTGTCAACGTGTTGCGCAAAACAGATGGGCGTTTGGTTGCGGTTTGGCAAGCACCCGTTGGTGTGCAGGCACTTTCTGTGTCCTCGGCTGGACATCGCCTTGTTTGCTGTTTCAATAGGCAATTCTGTGTGGTGTATGCTTTGGAATGAACCGCGTGATGTAGTTTGCGTACGAGTGATTATGTGACAATGTGTCTTACTTTGTACCAACATGGCCGGCAGGGCGCTTTCATGGCGCTGCGTTTCGCCGTCGGCCTGGGCCGCGGTGCGTCAGTTCCGGCTTCCACGGCGGCGATTCTTGTGTTGCATTCCGCGGCATTCTAAGCATGACTTAGGAGTGGTGGCCTACCGAGAGTTCATCTACACCACCAACGCAGGCTGCAATGCGTTAGACGTGTTTTCTTGTGACGGAAGGCTCGTGCGCTCGTGGCCCATCCGCCCTGCACATTATCCTACGCTGGACGCTACACGCACGCCGGAAGGGTTGGATCTGATCATTGTTTCGGACAAGTCTGGCTTTGCCACGTACACCACGGCAGGTGTGTGGCACAGCCAATTTGTCATTCGTGACGGTGGCGACGTGAACTTTGTGGCCCACGGAGACGAAATCATTGCCGTGCCGTGGCGTTGGCCCGCGGGATTGGCGGCGTTTTCGTTGGACGGTACCTGGCTCCGGTCACTCCCCATAGATTCGTTTGTGAGGGTGTGCCAAGCCCAAGGCGAATTGGTGGCGTTTTGCGCCATAAACGTGCGTGTAGTTAACCTCTCCAGTTGGGCCATTCGCAGCCGTTGGAAAGTGCGCTGGCCGGATCTTGACTGCGTCAGCCTCCAGTCTGCGGCTACCAACGGCCAAGTTGTGTTTGCCCTCGCCTACACCAGTTTGTTATGCTTGAGTTTGTTGCGCCTCTCGGACGGGCGTCCAGCCGGGCTGTGGTCGCTGCCGTTTCCCACCCTCAAAGTGTTGGTGTCGTCTACAGGACATCGTATGGTCTTGTGCCCCAAGGACGAAAGTCCCTATGCAGTCTATGCTTTGGAGTAAAGCCCACAGTGCAGATTTGTTCCAGTGACTGCATGTCAGTGCCGACAAAGTTCATGCCCTGGCCCTCAAAACCTCACCGGGATTGATTAACTCACGTGGTGCCCTTGGGTGGCTATGGCTGTGCCCATTCCATCTCGCCACGATGGGCGTGTCACCGATCCTGACGACGTGTACGCGTGGGCCGCGCGCAACCGGTGCTTTCCACAACCCAACCCCGAGACTGGCAAAGTCGACCGGCAGAACGCCACCCACCTGTTGATGGATGGGTACAATGGTGGCGTGCTGAAGGTACCCGACCACCTCAACCTGGAATTCCTTCGGCACTATGCCGCCAGTGTCTTTAACGGCAAGCGGTTGTTTGTCAGCGAACAGCGCACGCCCATTTTCAAGATGTACTACGACTTGGACATCAAGCGCAAGGAGTACCATCCGCCGTCGGCAACCTTTCACCCCGCCGCGGAGGCGGACGAAAGCGACGCCAAAGTGCCGCTGCCTGACTTTGCTCACCACCTGGATGAGCGTAGTTTCGACGTCATGGTGCTTCAGTACTGCCGCGACATGATGGACACCATTCGTCTGTTCTTTCCGCCCGAGACTGACCCGCAACGTTTTGTTACAGTCGTGTGCTGCCGCAAGTTTGAACTGCAAAGCAAAGAGTTTGAACCCCGGACGTACAGTTTGGGCGTGCACGTGATCATGCCCAATTTGTACGTCAACGCCACGCAGGCGCGCATCATGCGCGAGGCGGCAGTGGGCCGCTTTCGCAACTTGTATGGCAGCATGGAAGAGGTGCAAAATTCGTGGGAAACCATCTTGGACGACGCAGTGTATGTGGGCAATGGACTGCGCATGCTGGGCAGCCGCAAAGCCACCAAATGCACCGAATGCAAAGCCGACAAAACCAACAAGATGAACTGCAACGCTTGCAACTTCACCGGCAAACTGGACATTGGACGGGTGTATGTCCCGTGGAAAGTTTTGCGGCCTGCCGCCCAACCCAACCAACCTGCCCTAGAGGATCCCGTTGAACTCGCCAAATTGAAGAACGTCATGGAGTACCAAGTCGAGTGCACCAGCGTACGCCTGTTCAAGGTGGATCTGAGTCCTGATTGGAAGCCCTACCCAGGCTGTCCAGTGGTACCCGAACTCAACGTCAACAGCATCGAAGTGGAGATTGACGGCAAAAAGCAACTGCGGTTTCAAGAAGACGCCCAAGCCTTGAATCGCATCCGCAACAAGATTTACTTGCCGCACGACCCCGAACAGTTTGGTTTGATGGAGGCGTACCTCCGCACCATGATCAGCCCGGCCAAGTACAAGGGGCTGTCTGTGCATGCCATCTTCACCAACCCCAGTGGCAAATGGTACGTGGTGGATGTGGTGGGCGACGGCTCGTCGTTTTGCATGAACGTCGACCGCGACCACAAGAGCAACCGCATCTACTTTTTGATGACTGCCGATGGGCTGTACCAAAAGTGCTTTTGCCGTTGCGACACATTGGTGGGCCGCCGCTTTGGACTGTGCAAAAACTACTCTTCGCGCAAGTTTCCCATTACCACCCAACTCAAGGCGGCGTTTTTTAAGGACTCGGTGACTTTGGAGGGCCGTACTGCTACCCGTGCCGCTGGACTGCACACCATCGCCACCGAACTGCGCAACAACACGCTGCGCCGGACGACGCCCCACCGCCACGCCCAAGCCGTGGACCGCGCCGTGAACTTTTTGCGCGCCTGGTTGCGCGAAACGTACGAGGAACGACACGGCACGCGCCCGCTTCCCAGCAAATTCAACCGCAAACACGGTGGTCCCAGCGCTGGTGGACGCCCTACTGCCGTGACCAAACCCCACCAGGCCAGTGCCGAGGCCTCAGGGGGTGGCACGCGCAAACGCGTCCACGGATCCAAGAGTAACACCCCAGAACGGGCTGCCCGCAGCATTTTGCATCCGGAAGAAGACGACGACCGCGTGCCGCCACCGCCCAAAAAACGGGTCCGGAAGCCGCGTGCCAAGCCCAAGGCCGCGGCCGAGGCGCCAGAGTCGGACGAGGAGTATACTTGCCCGTAGTAAAAACAAAGTGGTTGTCTCGCATGACCTCGGACATCTACCGCTACCGTACGTACCAGTACATTGGTCCCAGCATGGACCAAAACTTGTACGATGCACCCGACCTTCTCACCGCCGGCAGCATCGTCGAGCCCGTCAACGTGCAATGGGTCACCGATCCATCGACCTCTTGCACCAACGAACAGAAGCGGTTGCAAGTCCGTGGACGCCTACGCGTGCCTCCCGCTGTTCACTACCGCAACCCAGTGGCGTACCAGTATCGGCCCTTCATGTGAGTACAGAAACAAGTCTTCAAAAGTGAACCGCCACACTTTCAAAGCGCGCGCCGGACCTTTTTCTTCTTCGATGTTTGCCATGCCTGCACGACAACGACAGCACCGCGACGAAGCGTTGCCCGACCCCATGCGAGTGCCGTGTTTGCCCAACGAACGGCTGGACCCACACTTTGCCTTGCCCCCTGTGCCAGACCCCAGTGTTTGGGACGAATTCGAACCCTGGTGCCGGAAAATCGACCGCGACTCGGCCGAAGTGGTGGTGAAAAAGTCCGGCTGCGAGCCACTGGTCATGGCCGAGCGTGGCGTGGAACGGTTGGACGATTGGGAGCACGACGCCACTTCCTCAACAGTCGGTCTCTGGTTGGACAAGAATCAAGTGCTACGTGGCGCCACCAGATTGCGGTTGAAAGACGAGTAAAATTGACCTTGCAGAAAGCATGGGTTGTGTGAGGTTTCGTAGCGCGCAAACGTCGCATTCTTTGAAAAAGCCCTTGATCATGGCATCCGAAGCGAATCCCACTGTGTCCAACGGAGCGGCCCGCCGTGGCCGCCGACACCACCGTCGACGACGGCCGAAAAAGGACAACTCGTCGGCCATGGAAGCACTGCGTCGCTTGGCCGAGGGCAAGATGGCGTTGGATGCGTGGCAAGACGAGCGGCTGCGCCAAGTTGGGTATTACGAACATTACGTGGTGCCCCACGACACGTTGCCCCAGTGCATGAATGCCCACACGCATGGGTTTCCCACCAAGTGCAACCACCCGGACTTGCAAATCGTATATCCCTTGTCCGAAGACGTGCTGCACTCGGTGTTTGTGTCGGCCTTGAGTTTGATCGAAAAGTCCAAACTCCAGTTGGAAGATGGGGGCTTGTACCACAAGATCCTTCGCGGCTACACGGTTCTGGTTCGCAGCGCGGTGGAGAGCGGACGTCCAGTTCGACGCTTGATCATGCCGGATGCGGATGGCACCTTTTCCGAGTTGCAGTGTGCGGATCTTCCACCCCTGGCTAGTGCACCCACACTCAAAAACGAGCCCGATGAGTAAAGCACGTGGGTTGTGACACGATGTCGTTTGGTCTGGTTCCCTCAGACAGTGCAGTGTCCAATGGTCGTGTCTCGGGCACGTTGGTGGCCAACCGTGCGTCGTTTGCGCAGTTGTTTGAATCCTCCAATGTTGTGGCCGGTGACGTGGTGGCTACCACGGGCACGTTTGATCACATACAAAGTCTCACAGGCACCATTGACACGTTGGATTCGGTGACGACAACCGTGGATACACTGACGGCTACCACCGCAACCATTGAGACTTTGGATGCGGTGACTGGAACCGTAGACACACTCACCGCCACCACCGGCACTGTTCACACCTTGAATTCATCACTGGCCACCCTGACTGTGGTGGAAGCCGTTACCATCAACACAGACACCATCATCGCTGAAAATTGTGACGCAGTGCACTGCAATGCTCCGATTTTGAACTCCACTACGGCTACACTGACCACAGTCAACTCCACCACTGTGAATGCAACGACGATAAACGCCACCACAGTCAATGCCACCACATTTCCCAGCGTGATGTGCGGCTCGGCGTTTGTTTCGTTGGACGCGGACACCACGCTGGACGTCTATGTCAATCCCAACAGCAACATCTTGGTGGCGGGTCACCTGCAACCTGCCACCACAGTCGACGCCGTGTGGTTTACTCCCTCGGCCATCACCGTGACAGCATTTCGCATTGGCAACGCCAACGTCCCCATAGCCAATGCCATTGGCGTTTCTCTGGAATACGGTTCGGCACTGGGTTCTGTCACCACGACTGTGTTTCCTTTGGTGCAACTGACCAACGCCACCAGTTCGCAAACTGGTTCGGTTACCATCCCGGCTGGAAGTTACATCGGAGTGCATTTGAGCATCACCGCACCACAGGCTGCTATCACAGCCACCATCAACACTGGATGGATCATCACGTTTCATTGAACACGGTTAATCCGACTTCAACGCCTCAACCACTGTGTCGGCTACAGCAGACACCATGTCGCCCGCACTGGGCGCACCTCCACCACCCGAGTCTTGGTTGCTGCTACCCTGTGCGTAGCCATCGGCGTAGCCCCGGTTGCCGTCTGCCGTGCAACACACGCCATAATCGACGGCGTCGCCCGTCGATCCAGTGGCCGCATCGTGGTACCCCATCGTGTGGCCGTAGTCGTAGGCAGCAGAGTTGCTACCGTCGCCACCGCTTCCTGCATCGGATCCCGAGTTGTCCATGGCGTGCTGTTTTACTGGTAAGTGCAGCAAAAAAAGGCAACACAATCCGGACGCCTGGAATCGAACACAGGGACCTGAAGATTATGGATCAACCGCTCTGCCACTGAGCCACGTCCGGATTTCTTCGGGGGTGTGCGGAGGCTCACACATCTCCACACTCAACGCGTGGTGTTCTTCTGCATGTCATACAGATTCATTCAAAACTGTGTTTCTGGATCATCCGCATCGTCCTGGTCTGAGGTGGTGTCGGCACCACTGGCATCGAGATGCTCCATTTGTTCGTGCCAACCTCCTCCTGAACGGGCAGCAGGCAGTTGCAACGGCGACCACTCTTGTGGGTCAACCGCCAACTCCGGACCACTTTCGGCGTTGCCCATGGAAGAACGTGATGTGGTCACACTTTTGTTGCAGCCAAGACTTGTGGGTGTTTGTTCTGGATGATGCGTGCAGAATGTGGACATGGCACCTACCATCACACTGGTGAGACACAACACAAGGATGGCATCCTCACGTGCGTGGCTCGGTGCCACGGGCGCAGTGGGTGTAGTGGGGTGGTGGTGGCAAACCAACCAACGCAGTGTGTTGATGATGCATCCCACGCGCCTTGCCGAGACCTACGGACGCGTGGAATACGATATGAGTCGATTGTCGCCAGCGGCTCAAAAGACGTTTTTGGCCGATGTGCAGTGCCAGGTGCCAGAGGGCAAGGCAACGTCTGGGACAACTCCAGGATTGTGGGTGTTTACCAACCCACGGTCCAAAGGATGGGTGCGAATGCAACCGTTGTCTACAGCCCGTGTCGAGTTGGAGCAGTCCTCCGACATGGTGTGGGCCGAGGCATCATCATTGAAAACGGTGGATGTGTTTCGTGTGCCGGGATTTGGCCTTTACGACCATGGCATTTGCTGGAAACGAAAGACTGTGCGCGCGGTTCTGTCTCAATGAATGAAGGCAAATTTTAGTATGGTGTTTTACTTGAAACCTCGACGTGGTACAGGTGGAGCCGGTGCTGGCTTGCTGTTGCAACAGAAAACTGCCATGATCCATTGTCCCAACCACAGTCCGGCACCGCGAAACACGTTTTCACAGAACACATACGCCATGGCGCCCAAACACTTTTCGTCCATGGTCACGGTGGGAGTGAATGCAACAATGATCCTTTGGTGAATGGGTGTGTGTGTGAGCGGGAGCATGTTCCAATCTGGAAGCCAGTCAAGTGACTGGAGACAACTTTTATTCACAGTCGTTCATCCATTTGAGACTGTGCACTCTCTTCTTCGGCAAGAAATGACACCGCCAAACGTCGAAACACATCATCCGTGGCCAGTCCAGCATACGGCCGTTTGAGCATCTCCAAGCCCAGGTTCCACTCCAGTTCCGATTGCCGCAATTTGCGACGGGTGTTTTTGGACTTGGCAAATGTGGCCAAGGCATGCTGGTAGTTGGGGTTGTAGATGATGTGCAAGTACCTGGGATTGCGGACTTTGAGGAACGGCACCTCGGCCCGTCCATCCAGTGCTTTGATCACTACGCCTTCCATGTTTTGCGTGTTGCACAGATGATGGAAAAACTGGGAAGCCGTGTCGAATGCCGCTTCCCAGTTGGTCAAGTCCACCACACACGTCTTTTCGTCTTGAAGCATGCCAAACGACTGGTCAGGTGGGTAGGGCAACACCCGCTCGCTGCCGTCTTGCAACACCAGTTTGAGAATCTCAAAGGGCTTGACGTGGGCCTCGCCCGCCATGCCATACAGATCCATTTGCTTTTGGTACTGGGCCAAGTTGGCACGCTGCACTGCCGTAGGAATGTGCAAGTTTTGCAGTCGAGGAATTTGTTGGGATTTGGCGTAGAGATGAACTCCCAAGTGGTCTTGTTCCAGTTTGGCCTCGACCACCTTGCGCGCCGAGGTCTTGACTTGGTATTCCGTCCAAAATGACTGGCACCAGGCCACGTCTTCGCGCAGTTGCTCGTCAAACCCATGCAACTCGAGTTGATCCAGATGGGCTTGCAACGCCACACCATATTGGTCAAACTTTTGAATGAGTCCAGCACCCAGCACCGACCACGGCACCAATTCACAGTCGATAATGGCTAGGTGCAACGGAAGGTTCAGCAGGTCCAGACGTGTCTTGAGTATCTGGCATTGCTGAAGGAAACCCTCGGTGCTGGGCCATCGGATGCGGTGGCCGTTACGCGACACCGCGTAGGATTGATCCAGATTGTGGGGAAATAGGTACATCTGGCACCGCGAGCCCATGTACTTGGGTTGGAGCACCACCCGGGTGGCTTTCTTGGTTTGGAAGTAGCGCAAGCCCGCAGCCAGCGACTCCAGTTCCAGTGGATTCAAGGTGGCTTCGGCGGGACTAACAGTACCCGAAATAAAGTTGATGCCGTCACGCAGCAGTTGGTCGATGCGTCGGTTGGAACGCTCGTTCTCCACCGGATCGGTGGACTCATCGAGGCCCACCCGCACGTGTGGAATGTTGCGCAACGGTCGATCCAAAGATGGTTGGGTTTGAAGATCGGCAACAGACACCGTGCGAGGTCGCATGCCCGAGATGGAGACCGCAGTCAACCGCCCGCCTTCGCTGCATCCTGTGTCCAACGGAATGTGGTTGCCCACGAAACGCGACTCGGCCACAGGTACGTGTCCAAAGACATGCCAGGGGGCGTTGAATTGCGACTGTTGCTCCAAGAACTGAGCCAGGGCAGCGTAGTCTTCACGGGCATAGTGGTAGTACACTTGGTGTTGCACCGACCGTTTGTCCCATTTGCCCAGATACTTGGTGGCACAGGGGGCATGTGTAACCACGAAACTGCTGTGATGGGCTTCTGTCCCAGTGCACTGCACAAACGGCAGGGTCTGGTGGAAGAACCGCACAAACGCATCGCGCCACTCCACGTTGGCACGCAACCAAGGCACGTGATCGGCATAGGGCGTAGCGGCATCTGCTTCGGCTGCATGGGCTTTGCCAGACAAAGCGTTGTACACCCGCCGCTCGTGGTTGCCACGCACCACCTTGAACCGCGGATGCTTCAAGCACGTGGTCACAAAGCGCAGGATGGCTTCAAGATCTGGTCCCTTGTCTACGACATCGCCAGCCAAGATCAACCCCACGCCGTCTTGCAAAGTCAACACTTGGAACTGGTCGTTCCACGCAACGCCGCGCAGACGATTCAGCAACTGACACAGCGTTGCGTAGCACGCATGGACATCACCCACAATGTGCCAGGTTACATTGGGGTCCAGTTGTGTGGCACGCCACACCTCCGACCCCACCACCACTATGGGCTGACTGTGCCAGTCCTCAGGCAATTTGGCACAGCGATAAATGCCCGTAAAGTGTTTCAACTGGCTAAACGTCTCACGTCGCAGTTTTTGGTGTTGGCGAGCCGCCACGGTTCGTCCCTCTTTGGTGGCGATGCGTGGCAGGAGTTCACTCAACTCCAAATCAAACACGATGGCGTACACTTGGTAGCAATGGTCTTTGGCCAGTTTCGTGATCGTGTTGCGAAACGCCTCCGACAAGCCATTGGTGTCCAGGACAATGCAGGGCTTGGACACAGGATACTGCATGGCCGCCTCGCATTGCACTTCCAGGAGGCGGTAAGCCGCACGACTCAAGCCCATCATTTGCGGACTGGATCGGGACAACGACGTGGCAAACGCGGGCAAGTTGGTACCAGGTTGGCGTGTTTGGACAGTGCCCAAAGCCAACTGCTCACGAATCTTATCCGTGCCCAAGTACAAGCACGTGCCTTGCCCCAACACCGTTTCCATGTGGGAAAACAGATGTTCGGCAAACGTGGTTTTGCCTGACCCAGATGGACCCACCAACAGCACCACGCAATGCGGCTGAAACAACCAAGACGTGGCCATGCTTGCAAGTTCGTGGTTCAAGAAGTGAAGCACACCATTCACACCAAGTTTAACCACACACACACGAGTCACAGAACTGCAGAATAGTCAGAAGTGGATTTTATGACTCCAGAAATCTCGTGGTTCTCGAACTGTGCCGCCTTCAGTGTCCAATGTGGGCCACGTCATGGCAGCCAGCGTGAAAATCCACCGATCCATCGGCATTGTGATGCACGTCGATGGAACACGACGCGTCGTTGTCTGCGTGGAACGCAGGCAATTCGATATGGCCATGGTTGGTGTCAGGGGCTGGCAGAGGTCCCGGTGGCAAATGCTCCCAGCCGTGACCCAGGTTGTCGGGGCCAGATCCCCACCACTCGCTGTCGGTGTACCAATCGTTGCCACCGCTGCCCCAGTCAAAAGACATGATGTTGGAGGGTGTGGTCTTGTGCGCTCACTTGAAAGTGTGCGGGAATGGCCTGTGTTGTTGTGTCACACGCATGTTTCTGGCATCATCATCCAGAACCAAACCCTGCCATGGACACGAGTCACCCGCGCGACTCCACTTTTCCGGAATATGTCGGGCTTGGAATTCATCCCCATCGTGGGCGTGGGACTGTTGGGTGCCAACGTGGTACTGAGCCACGTGAGCCGCTTGAGACGGTGGATCTATGTGCTCCTGTTCCTGCAAGACAACTATGTGGAAATTGACAACAAGCGCGATGCCATGGGTTGGGCACAACTGTGTTACGAGGTGCATTTGCACTGCGTGCGCCACGAACTCCGCGGTCCGCGGCAAACCATTCACATGAAAGTGCCACGCCGGGGTCCAGCCCCAGAGATCGACTCTCGCTTGATCTTTCCTGCCAATGGCTGTTTTGTGGTGGTTCCAGACCGGGGCGTGGAAATCGAAGTGTTGCCCACAGCCTTCCGCATTTTCAGCAAGCGATTCAACCCAGACGATGCTTGCGATCGGTTTTTGGCTTTGATGGGTACTGCCGTGGACCCACGTTGTCCGATGGGGCATACGCTGCCGCCACTGCAAGGATTGATGGTGCGTGCAACCCCACCGCCCGTGCCCGAGAAAGAAGAAGGCGTGCCAATGCTGGCCATCGCACACGACGTGTTGTGACAGTAAAATTTATTGACCGTGTTGGTGTGCATATTGAACATCGGGATGAGCCGGGTTGAGCCAATAAAATTGCTTGGCATGCAATTGTCCTGTGGCCACCAAAGCCTGCGCTTGAAATTCGTGGAAGCCCCATTCTTGAGCCGTGTAGTACTCGACGCGATCGTGCGAAAACTTGGTTTGGGACAGCACTGCACCAGCGCGACAGAGTTCTCCAAACAGTGACAACAAGTTGGCAAATTTGGCTGTTGTGTCTGACTCGGGTGGAATCAGGTAGCCACGAGCCATCAAGGACCGAACCGTGGCCTCGCGAAGGCCCTCTGTCATAGACGGGTATGGATGTTCCAGTGGCGCCAAGATGTGCAACATCAACGCCTTTTCCAAGCCATGGAGTTCCTCCATTGATGTAGAAGGCAGTGTGTGTGTGTGTGTGTGGCGAGCATTGCCGGCACCCTCGGCCACGGAGCACATACGCAGAACCGGAGTCTCCAGTTCTGTGGTCACGCTGCAGCCAGATCATGTGTGACACACGACCCACGGATTCGCCATTCCCCCATTGGCGGCCACCATGTTTGCGCTGACGTCATCCAACCCGCAACTCAGTTATGTGCTGGGCAAAAATCCAGCCTCGGGACTTTCGGTTACGCCTGTCAAAGCCGGCATTCTCGCCACGTGGTACTCGAAGCACGTGCCCCTGACGTGGTGCGCCACGTTCATTGACTCGCCCAACAAGGCTTCTTTTGGGACCGACGGCTCCCCACCCGAGAGTGGCGACTATCTCAACGTGGCACGCTATGCCGCGCTGCAACTGGTCCAGATGGTGATTGGTCGCTACTTGGACCACTTGTTGTCGCCTCATGCCTCCCGAAACAAAGTCGAGTACGACGTCAAGGCGGATCAAACCTTGGTGTTGTCACCAGTGTGGTTGCCGCGGTTCGACCCCGAGTTGCACATCCGTTGTGCCGCCATGATGGGGTTGGAGTTGGTGGTACAGCCGTTGCCTCTGCCAGGGCGAACTGCCACTGGCCCACCACTCAAGAGTCATTTGTTCCAGTTGACGCTGCGTCTTCCGCAAGGCACAGTCGCCACATTGGTGCAACAGTTGTATTTGTTTACGTTGCTGTGGGACAAGTCCATCCCATTCCACAAGGTTACGGTGGCCGACGAGCAAATTCGCAAGGTGGCCCAAGTCATGAACCAAGTCAACCCGCCGTTTTTCATGCGCAAGCACATCTTGTTGCATTTGGTGGGCACAAACGAAAAGGCCACTGCACAGTACGGGCCACAGTTGGCCTGGCCGGGATTGACGTTTGCCGCGGGCACCAATGCCATGATCCGGCAACGTTTCGTTGAGCAGCAACTGCATTCGCTTCCAGTGGCGATCACCAGACTGGTTGACTTTGGCTGTGGAGATCATGTCAATCGACAGCGACGCCAGTTGGGCATGGTGGAAGGGGATTGGAAGTACATTGGTGTGGACGCCGATCCTTTGGTGCGCCAAAAGTTGGCCAAGTTTGAAGGGCCCCAGTTCATGCTGTCGGCTGATTTAAACCTCGAATCTGAGGTGGCAGGCCAGCGTACGGTCGTGTTGGCCACCGAAGTGATGGAACACATTTCTCTGGACGAGGGGCGAACTGCCTTGCGCCGCATTCTGAGTTGGAACCCAGTGGCTGTCATTCTCACCACGCCCAATGTGGAGTTCAATCCCTTTTATGGCCTGCCTCCAGGCACGTTTCGCCACGCCGACCACACCCACGAGTTTGGCCGTGCGGACTGGGAGGCGTTTCTCAAGCAGGCGGTGGAAGACCGACCCTACACTGTGTGTACATCGACCACCGGAGACACTGTGGCTCCAGACGTGGGATGCATCTTGACGGCCGTGCTACTCTACCAGGGACAGGATCTGGACAAGAAGGGCTGCAAGGCGTGACCCTCGTCGCGCTCATTGGCTTCGTCGCTGCGCAGCATGGCGTCGACAAAGGATGCCGCGGCGATAGGGCAGACGATATCTCCAGCCAACAGTGACGTCACAATGTACGGAAACCCACGCTTGAGATGGGGTCGCTTTTGGTTTTGGCAATAGTCATACAAATCAAACAGACATTCCGACCGGTCGTCTTGGTCGGTAATGGCCCGCGTGTACTGCCAGAGTGAACCAAACGGCCGAAAGGTTTTCTTGATGCAATCGTGCCAGTCTTCTGGATTGGGATGCCGGTGCAAGTTGCTGGCATCCAACAGCACTTGAATGGATTGAAAGAGCACTTGTGAGGGGTTCAGATTGTGCACGTTCTTGAAGTTCTTCACTTCCAGCAGCACCGCATCAACGCCTTCTGTCGGTGCTTCGGCCCCGGCCAACGTGGGCGCGAACACTTCGCGCAAAAACGTGCGTATCTCGTCAGGACGAACTGGCATGGCAACTGTTTCTCTATGTTTTCCTTTGGCAGGTTTTTTTCAAGAGGCCTTTCTGCGCGGACATGCAGAGGGGTACCAAAGTGAGGCGTGAGGGCCATCAACACGCGTGCATCCACTTTCACGATGGCGTCCCACGACGACGATGTGGCGAAGGCAGCGGCCCCTCCGGCCTTTGCGCCAATTGAATCGGCTGGACCCAAGCACATGGAGATGCAACTGCCTGAATTACCCCCGTACGAGCCGACGGAAACGTTTTTGAGTCGCTATGGTCCCAACGAGAAAGAATACTGCTGTTCCGAGTGCTTGGTGCGGAGCCTGTGCTTGCCGTGCTTGCTGGCGGCGGGTGCTGCGGGCGTGCCGTATTGCATCTTTCCGGGGTCTTTGGTGGCCTGTCACGTCGAGTGTACCGACAGTCCCCGGGACCGGTGGTGTTCCAGTAACAAACCTTGTTGTTGCTGCTGTTGCTGCTGTGCCAATGATGGCGAATGCGTCACCGAGCACGCGTTTTACTGTTGCTGTCTGGCGACTTGCTTGGATCGCAACATTCCGTTGTGGTCCCGGTCGCTGGTGGCCCTGTGCAAGTCGGACACCTCCGCGGTGGGCGAAGAGTTCTTGCGGTCGCCCAATGACGTCCGTGACTTGCGAGAATGCTACCGTCAGTTGGACCAATGCTTTTGCTGTGCCTGTCACTTGTTGGAATGGATGTGCCAAGCCGAATGCATCAAGTGGGTGCGCGACATCTTGTCCAACATGTGGGCGTCTTTGACGGTGTGCTGCACCGGCACCAAGAAATGTTGCCGCCTGGTGGGTCACAAATGCGGCTGCGGGTCGTGTTGTGTCCAATGTTGCCCCGGTCCGGCGCGTTCGTCGTCGGATGGTCCCAACCAGCAGAGTATGGAGATGCCTACGGCGCCTGCGTTGCAGTTGAACAGTGAATGAATGGTGGTTACATGTATTCGTGCAATGTGTCGTGTCCCAAAAGAACATGCCCATTGGGTAGCACAGTCACGCCCAACCGGATGCGAAATACCACATCCCAGATGCGAGTGCCAAACGTGCGCAGAACTTGGTTGTCGCAAATGCGAATGGATTGGAGTAGGCCGTGTGCAAACACCACCACGAGTTCGTCTGGGCTGACCATGGCCAAGTCCCAAATGATGCGGGCGTACACAGGTTCATGCTTGGGCGCTGCTGCAGGTTGGACCAACGAAAACTCATCCGAGTCGGGGGCGAACACGAAGATGCATTCGGAGGTGGTGCACAGCAGTCGGTGACCCCAGGGAGACATGCGCCCCAGCCGAGCACACCAAGCGTTGAACTGGGGTGCGGTTGCAACCGAGCGATGGACCTCAAAATTGTCCAAACGGTAGGCCATGAACCCACCCGTGTGGTCGCAAGCCAACAGTTCCGGACCACACACGTCGATGGCAAGGCTTTGCAGTGGCAAATGCCATGTGCGCACGTGTTTGCCGTGGAGCGTGTAGACCAACAGGTTCGACTGTGTATCCAGAACGTAGAGTTCGCCGCGGTCCAGTGACACGGCCAACCCATTGATGCCATTGCCCTGCGCGAGATCGGCCACGAAAACTCTGCGGGTGTGCAACGTGCGCAAATCAATTTCGTGGATGGCACCGCAACAGTAGTCGGCACCATACAGCGAAGTGTCTGAGGTACACAATTCGGCCAGTCCACATTGGCTGGTTGTGGTGTACGGACACGACCGTAGCAAACGGCCGCGCAGAGGCTGCCACCGACTGACAATTTGTTGCAGTGGTTGGGACACGCTGCACCACTGGCGTGCTTGCATCATCGCGCAACGTTGCCTTACGCGGCCACAAACAAGGGCGAGGCCGTCAAGGTGGCGCCGCCCAAATAGAACTCGGCACCAGTGGTGGCGCCGGAAATGCGGAAGACGAACGTGTCGTGGGCGGCAAAGGTTACGATGATCCGTCCGCCCAGTGTTTGGAACCCAAATTGGCCAGTGATGAGCCCAAACAGTTGTTGGGTCGCCCCTCCCACCAAAGGACTTGCGCCTCCGGTGTTGGTCAGGAGATTCAAAGTGAGGTTGGTTTCCAAATTCAGCCCGGACACCACGGTCGAGAACTGCAGTACGTAGGAGCCGGCTTGCAACACTTCAAACCATCCAGGCAGAGGACTGGCCACGGGTGCAATGTAAACTGGGTCATTGACCAGCACCGCCACAGTGTAGTTGCCTTCGGTGCTGTTGTTGGTGACCGGTCCGAACGCCATGTTGGTGCCTACGCGGTCTACACTGGAATACTGCACACCCAACCCCGCCGACAAGGTTGGTGTAGGTGCAGTCCACTGCGCCGTGACACCATTGGACGTCAACTGCGTGTTGGCACCCCCTACGGCCAGACGGGTGGGTATCCCGGCAGAACCCCCAACCACCAGGTCGCCCTCTGCCTCGAGCACGTCCTCCATCAAACGAGTAATGCCGTTGACTGTTGTGACTGTCATCTCATCGACCAGAGCGCTTGTTGCGTCTAGGGTGTCGACAGCCAGCGTGGACACGACCGCGCGGCCCACCGCGACCTCAGACACAGTGATGGCTTGGGCTTCCAACGTGTCGCAGACGAGTCGCTGCGTGGCCGTGGACTTCCGCACCGCCACATTTTCGTAGCCCACGTCGGCATTCTGGGGCGTTTGTCCCAAAGCCATTTTTTGTCCGCTGTTTACTGTCACACGTCAGAAAAAAAGTTTGGTGCATGCTTCATTGGTTTGTGGTGGATGGACTGGACTGTTTGCTCAACACGAAAACCCAGGTGTTGACTGTGGGACCGTTTCGGGTCGTGGTGCGGCATTCGATTATGCGGTGGATTGAAGGCGAGATCGGTGGCACCTTTCGGCATTGTTTCTCGGCCAGGTTGCATGACACGTGCGCCGTGCTTGTGTTTGCGCCAGATGCTGGGGTTGGTTGGCAACAAGAAGTTGGCCCGCGGGCTGCCAAAGTCCAGTACGATGCTACACACGACTTTATGTTGGATGAGTTTCGTACCCGGCCGAACGTAAAGTTGTTGGGGTTGCGTTTTAAAAGTCGTTTTCAATGAAAGTGCCAGGGGTTAGGTGGCTTGGCCGCCCAAGTTGGGTTGCCCGCATTGGCCCTCTGCGCCGTAGCGAAAGTCACACATCTGAAATGCCGGACAGGGTTGACTGGCACTGCACACTGGTGTTTGTGCCGCAAGGCTGTAGGTGGTGTTAAAGCCGTGACGCGGGCCAGCCGTACAGGTGGTGGGTCCGGACAGAGCCAAATTCAAGCGGGGCGACGGCACCACACCCACCAACGTTTTGCCT
>CAZLQR010000001.1:0-51755 GCA_964561915.1 uncultured Gammaproteobacteria bacterium | reverse complement strand
TCTTCGGGGTTGACGACGCCACAGGGGGAGAAGGCAGTGGCAGCCAAGCGTGGGTACGCTGAACTCGGCGCCGAGCCATACCAGTTGTGTCGGCGACTGGCCCACGGCGGGTCAAACACCAGAGGTGCCGTCCAATCCGGAGGGTAGCACGTTTTGGCCATGGACTCCGCGTTTGCCTTACACTGACGGTTTTTAAGAGCCAGACGTCAGAATGGCTCTGCAAATTCCAGTGTCGATCTGTCGTCACACGCCCAAACTGTTCAAGTCGGATGAAATTGAACAAGAGCACGCCGGCATGTTGCGGTGGGACCCGCCGCCCCATGGATTCCTGGTGGGGCAAACGGTGATTCGGCGTTTGTTGGCCTACATGATCGACAACCAGATTGTGGTGCCCGAGTCCACGTTCAACGTTCGTGTGCCCCAGGGAGGCTACATGGCTTTCCGCCCCACCGACCTGTTTTATTACGACGGCACTTCGTGGTTGCTGGAGCCCCATGTCGTCACGTATGGTCGCAGTGGGGTAGACAATGGCACGGCTCAACGAGTGCTCGTAACCCCTTCGTTTTGCGTCACCCATCCCTGACGCACACCTTCACGGTGCCACCCCGCCGGCCGCCGCAAACAATTGAAGGATCTCGTTGGCTGCGTCTTGAGCGTCGGGTGGAGCCGCGGCTGCGGCGGGGGCTCCGGGCTCGGCATGGTCCAGAGCCATGGGAACCGAGGGGGCCAGAGTGGGTGTGTAGGCGCTGTTGACACGGTACACGCGATACACGTTGTCTGCATCGGCTCCAACGCCCTGTTCCAAAAAGTAAGGGGCGTCGGTGGCTGGGTCGCGCAAGATTTCGCGGCCCGGTTGTTGCGCTTCGGCGTCCCACGTGTCAACGTCAATAAGGCGTACATCCAAAGCCAACCCAATGTACTTGCGCAGTCTCGGATCCAGTACCCAGCGTTGCGAGGTGGCCCCGTTGCCGGGCAGGCACGTGTTGTACCATTGGTTCCAAAACGTACTGTAGCGCCGTGCCTTGACGGTGCGTTGCGCCGAGGGGTTTCTCACCGTGAAGGTGCCAGTGGCATCACGCAACTCCACTGGGTGTTGGAAGGGTGGGCACTGGCGTTGATCCTCCGGCAGCACGCAAGTGTTGTCTTGGCACACCGAGGGGGGTTGGCATGTGCCTTCGTCGGTGCATCGCCCGCCGGACTGTCCCGGTTGCGGGCGTGGAAATCGCGGCTGGTAGATGCCATCCGGTCCCGGTGCTTGTTCGAACGGAGAGGGTGCATACGTGGCCAGCCCTTTGAACGCCTGCACGGCAAACCCTTGGCGGGCCGCTTGTTCGTACGACAGTTGTTGGATGCGTTGCAGGGCTCCGTTGGCCCGGCGGACCATGGGTCGTTGGGGACCCACGAAGGCGGTGGGCCGGCGGATGGGTGTTGCACCGCATTGTTGATCCAACAGTTCCAGAGTTAGGTCCTGTGGAGGCAACTGTGCAATGCGTTGGTATTCGGCGGGAGACAGGCTCACATGGGGCAAAAACGCATGGGTGTATTGGTCGCCGCGGGGCGTGAGTTGCCAGACGAGCCTATGGGCTTGTTGAAACAATTGCGAGGCGGTGTTCCAGTCACCCTGTTGCAAGGCCCGAGACACGGTTTGTCGGTACACCTTGGAACAAGGCAAAAACCCTTTGGTTCCGGTGCCTGCTGAATAAACCACAGGCATTTTAATAGTACCGGGAGTATTAAAGCGCGAGCCATGTGGCACTTCATTCAGCACATGATCCGTCGTCCCCAGGTTTTGTCCCCGTTGGCGTCTTTGTTGCCGCACGCGTCGGACCAAGTGTGGCGGAACAACCCGTCTTGGACCGCGCGGCCCAACGCCAAGTGCCCGCCACGGCCCGTCCTGCCGTTCGCACCATACACGTGGCAGTATGGTAAGTGAGCCAGAAATACAAGAGAACTTCGAACAACACCACCCAACTGTGAAAGTGCTGGGCAATCAAGCGGTCGCATTCGTCCATGTTGCGAAGCCAGAACTGTTCGTTGGAAGGTGACAGTTGGCTGCAAATGCTCTCGGGCGAGCGGCCTTGCCACCCACCAAAGCCAGACAAGGGCGGGCCATACACGTACAGCCGCGCCAAGCCGCGCAGCACTACGGTTTGGTAGACAGCCTGGACACACTCAGTCAGCCGAGTGAACCACCCGCTGCCCGGCCACGTGGTGGCGTGCTTCAACAACTCGTAAGGGTTGTACGTCATTTGGCCTTCCAACACCCCATCTTTTGGTTTGAACGCACGGGTTGTTACGCGCTGGGATTTTCGTCCGACGACGCAGCCGCCAAGCGCTCTTCCAGTTCACTGCGGCGGCCAGTGGTTTTGAGACCCCGGGCTCGGCAGGCATCTTTCAACTCTTTGACAGTCAGATGGGTCGAGGAGGGCAATTCGATCACACGCAGTTCATCATGTGACTCGGTCTCGCTGTCGGCCACCAAGACACTGTCGGGCGTGCTATTCAGCACTGGTTCGTGTGACTTGGTTTTGACATCGGAAGCCAAATCGTCGTCGTACACAGCGACATTGGGCTGCACAGACCAGACTTCTTTGAGACTGGTCACCGCAGTGACATACCGTGGCGACAAGAGCGACGATGGCGGATCCGTAATAAGCAAGGTGGGCTGCATGGATTGCGTTTGCCCTCTTTCGCACTAGTTTGCATCTCCAAACCGCAAACGCAATGCGGCTGCCTTGTTTGGACCGCTCGGACTTGTTGGCTGAACTGGAAGGTTTGTTTTTGTATGGCAACCTGTCGTTGGTGGCCCAAAACGCGGCCCAAACCCTGCTCACACAACACCGATTGGTGGGTTACAAACCCACGTGGTGTGGACACTTGATACTTTATTTTCGTGGCGGCCAACGTTTGATATGGATGCGTGCCTGGCTCTATGCATTGATGCCAACGTTGCGTCGGTTGCCTCGGCATTCAAAAGGTGGTGACAACTGCACCGATTTGGACGACACGTTCTTCCCACAGCCAGATCCGCCGTTGTGTTTTCACCAACCCTAGGCCCCCTTGTTCGACTCAATAAATTGCCAATTCAGATCCGCGCAGATCTTGGCCCAGATGCGATCCATCATTTCCAACTTGGGCTTGTCCTTGAGCAGCGTAAAGTGTTTGAGGTATTGGGTGTAGCCCAGCAATTGCAGCAACTTGATGAGGGTGTACGAGTAGGAAAAAAAGTTGACACGGTTGGGTGGGCAGTGGCGTTCGTAGGGCTCCTGGATGGCCTTGAACATGCTGAGCAGTTGGTTTTCTTGCTTGGGCGTCAAGCGCGGCGGCACATTGCCTGTGATGCGCACCCAAATTTGTGTGATTTGTTTGTACACGTGGCGCATGTGCTTCTTGCGGACAATCTCTCGAATCTTTTCCAGGGTGATGTCTTGCACGTTGTAGATGCGCTCTTCCCACAGTGCATCCATGACCGCTCGAATGTCGGCCTCGGGAATCTGGTGCGACTCCTTGTACTGGAATTGCGTGACGTATTCGCGAAAGTAATTGGCGCGCTGGTACGCATACTGGGTGAACTCCACCTCCTCGCCGTAGGCCATGGCATTGCTGGTGGAATCCATGTAGCGCCGCGACGTGCCGCATTTTTTGCACGCCAGGATCGACTGCTCCAACTCCAAAATCATGGGCTCTTTGCACCGTTCGCACACGTCTTCGTTGTTGACCGCCAGGACCGGTGCCTGGTTCTTCACCACCATCAAATAATCGTCCAACACACGGGTTTTGGCTGGTCCGGTGCCATCGTCAGCCAATTGATCGGTGCGTGCCCGCCGCCGAACCAGGGACAGCATGCGGTGCGCCGGGTTGGTAGACTTGGTTGCAGCGTGCGTGGGCGCCGGAACTGGGGCCTCGGCTGGTTTTCCCACCCGGTCCTCCATCCGGTACACATCGCGGCACCGATCTTGTTCGTTCAAAAACGGAATGACGCGTTTGTCAAACGTCTCGACGGCCTGGTCGGACTGCAACGTACCAATTTCCGTGTGCAATGCCGCAATTTGCTCTTGCAAGTCCAACTTGTGCCGGATTTGGTGGCGGTGGACGCACTTCTTGATTTCGGCCTCCAAGTCATTGATCTTCGTTTGCAGTTCATGCACGCGGTCTGAAGTGTACTTCAGGGCTTTGCGATCGTGCACGATGTGGCCTTGCAAACTGGTCGGTGCATCGCTGTGTCTCGACATGTACTTGCCAAACACGCGCACAACCAAGATGACTGTATGGGAGAGAAAATTTCAAACCGGCGCGGGTCCACACCGACCAACACTTACTCGTCCACAGCGTCATCCTCCGGATCTGCAGACGGGCGTGCAGCATCTTCGTCCTTGAGTTTGGGTGCCAGAACAAACGAAATGTGTGAATCACCGCCCAGTGGATGACGCATCATCATGGGGTCGCCCTCGGACGACAGTTGAATGGTGAGGCTGGCCTGCTTCAAACTGGCCAGAAAGTTGGTCAAGTACGCAATGCTGAACTTTTCGTGCATGCACTGGCGCATCTTGCCCGGGTCGGGCATCTTGACACACGAGTCGGCACCTTGCTCCACGGTTTTGATGATGACCGACTGGTCGTCACCAGTCTTCCATTCCGTGGCACTGGTGTACACGTTGCGGCATTCGGCGTCGCCCTTGACCGAGATGATAAAGTAAGACAGACGCACGTCGCCACGCTTCAACGGCTCCATGATCTCGAACGTGAGGTCGTCGGCCTTCAATTCCTTGGCCATTTTCACCAGTCCACGGAACTCAGTCAGGTCAATCTCGATGGTAAAGTTGCCACTCAAGTTCCCCACCGAGCACTCCTCGTACTCGCGATCCAGCGTGCGGATGGTAAATTCCTGGTAGTGTGCTTGACTGCCAGGTTTGTCGGCCGTCATGTGCACCTCGGCCTCGCCCACGTTGCGCGACAACGTGATGCACACGCCTGCCGCCACGCTCTTGAGCAACGCATTCAACACCGCCATTTTGACGCAAAACGTTTGCGGAACACCACCGGCCACCGCCGCTTCGCAAGCAAACCGCGCGTTGATGAGGCACACCTTGCTTTCGTCCACCGATTCAACACACAGGCCGCAAAACGTGGGCGTGGCCTCCACTTTGAAGTGACAGTCCACCAGCACATGGGCCATGATCTCTATCATGGTCTTGAAGGGCTGTGGGTACGGAATACGCACCACAAAGTCTTTGCCCGGGGGCGCAGGCAAGATCTGCTCCGGTGGTTTGTAAGCCTGGTTGGCTGCCTCTTCATCGGCCAGTTGTTCCGCCTGGGCCAAATCTTCCGGATGGATCAATTGTTGCGGTGGTGGCTCGGCCACAGGGACAGGCTCGGCGTCCTTGCGCTTCTTGGTCTTGGCGGGCTTTTTTCCACCACTTGCCGCCTTGCCCTTCTTGGGTTTCAGTGGCTCCATCTCGTCCTCTTCGGGCGTTTCCGCTTCGTCATCCAACACGATCTTGCGTTTGCGCGCGGCGGCCGCCTTGGCTTTGGAACGGGGCGGTGGCGCTGCCACGTTTTCGGCACCACCGCCAGTGTTCATGGTCTCTTCGTCAAACAGGGAAGGCGATTCCATGGAGGGGTGGGGGGAGGGGAGAGGCAAGGCCCGCTGACTGTGTTGTGCACTGTGAAACACGCGAAGTTTTGGCGCCCTGCTTTCAACGCCGCGAAAAAGTGCGCGTCGCGACCACACCAAGCAACGCCACCACAAGCACTGCAGCGGTGACTGCCACAGCGATGTGCAGAGATGCCTCTGCAGACACAGTGCTTGTGGGGGTGGTGGCTGTGGGCGACGCCGATCCAAGTGCTGCCACGTTGGTTCCTGGTGTACCCATTGCACTGCACTGTTCTTGACACGTGCGTGGGTCGAAAAACATGCGTTCTCCGAACTGGTTTTGGCATACATCGCCCATGCAGCGCAGTGGATTGAAAGCATTGTCTTTGCCCCGGGTAGATACACACTGTTGCGTGCCTTGTTGGCACACGTACACCGGAAACGTGGGCAAGAACACCCATTGGTCGTGGGTGCTGTCAGTGGACAACGACGGTTCCATACTGTAATGCGGCACGACGGCCAACCTTGATCCATCGCGTGCCACAGTCAACGTTTGCTCCGAGTTGCGGTGTTGTAGGACGTACGGTTGTCCATATTGTACGGGCTGTGGATCAGATTGGTTGGCGTCCACCACAGTCCACTCCACTTGATGGGCGTCGGAAGGTTCCAAAAAAGTCACCAGGGCACCGTCGTCCACTTGGGACGACGCGGTCAAGGCACGTACGCCCAAAAACACTCGTGCGCCCACTTGTCCGGTTACTGTTCGCAGCGTGATGGGTTCGTGGGTGTGCAACGGTGCTCCGGCACGGGTGGGTTGCGCCACCACCATGAGGCCCGCCTCAGTGGCGTCATCTACCAGTGTCGGAAAGGCTGACAGACCAGAGGCGTCACGCTGCACTTTCACTTGTGCATTGGACAGAAACTTGCGACGGGTGAGGTTGTACAGCATGACCGGGTCCGACACGTGAACCACTGGCATGACTTTTTTTTTCTTTTGTGCTCGTTTGTTGTTGGTGCCAGATTTATCATCTTATTCAAAGCACGACTGCAATGTGGTGGTACTTGGTAGCGTTTCTGGCGGGTGCCGCGTCCACGACGGTGCATTTTCTTCGCCGACCAGATGACATTGTCCGTCTGCGCATGCTTCGCAGCAGTTTGCTGTTCTTTTGGCTCCTAACTTGCTCGGCGGTGCAAGCCTACTTGGGCAACCCACAAGTGCCGGTGCATGGGTTTTCTGCACAACATCCGCGGCCCAGGCTACAAGCCCCTACGCTGCTGCACCCGTCGGATCCACGGCCACTCCGTGAATTATTTCTCGCTGATGTAAAGTGAAAGTTTCCTTCGGGTGCGTGTTGGGCGTGGTTCGATGACAAGCAGTGATTCGGACGAGTCTTTGTTGGGACAAGGGGCGTACGGCCGCGTCGAACGCGTGCAATGGGAGGGCCGGTGGTACGCCCGCAAAACGATGTTGGCCGACGACGAGTCCGAGGGCCTGAATTATGCCTCGCTGCGGGAGTGCGACATCTACTCGCGGTTTTGTTCGCCTTTCATGGTGTCAGTGTACCGCATGGAAATCGAGAACCATCGGTTGCACGTGTGGATGGGTTTGGCAGATTACTCGCTGGCCAAGTACTTGGAAGGGCCAGACGGCAGGTCCTTTGCCACGCGGTTCAAACTTCTGGGACCGCTGCTATGGTCAGGACTCAACCTCTTGCGTCACCTGCACACCTATGGCGTGCTGCACCGCGACATCAAACCCGACAACATTTTGTTGAAGCGCGAAAGCAACAACCAATTCCACGTGTATGTGTCCGACATGGGCTCATGCCGCTGGTTCACGCGTGGCATGCGCCTCACGCCCAAGATGGGCACCAAATGCTTTCGACCGCCAGAGATGGAGGACCAAGTGTATGGCAAAGCCAGCGACGTGTATGGGCTGGGGGTGACGGCCATTCACGTGTTGCACGGCATTCATCCAGTCGACGGCTTCAATCCTCATACTGTTCCCTGCCAGTGGCAAAGTACCTTGTTGACGTACAAGCGACACATCCCGGCCCCGTTGTTCGATCTGTTGGAACGGATGATTTTTACCCGACCCAGCAGCCGTATCTCAACCTCAGATGCGCTGGCACACGACTTTTTCCAAGGGGCTCCCATTCCGGCTGTACCTAAAATGCTGGCTGTGCCTTTTCCAGGCGCGTATTGGTCACGAATTCACAGCACGTCTGAGGAGCGACGCGGGTGGGTGGAGCACATCATCACGTTGGGCGAAACGTACCACTTTGACAACGTGTCGATTGTGCACGCCGTGCACCTCTACGACGACTTTTGGGCCCAATGTGACCCTGCCGTAGCGCGCCAACGTGCAGCCTTTGAACTGTATGCATCGTCCGCCATTTGGGTGTCGGGCAAGTACTTTGAGGAGTACGTCATGCCCGAGGCTGAACTGTTGGCCTACTCGCAGGGCAGGATCACTGCCGAACAGTTGCGATGTGCCGAAGAACAATTGGTGACCGCCTTGGGGTTTCGCCTGGTGCGCCGACTGCCTCCCAAATCGTTGATGCCACAAGCCCAGCCTGCTGCATTGCGTGCTGTGTTGGGTGCGCCCGAGTATGCGCTGGGTTTGCCTGGCGCACCTCTGCGGCAGCCGTCGTTGCGCATGGCCAAGTTGAGAACAGGGTTGAATTCTGGAGCACCTCCTCGCCACGTGTCGTCGGCCACTGACCAATGCGCCGCCGCATTCGCCCGTTTGCACTTGACCGAAGGGCACGCGCGGGTACACCTGCGGTAATGGCGCAGCCAGCGCCGGATTTGTTTCCGCCGCCTCCCGTGTTGTTTTTGGATGACGCCGACGCGAAGCCACCGCCGCTGGACGGAACTCCCGACCGTCCGTTGTGCGAATGCTGCCACAAGTTGGCGTTCAAGCCGGAGATGGCCAAAGTTTGCTTGCATACCGTGTGCTTGGCCTGCCGGTCTCGTCATCAACGGTCGTGTGGCGTGTGTGGCCAGAGAACCACCTACGTACCCAATTACACGGTGCACAATGCTGTGCACCGAAACCCAGCGTTGGCAAACGAGGTGGCGGCCTTGGAAAATGCCTACCAATTGGAAACACCCCAGGGCAAAATCAATGCTCTGGTAGCGCAGATGCCTGACTTTGAGGTATACGAAGTCAAATACGACGTGCCAGAGCAGTGGTTGGTGTTGAATTGGCTTCACGGCATTGTGGAACGCAAACAGCCGCATGATGCGTACGTGAACGAGTGGATGGCGTACGGCATCGAGCCCATCGTGCTGGTCTTTGACACGGAACAATCCTTCACGTACGTAATGCCGCAAAGGTATCACACCTTGATGGTACGGATGGGTCGATGGACGGCGGTGTTTGCCACGCGAACCAAAAAGTTTGCGCATCGTGTGCCACCCGTGCAAAGGCAATAAATGGGAGTCGGTTTCATTCATTGGTTACCACACCAAGGCTTGTTCCACTGTGTCTTCGGCAAGCAACCAGTCCACGTGAGTGGCATACGTGGCTCGCAAAGCCTGCTCCGCCAACTGTCGCTTTTGTTTGGCCGTACCCACCAAACTGTTGAGAAAAACCAGACGGTCGGCTGGCATGACACGCAACGAAGGGCTGTGAACCCCCAGGTGCAACAACAACACGCGAACCTGGCCATGGTTGTACCGGTTGAGGTTGATTTGAGAGGCGCCAACCAGTTGCGCTGTGGCGATGCGTTCTCGGGCCAGTGAGCCCCGCAGGGCGCGCAACAGCGATGCAAATTGGCTGGCCACGACCACGGTTTGGGTTCGTTCTTCAGTCCAGTGCCGCAACAACTGGCAGAGTGACCAAAATTTGGAGCCGTAACTGCTTGGCCGGTCCAATTCCATGATGTGCAACGGCGATCCGGCCTTTCGAAAGTTGCAGTTGCATAGCGGGCACTTGTCGTGGTGTTCCATGTGCGCCGTCAAACACACCCGACAATACATGTGTCCACAGGCTGTCAGCGTGTCCACTGGCGCTTCGTAGCACACAGGACATTGTTGCACCGCGGGGGCCGGGGCCGGCGGGACCGGATTCGGCGCAGTGAGGGCACGCGCCGAGTGCGCAAAGTACGCGCGGCGGGTGCGCACCTCCTCGAGGGAGCGTTCGTGGCGGGCTAACCTCCGGACACACTGCTGTTCAACCCTCTGCAAGTCATCACGGTCGGGCACGTTGGCCAACCGACGCCGTACGCTGTCCAAACGGGTGGCCACTTGGTCCCTCTTTTGGCTGTACTTGGTCTCCAAGTTGTCAAACTCCTGGGTATGTGTGTGCAAGACCTGCTGTAGAGGTTTGCTGGGTATGAGGCAATCCACGATGTAGACGTCTGAGCCGTAGTACGTGCAAACCATGACGCGGTCGGCCATGGATTGTTCGGCACAATACGCATACATGGTGCGCTCGTACGCCGTCAACGGCACCCAATGAATTTGTTGGGTCAGTGGACTGGGCGTAGTTTCCAACCACGGCTCAGTGCGCGACTCCGAAAGCCATCGGAAACAGCGCCGGGCTATGGCATCGATGACGGTGGGTGTCCAAAGCGGCGGATGGAACTCCAAAACACGACAGTATTTGGACAAACTGGACACCAAGCCATTGGGCTCCCAGACACCATCGCAGTGCAGGCCCCACGAGCACTCGGCGGTGAGGGGCGGAACCGAAGGCAAGTCCACGCTGACTTGCAGATCGTGGTACACCAATCGCTTCCACAAAAAGCACTGCAGCGGCAAGGCTGGCGCACCCAAGTGGGATTCCAAATCTAGGGCGAGATGCCGGGTGATGAGACGCAACGTGGAAGACTGCACCAGAATGTGGGCCTGCATGTTCGGTACAAACCGGCGGCACAGGGCTTCGGTGTAGCGGTAGTAGGCCCGCGAACAGAAGAACTGATGCGACAACAAAACAATGTCTGCGTCGTGGAGCATCTGGGTGGTGACAGCCTTGATCTGCCCCAACCGTGCGATGACGACCACCCGCAAATCGGGATACTCGTCTTCCAACATTTGTTCCCACTGGGGCAACAGATCAAACGGCATCACCACCAGCGTGGCCTGCGTGGGCAAAAACGTCATACCATCCAGTCTCCTGGAGCAGTCGGATGTACAACTGCCATCCAATTGTTGTTGGCGGGCGACGTGGCTCAAACTCAACCGCATGAGGCTGGGAACGTCGTTGCTGGCTAAGATGCCGCCCCGATAGGCCAGTGGCACGTCAGACTGGTTGCCTGCCACATGGCACGGAACAATCACATCGTGGGTGCGGTTGTACATCCAGCCCGTGGCGCCAATGGCCAAATTCGTGGTGTCCACGTGCAACACGGCGGCGCCCGAGGCCACGTCGTCTTCAAGTTGATGCATCCACTGGGCCAAGTCAGTGGATGTGCCCGCCACATCGGCATGCGGCTGGTAGGTGGCCGAAGCACCCAACGACGCAGTCATGATGGAACGGATGAGTTTGGTCACCAACAGTTCTTGGTTGAAGGTGCCGTGCTGAGCCATGGCTTGCTTGAACAGCGTTTCGTTCAGCCACAGTTCGTAATGCCGCACTTGAATGCCAATTTCTGTGCTCCAGTAGGACACGCAAATGCGAAAAGGAGTGGATTCGTTGGCATCAGAGGCCAGCGCATACAACGCCCATTGTTGAGTCAAATGGGGCCCTGGAACCACATGCGTGGTGCCCTCGTGCACTACGACCAAGCGCCCGTTGTGCACTTGCAAAGGTACGCAGTGCAAGGATTCCGCCAGGTGGTGTTGTGGCGAAGGGATCAACCCATCCGGAGCATCGTCGTCGTCGTCGGCACAGTCGTGGCCTAAGATCAGAAACCGGGTCCAGGCGGCGGGATTGACCGGGGCCTGCACCCGCCTTCGTTTCAACGGTGGAGACTTTCGCGAGGCCGACAACCCCAGAGCCATGTGTGGCGTGTTTCCTTCCACAGCGCAATACTCTGTGTCAAGCACGAACGAAACTGCAGCATTGCTGCTTCCTGTCTGCAATCGGAAAAAAACCCTACGACTGCTTGGTTTCAGTATCACACATTGGGGTTATGTCACGCCGCGCGGGCGCGTCGGTGGCAAAGCCCACGGATGCGGCACCCTCGCCGTTCATTGACGGAAAAGATCCCAAAGTTCGCACGGTGCGGCGCTTGGAACTTGTGTGCTCCTTGCCGTACCAACAAACTCCCGAACAACTGCAAAAAAGTTATGTGTTGCATCCACTGTTTCGTGAAACCACGCTGTACACGTTTCCGGCCCGGACCGACTTGCATTGCTACCATTGCGTCCATCCCTTTGAGACACCGCCGTTGTTTTTGCCCATCGAATACCGTCCCGAACGGCGCGAGTACGTGGGTTTCGGCGTGTTTTGTTCGCCGGGGTGCGCGAAACGGTATGCCATCGAACGGCCCACCTTCAACACTCCCAACCAAATGACTCACATTGCCCAACTGGCACGCGAAATGGGCGTGACCAATCCAGTGTGCCCCGCGCCGCCACAGTTGCGTCTCAAAATCTTTGGTGGTGACTTGTCCATTGACGAGTTTCGCGCCATGTCCCAACAGGGCGTATCGGTGATTTTGCACGTGCCACCGTTTGTCACGCACGCCATGGTGTTTGAACAGCGCCGGAAGGCGCAGCAAACCACCGTTGACCCGGTTGCTTCTGTTGACGACGCGCCCCAACCCATTGTCTTGCACAAGGCACGCGACGAGGGTGCCGACGACCGCTGGAAAGTCAAGGGGTTGACCATGCCCTTGGAACCCACGATGGGTGATACCACGGCCATGGAGATGGACCATCAACCGCTGGAACCAGCGTACCTCAAGTACATGGAAGAGAAACGGAAGGAGGGGCCCAAGGCTGCCGACGCGGCCCAATCCATTCTCAATCCTTCGGCTCCGTCTACAGCCGCAGCCGCCACTGCGCCCGTCAAAGGTAGTGTGATGAAGCGTCAGGGCGGCAAACAATCCCGCGCCAACAAACCCAACGCCGCCAAAGCCACCAAAACCATCACCGATGGGGTCGTTTTGCCCTCAAGTACCTCGGGGACATCCAAACCCAACAACGACGCCAAGCGCGGCTCCTTGCGTGCTTTTATGAAACACGCTGGGGTGGAACCAGCCAAATCATAAATCTTTGTTCTCACGTTGTATTTACGGCATCAACTCGGCTGCGGTCTTGCAGCCCAAAGCCTTGTGTTTGGCGGCATTCCCACCCGGCACGGCCACGCACAACTTTGACCACTTGTTGGCCACGGCCTCCAACATGTTGGACAGTGTCACAAACCGCTTGAGTTTGGCGTCGGGGATGAACATCACCAAGGGTTTGCCTCCGTCCACACTAAACAGTGCATCGGGGAAATCACACAAGAAGGCCGCAATCAACTCGCGCGCCTGCTCGTCGTAGACTGTGAGGCGGGGTTTGAAGTCCTCATCGCTGTCGTCGTTGGGCAGCACGATGGAGGCCAACACCCGTTTGTTGGTTTCGTCGAACGCCACGTACAAGAACACCGCGATGTCGCCGCTCTCCGACACGTAGCCTTCGGTCATCTTGGTGAGGGCTGGTGTCACCGCATCGACGGTCGTCAAGGCGGTGGCAAAGTGTTTGGAACTGGTTTTGGCCGTCTGGATGAGAGAGGCGGCATCTTCCGCCAGCCACCGCTCCGGGTGGGATTGCAAATTGGCCATGGCACTTGCCTTGGTAGCAGAGAGACTTGGGACGGAAAAAATCAACGCAACCAAACCAAATGGCATCTTTGGCCTCGACTGAAAAGTGGGGGGTTTGGATTCTGGCGGCGGCACCTCCATCCCTGTACACACCAGGCAGTGTGCGAAAGCAGGATTGGTTGGACGCGACACAAGACACAGTTCCAGTGTATGTTACAGGCCAGCCTGGACCGGTGTCTGTTCCACGGTCTCAAGTTTGGCGACGCAACGACGACTTGCCCCTGGCCGCGTCGGATGACTTGACGCGCCTTACTTATTTGGACGAAGCCAACATCCTGGCTACGCTGGCTGCCCGGTACACCCAATCTTCCATTTACACGTCTATGGCACGCATCCTCATTGCGATCAACCCCTACCGCGAGTTGCCGCTGTACGACATCACCCACTATCAACGGTCCCGGTCTGCCGGTGCCACAGCGCCTCACGTCTTTGGCGTGGCGCAACAAGCACTGGATCAGATGCAACGGGTGGATCCACGCACCTTGCAACACCAGCCACAATCTATCATTTGCTGCGGAGAAAGTGGATCCGGGAAGACGGTATCCACCAAACAGATCCTTCGTTACCTGTGCCAAGGATCCGGTGCTGCGGCCTCCCATCTGATTACGCAACACATTTTGGATGCCAACCCAGTGTTGGAAGCATTTGGCAATGCCCAGACGTTGCGCAACCACAACTCGAGCCGGTTTGCCAAGTTTATCAAGTTGCATTTTGACGGCCAAACAGTGCAGGCGGCGCACACGGAAACATATCTGTTGGAGCGGTCGAGATTAGTCAGCCCGCCAGTGGGGGAGCGCAACTTCCATGCCCTGTACTATGTGGCGGCACAACGCCACCCCAAAGTAACCTTTGCGTACCTGGGACCAACGCCCCCGCCCTCCGATGCAGCCTTGCAATTTCAAACTCTGGAGCAGTGTTTGCAACATTTTCGCATCAAAGGTGGTGCGTTGGACCACGTGTGGCGCGTGGTGTCGGGGTTGTTGCATCTGGGCAACGTAACCGTTGAGCCCGACGGGCCCACCACAGCGGAATTTACCATGACACCGACGGCCACCCAATGGTGCCACAAAACTGCCAAGTTTTGGGGTTTGGAAGCCAATGTGTTGCAGCGTTACTTGGAGACGCGCAATCTGTACGTCAACAAGGAGGTGGTCAACATGCGGTTGTCGTGGCACGACGCCCGGGTCAACCGCGACGCCCTGGCCAAGTTTGTGTACGTGCGCTTGTTTGATTGGTTGGTGCAAGCCATCAACCAAATCTTTGAAGGCGGCGCCGACACCGGCAAGGTATGGATTGGGCTGTTGGATGTATTTGGGTTTGAATCGTTTGCGTGCAACTCCTTTGAACAGTTTTGCATCAACTTGGCCAACGAAAAACTGCAAAATTTCTTCAACCAGTATGTGTTGGCCTCAGAGCAGGCGGAGTACTTGCGCGAAGCCATCGTGTGGCACCCCGTGGCTGTTCAGGACAACAGCGACACGGTGGCTTTGTTGGAAGGGCGGCCTTCGGGCATTTTGTCCCTGTTGGACTCGACTTGCGTGATGCCCAATGGCACGCCTGAAATTTTGGTCAACACCATTTTCTCGTATCATTCCAAGCACCCCCGTCTGCAACGCCCGCCGGGCAAGGGCTTGTTGGGACAACCCCGCAACGTGTTGTTTGGAGTGACGCACTATGCCGACACAGTGTACTACACCACGGAACAGTTTTTGCACAAGAACAACGATTCGCAAAACACCGACTTGCTTCAATTGCTGTCTGGCAGCCAAATCGATTTGTTGCAAGCGCTGTCGTCAGCCAGCCAGTCCACCGTCAAATCGGCGCGCTTTTCCAGCGTCAGCCGTGTGTTTCAACAGCAGTTGCATACTTTGATGGAAACGTTACACAGCACCACACCTTACTTTGTGCGGTGCATCAATCCCAATGCCAGCCAAAAGGCCCAGAAATTTGACGTACGCTACATCCAGCCGCAAATCAAACTGGGTGGGCTCTTGCAGGCCGTGGAGATGCTCAAGTACGGCTATCCCTTTCGCCTGCCGTACGCAGACTTGGCGTTGCCGTTGGTACCCCGGTTGAGCCCGCGGTACGTACCGTATGCCCTGGATCGGCCAGTGTTCCTGCGCAACATTTGTGAAGGGTTGTTGCGGTTTGTGTACCCCGGCCAAGCGGCATTGACATACCAACTGGGACTTACCAAGATCTTTTTCAAGGCTGGCAACCACGACGAGGTGCTGGAATGGACACGTCGACCGTTGACGACCGAACTCGCCACAGCCATTCACCGCTGGATCAAGAAACGCCGCTGGGACCGCATGAAGACCAGCCTGCTCGCCATGCAGTGGATGGGCCGCCGCGTGGCCGGCATCCGGCGTCGGTACCAGTGGCGTCACCTAACACGCATGTTAGTGGTCATCAACAAGACGTGGTTGCGTGTGCTGCACAAAGTCAGAGCCGGTCGACCTCCCTTGCCCGTGGTGTCTGCTCCTGCCGCACCCCTGCGAACACTAACGCCACCCCCACCCCCGACGCCACCCGCGCCCGTCGCCGAACAAACACAACAAATCGCGGCCTCGTTGGCCCAGATGCAGCAGGATGTGGCGCGGATGCAATTTGAGCGTGAGGTTTTGCTGCAAGAACAAGCCCGGATCCAACAAGAAGGGCGACGCACCGCCGAGGCTTTGGAGCACGAGTTCCAGGTGCGCGAACAAGAATTGCGTGTGCTTCTGGATCAAAAGGAGCGCGATTGGGAAACCAAGTACCATGCGTTGTGCGCCGAAAAGGAGCAAACGCTGTCCGCCTTGGCGCAGCGCGAATCCGAATTGGCCACCACCTTGCAAACGAAAGCCGATGAGGTCGAGCAAAAGGTGGCCGAGTTGAAGCGTGTGTTGGAAAAACAACAGGCTCTGGAACAACTGTTGGGTGAGCGAGAACAAACGGTAAACCACGCACAACGGGACAACGCGGAATTGCGGCAGCAACAACAACGCCTGGCCCATGACTTGCAAAACAGTGTGGCGCGCCATGCCCGTGACCTAGAAGAGCAAAAGCAAGCGCTGATGCTCAGTTACCGCCGCGAAAGTCGGGAAGCCAAAACGTGGTTCCAAAGCAGCCTGGAATCTACCCAGGCGAGTATGGCGCAACACGAACAGGCCTTGCGCGCCAAAGACAAACTCATCGACAAGTTGCAACGGCACATTGAAACGCTCGAAGCCGACTTGAACCGGCGCGTGACCGACTACCAAACTTCGGTGCAACAGGTGTACGAGCGACGCATCCGCGAGTTGGAGCGAACCGTGCAAAAGCAACGGGCGCAAATCTTGCGGTGGGCCAGTTAGGAATCGCGGTCTTGCTTTTCCACCAATTCGATGCGTGGATTGGATTGGCTGCTGAATTGCAACTGGTTGCCACCGGCGGCAATGGGTATTTCCTGGCCCGGTCGAATCTTGACTTGCAACAGGTCTTCGTCTTCGTTGTCTTCGGCGCGGTAGTAGTCGCTAAGCCGGTAAAACACCTCTTTGCCCAAGTGGAAGGGTGGTGGAAATTGTTTGGCCTTGTACCAAAACAGACATTGACTGGGATCTTTGTTGAGCGACGTGTTGTCCAGCACCAAGCACTCGTTGTTTTCCGTGCAGTCATCCATGACCTTGATAAAATCGTCCAGTTTCGAAAACATGCCAAAGAAGTTGTTGAACAGCCGCTCTTTGTTCTTGCGGATGTTCTCCTTCAACACAAACACATAGTCCACCTGCGTGCGGAGGTCAGGCAAAATGTCCATGCAATAGTGCATGGCCCACAAAATGTTGATACCGTAGTGCCGGCCGTTCATGAAGCAATCGCGCATGCTTTTGCTTTTGAAGGCTTCCTTGTCGGCGTTGCAGTCGTCCAGGGTCAGCAACCCTCGGCGCAGCCGCTTCTTCCGGGCAATCAACGCAGCCAAAGCCAGCATCTTCTGAAACTGCTCTTTGGAAAACCCTTCCTTGAACACCATGGCCTCGGGCATGTGCTTCTCCATCATTTCGATGGACGAGTTGGTGGGTGACATTCCCAGGGCGTAGTCATACCGGCTTTGCATGTTGAACATCAAGTCCTCCAGCATGGTACTTTTGCCACTGCCACGACGACCAATGACCAAGATGATGCGGCCGTCTTTGGGCATGCTGGCAAAATCAAACTTGCGCAACGAAATCTTCATTCTCGCGGTCTCTCCAGGAATTGGCTTACTTCATTCCGCACAATAATTGGACTCGTCAGGGCGTGGCCTATTCCGGCACAGCCTCATCCGACGGAGGCACGTCTTCGGTTTCGGGGAACAGCGTGGGCGACGACTTGTTGGACGCGGGCAACACATCCACCTCGACCTCAATGGTTTTGATGTCGGCAGCGTCTGGGTCAGGGGTCACGGTGGGTCCCTTGCGTGCCGACGGCACTTTGCGCACCGACGGAGGCCGGGCGTCGAGCGCTGGTGGCGGCTTGGTGCTTGTGCCGGGCTTTGCGGCCGACGGAGGCTTTGCTGCCGACAGAGGCTGTGCCTTTGTGCTGGGTTTGGGCTTTGCGGACGACCCGGGGCCTGCCAGCGGAGGTTTCGTGCTTGTCCCCGGTTTCACGGAGGATCCGGGCTGAGGGGCTGCCTGGGGCTTTTGGGCCGTGGTTGGTTTTCGCGCGCTGTGCTGTTGCTTTTCCACTTGGATGGCCTCGTCGGCCGCGTCCTCTTCGGCGACTGGACTGGGGTTGCTGGGCGGCTCTTCCACCTCGGGGGGCTCTCGCTGTGGTTGAGGACGACGAGGTGGTTTTTTTTCGGACGGCGGCGGTGCCTCATCCAAATGCGTGGTCATGAACCGCATCATGGCATCCAAATTTGGGCTGGCGGGTCGTGTCCGGGCCGGCCGTCGCTCGGACGGTACCGGTGTTCCCGCCATGTCCCAGGGTCGCAGTGGCTCTGGAGCACGACGCTGTGGAGTGGGAAGGCTGTCACCGCGACTCAACGGTCCGGATTCGATGCGCACCGAGGTCTGGAAGTTGATCTGGCTTTCTAGCACACGGAACAAGGCGGCACGGACGGAATCAATGACCAGGTTCTTCTTCTCCAGACCGAACGTGCTGAAGTACTTCAAGTTGCGCGTCAGTGGGTTGTTGGCCACCTCAATGTAATAGCGGTGGATGAATTCGCGCAACGGAGGCAGCGTCAAACTGATGGTGCGTGGCTGTTCGTGTTTGTACACCTCTTGCAGGTAACGGATTACGGTGTACTTGAAGAGATCCTCCACAAAGGGCCACTTGGTGCGGGTGCGCTCCACTTCGCTTTGCAGCACGTCTGTTGGCCAGTGATTGATGCCTTTGAGCCCAGTCAAGAACGCACGGCCGTATTCCGATGACGGTTGCAATTCCGAGGGCATCAGTCGCAAGCCTGACTTTTGCGCCGCCACTTGATGCAACTCTTGTAAGCACTGGTCACTGAGCAGTTCCATCAATTTCGCCAACTGGAGTACTTTCTCGTCGGTGAAAATGCCGACGTGCAAATAGCGAACCTCGCTGCGGTCCACAGGAGCAGAGGTGGCCACAGACGCCATGGTTGCAAGTTGGCTTTACATCTTGCTGGTGTGTGTTTTGCCGGCACCAACGAACGAACTATTTATTGCGACGGAGCCACCACCACGGCTGCATCAGTTTCGGGTGTGGCAAAGGCGGCAATGGCACGCCGCAGGGCTGCGTAGCACCGATCACACTCTTGCATAGTCGCCATGTTGGCTCGGAAATGGAGGTCGTCGCACCACCGGCAAGTGCGCAACGGAGCACACCCACAGGCCACTCGCAGGTCTACCACGTTGCAAGTAGCCAAGTGTTGCATTGGCACGCAGTCCGCACAGTAGCGATGGATCTCATGGGTTTCAGGATCTTGGATGAAAGAATGGGTCAGGTACACATTCCGGAGTTTGTCCGCGTCGGCTTTTTTGTACCCACCAACCACGAATTCGCGGTGGCATTGTGTGCAAGGTTCAATCCAGTTGTCCTCCCACATGTCGTCGGGCGGCAAAACCGTGCCCATGATGCTCTTTGTTTTGCAACGGACAAAAATTGTCCATAACAACAAAGCACCAAGAGGTGAACATGGATTGGGTGGACCCACAATGTTGCCGCAACATCACCTATGGCCAGTACATCTCACCCACTTTGCTACAAGCCGTGCGAGCCGTGGGCTTTGATGCACGGGACATGACCAACGTTGAGAACGACGCCAATCCGATTGTGAACACAGGTACGCTGGCTTTGCGACCCACTGGAGTGATGGCGGGTACCTACACCAACGCCACCGTAACTGTGGATACAAAAGGTCGCTTAACCTCCGCGGCATCCGGAGCACCCGGGGGTATCACCAGTTTGGGGTTTGACGCCACAGATCTGGAAAATACCTTGAACCCGAGTAACCCCATCGTCTCGACAGGGTCTTTGGCCCTGGCACCCACGGGAGTGGTGGCGGGGGTCTATGCGAACGCTACTGTAACCGTGGATGCGAAAGGCAGAGTAACTGCGGCCATGTCTGGAGCACCCGGTGGAATAACCAGTTTGGGTTTCAACACCAACGATTTGCAAAACACCTTGAATCCGGATAACCCCATCGTGTCTACCGGGTCCTTGGCGCTGGCTGACACGGGGGTGGCTGCCGGCACCTATGCCTACCCCACAAATTTGCAAGTGGATACGCGAGGTCGTGTGGTCAACGTCGGCAGCAGTGCCACTGGCTTTATCGAGAAGTCTGGCGTTTCGGCCGACACACAAATTCTGGTGTGGGACGGCGCCAACACATTGGTGGCCAAGGCCGCTTCAGCCACAGTGGATGGGGCCGGAAATTTGTCTTGCACCAGTGCTACAGCCACCACAGGCAACATCACTGCCACATTGGGCCAAGTGAATGCTGGAACTTCGGTGAGTGCGGGAACTACCGTAACGGGTGGAACCGGGGTCATTGCCACTACCGGCAACGTCGTAGCCACAGCGGGTCAAGTCAATGCGGGAACCACGATGACGGCGGGCACGGGTATCACATCCACTACGGGCAACATCGTGGCGACCGCGGGACAAGTCAACGCAGGCACGTCAGTGAGTGCAGGGACCACCGTTACAGGTGGCACTGGCGTCGTAGCCACGACGGGCAATGTCGTAGCCACGACGGGCAATGTCGTAGCCACAGCGGGTCAAGTCAATGCGGGAACTACGATGACGGCGGGAACGGGTATCACGTCTACCACGGGCAACATCGTGGCCACGGCAGGTCAAATCAATGCCGGCACATCAGTGAGTGCAGGAACTACCGTAACGGGTGGTACTGGTGTTGTGGCCACGACGGGCAATGTCGTAGCCACGGCCGGACAAGTCAATGCAGGCACCACGATGACTGCGGGAACGGGTATCACGTCTACCACGGGCAACATCGTGGCCACGGCAGGCCAAGTCAACGCCGGCACCACCATGACGGCAGGCACCGGCATCACGTCCACGACAGGCAACATCGTGGCCACCGCGGGACAAATCAATGCCGGCACGTCAGTGAGTGCGGGAACTACTGTTACGGGTGGCACTGGCGTCGTAGCCACCACCGGCAATGTCGTGGCCACGGCCGGCCAGGTCAATGCCGGCACCACCATGACGGCGGGTACTGGCATCACGTCCACCACAGGCAACATCGTGGCGACCGCGGGCCAGGTCAACGCTGGAACTACGATGACGGCAGGCACTGGAATAACCGCCACCACAGGCAACATTGTGGCCACAGCCGGGAATGTTACAGCCAACAGTGGCACAGTGAGTGGCCAAAACGTTACGTGGACCACTGCGGCTGCCAACCGTGTCGCCTTGACCGATGGAGCGAGCAATTTGACTGTGGCTGCGGCCCTGACCAACGGTCAATTGCTCATTGGCAACACGGGCAATGCTCCATCTTTGGCACAGCCCACGAGTTCAGATGGCTCCATCACCATCACAGGTGGATCCGGAACACTGGACTTGGTGGTGGGCAACGCAGGTGGTGTAGTGTCCTTTGAAACGGTGAACCAAAACCTGAAGGCGTACAATGCCACAGTCACTTACAACCCAGACGGAACGATGGCAACTATGGTGTTTGCTGTGCCTGGCATCACACGAACCTTCAGTTACAGTTTGGGGTTGTTGACGTCGATTGTGCTCTCGGGCAACACCCCACCGGGCATTGCGTTGACCAAAACTATGGGGTACACGGGGTCGAATGTCACGTCCATCACGTACAGTTAGTAAAATTTCGATGCACAAGAAGCAAATCCCATGTCCGTGACGTTGAGTACCTTGGGCAGTGTGGTCAACTTTGACAGTGCCGCATTGTCTGGACTGGCCAATGCTGGCACCATCACCATCAACAACCAAGCCACGTTGTTGATCAATTCGGACATGCGGTGGGGCCAAACCGCCCGCGTGCCAGGGGCCATTGCCACCAACGTAGGCGGCATTTACAAACTCGACGGCACTACCGTGCAATGGGTGGAGTTTGTGGGATCCACAGGCACAGTCCCAGCGCTGGGCACGGTGGGCACCAACGACGTGCGGTTGACCAACGGAGCCGGCGCCTTCGTGGGCGAATTCCTGGGTGTATGGACCGCCCTGGGTACCACTCCGTTAACGGCAGGTGCGGCCCTCCCCTTTCACGGCTACGTAAAGTTCCGCAGCACTGTGTTGTCGCCAGTGAGTGGCAGCACATTGTTCTTTGTGGCCAACTCAGCCACAGTAGTAACAGCGTCCGCCTTCCAACCCGGATGGATTCATGCAGTCCACGTGCAAGCCTTGATTTGGAACTTGGCGGCCAACACGTCAGTGGTGTCGTTTGGCGCGTGGTTTCAATTGGGTACCATCGACGGATCGTACAACCAAATTCTGCAATTTCCCGTGCAAGACCAATGCCCGGCCGTGCAGGTTGAAACTGGCGTGGGCACCAACACCTACATTTGGTGGACCAGTGCTGGTCCCCAGGGCGATGCCACCAACGACCCCACCTTCAAATGGGGCAATGGCTCCATGGTGGCGTACCAAGACATCCGCGGGCGCTTCTTTGGTACCAACGACAGCGGCCAAATTGAATTTTACCGCCGCCTGAGCGCCGACCCCATCCGGCGCTACACCACGGCCGTGGCTACCATAACAGCACTGCCAGCCGGAACCTTTGTGGCTGCGGCAGCAAATTCCGTGGGCGGCACCTACACGGTCACAGCCACGGGCGTGCTGACCATCGACGGCTACGCAACGGCCCTGAACGACCGCATCTTGGTCAAAAACCAGGCATCGCCCGTGCAAAACGGAATTTACACAGTCACAACTGCTGGAGCCGTGGGTGTGCAAGCCGTGTTGACGCGCGCCACCGACTGGTGTCGCGTCAGCGGCGCCATCCTGGCCAACATGACGTATGTGTACTCTACGAATGGCGCCACCAATGCCGGGCTGTGGTTTCCGTTGCGTAACTGTGTGTGTCCCGACACGTCTACCACTGTGTTGTTTCCCGGGGCTGAAGCCATCCAGTTGTCACCGGTGCGTGTGAACACCGCCGCCGTGCTGCCCAACGCTCCCACGTACGCAGCCCAAGCCTACACCGCCACCGCCAATGCAGTGCTGGTGGTGGACGGCGTGACACTGACCTGGAACGAGCGTGTTATGGTCAGCCAGCAAGCAGACAACACCAAAAATGGAATCTACGTGGTGACGGACCCAGGTGCTGCTGGAGTTAGACCGTGGGTGCTCACGCGCGACACGGAATTCAACACTGCTGCGCAACCCATCCCCCAGTACGCCTACACCAATGTGCGCGACGGCACTACGTACAAAGGCCAGCGGTGGCAACTGACTGCGGCAGTCATTACCATCGACACCACGGCTGTGGTCTGGGGCCAAATCAGCGACTCCATGCTCGGTACGGCACGTGCTGCTGGTACCACCAGTACAGCCACTGCGTTGCTCTTCCAGTATGGTAACGGAACCATGGGTGCCATGGGACTGGGCTGTGGTACTCCAGGCTTTGGCACAGCCGCGGCGGTGGCTACGTCGCCCTTAACCGAAGCCAGTTCTACTACCACCAGCATCACAGGCACTGGTCTGTTTCCCACCGTGGACGGCGTGTCAGTATGGACCGCCAGCGGCACCGAAGCCTCGGCCTCCAAAGTACTGTTAACAGCCCAGGCCGCACCAGCACGCAACGGCTTGTATTATCTGTCAGCCAATTCCACAAACTGGGTGTTGACCCGTGTGGCAGCCATGACCACCGGCACCGTCCCCTGGGTGCCCCTCAACAATGTGTTTGTGTACTCGGGCACTGTCAACGCCAACACTTGGTGGGCCATGACCACTACGGTGAATGTGGTTGGTACCGACGCCGTGTCGTTTGCCAACACGCCGGCACCCCCGTTCACCGCGGCGGCGTACGGCACCACCAGTCCGCTGCCCAATAGTCCCTCTTACAGTGCGCCCGCACTCACCGCCGGAGCCAACGCGGCCCTGGTAGTAGACAGCGTAACCCCAGCGGTGGGCGACCGCATCCTGGTGGCGGGCCAAGTCACAACCACGCAAAACGGACTGTACGTGGTTACTGCGGTGGGCAGTGGCATAACCCCGTGGGTGCTGACCCGTGCCGCCGACTTTGATACACCGGTGCAACCCATCCAACAAGCCCGCGAGGTGGGCATCGTGGGGGGTGCCACTTTGGCTGGCCGGAAGTATTACTTGGATGGTGTGGTCACAACCATTGACACCACTGCAGTGCTGTGGGTGGGAGCCGAGTTTGATCCAGTGGGTGCAACCACAACCGCAGCACTGTTGGGCACGCCCACGTACAGTGCCGGACCTGCCACGTTGTCCCCCAGTGTAGGTACCAACACTCCCTTTACCGACGTAGTGTGGGCTACAGCGGCGGCGTTGCCCAACAGCCCCACTTACAGCAACCCTGCGGGAACCTTGACAGCCACAGCACCGGTGGCACGCCTCGTCATCAACGGTGTCAACGTGGCCGTGGGCGACCGCGTGCTGGTCAAGAACCAGGTCGCGGCCTTGCAAAACGGCATTTACGTGGTGACCGTTGATGGAACAGGCTCCAGTCTCTGGGTGTTGACCCGTGCCACAGATTTCAACACAGCGGCGCAACCCATTGCGGCCAACCGTTCTGTATACGTAACTGGAGGTGGCATGACTGCGGTTGGAGGCAACACCAACCGCTTGACTTGGTGGTACTTGACTACTGCTGTAACTACGATTGGTGTGAACAGTGCCACCTTCACTCAAACTGGGTTGACCGTTGACGGACTCAACCCCGCCGTAGGAGACCGTGTGTTGGTGAAGAACCAAGTCACTACTGCGGACAATGGCATTTACACAGTGACCACTGTGGGTGCCTCCTATGTATTGACGCGTGCGTCAGATTGGTCGGCAGCGGCGCAACCTCTGCGCAAAAATCGATTGGTGCGCGTCCTCACTGGCGCTACGTTGGCATACACGTTTTGGTATTTGCCGGCTCAAGTGACCACTGTGGCCACCACAGCCGCCACACTGGTGCAAGCCACGGCCCTTACTCTGGACAGCATCGTGATAGCAGCACAGGACAACGTGTTTCTCACGGCAGCGCAGTTGCCGGCCACCTTAAGTGGCTTGTTTCGGTGTGTGAGCAATGGACCGGGCTACTTGTTGGACCGCGTGGCCAACATGACGAATGCGCGGACGCCTATCTACTACGGGTCGTACTTGATCGTGTATGCCATGGGCACTGCCTTTGCCGACGTGCGGCTCACCACCATCAACCAATTGCCCAATTTTCCCACGTACGGTGGCGGTGTGCTCACAGCCACCACGAATGGCACGTTGTACGTGGATGGGCTCAACGTCAACTTGGGCGACCGCATACTGGTGAAAAACCAAACCACAATGACCCAAAATGGACTGTACGTGGTGACGAGTGTAGGCTCCAGCAGCACCGCGTGGACACTGACCCGTGCCAGTGACTTTAACGCCAGTGGCATTGCCAAGTACCAATTCGTGCAGGCCTTTTCTGGGTTGACCCAATTCAACATCACGTATCTGCTGATCACACCGGTAACTGTGTTGGACACAACGCCTGTGATTTGGATTCCGTATGTCATCGGTGGAGCCAACAGCGTGTCCAACGACGTGCAGTACTCACTCAGGACCACCATACTGACCAACCAGATTGATGTCACAGCACCCACCTGGGTTTCCATGCGCGGGTCCGCCTGCGGGTATCCACCACCAGTGGGTGCGCGCGTACGCATTCCCAACGCGATCCTGAGCGCCACGATCCAAGGCACTGGAGGACCGGCGGGCGCTTACAACACCAACCGCATTGATTTCACGTGGACGAATCGGGTGCAACTCAACCCGGGCAACGGCCCCGTGGATTTTTCTGGCGCCACCATTGCCCTGGACTATGCGATTTCGCCGGCGCTGGCCATCAATGGACCAGCGGCCGGCTACTGGATGGAACAACTCGTGCTTACCAATTCGGTGCTGGCGGAAGCCGTGATCGCCACAGGCATCTTTCAACCCTTGGTGGTTGACAACTTGGCCATGTCGTCTGTGTTGCCCAATTGCGCCGTCACAGGTGTACCCGGCACGATTCAGAACATTGGGCCGTGTCTGGGAGGAAACTGGCGCCAACCTGGGAACCGCATCAGCAATTCACGCCTGTCCAAACTGGCTCCGTCGGCCCTGATCAACGTGTCCACGTCGTACGACGTGCTGGTGGAAAACGTTTGGTGTGACCTCTTTGTCTCCTCCACGGCCACGTATGAACACGCTAGCGCAGGCCAAATTGGGGTGTCCGTCTCGGGCAATTACATCACGGCCCGCAATATCACGTTGGTCGGAGGTGGCATCTCGGGTGGACCCACGCAAAGCCAATTCACCAATTTGGTGTTTGCTGACCGCCACGCAGGCACCACCACCAGTGTCAATGGCGCTTATGTCGTGGGCAACGGCAGCGCTGGCAACGTGTACGTCAGTGGCATCTCCTTCTTGGGCGATGGATCCATTTCCAACATCCATCCTTACAACGGCCTCTTAGGCGCCCAAGGTGGCATCGACATGTTTTTTGAGAACGTGGGTACGCCCACGGTACCCTTGGATTGCGGCACTCCCGGTTTTGCCACGCGCAGCATGCAAAACATTGTCAACAACGGCAATGGCGGTGGCATCGACGAGAACCAAGAGTTCCAACGCTTGTACCTGCGCAACTGCCGTGGGTCGGCCAACGGGGCCGGCAACTCGGGCATGGGCATTCGCGTCTGGAACAACGTGACCCTCCAGAGCAATCCCCAAATCGGACCACAGTGGAACATAACATACTCCAACATGATGGTGGTGCGCGGGTGGCTGGGAACCTTGAATGGCAACATTGTCACCATGGATGGTCCGTATTGCGACACATTGGGCCGCGTTCGCATCAGCCCCCTGAACCGCAACGACTACATCAACACCGCCCAGTACACCCTCACGGGCACTGCGATTTTGCCCGGCAAGTTGCCCTCCACAGGCGACACAGTAGAGTGGATTGGGTACTACTACACGTACGGCTACACTAGCATCATCGACATCACGTACAGCGAAGTCAACACGGCCAACTACACCAAGACGTACATGATCGACTTGAACGATGGCCAAGGGTGGCAATCGGCTTTGGGCCTCAACACCTACGACACCCTAACCATAGCCAATCTGGCCGCGTGGGTGCTGGTGCCGGCCCAAGGCTTTCGGCTCCGCGTCAAGTATGCTGCCGCAGTTGGCAGTGCAACCAATGCCGTCACCGCCATCGTGTTCACGTTGGCCACCAGCACCGCCAATTTCTTCAACCCCGCCTTCCAACAACCCCGAGCCAACTACACGTGGATCAATCTGTCGGGGTTGGTGGCGGGAGCACGCGTGCGGCTGTACAATTCGACCCAGTCCGTGGAAGTCACGAACGCCAACGTCAGCACCACTACGTACACCACACCGTTGATGGCGTGCTTGAGCCAAGGCGACACCGTGGCCATTCAGGTGGTCGCACTGGGCTATTTGCCCTACACGGGCACGTTGAGCCTCAACACGTTGCAACACACTTGGAACTTTGCCGTGACGCTGCAAGTCGACACGGTGTACGTAGCCAACGGCGTGAACGGTGCCTTGGTGACAGAGTACACCGCCAGCCCCTCTACCAGCCAAATTTTCATCAATGCGCCTTCCAACACCTCAACGGTGCAGCGGTTGTACGCGTGGTACATCTACACGCTGACGCAAAGTGTGACGGCCATGCGGTCGTGGATGCCCAGCCCGGCCTTGGCGGCGCAAAACACCACGTTTTACATCATGCAAGGCCTGTACATCAACAACAGCAACGCTGCGCTGTGCCGCATCAACGGCGGTTACGTGTACCGCAGTGACAACACCACAGTCGTGTCGCCCACCACCACGGGTCCGCTGATCGTGTCGTCCTTTGCCGTGTTTCCCCTCACTGGACTGGACCAAACCACCCTACGGTTTGACTCGGCCCGCGACGTGTATGTGGTGTGAGCCAGTCAATACAAATCACAACTTGTTTAATTTTGTTGGTTCGTTTACACATTGGGCGGACTGGCCACCTCACGCACCGTGTCTCCCTCTTCGGCGTCCTCGTCAGGGCGGGTGTCGCACCGCATCAACATGGCGTCTTCCGGCTGGGACGTAGACGCATAGTACTCGGGCAACACGTGATCATTACGAAACCCGAGCCGTTGGTACAACCGACGCGCCGTACGGTTGGACACGCGCACATGCAAATAAACCGGGTACTTCACGGCACGGTCTTGCAACACCATCTCCAGCAATCGGGAGCCTTTGCCGTGATTGCGGTAGGCCTCGTCCACGCCCAGCACCAGTATGTGGTCACGCGAGGCCAACACAAAGCCATGCACGGGGCCATTGCCCCACTGCACCATGATCCACGACGTGGCGCGGTGGGCATCCACCAACATTTCCCAGGTGGCCGCATCGTAACGCTCGGGCAAATTGCGCTCCTGGCACAATTGAATGCTGGGCAAGTCGTCCATGGTCGGGCGGCGAAACGCCACCATCCGATGGAAGTGGTCCTCTGCACTCATAGCCACACAACGCGGACTTGAAACAATGCAGCCGACACACTTCATTGTGGGAGGCACTAGGCCACAGAATGCGTTAACGCAACAACTGCGACAAACGAATTCGTCCAGATTGGTCTGGAACTACGGTGGTGGTTCGTGACTGTGTGTCGGGCTCCGGTTCGGGTTGGGTTGTGTCCTGGGGTGGTGCTGCCAGGAGTGGCTGCGAAGTCGGTGGCTCTGCAGACTCGGTGTTGCCCTCTTCGCTCATGACCACAATCTCCATGATGGGGTCGATCTTGCCGGGCCGCAACTTGCCCTGGCGCTTCAACACGGCGCGCGGCAAGTACTCGGTCATGTAGAACTTCTCCAGCCGCGGAAACAACTCTTGGGCAAAGTACACGGCGTCAAAGTCGTACCTGCGGATTTGTGTTTGCGTTGGGGTCCAGACCACAAAGTCCCACCACGGCAAGTTCAGAAACCCCATGCTGCCTTGAATTTGATCAAAGTACATGGAAGGGATGAAGGGATACAACTTCTTGCCGTAGGGACACTTGATCTCGGCGCCACCCTTCTTGCGTGGCTCGGGCTCCGAATCGTCAAACACAAAGGCATCGACACTGACGCCAATCCACGGATGCTGCACCGAAACCATCAAGCCACAGTGTGTCACGCGGAACTGGTCTGGGGTCAGGGTTTTGTGCGCCCGCATGTACTGGGTGTACACATCCACCGCGACGGGCTCGTACTTGACGCCCCATTCGGTGGCAACGTTGCCTTTGAAGCCTCCCCAGAGCATGTCACACAGCACTTGTGCATGCGTGGTGTACTGGCAGTGCCCGCGGGCCGCTCCAAACCGGGAGGCGGTCAAACGGTCGTTGCGGGCTTTGAGCCAGTCCGGCGTGCGCTGGTCATACTCCGAGATTTTCTCTTGTTCGGAAGCATCGATGGTCAACGACTGCAAGATGGCGCGCGCATCATCACACAGTTGGTACTTGTTCACCACAGCCTCCACGTCGAACGACATCGTGGCGGCAACGCAAACGATCGAAATGAATCTACGGACCGATTGTAGTATTTTCCATGCGATTGTTTGCAGTCGGCTGCTCAACTTAAGCCTCGTGCAGTTCTTCCGGCGTGCAGAGGTAGGTGCTACTCTCCACCACCTGGTAGTAGTACTTCATGCGATCCAGCAAGCCGAACACCTGGTCGTCGCGAACTGGCGATGAAAATTCGGCCCGCTTTTGCGTGTTCCAGATGTCGATGGTCAACAGCGGCCGGTCACGTTGAATGATTTGCTCGGCCCCGGCGAGGACACCATACTCTTCGCCGTTGGCGTCGATGTGGATGAGTGACACGTCCTGGATGAGCACGGCGTCCAGTGGCGTACCCATACAAATGTCAATGGCATTGGGTTGCTGCGCCCGCCAGATGGTGCGGTGTGGTTTCACCGGATTGAATTTGCTGACGCGGAACATGCGCACGGTGTGCGACGTGGGCATGACGTCGTACACCATCACGTTCTTGATCTTGTTGATGTGCAGCGCCTCCACCAGTAGTTCCCGGGCGCGCGTGTCGGGTTCAAAGGCATGCACTTGGCCTGGGTGCACCAACAAGGCCAGAGGCAAGGTCAAGTAGCCATTGTACGCTCCGACTTGAATCACGTTGTCACCAGGCTGCAGCACCTCCATCCATTTTTCCACCAAACGGTTTCGGTGAAGCGTGCCGTGCATGAGGCTTTGCTCGACCACGCCGTAACCCTCGTCGCGCCGCCGCGGCAGCACAAACACCATTTGCAAGTGACGGTCGCCGTGGTTGAACTGGACCGGGACTTGGCGGGGCGCCGACCTCCAGCCTCCTTCCCAGTGGTGAACCGTCCAACTTTTGGGAAACTGACGCCGCAGGGCCAGTTCGATGGTGGACTGGGGTGCGCGCCAGGGCATGGGGTAGAACGCCGACACAGGCATCACAGTCACACCTTGCGGGTACTTCAAGTACACCTCGTGCAAGAACGACGGACCCGTGGTGACAAACACCGAACCGATTTTGCGTGGGTCGCTTTTGGCGTGGGCCTCCAACAGCGCCTGAAAGACCCGCAACCAAAACGGATGGTGCCGCGACGAGAACAAGATCGCATTGCCAATGCGCTGGGTGCCATCGTGGTGCATCTGTCCCTCTTGGCCCACGATGACTCCACCAATCTGGTCATTCAGCGGATCCAGAGCCGTCAAGCATTGCATGTCCAGATCCGCGTACACGCCGCCGTAGTGGTACAAGATGAAGTAGCGTGCCGCATCGACACGCTGGATGTGATGCGGATAACTGTTGTAGAACGGAAGGAACCAAGGGTATTCGGTTTCGATCAGTCGCTGGTTGTCGTCGTCGGTCCACAGTTTGTACTCCCACGACGGATGTTGCTCCACGAAGGACTTTTGAAACGCCTTCAACCGATCGGGCACCTCCCCGGTTTTCCACGTCTGGTGGATGGTACGGGGGATGGGAGCATTCACGTCGCCCACGGGCAATTGGACCGTGTCCATGACTTTGTCTTCATTGTAGTGGATACACCACAGTCTTCCGGAAACGCACTTGGTGCTGTCGTAAAACCACAGCAACATTGGCTTACCATCATGTAAAGTCGATACTCTCAGCGCATGACAGCCAGTGGACCACCGCGTGACGCGGCTTACAGCGCGATGCAACTCAAAAACGGTGTGTCGGAACGCTTTGCCACCGGCAAACTCAATGTGGCCGAACTTTATGTGCAAGGCGTGCCCATCGAGGAGTACATCTACCACGTGGTGAACGAGTTTGTGCCGCGGGAGATGGCCTCCTTACCAGCGGAGCCACGGGCACTGGAAGAACCGCGAGTTGTGACCCGAGACTTGGCCCTCGGTTCCTCCGCACCACCTGTTGCCGCTGCTACCAGTGTCGAATTTGCTGAGGTGGCCGCCCGTGCTGCACATGCGCACATGGCCGATGTCACCCATGCTTACCATGATCCATCCAATGCGCGACTGGGCTACGTGCTAACCTCGGACGAAAACGGACAGGGGTCTTGGCAAGCCTTGCCACCCGGAGGCGACGTGGAGGGGCCGTTGCAGTCCAGACTCAACTCGGTGGCCGTGTTTGATACCACCACAGGGCGGCTCCTCCGGGACTCGACGGTCTCCATCCACGGCGATGCGTTGCATGTCAAAACACTCGTCCTGGAAGATGACCCCGCGCCGGCTGGCAGCGTGGCCACCAAGGGCCAAAAAGGTGTCTTGGAATGGAAGGACCAAAATTCGTTGGCCATCGTGCGCCAATTGGCTGCGCAAATCAAAGATCTCGAAACCCAGTTGAAGACTTTGCGCACGACCTTGGATAGTGTGGCTCTGCAAGCCACCCCGGTTGCGGTGGCCAAGTCACTGGCCCAGCCGGAAACCCAGGCCCCGACCGCGTCGTTGATGTTGGATCCAGCAACGGTGACTGTTCCAGACCTCATTCCAGAACATTCGGTTCTTGTGACCACTGCCGTTCCAGGCCAAGTGCAATGGCAACAGCCCCGCTGGATTGCGTGGAAGGCCGACTCGGTTGAGGTTCCCTACTGCGTGCCCACTTGGGTGGATGGCCACCTGGTACCCAGTGAGGTTCAAATTCAAAGCCAAAATTGTCTAAACTGTGAGGTGGTGCAAGCCCACACGGCGCTGTTGGACGAAGCCCATGTGGTTACCGCCGTCACCCGTGACACCACAGCCAAAAACATCGTGGCCGAAGAGATCACGGCACAAAGATTGTCAGTGTTGGGTTTGGCGCTGCCCCACGACGACGTGAGACCGGGTATGGTTTGGACCGCGGCGAACGAGAATGGGGAGGGACAGTGGACCGAACCAAAACCCATCTTGCCGCCGCCGGGTGTCACCACACCAGCCGTAACCAGCCGCAATGGGTTGGCGCTGTTTTCTGACGAGTCGGGTCGCATGCTAGACTGTTCTCAACTGGCAGTAGAGGGAACCATGCTGCGCACAGTGAGTTCCATACTCCTGGGCTGGGATATGGTGACGCTGCAACTCACGTTGGGTGCCGACGCAACACGTGTGGCCCTCGGTGCCGGTGCCTTGCAAGAGGCGTCGCCCAACATCCAAAACGTGGTGGCCCTGGGATGCCATGCACTGCGGCACGTGCAAGTGGGCGAGACCGTGGCGGTAGGGTGTGGCAGTTTGGCCCACCTCACTACCGGACAAGGCAACGCAGCGTATGGCCAAGACTGTCTTTACGAAAACACCGAAGGGCACCAGAATGCGGGCTTTGGCCATTCCACGTTGCGGCTGGTCCAAAGCAACGGCAATGCGGCCTTTGGTGCCGGAGCCATGGCTGGTCTCATCGACGGTGGGCACAATTCAGGTGTGGGTGCAGGCTGTGGTGACCGCCTGGTCAAAGGTCGCAACAACGCCATGCTTGGGTACATGGCAGGGCCGGCGGGAGACTTTAGCAATTGCGTGTGCTTGGGTGCGGGGGCCCAGGGTCTGGCCAACGGCGACTTGGCACTGGGTTCGCGCGAAGCACCGTTGCGACTGGCGTCCGTGGCTACGTCTGGAGCATTGCCTGGACTCAACCCGTCGGCCTACGTGTGCACTACCGTCAACGGCACAGCCTACAAACTGGCTTTGTACGATGCTTGAATGCATTGTGTTTTTTATTCCAACGTCGTCAGCCATGTTCTGTACTGTTCACTCAAACCAAATCAATGAACACCCAACAGTCTCTTTCTTCGAGCAAAGAAACTGAGTTTGTCCTTTCACAGTTACCAACATCAACCGAACATTCAACGGGCTGACCCAATGGTTTGAATTGGGTGGGGCCGGAACGGTGTCAAAGGTCCATCGGCGCAGCAACACCCCGTCATCGCGAAACGCCCGTAACTTCCAATTTGTGTGATTTGCGTTGCCCCGTGCCTCCAATTTGTAAATCACATGGCCCTGGTTTGCCACGTCGCAACGTCTGACTTTGTAACGGCCCAGATGTGTCTCTTTCAAAGTCCGAACCCCACTGTCCAACGTGAATATGGCTACACGCCACAGGGCGTCCCACGGAGATCGTGGCATGATTAAAGCCAGTCCAGTCAATGTTGTGCACAGGCTTGCTGGCACAAACGCATGCACATTCGTAGTCCACTGCCAAGCGTGTAGCAAAACGCCCGACCATTCAAATACACACACCCGTTGCTTGTCTGCCACGACCACGTGGTTCTCGGATGACACCTTCACCTGTGCACCCATTGCACTGGACTGCTCCAATTTCCACTGTCTAAGAAAGGTGCCGTGTGCGTCAAACACTTGAAGACGCAAATTGCCCGAGTCTACCACCGCCACTTGGCCCGAGTGGGCTTGCACTATGCCAGCCGGATGTCGAAACTGTCCTTCCCGAGACCCAAGCGAACCCCACTGACGCAGAACAGTTCCATCCACGGCAGAAAGAACCAACACACAATGGCGGGTGAAACTGGTGATGAAAACAGCAGGTTCTGTGACGGAGGCTGCCATGTATTTTCCGGTGAGGTGTGGCAAGGCCTGGATTCGTCGCACTCGGCCCCGGAACGCCAGCATGTGGTACTGCCGGATGACAGCCAACAAATGACCCGGCACATGTTGCCACGCCATTACCAAAGTGAAATGTGCCAACAAGTGTGAGGCGCGCGTGCCTCCACCTTCAATCTGCGTCGTCAAAACTGCTTTATTCCAGCACCGCCACACAAGTCGTGATGTACGATCTCAGGTTGAACAAAAGCACTTGGCCCGTGCGCGTACACCGCGCATGCCGCAAGTCGTGCACGTTGTTGTACTGCAACGTTTTCACCAAAGTGCCATTGGTGCGGAACACGTGAATGTGATTGGTGCCACGTTCCATGACCAACACTTCGTGCGCACCGCGTGGCACCACACAGCACGACCAATAACCAGAATACGGTTGGTCACGAAGAAGACAGCCGCCAAACGTGCACACCAACTGTCCGTGACGTGTGAAGCCTTCGACACGCACAGTCACCGGACTATCAAAGGTAGTGCCCCACAACAAGATTATTAGGTCTGATGGTGTGGCACAAAGGCTGAGGAGTCCACGCTCCAACACTTGGGGCCATTCGTAAAGAAAGGTTCCTGTCAGCGTGCAGGCCACAATTTGAGAGGTTGAGTCGGCATCACCATACTCCGTGCAGACCACCAACACCGTGTCATCTGAAAGGATCGCCAAGTAGGTGGGATGATTCAACCATTCTCCGCGAATGCTTCGAACCAAGGTTCCATCGGGTGAGAACACTCCGAGATGGTAGTTGGCTGAGTCAGCCACAATGATTTGGCCAGAACGCGTCACAGCCAGGCCTGTGGGATAATGTATGCGTTCGCCGAACACACGGCGTGTACTGCCGTCCGCAGTGGAAAACACACTCACTCCGTGCTCGGCATGCAAGGTGGCGTACAGTTCCGAGCCGTCTGGAGACAATGCCACATTCATGGCGTTACGCAAACGCAACGGAACGACGCGCACGATCCGTGCTTCAAAGGGTGCGCAGGTCACATAGCCATACACAGTGGCACACAAATGACTGGGCACATTGGCCCAACCGCGTGAAGTCCGCATTACTGAAACAGTGTGATCGTAAACGAACTCAACCGTAGCACCAACGAGGCATGCAGAATCCAAAACACTTGAAAACGAGTGTGAGTGTTGACATCGAGGTCACCATGCTTTACGTAGCAATCCTGCCTCTCTGCACCACGCATCAAACTTGACCCAACGTGCGTCACCACGTTTGAACGATGCTCCCAGCCGGTCGTTGCGAAACAGCCACATGTTCGAAGAAGCGGATGTTTTGTAGGCCTGGATGGTCATCCACGCGTGCGAAGACACCACCGAATTCCAAGCCCGAGGTACCATTAATCCAGAGCCACCACCTTGAAACCACAGACCACAATAACTCGACCCCGACGTGACACCGCAACGGATCCAGGGGATGCCGACAAAACGCGAAGATCTACCGTGGCATTTCGGAGCAACTTGAACAGTTGGCTGCACACAGACGAGAAGTTGTTGTACCACGTAGACACCAAGGTTCCATCCAAACAAAAGCGATGAATGACATCGCAGCCCAAAATGAGCAGATGTTCGGTGTGTTGGGGCGTTGCACGTATGAGGCACAGTCCTGCAGTGTGCGGCATCTCCATTTTTGTCACCCATTTGCGGAGAAAGGCTCCATCCTCCAACCGAAACACTTGAACCCGGCGTTTGTGTGCATCGGTCACTATCACTTCGTCCCTTTCGGTCACTGCCACCCCGGACGTCCACACAAACTGACCGTTGTTCGAACCCAACGAACCCCATTGACGCAAGAACACGCCGTCACAAGAAAACACTTGTACGCGGCAGTTGATCTTGTCGGCCACGATCACCTCGCCCCGTTTAGTCACAGCAATGCCAGCCGGAGACATGAACTGGCCTGGTTGTTTACCGGCTGAGCCCCAGGTGCGCAGCAGCAATCCGTCGATAGAATACACATCCACGCAGTTGTTCTTATGGTTGGTGACGAAGATTTCGTTGGCCTCCGAGATAGCGAGGCCGCGATAGCGGGTCTGGACTTCCATCTGCCACGCCACCTGGTTTTGGAACGGAGACAACCGACGATGTGCCAAAATGTCATGCTTGAGGTGCGCAGGCACGACCAGATAGGCTTGAGGCCAACGTTGACTACACATGTGAATGCGTCGCGTTTCATTCGAAAAATGCGGGTAGTTGAGATGAGTTCTGCAAGATTGACCGAGCCAGTCAGTCAAGTCCACAGTGTTACATTGCACCAGGTGTTGACTGAGATCACGCGTCCGTCACGGGTGACACGCACCAGGCGGGTGTTGATGTCCTCGTCACATCCCCAGGCACACACCTTCGCGCCGTCTGGACGAGCGAAGGACAATGTGTCCACGTTGCAATCAACCAGCATCAAGTCGCGGCTGTTCACTAGGCCCCGCATCCGTCCATCCGCGGGCGTGCCAAGCACCCGGATGGCCACGTAAGGGTTAGCCAATTGCGAGGCAATGGTGTCTTGCAAACGGGACGAATACACGGCTGCCACCAATGTGTGGTCGGGCGCAGTGCAAAACATAAGCACAAGCGCAGTGGTGCGCAATCGTGCCAAGCACACTCCGTCACCCAGTTGAAAAATGATGACGCCCATCACGTCACTAACCAACACCAAGTCCTGGTGCACCGTCATGCAATACAACGGTTGGATCTGTCCCGGGTCATCCCCCCACGACTCCCATCTACGCACAAAGGTTCCGTCGCGCTGAAACACTTGCACGTTGAAATTCAACGAGTCCAGAACTACCACTTCCGGACTGCCTGGCACCAAAGCAATGTCGGTCGGCGCTTGAAATTCACCTGCACCAGTGCCAGCACGGCCCCAGTGACGTAGAGTTGTGCCGTCCGCCAATGAGAGCACCTGCACTTGCTTGCCGGCGGTGATGAACAGTTCCCTGTCATCCTCTGAGAGGGCCACGCCCTGGATAAACAGCGATGGAAGAACACGCCACACCCGGTGCTTGCGAAACCGGAGCCACCCATACGCCTTTACGGTTTGCCAAAGGTGCGGCGGTACGCCTCGCCAACGCCGTGACGCCATGGCCGTGTGCGTGCGCCAACGCGTTTCTGCCAACGGGGTTCTTGCAACGTTCTGCACAAAAACGGCTTCATTTTCAAATCAAGTGCGCCAGGCAAGTAACAACCTGGGTCCTCTCAATCCAAAGCCAGAAATTCAAGACCAGTGGCTATGACCACGCGACCACGGCGCGATACGGCCAGGGCGGTGAGCAACACTGGCATGTTAACCGCAGCCCCACGCAACAGGGCAAACAGTTGGTTGGCCACGTAAGACTCGGTGTCAAAGTCACCCTGCCATCTGAACTTGAGTGTGCCATCGAGATGGTAAGCCTGGATGGTGTCGTTGCAATCCACCAGCACGTACTCGTCGTCGCGGGGTGTTTCACGCGTCACATACACTCCCGAAGTGTGCGGCAACGGATGTTCAATCACCAAGTTTCTCAGAAAGGTTCCGTCTGCCAGTTGAAAGATTTGAATACGAGACTGGTGTGCATCGATGACCACCACCTCATTTGCTGCTGTGACCGCCACACCCGATGGCCATATGAACTGGCCACTGCCTGACCCCATGGAACCCCAGGCACGCACAAAGGTGCCGTCGAGAGTAAACACTTGTATGCGACAGTTGACTTCGTCTGCCACCACCACCAGACCATCTTTGGTTACTGCGATGCCATAGGGATGATAAAATTGACCTGGCTTGACTCCATGCGTGCCCCACGTGCGCAGCAACATCCCGTCGATGGAAAACACATCCACACAGTGATTGTCGCGGTTCGTAACCAAGATTTCGTCATCTCGGGACAAGGCCAGACCTCGGTACCTGCAGTTTCCGCCACGCTGACGCCAGGCCACTTGGTTTTGGAACAAAGGCCATTTGCGGTAGGCGAGCACGCCACGTTTCAAGTGCAAGGGCAAGGCACCAAACGACTGGGGCCACCGTGCGGCACACATGTTGACACAATGTGCAGAGTCAACCGCAAACGCACACGCTCCCTTGGTTCTGCGCAGATTTCAACCAAGCCCACGTTTGGGCGGCGGCAAGCCTTACACATGCCATGGCTTTTCGCAATGTGCCCATGCACTTGCTGCGAACTATCCGTGCGTACCGACAACTGCCGCCCTTCCGTGGACACCCTGCATCGATTTGGACGTTGGCATTTGAACCAACTTACCTTGCTGTCGCGCCAAGCCATGAAGTGTTCCTGAGTGACTATGACAATGACTGCGTGCACGTGTTGGCCAATGACATGCTCGTGCGCAAGTGGGGCTCGCAGGGCAGCGCTGCGGGGCAGTTTATGGGCCCCAGTGGTATTGCGGTGGCGAAGGATGGCCAGGTGGTGGTTGCCGACCAATTCAACCACCGCGTGCAGGTGTTCCGCCCAGACGGCACGTTGTTGCGGATGTGGGGCTCGGTGGGCTCGGGCGACGGGGAGTTTAATTACCCCTTAGGCGTAGTGGTGACGAAAAACGACGAAGTGGTGGTGGTCGATGGAGGCAACCACCGCGTCCAGGTGTTTCGTCTTTCCGACGGCGCGTTTCAGCGCAAATGGGGTGGGTATGGGTCTGCGGACGGGCGATTCAGCAGTCCCACCTGTCTCACTGCTGCGGATGGTGACCTCTTCGTCACCGACAGTAACAATCACCGCGTGCAAGTGTTCCGCATGGACGGCACGTTTCTGCGCAAATGGGGTTCACGTGGTTCTGGTCTAGGTCAATTCAAAACACCGTGGGATGTGATGGTGCGCGATGGCAAGGTGTTGGTGGCCGACACCGGCAACCATTGTTTGCAAATGTTTCGACTGAACGGGGCGTTCTTGCACACCTGGAAAATGAGGTGTTTTCCCAGTCACATGGCACTGCACCACTCGGGCGTGTTGGTGACCAGCGTTGGTGAGGGTCATGTTTATGTGCTGGAATGAAAACACGTTACGTTGATATGTGGCGAGTGAAGAATGCGTGCCAGTGTTTCGGCACAACGGAAGATTTGTGAACCCAGTAAAGTTTTCCGCATCTTGCTAGCAAAGGACTGTGGCCACACCCATGGAAAGTTGTGACCTTGCGGTGCCTTCCGATTCGCTCCTGCTGGATCCAGAAACGGAGGCCGATGAGGGCAAAGAGGTGGACGAAGTGCTCAACTTCCTCAAGATCTTTGCCCAGGTCAAGGAGCACGAGAAACTGGCCACACAAGTCGGCGTAGGGGTCAACAAACCCACCGAGAAGTTCATGTGGGTGAAACGTATGTACTATGGCGATTCGCGCGAAAAGACACTGGCGTTTATCGAAACCACCTTCAAGAAAGCCTTTGACATCGTCAACCAAGCATTGGAACGACGGGAAGCACTGGCTGGGTTGAGCGAGGAAAAAGTCACACGGGCTCACATGCTGGCGCGTTTGCGTAACATGCAACGCATCACCCGACTGCAAAAGTCCATTCAAACCGCCAAAGACAAACTGTTCTCCAAGTTGCGGTCCACGTACGCCGACGACGCGGCGATCACCAGTCGCATTGACATCCTGTGCGAATCCATCGAAGACAAGTTGGAGGAGATTGACGCCAGCATCAAGTTTTTGGCGAAACAGGGTTCGTTGGCCGACGACACCGATGGCGCGGCAGCAACGGTAGCGGCAGGAGTGGGCAGTGCTGCTGCTGCGGCTTCAAGCGGACGTCGCAAACCCGGGGCCAAACCCACGTCCGACTAAGCCTCCACCCCATCCTTGCGGGGTGTGGGCGGCAAACGTGTCATTTCAATGTCAGCCGCATCGTTCCGTGGCGCGGACGCTTCCGCATACACGCACCACAACGCATACGCCGCCACGGGCACCGCCACCGTGTAGTACGCCACCACCACTACGCCCAACATGTTTCGCGTTTATTCTGTGGCAGGGGATATTTGTGCCGTGCAGGCGTCCACAAGGTCGCGGATGGAGATGTTCTCGCGGATGTTGCGGAGCGTGGCCTCGATGGTGGCCTTTTGGTTGGGTTCGGCCTTGTCCGCGCGGATCTTGATGACCGTGCATTCGACCATGGGGATGGTGGTGGCACTGGCAAACCACTCGGTCAGCGCTGGCAACTGGCACGAGCACTCGACGATGTGAGTGAATTCGGTCTCGCCGCGGCGGTGATGCCAGTCAATCACAGTTTGCCAATAGTCGCTGGGCACGATGAGCAGGGGCACCTCTTCGTAAGGATACAATTGGTCGCTGATGTTGGTCAATTCGGGTGGCCGGTCCAAGTACACACCATCCACGTCGCCCGTACATGGGCGTCCGCCATCGCCATACGACACCACGTGGTTCCACTGGCGCGCCACTGCGTCAAACGTGCTCACGCAGCGCACGTCGATGGTGGGCTGCGGTTTCCACTTGAACATGGTCCGGTGGGTGCCGGTCTGAATCCCCTCGTCAATGGGCGTAAAAATCAAGCCGTCGCTTTTGTGGCGCAAACTCTTTTGCGTGCGCCAAACGGTGCCCACCTCTTGCTTCATGAGAATGCATTTGGCTCGAAAGCACAAGCAGTACTGGTTGCCTTCGGACACGATACGGTGCTGTTCGGCCAACGCCATGGCTGTCTCGCTCCACTTGCGGGGGTCGCGCGTGATGTCTTCGGCGCCACAGTCCAATATTTCAGACAGCCGCGAGTAACGGCGCAGGTAGGGCTCCTGCACGTATGACATGCCCTTCAGCGCCACCACGTCAAAGCCCAGGAAGACATGGCGTGGTGGCGTGAACTGGCCGCCCTCGTACTCCCACACCATCTCGCCATCGATGAGGCTGCCGCGAAAGTAATCCTCTTCGGCCATCACGCGGATTTCGTAAAAGTCGTACTTGCGTGAGCACAACACGGCAAAGGGCTGTCCACCCAAAGCGTGCGGCCACCGTGACAGCAACAACAAATACCGCACGCCGTCGGTCTTTTCTGCCACGGCGTACCGGTGGCGCTGCAATTTCGCCAAATCCGCCCGCATGATGGACACCGGTTGCGGCGCAGGGTTGCGGGCTCGCGTGTGCTCCAACTTCCACAGCCGTGAAATCTCGCGTTTGATAAAATAGGCCTTGCGCGGGTCGCGAATCACATGTGTGCTGGGAATGAGGGGACCCACCCGGCGCGTGGGAGGTTTTTGTGTTTGCCAGATGTCGGCGAAGAGGTCCATGATGGAATCAAAATGAACCGCGACACCGCGTCAAACCCATGAAAAAAAACACCGTCACTGTGGTTTATGAATGATGTCTGCAGTGATCTTCCTCCTCCAGCAACTTGTCTCGCATGGCCTGCGCCATGGCTGTCAATTTGGTCTGCTTGCGCACAAACAAATCCATCAACTCGGGGTTGTGTTCCAGCACGCCTGTGTCCACGTCGGTTTTCTCCAGCACAGAGGCCCGCTCAGTCAAGGCTTGCTGCATCGTCTTGAAGGTGTTGTGGTACAGCGACTCGCGGTACTTCCATTCGTGCTGGATGTACTTCTGTTCTTTCTCGCACTGGTCAATGTGGGCTTGAATGTGCTGTTGGTCTTCCTCGTCGAAGGCTTTGGGCAACTTCTTGACGCGCTCCAACAGCACATACAACCCATTGAGTTTGAGTTCCAGTGTTTTTAGGCGCTCCTCGTAAGACTCAAACAGTTGCGTGGGACTGGGATCGCGGGGGGCCTCGTGCTCGGCGCTCATGGCACCGTTTATTGGAATCCAGCCAACATTTCATGCAGAACCACACAACGCACCTTACAGCCGCGTGAAATTAGGATCCTGTGGCGGCTGTGAACCGGGCTGGGGTTGCTGCTGTGGCACCATGGGTTGTGCCGACATAGGCGGCTGCTGCGCCAACGGAATGCCTTGCGGCGAGACCGTGGGCGGGGGCATGGGCAGCACACCGCCCGTGGGGTACTGTGGTTGCTGTTGCGGATGAGGATATTGCATGCTGGGTTGCGGCGGGGGCTGCAGTCCCATTTCCGCCCCGCGCGTGTTGGGAGGCAACGGTGCCCCACGCAACGGTGCCTCGGTGTACCGCATGTCTGGCGCCACGGGAATGTTGCTGGCAATCGGCGGCACCCGCGGCATAGACTGCTGTTGTTGTTGGACGTACTGGGGGTGCAACGTCGGGATCCGCGGATGGAGGCTGGGTTCTTCATCGTCTTCGTCGTCGCCCGCCTTTCGGCGCCGTCCGCCCCGCGACTTGCCTCCAGCACCGGCCTTGCGTTTCTTCAGGATCATCATTGCCGCTACGCCTGCCGCAGCCAGCACGATGGCGCTACCCACCAACCACATCCAGTGCTTTGAAAAAAAGTTGGCCGGTTTGGCAGGTGCCGCCACCACCGACGGCGCCAAAGGTTGGTAGGCGGTGCTCATGGGTTGCATGGCAGGCTGTGGCGCCAATTGAACGGGAGCCAGTTGCACTGGCACCGACGCCAAGGGCTGCATTCCAGCCGCAGCCGGTACGGCAGTGTGCATGGTGTCCACGGCATTGCGAAACTGCTCCAGCAGGCTGGACATCCTGATTTGTTGAAACAGTTGAGGTACAAACGACGCATCCCTCGAACGCAAAGACCAAAAAATTTCAATGTAGGGTTTAAAACAAACACGGCATGCCGTCTGCGTCGCGGGAACGGGTCAACCTTTCGTTGCATGTGGGACACGATGCCGAAGCCCAGTCTCAGCAGGCTGCTGACTCGGGACTGGACCAGTGGTTGCAAGAACTCAACCAATCCATCGACGCGCAGCAGAAAACTGGTCCAACGACACAAACGCTGGGGGTGGTAAGTTTACTGCAGCCCAAAGAACCCGAGGCTGTCATCACTGCCGCCACCGCGAGCACCTCCCACGTGGATTACCAGGCCGTTTGCCGCGTTTTCTTGATGCAAATCCGAGACGCTGGACACCGACGTTTGACTTTGGCGTGGCAGCGGCTGGTGGCGCCCATTCAACCCCAACCAACCTCTGGTGGAGGCCAGAACCAGTGGGAACCCGCTCTCGGCCCTCACGAATTCGACGATTTGCAAACAGCCTTGATGAGCCACCAAATCCCGGTCCAGTCGTATTACCAATTGCAACAGGAACTCAGCACACTGTTACGCACGGCCGAAACGTTGCAACGCCAGTGGCATGAGGTGCCGGCCCAACCCACCGAAGTGCCACACACCCGGACCATGTTGCAAACGCTGTTCCAAACCTTGCGCGACAGCAACGTCGACCAATTGACGTTGTTGCGCACCAACGCCGAGCGGGTGTGGAAACTACGCAGCGAGTTGGTGGAAGCCTACCAGTTGCTGGTCACCGACACGGTGCGCGAATTTGAAGGCGAGGGCCAGCGCATCCTCGAGGTGTATTCGCAGGTGCGGAGTGAACTGGACCGCCAGATCCAAGCCTCCGAAGACCACCCTTTTTTGCAAAACTGGAAACGCGTGTACGAAAACTTTCGCCACTGGGTCCAGTCCATCGCCGCGGTGTTGCCACCCAGTCTGCAATTCCAACAAGAGGTCGACGGATTTCTGATGGTGCACGACACGGCGGAGGACCCCTGTTGCTTGAAACGCGTGCGGCACCTGCGCGACCAATTGCAGCGCATCCACTCGGTCCTGTCCATGCACCGCCAATCGGAGCACCACCAACGCATGCAATCCAGCGCCTTGCATGAAGAATTGAAGATGGCCACTGCCGAGTGGAGCCAGACGCAATCGCAATTGGACGCAGTGCAACGTGAGTTGCAAACGCTAGCCACGCGCCGAGTGGCCATGTGGTCGCAAAACACGTCGGTCACGGAACTGGAGGCCATGGAGCGTCGCCAAGCCGAGTTGGAGCAACGGCAAGCCCAACTGACCGAACGCATCGGTCCGCTGCGCATGGCCATGGAACGCGTGCGCCAACAAAACGGGGACGTGCTTCAATCGGCCCAAGTCAACGAGGCGTTGCAACAAGCCGAGGAATGGAAACGCAAGTTTGAAACCCAACAGGCCGAGTGTGAGCGCGAGGCTCAAACGTGGACCGAAGGGCGAGGCGTCCAGTACCGGGCCCGCGAAACCGTCGTCGCCGAAACGTTGCGCACTCTGGAGGCCCTCCGTGTCACGGCCCAGCAAAAGATTGACGGGGCCGGCGTGGCGCTGGTGCGATACGGGTTGCTCATGATGCAACAAGTCATGGCCAGTGCCGAATGGCCCGTGGCCGCGTTGCAACGCCGCCAGGACGCTGCGCAAACCACCTTGGCCCACCACACCCAACGGATGGCTCTGAACCAACCAGCCCTCGCCGAACTGCTGCACCGCCAGGCCCAAACCGAAGCGGACATGCGCAAAACACGCACAGCGCTGGAGGAGTTGCAAACCCAAAACACCGTGCTGGGATTGCTGCAACGGGTGTTTCAAAGCGTCAAAGCGGTGTGAGCCACGCGGCGGCGTCAATCGTCGTCGTCCTCGTTTTCGCCTTCTTCGTCGTCGTCCTCGTCGTCGCCATGCTTGCGCTTGCCCTTGTTGTGCCGCTTGTCGTGGTGGCCGCACACAAACTTGAGGCAAAAGTCTTGCACGGTCAACGTGTCCGTCAAGGGGTCTGTGATAAACAAAGGTTGGGTGGGCGTTTGCACCAACGCACGTTTGCGCACCTCGCCCAGGGCTTTGCGGACTTCGGCCACGGACATGTCGGGAATGGCAGACGTCATGACTCGTTTGCCAGCCATACTCGGGCGGAAAATCACACCACCTTTGGTTACTTCCTTTGAGACATGGGTGCGTTGAAAGCACCGAACGCAAGGCCCAATCCCGAAAAAACTGGTCTATCACAACAGTAAAGCGCGTGAGATGTCGACCTTTTCCATCCAGGCTGCCTTGCTGGGCTTGCCCGAAGACTTGGGCACCAGCGTTGCGCACCGACTCAACGCATTGTCCAGTCGATTGTGGTCTTCGCAACACCTGGAGGTCCGTGACGACAGCCGTTTGGTATGGGCGTATGCACTGGGAACACTGCCTCCGGAGTGGACGGAACAAAAAGTTTGCGACGAGTTGTGTCTGATGCAGTACATTCACGGCTACACCATGTACAGCCAACAGCACAAGGCCACCATTCCCGTGGTCAAACAAAACATCGAACAACACGTGTTCAAGGATTTGCCACAAGCCTCGTTTCACGCCTTTCAGTACGTGCAAAAGTTCGTCATTCCAGTGTACCGCATTCGGGCCATGCTCGATCAACACCCCGATCACAAGTTCCCCACCCGGTGGCCGTGGATTCCAGCACCCTTTGAGCCCGAGACGGAGGAGGAGGAGGAGGAGGAGGAGGAGGACGGGGCCCCAGACGTTGACGCCGCCCAAGAAGAGGAAGAACACCCAGAGGCTCGCGACACAGAGCCGGCGGACGCCGCGAGCGAGGAAGAACAACACGAGGAGCAGGAACCAGACGCGACCAGTGAAGAAGAAGACGACGAGCAAGAGGCCGAAGACGACGAGGGAGAGGAGGAAGAGGAGGAGGAAGCCGCCGAAGAGGACGATGATGGCCAAGCAGAAGAGTCCGACGACGCGAACGAAAACACCTGCGAAGAAGAAGAGGGCGATGAGGACAGCGACGATTTGGACGACAACCGTGTGCGAAGGATGATTTATGGATTGATCGAAGAGTTCATCCGCGGATCGCCCGCACCGCACGAGGACGCCTACGAATCGCAGTAGCGGCCCCTGGAACACGCACACGCGCCGCCGGGCGACGCAACAGCAAGGTGCGGTTGTGTGCCGCATGGCGCAACGCTCTGGCTGCCGCAGATGCAACTGGCAATCCAGGTCGACGCCGCACTACGGCAGCCACCGGAGGTGCAGCCGATTGTGATGCAACTTGCTGGAGCAAGGGTCGCAACGCCCCGTCGCACAGGGTTGCATCGAAAAAGGGCGACAGCACGTTGTTCTGCAACCACGGTTGCCTCAACATGGCCTTGTACTTGTCTGCGTTGGTGTCCAATTCGCGGATCAAGGCCACGGCATGCTCCCAATTGGCGTACGCACCCACGTGTATGAAACTGTTGGGGTTGAAATGCTGGATCACGTCGGGTGCACCCAAATAAATGGGAATGCACTGCGCCAACATGGCACTCACCATCTTTTCCGTAACGTACCCAGGGTGTCGCGAGTTCTCGCAGCAGATCACAAACTTGTAGGGCCGGTACTTGGCCACCGCCAAGTCGTTGTAGGTTTGCCGACCCACCTGGTACACCCCACGGTCAATGGGCTGGCCCGGTCGCCCACGGGCCTTGCCCAAGGCATCCACCGGCTTGTACCGCGAAATGACATCAAACAAACTGTTGCGAAAGTCTACTTCTTGCGAGTACAAGAACGCACAAAATTTGGTCTTGCCAGCCAAAATGGCGTCCGCGTTGTAGTCCGCGGGCTTGATCAAGTCTTCCATGCGGTTCTGGAAGCGCTCCACAAACGACAAGGCATAAAACGGCAAGTACTGGAAGGCCACACCCGGGTCCCGAAAGCGAGGCACCGTTTTGCAGTCAATCAGCAACGTGGGCCGGTGCCGCGAGACGTCATTGGGTTCGCCACACACAAAGATCTTGCGGCACTGGTATTGTTGATGCCGTGTGCCAAACAGGGTGTAGAACAACAAGTCAGGATTGCGCGCCGGGTTTTCTTCAAACACCAAGTGTACGTCCAGACCTTGTGCCAGGCGTTCCAAGGCCCGGCGAAAGTAGGCCATCAAGCAGCCCACGCCATCGCAGTAGCCGACCAACACAGTTTTCATGTGCACTTTAATGTAAAGACGCCTGACAAAGATTGGCCGACCATGCGACGTGCACCCTTTCAACGCAGAGTAGCCTTGGTGCGCCGTGCGGTTCGCCATGGCTTGCGCCGTCCCAAACCTCCACCGGTGCCAGCGCAAACTGCACCGCGTGGCACCCGCACGCCCACGACGCCACGTCCCAAAACGCCGGTGCGGATGGCCTCTACATCCATGGCTGTGGTCGACGGCAACCGACTGGCTGGACCGTCGGGTGTGGCCGCCACTGGATCGCCCTTGTCCAAACTGCATTTGCCTTGGCCCGAGGCGATCAAAGCCGCCTTTGCCATCAGCATGCGTGCGGTACGGTGGCGGGGCCTGCAAGCGCGTCTAGGACCCTGGGCACCCCGGGTGCAGCACTTTCCTGCCACCAACGGAGCCATCCTCGACCTCGCGGCTTACAAGGTCTCAGGGCGCCTCCATCCTACCAGTGTCCTTCGGCGCGGTGAAATTGGCTGCTACGAAAGCCACGTCCGCATCTGGGAGCGCATTGTCCAGCAACACATTCCTCTGACGCTCATTTTGGAAGATGACGCCAACCTACGGCACACCGAGCGCCACGCCCAAGCCATGCGCCAAGCCCTGTCGGAAGCCGAACATGTTCCAGGCTGGCATCTCTTGTACCTGGGCCACCGGGAAGAGCACGATGGTCCCGTGTATGGCAGTTTGGTCAAACCCCGCACGTGTCAAGGCCTGTTTGGCTACTTGCTGACCGAAGAAGGGGCCCGCATTCTGTTGAAACACGCGCGCCCTATTCAACTTCCGGTGGACGTTCTCGTCGCCGAATTGCATGACCGTGGCACCCTTCGTGCCCTCGCCGCCATGCCGCGCCTGTTTTACGTGGTGCCTGTGCACAGTGACACGGCCGACATTGCGTGTGCACGAGTCCAAGGGGCCAACAATTTTATCGCCGGCACGGCAATAAGAACGACATGCGTCGCCGCGTGCGTGTGGTGCGGGCTCTGTCCCGTTCGGTTCCAACCCGACCCACACGTCGCCCCACCGTGCCGCGATCTGTTCAACCCAGGCCAGCCCCAAGACCCAACGCACTCCGATCAACCCTTCGGCCCCCACCAGTTGCTAGGCCCAGTGTGCTCCGGTCCGCTCCACCACCAGTACGCTCGGTACGTACCACACTGCGCACGACGGTGCGGCCCCATCGCGAGGCCGAACTCATTGCAGTCAAGAATCGACTGGCTGGTCCCGACGCCGTGGAAGCCACCGGCCCTCCTTTGGACAAAGAACCACTGCCCTGGTTTCCAGAAATCCAAAGCACGTGGGCCATCAGCATCCGACCACAACGGTGGCTGGGCATGCAAGCCCGCATGGGTCCGTGGGCACCGCACGTGCATCACTTTGCCGGTACCAATGGCCACGTCATCAATGCCAATCAATGGATGCGGGAGGGCAAAGCGGCGTATGGCTGCGTACTGAACCGTGGCCAACTGGGATGCTACGACAGTCACGTCCGAATCTGGGAAACCATGGTCCGTTTGCGCACCGACATGGCTCTTATCTTGGAAGACGACGCCAACATCCGCCACACCCGTGCCATGTACCAACAGATTCGCCAGGGACTGGACGAGGCCAAGAGACTGAATCTGCCGTGGCAGTTGTTCTACTTGGGCCGCAGCCGAACTGACATCCACCTGAAGCATTCTCCCACGCTGGTGAAACCCAAGGGCTGCTGCGGGTTGTTTGCCTACATTCTGACCCTCAGTGGAGCCGAGACACTGCTCAAACACGCCCGCCCCTACCGATTGCCAGTGGATGTACTCGTCTGCAACTTGCATGATTCGGGTCGGCTCAATGCCATTGCACTCGAACCCAAACTGTGTTACGTTGTGCCTGTGCGCAGTGACACCCGCCACATTGCATAAACCTCGGGTTGCGCGTTTGCACCCTGCGTCATATTCGTTGCTGTATGTGTGACAACAACCACCGCCCACATGGAGCGGCCCGAGATCACTGCCACGTCCCAGGCCGAGGCCACTTGTCTGTATCTGACCGAGAATCGTGTCGTGGCGTATCCCATTCCCCATCTGCAATTTCCGTGCGCCGCAGACGCCATTTACAGGCTGACAGTGGTGGATGCGGCTCCGGACGCCACCTGGACCTTACAAGCCCACACCACCGACGAAGATGGAACAGTCCATCCCGTGTTTCAATGGGACCACTTGACCGCCGAACAGATTCGCAATCTCTGGACCGAAACGCACCCTTTTGTGTGTGTGGCCTGTCCCAACACGGTGTTGTCCATTTATCCCCACGCTGTGGTGTCGTGCACGGGCCTCATGTATCCCACAGTGGCACGGTATCGACTCGCATCTGCCACGCACACCTGGCCGTGTGGACCCCTGCATCACATCGTTTACGATGGCGCGCAACAACAATGCCGTGTATTCACAAACCCGCCTCCATCTCGCTCTGCAACCGCATAAAGTACTCTACTTGCTCCTCCGCGTCCGGAATGAATTGGTTCATAACGCGCAGCAGTACGCGATTAGCCACCGACGTTTGCTGTTTGGCCCGCTCCAACTCGTTTCGTTCACGTTCGCGTTGAGCCTGCTCCTCTTCCAAACGCAGGCTCAAGTCTTGCACTTGCAACTCGTAGGCACGTTCGGCCGCACGCATGTCGTCTTGGCGTCTCTGCGACTCGGTGCGGGCCCGTTTGACCCGCTGTTCCTGTTCGGACACAGCATCAGGACCATACTGATCCACATACCGCTCGTGCAGTCGAACTTGGGCTTTCAACTCCTCTTCCAACGCCCGGTACTGCCGCACTTGATCACGCAAGTCGGCCACCTGCTGGGCACTCAATACATCTTTGGCCCGCAGTTGTGCCTCGCAGTCCTTGCGGCCCTCGGTCACGTTGCGCAAATCCACTTGCAATTGCCCCAACTCGTCCTGGACGCGGCGCACAGTACCGGTGCACTCGTCCAATTCAGACTGGCACACATCGCGACTCTGCTCGGCCTCTTCCAACCGCGCGGCCTGCTCGGGGTCGGGTTGATACGACACTGTCTCGCGATCCACGTACTGCGTGATAATACGGTTGTGCTTACTGTGTGGCAAAGGCTGGCCCGTTTCCAACGTGGCGCGCTCTTCGTCGCTCAACAAGCCTTGCAAGTTTGCAGGCAACGCCGCATACGCCGCACGCGCGGCTCGCAAATGCTCACCCGCGGATTTGCGCATGCCTTCGGCTTGCTCGGCTCTCTGTTGGCGGTCCATGATTTCGGCAAACCGCAACAGCCGCGACATGCTGCCCAAATGTGCCCGAATGGGCTTGACTCTCGAATTGATCCGAGGCATAACGCCGCTTTCTTTGTTTACCCCATGTATTTCATCGTTGTCGTTTACACAAACACACGCGTGCCGTCTAAAGACAACACCAGCACGCGCCGTGAATGTCGCAACACTACCATGCCGGAGGGATCTCCAGGTTCACGCCCCAAATCAAACATGGGTGTCGCTTGGAACTGTGCCAGGAATCGGGCGTGGCGAGGATCGGGCACAGTACGTGACTGCGCCGGCATGCTGTGCCAACGTCGTAGCATAGCACCATCTTGCAACCGAAGCAACAACAGCCAAGGCCCATACAGCAGAACTTGTGTGTCATCCAACAGAACCATGTGGCCAGGTTCACACAAACACTCCCATGTGACAACCTCACCTGTCCTCTTGTTCTCCACAGTGACCACACTCCACAACGTATCGTACCGAATGGTCACCCGCACGGTGTCCAAGTCCACACCGGACTCGAACTGCTCGTGCAAGCGCTCCACCTCCCAAAACTTCAACATGTTGTGTTGGTTCCGCACCACCAAGGCGGTGTTTTTCGGCATCACCACTAGAGGTGACCACGTGTCTCGCAACAACTCGCTGGCATCCTCTGCCTCCAACATGTGCACCTCAAGGCTGGGATGGGACGGCACCGACCCGTTGCGTCGACGCACGGTTTGGCACAGGATTTCCAAACGGTTGGTGTCCTCCGCCTCCAGAAGCAAACGCATAACGTCATGGGCTTCCATTCCGAGTACATTCCGAATGAACGACATGGGCATAGGCCAGTTGAAAATGGAAAAATTGTGAAGAACCGGTGCCACTTGCAACCACACGCAGCCCTCAGCCACACTTCGCGTCATGAGTATCAGTGCCTTGCAGAGCCCCCCGTAACACTCCAACAACACGCCCCGGAACAAGGGCTGGTACCCCTTCATTCGGGCTAGTGCCGTCCGTGGCACCTGTCTCCACGCAGCGACCGTCGCCGACACATCTCGTTGCACCATCGTCTCATCTTCTGCGTGTGCACCTTGTCAAAAAACATGCGTATACCATCAAACGGTGCAGAATGTCAGCCTATTCTGGGCTGCTACCCAATTTTAGGGTGCTCGGCAATTACAGTTTCTCGGGCGCAGGTATGACGTCGTGGCCCTACGGACACACGTATCCTGCTGCTGGTGTGTTCCCCGCTGTCAGTGACAGTTATTTGCCACAGTACAGCAGTCCGATGACCAAATATGGTAGTTGCATTTGCCACGGCGGCTCGTTGACTCAAAACGGGTGTAACTTTCAGCAGGGTGGCTACAGGCCGCAGTGTCTGGCGGGAGGCGGTTGCAGGTGTGTTGATTCGACAGGATTGGACTGGGGTTGTTGGAACAAACCCGGTTCTTCATGTGTTTGATTACATTGAACAAGGAATGCATTGCACATGTGTAGGCCATTCGCCAACACGATGATTGTCGTAGAACAGATAACGCACACGCAACATCTCGGATTCGTCAGCCGGTGGCAAAGCAAACGCGGCGAGCAACGTGTGGTGCATGACTTGCAACCGATCCTTTTCGCGCAACAGGGTCTTCTGGCCTGTGAACTTGTCCGGATTGTAGCGAATGAAGATCGTGGGCATGCCAAATGACA